>NZ_CP044065.1:2400000-3027500 GCF_008693385.1 Cupriavidus pauculus
CCTTGCCCAGGCTCACGGCTTCCAGTTGAGAGTCGGCCACGCCGAGAGAGTTCAGCGAACGGCGAACGGCTTCCGCGCGCTTCTGGCCCAGCGCGAGGTTGTACTCGCTGGTGCCGCGCTCGTCGGTGTTGCCCTGGATCAGAACCTTGCGGCTCTTGTTGGCGTTCAGGTACTGGGCGTGAGCCGACAGCACGCTCTGGTAATCCGACTTCACGGTGTAGCTGTCGAAGTCGAAGTACACGCTGCGCTTGGCCAGCGGGCCGTTCGGGTCGTTCAGCGGGTCGCGCGACACGTCCACCGGTGCCACCGCGCGGCCATCGGTTGCCGATCCGCCGGTGCCGGCGCCGGACTTGGCGGCGTCGTCGAGCTTCACACCGGAGCTGCAGGCGCCGAGCGCGAGCAGCGCGGCGATAGCGAGAGTCTTGGTCATCATTTGGGGCATGGCGATTTACTCCTCTGTTATTGCGTTATTGCATGAAAGGACCCCAGGACGGCTCGCGAACCTCGCCGGACTGGAGGGAGAGAACCTGTTTGGTGCGACCATCGGTCGACACCGCTGCCAGGACCGCGCGGCCTCCCACGCGAGTGGCGTACAGAATGTACTTGCCGTTGGCAGCAAAACTCGGCGACTCGTCGTTCGAGGTATCCGTGAGCGACGTCACGTCACCGTTCGACAGGTCCTGCAGCTGCAGCTTGAAGCCGCCCGCGCGCGTGATGTAGGCCAGGTACTTGCCGTCCGGCGAGAGGCGCGGACTGACGTTGTAGTTGCCCTTGAAGGTCACGCGCTGTGCCGCACCGGATTCTTCCCCGTTTGCCGGCATGCGATAGATCTGCGGCGCGCCGCCGCGATCGCTGGTGAAGTAGATGCTGCGGCCATCCGGCGAGAACTGCGGCTCGGTATCGATGGCGCTGCTGCGCGAGATGCGGCGCAGGCCGGAACCGTCGGCATTCACGAGGTACACCTGCGTGTTGCCGTCGCGCGAGAGGGCCACGGCAAGGCGCTGGCCATCGGGCGACCACGACGGAGCGCTGTTGTTGCCCTTCTGGTTCGAGACCAGCACGCGCTTGCCGGTGGCCAGGTCATGCACGTACACCACGGGCTTCTTCGCTTCGAATGAAACGTAGGCCACGCGGCGGCCGTCCGGCGACCATGCCGGCGAGATGATCGGCTCGTTGCTGGACAGCGCGACCTGCGCGTTCTGGCCGTCGGAGTCCGAGATCAGCAGCTGGTAGCGATTGCCCACGCGCGACACGTACGACAGGCGCGTGGCAAACACGCCGCGCTCGCCGAGCAGTTTCTCGTAGATGTAATCCGCGATCTTGTGCGCGGTCACGCGCAGCTGGTTCGGGCCGACCGTGAAGGCCAGGCCGCCGAGGCTCTGCTGCTTGACCGTGTCGTACAGGCGGAAGCGCACCTCGAACTGGCCGTTGCCCGCGGGCGTCACGCTGCCGGCCACGAAGGCATCGGCGCCGCGGCCCTTCCAGCTGCCGAGGTCGACGTTCGCGGTTTCAGCGACGGTCGCGCCGGCGGGGTCGACGTTACGGAAGCGGCCGCTGTTGACGAGGTCGCTGCGGATGATGGCGGTGAGGTTGACCGGTGCCTGCGCTTCGCCCTGGAAGTTGGCGGTGGCAATCGGGAACTGCGTCGAGCCGACGCCGACGATTTCCACATTCAGCTGGGCGTGCGCGATGCCCGCGGTCAGGGTCAATGCCGCGGCGAGCCACGCCATCAGTGCGCGGGCGATCAGTGCACGGTCCGACAGCCAGTTTGGGACCCAAAGCTTTCGCATGCTGCTCCTCAAGTCGATATCAAGATTCATCGGGCTCGGCGAGGCGCAAGACCAGCAAGGCACAAGGTGCGGCTGGCGCATCCCGTGCTTGCGTACGTCTTGCACACTGCCGGCTGCGTCAGGCAACCGTTCATGGTAGCGACGGTGTCGATCCCCAGCGATGAAGGTTGCATTCTGTTGCAAATCATATGCTTAGCTACCTAACGCCTCGGTTTCCCCTCAGTTGCGGGGGCGGAACTGCAACGTGATGCTGCCTGGCGCCTTGCCATCCTCGTCGCGAGGCAGCGGGCTCGAGGCTTCCACCGCGCGCAGGACCGCATCGTCCCAGCCGGAATTGCCGCTGCTGCGCGACACGCGCGCCGATAGCACCGTGCCATCGGGGGCCAGCTGAACGGAGACGGTCGCCGTCGGGTTGTTCGACGTATCGCCGCCAAAATTAACGTTCGGCAGCACTTTTCGGCGGACACGATCGGGATAGCCGGGCGACGCCTTGCCACCCGAGCCCGCGCCCGAGCCGCTCGCATTGCCCACGCCACCGCCGCTGACCGCCGCGCCGCCACCGGCCAGCGCCTGCAGGCGCGCGAGTTCGGATTTGCGCTGCGCATTGGCCGCGGCTTCGCGCTTGGCCTTGGCATCGGCGTCGGCCTTGGCCTTGGCTTTCGCTTCGTCGGCCGCCTTGGCCCTGGCTTCGGCATCAGCCTTCGCCTTGGCGTCTGCCTCGGCCTTGGCTTCAGCCCTGGCCTTCGCATCGGCCTTGGCCTTGGCGTCGGCCTTCGCCTTCTCGTCGGCGTCCTTGCGGCGCTGCTGTTCCTGTTGTTCCTGCTGCGCCTTCTTGCGGGCGTCGTCCTTGCGCTGGGCTTCCTGCTGCGCGCGGAGTTCGTCCTGACGCTGCTGCTCCTTGCGCTCTTGATCCTTGCGCTGCTGCTCCTGCCGCAGGCGGTCCTGCCGCGCGGCCTCTTCCTTTGCGGCCTGCTCCTGCGCGAGCTTGCGCTTCTGCTGCTCCAGCGCGATATCGGCGTCCTCTTCGGCCTTGCTGCGGACCTGCGGCGCAGGCACGGGGCGTGGCTGCTCCACCGGCGGCGGCGGCGGGGGCACGGGCTGCGGCGTCGCGACGTCGGGCACTTCTTCCCAGAGTTCGGCTTCGCCGCCGACCGGGGTGCTGCTCTGCCAGTGCACGCCGAAATACAGCACGATGCCGAGCAGCACGTGCATGAACAGTGCAAGCAGGAAAGACGGCAGCGTGCCGCGTTCCTTGACGGGCTCGTACGGATAGGCCGCGCGGACTTTGCGCGGCGGTCGCGAGGACGGGTGTTGCGAGGACAGAGTGGCCACGAGAGGACGCGACGCTTATTTGGACTTCACCATCAGGCCGACGCGCTTCACGCCGTCGGCCTTCAGAACGGACATGACGTCGAGCACGGCTTCGTACTTGACGGCACGGTCGGCGGCGATCACGACCGGCTGGTCCGGATTCTCGTTCTGGCGCTGATGGACGAAGTCCAGCAGGCCACGCTTGTCGAGCTTGCTCTCGAACGTCTTGCCCGATGCATCCTTGCCGCGCGCGGTCAGCGAGCCGTCTTCGTGCACGGACACGACGATCGGCGGCGCCTTCTGTTGCGGCGTGGCATTCGCGACCGACGGCAGATCGACGACGGACGGGTTCACGATCGGTGCCGCCACCATGAAGATGACGAGCAGCACGAGCATCACGTCGATATACGGCACGACGTTGATCTCGGCGCTGGCCCGGCGGCGGGAGCCGCCGCGACGCTGGATGGCTGCCATATCTGTTAGCTCCGGCTCAGCGCGTTTGACGCTGCAGGATGTTCAGGAACTCTTCCATGAAGCTCTCGAACCGGATCGCCAGGCGGTCGATCTCGGTGGCATAGCGGTTATAGGCGATGACGGCCGGAATCGCGGCGAACAGGCCGATTGCCGTGGCGACCAGTGCCTCGGCAATGCCGGGCGCGACCGAGGCGAGCGTCGCCTGCTGGACGTTCGACAGGCCGCGGAACGCGTTCATGATCCCCCACACGGTACCGAACAGGCCGATATACGGGCTGACCGAACCGACCGACGCGAGGAACGGCAGATGCGACTCGAGGACGTCCATCTCGCGCTGGTACGCGGCGCGCATCGCGCGGCGTGCCGCGTCGAGCAGCGCGCCGGCGTCGTTGCTGCGCTCGCGCGCCTTCAGGAATTCGCCCATGCCCGACTCGAAGATCCGTTCGAGCGCGCCCGTGTTGTGGCGATTGTTCACGGCGCTGTTATAGAGCGCCTGCAGGTCGCCGCCCGCCCAGAAGTCCCGCTCGAAACCCTCGGTCTGCGTGCGCGCGGCGCGCAGCGCCAGGTGCTTGCGGAAAATATAGGTCCACGAGAAGAGGGACATGACCAGCAGCAGTGCCATGACGGCCTGTGCCAGCAGGCTGGCGTTCAATACCAGCGAAATGATCGACAGGTCTTGCGTGACGGTCACCGGATTCATCGAGTCTTCTTTATCGTTTCTAGGACGGGATTGGGAATCGGAGCCGGGCGAAAAGTGCTCTTATCGACGCACCCCACCCGAATCGACCCGGCCGCCAGATGCAGCTCGCCGCGCCACGCTTCCTGGGCGAATTGGACCGAAGCCGGCCCCACCCGTTCCACGCGCGTGCGAATCTCCAACTGGTCGTCCAGCCGGGCGGGCGCATTGTATTCGACGGCCGTACTGCGTACGACGAAGACCACGCCGGCTTCATCGGCGAGCCTTTGTTGTTCGATGCCGAGCGAGCGCAGCCACTCCGTGCGGGCGCGCTCGAAAAACTTGAGGTAGTTGGCGTAGAACACCACGCCGCCTGCGTCGGTATCTTCCCAGTACACGCGCAGCGGCCACACGAAAATCGACATGGGCGGCATTGTAACGGAGTGCGGCGCTCATACGTGGTTAACCCGCAGACGACTTTGCAACAGCAAGTTGCGAGCCAGCACCGGCGCGGCTTTGCGGGAAGCGGGCTGGCGGGAAGCGCCGCGGCGCGGGGTCATTTGCAGACCGGCGCGCGAAGCAGTAAAATCCGCGTCAACCATTCCATCTTGCGCAACTGGCGAAGTCAGTGGGCACTACCACGAGGAAGCGCAAGTTCTCTGGCATGCCGCATAAGGCTTTATGAAGTCTATGCGAACATGCCTGCCGCTCGCCTGGGCAGCGAATGGGAAGCAGGGTGCGCCCTGTGCCGTCGGTTCCGTCTGGAAACGGAATCTCTGGCACGGACGCCGTTGCCTCCCCGCACGCCCTACTCTCCAACGCCTGTTTCCAGAATTTGCCGATGCAATGTGACGTAAATTGCAATCGGTGCCCTCTGAATTCCCTTTTTACAGACGAGTGACGCCATGTTCGAACGCAGCCGCTTTACGATCGACCAGATCGACCCCGAGGTCTTCGCCGCGATCCAGAAGGAAAACCAGCGCCAGGAAGACCATATCGAGCTGATCGCTTCCGAGAACTACACCTCGCCGGCCGTGATGGCCGCGCAGGGTTCGCAACTGACCAACAAGTACGCCGAGGGCTATCCCGGCAAGCGCTACTACGGCGGCTGCGAATATGTCGACGTGGTCGAACAGCTGGCCATCGACCGCATCAAGCAGATCTACGGCGCCGAAGCCGCCAACGTGCAGCCGAACTCGGGCTCGCAGGCGAACCAGGGCGTGTTCTTCGCGATGCTGAAGCCGGGCGACACCATCATGGGCATGAGCCTCGCCGAGGGCGGTCACCTGACGCACGGCATGGCGCTGAACATGAGCGGCAAGTGGTTCAACGTGGTCAGCTACGGCCTGAACGCGCAGGAAGACATCGACTACGACGCGATGGAAAAGCTCGCGCACGGGAAGAAGCCCAAGCTGATCATCGCGGGCGCCTCGGCCTTCGCGCTGCGTATCGACTTCGAACGTATTTCGAAGGTTGCCAAGGCAGTCGGCGCTTACTTCATGGTGGACATGGCCCACTACGCGGGCCTGATCGCCGCCGGCGAGTACCCGAACCCGGTGCCGTTCGCGGACTTCGTCACCACGACGACCCACAAGAGCCTGCGCGGTCCGCGCGGCGGCGTCATCCTGATGAAGGCCGAGCACGAGAAGGCCATCAACTCGGCCATCTTCCCCGGCATCCAGGGCGGCCCGCTGATGCACGTGATCGCCGCCAAGGCGGTCGCGTTCAAGGAAGCGCTCACTCCCGAGTTCAAGGCTTACCAGCAACAGGTGGTGAAGAACGCCGCCGCGCTGGCCGAGACGCTGATCGCGCGCGGCCTGCGCATCGTGTCGGGCAAGACCGAGAGCCACGTGATGCTCGTGGACCTGCGCGCCAAGCAGATCACCGGCAAGGAAGCCGAGAAGATCCTCGGCGACGCGCATATCACCGTGAACAAGAACGCGATTCCGAATGACCCGGAAAAGCCGTTCGTGACCTCGGGTGTGCGTCTGGGCTCGCCGGCCATGACCACGCGCGGCTTCAAGGAAGAGGAAGCCCGCCTGGTAGGCAACCTGATCGCCGACGTGCTGGACAACCCGCACGACGAAGCGAACATCGCCAAGGTGCGCGAGCAGGTGGCGGCGCTGACCAAGCGCTTCCCGGTTTACGGTTAAGCTGCGACAGTCCCTTCCCTCTCCCCTGGCGGGGAGAGGGACGCCCCCCAACCCAACAGGCGGCCCGGCATGAAATGCCCTTTCTGCGGTCACTCCAATACCCAGGTTCTCGATAGCCGTGTCTCCGAGGACGGCGACACCGTGCGCCGCCGCCGGCGCTGCGAAACCTGCGATCGCCGCTTCACCACCTACGAACGCATCGAACTGTTCTTCCCGGCCATCGTGAAGAAGAACGGCTCGCGCGTCGACTACGCGCGCTCCAAGCTGCAGGACTCCATGCGGCTGGCCCTGCGCAAGCGTCCCGTCTCGGCCGAGGCCATCGACCTCGCCATCACGCAGATCGAAGAGAAACTGCTCGCCCTCGGCGAGAAGGAAATCCCGAGCAGCCAGGTCGGCGAGCTCGTGATGCGCGAACTGCGCAAGCTCGACAAGATCGCCTATATCCGCTTCGCCTCCGTCTATCGCAGTTTCGAGGATGTGTCGGAATTCCGTGAAGTGATTGAAGAATTCTCAACGTCGTCCCGCAAGCCCGGCAGGAGTGGTTAAATCGCGGACGCGACGGCGCCCCGCGCGCACGTCGTAGCAAACCATCGTCGCCCCCCGACTGATTCGTGACACCCGTGTTGCAGACACGGTGAACACGGGAGGGCACGCGCATGACCCTGCGCCGCATGCGCATCGGTACCGGCTTCACCATGATCGAGTCATTGGTGGCCGTGCTCGTTCTCGGCATCGGTGTGCTCGGCGTGGCGAACCTGCTCGCCAACTCGCTGCGGTTCTCGCAGCAATCCACTTACGAACTCGTCGCCTCGTCGCTCGCCCATGACATGGCCGAGCGCATGCGCGCCAACGCGGCGCGCGTGCGCGATGGCGGCTACCGCGCCGTCGATACCGCCACCTTTACCGGGCGTGGCACGGACCCGCTCTCCAACGGCTGCACCGGGCAGGACTGCGCCTCGCGCCGCGAGCAGCGCGATGTCGAGGAATGGAGCCGCCGCGTCACCGGCAGCCTGCCGGGCGGACGCGGCGTGGTGTGCGCCGATGCGGCGCCGCGCGTTCCCGTTGGTGGCGCGTGGGCATGCACGCCTCCTGCCTCCGGCGTGCGCTCGCCACTGGTGATCAAGCTCGGCTGGGTCCCCCGTTCGGGAGGCGGAAATGCCCACGCAACCGGGGCGAGCGGCGGCAAGGCCGGCGACGGCGAGGCGGTGGTCCAGCTCGTCGTCGTGACGAGCACGCTGGCGGGCCCATGACACGGCATACCGCACGGCCCGCTTCGCATGCGCGATGCCACGGCTATACGCTGGTGGAGCTGCTGACATCGCTCGTGATGGGCATGATCATCCTTGCCGCGGGCTTCGCGCTCTATACGATGAGCCGCGGCAACCAGAACGCCATCGCCAACAGCAGCACGCTCGACGAGCGTGGCTGGCTAGCACTCGATGCCGTGGCGAGCCAGCTGCGGCAGGCGGGGTACGTGCCGCCGGGCGCGAAGCGAGACGCCGCCATGCCGATGCTGCTGGGGCTCGACGACTGCGACGCGCCTGCCGTGGCGCACGGCACGCTGCAATGCACGGGCGCGTCCGCGAAGACCGATGCGTTGCTGATCCGCTTCTACGGTGCGAGCCGGGCTGGCTCGCCAGCGGCCGACGACACGGTCATCGACTGTGCGGGCGAAGGTGTGCCGGCCCCCGACGGCGACAGCCCGCGGGGCGCCTCGCTCTTCTTCGTGCGCCACGCCGCCGACGGCACCGCAAGCCTGATCTGCCGGCATGGCGCCGGTGCGGGCGCCGCCGACGTCGAACTGATACGCGGCGTCGAGCGCATGGAGTTGCTCTATGGCATATCGACGGCCGGTGACGGCATGCCGGACAAGGTCGTGCCTGCACGGGTCATGACAGCCGACGACTGGCGCAACGTGGCGACGGTCACGGTCTCGCTGCTGCTGCGCGGCGACCATCGCCGCCGTGGCACCACCTCCGGCACCACGTCCACCACCACGTCCACCACCACGCTCGCGATGTTCGGCGCCGCCGACGATCCCGACTATCGCGTCGAGACCGGCAAGACGCCCGATATCGTCCGCCGCGTGTTCACCAGCACCGTGCAGTTGCGAAATCAACTGGCCTGCCCCACGAGCGGAGATCCATCGTGCGGCTGACGCGATGGGTGCCGTCCATGCGCGGGGACAGCGGCATGGCCCTCGTCACCACGCTGACCATGCTTGTCGTGGTGCTGCTGCTCGCCATCACGGGCGCGCGCGTGGCGCTCGATGGCAAACGCAATGCCCGCCACATGCGGGACATGGACATCGCCTTCCAGGCGGCCGAGGCCGCGTTGCGCGACGCGGAACTCGACATCGAGGCATCGCCGGACGCACGCAGCCGCTCGTCGCTGTTTTCCACGCGGTCGTCGGAGGGGTTTATCGAGGGATGCAATACCGGCGCGGCCGGCGCGCAGCCTTATCTCGGCCTCTGCCTGCCCAACGCCGCGGACGGGGACATATGGAACGTTGTCGACTGGGACGCCACGACCACGCCCCGCACGGTGGCGTTCGGCACCTTCACGGGCCGGCGTTTCCAGACCGGCACGGGCGCGATGCCTTCCCGCCCGCCCCGCTATCTCATCGAACTCGTGGTCGATCAGTCCATCGGCGCGCAAGCCGATGGACTGCGCTACCTCTATCGCATCACGGCACTTGGTTTCGGGCCTCATCCGGACACACGCGCCATGGTGCAGTCGGTCTATCGCAAATCCAATCGCTGAACATGTGCTTCGATCCCATCGTACGGACGATACGACGCGCGCGCGCCATGCTGCTGGCCGCATCGCTCACCGCGCCCCTGACGTCCGCGCTCGCGGCATCCACACAACCCACTCCCACGATCGACATCGCAACGGCGCCGCTGTCGCTGTCGCTCGAGAGTGCGTATTCGAACGTGATGCTCACGCTATCGGTCGAGTTCCCGACCGTCGGGGCGGCATATCGCGGGCCCTACCGGAAAACCGAGACGTACCTGGGCTACTTCAACCCCAACCGCTGCTACAGCTACGACGAGGGGGCTGGTTACTTTGTGGGCAAGGGCAACACGGACGCGGCATACGAATGCGTCGTCGCGACGGAGGGCGAGTTCAGCGGCAACTTCATGAACTGGGCCACCGCGTCCGCGATGGACGTGTTTCGGATGGCCATGACCGGTGGGGATCGCGTCATCGACACGCCCAGCGAAACGGTCCTGCAGCGGGCCCTGTTGCCGTCGAACTTCTTCGCGTCGCACTGGACCTTCCCGCTGAAGGGACTCGATGGAAGCGGAGAGAACAGCGAGCCGTCGAAAGTAACGCCTTTCGCGCACGGCAATCTGTATATCGCATCCTGCGGCAATCATGTCTTCTTTTCGCCGACTTACGATCCCAGTGCGGACTGTTACTGGCCTGGTGAATACAGTGACACGGCCACGGAGCGGCGCGCGTTCCGCGTGCAGGTGAAGGTCTGCGACGGCGGCGAAGCGACCTCCCGAGGCGACCTCTGCCATCGTTATCAAGGCAGCAACTACAAGCCGATCGGAGAGATGCAGCGCAACGCCGGCAAGGCGCGCTTTGCCGCGTTCGGCTATCTGAACGACAGTGACTGGAACCGGTATGGCGGCGTGCTTCGCGCACCGATGAGATACGTTGGCCCAACCGCCACCGACGACAAGTTCCAGCCCACCGGCAACCCCGCGCCCGAATGGGACAAGGATGGTGTGCTGCGAGCCAATCCGCTGGGCGACAAGACGTACGGCCAGAGTGGCGTGATCAATTACCTGAACAAGTTCGGCCGGACGCAGCACGCGAGCATGGGCGCCCCTGGCACTAACCCTTCGGGCAGCTACAAGCAATACGATCCGATCGGCGAACTGTATTACGAGAGCCTCCGCTACCTCCACAGGCATCCGGACGGCCCCACGCCGGAGGCGTTCGCCGACGGGTGGCAGAACTTTACCGACAGCTTTCCCGCCTACCGCGACTGGAAGGCGCTGGACGACCCGTTGCTCGGCAACTGTCAGCGCAACTACGTCATTCTCATCGGCGACATCAACACCAACTTCGACAACTACGTTCCCGGCAACACGAAACCCGAGGGCGTCACCGGGGATGCGCCTCGCCCGGTCGATCCCTACTCGGGCCTCGACGTGATGGCCGAGACCGACAAGGTGGGAAGACTCGAGACGAACACGCCCGCCTCGACCGGCAATGCGAAGCCACTGCCGGCCGACTTCCTGAGCCTCGGCGCGAAGTTCCTGCACGGCTCGTCACGCCGGTCCTACTACGTCGCGGGTCTGGCCTACTGGGCGCATACCTCCGCGTTCCATCCCCAGCGAAAGGAGGCGCGCGTGACCACCTACGCCATCGACGTGAACGAAGGCGGCGACGGCACCATCCACGACTGGCACAGACACTCGCAGATCTATCTCGCCGCGAAATACGGCGGCTTCCGTAACGAGCTCGCGGAGGGCGGCAATGCCGATGGGAATCCCTTCCAGGCGCTCGGCGCGGATGGCGCGGTCGCGGCCAGCGACAGGGAATGGGAAGCCGCGCCGCCGGGATCGAACCTGCCCTACAACTGGTTCCTGGCCAGCCAGCCGCGCAAGATGATCGATGCGATCAAGCAGATCTTTGCGCAGATCTCGAGCGGCGTGGCGGGGACCGGCGGCATGGCGCTCAGCACCCACAGCATTCGCCGTGGCGGCCCGCCACCGCTGGCGTTCGTCCCGGGCTACGACGCGCAGTGGAATGGCACGCTCACGGCATACGACGTTCGCGTGGACCCCGGCAAGGGCATCGCGCTGGCCTCCGCGCAGTGGGAAGCCGGTGAGCGCCTCGGCACGCGCGCCCACACCTCGCGCGCCATATTCTCGCTCGACAGCGCCGGCCGCGGCATGCCCTTCACGTGGGCAGCGCTCGACGCGGCACAGAAGACATCGCTGGACATCGACCCTGACACCGGCACCGCCGACGGCCGCGGCGAGCAGCGCGCGGAATATGTCCGTGGCGACCGCGCCCAGGAGACCGCGACTCCGCGCAACGCGCGCCCCTTCCGCGGCCGTCGCAACGTTCTTGGCGACGCGGTGAATGCCGGCCCGGTTCATGTCGGCGGCCCGTCCGGCAATGCCGGCGCGGGCGGCGCGCGCTACGAAGCCTTCCGTACCCGCTATGCGGCGCGCACGCCAATGGTCTACCTTGCCGCGAACGACGGCATGCTGCATGGCTTTGCCGCGCGTACGGGGCACGAAGTGTTCGCGTACGTGCCGCGCAGCGTGGTGCCCGCCCTCAACCAGCTGACCTCTCCAGCCTATGCACACCGCAACTTCGTGGATGCGACACCCGTGACGGCAGATGCAGAAATCGGCGGTACCTGGCGCACGGTGCTGGCGGGCGGCCTCGGCGGCGGCGGCCAGGGCCTGTATGCGCTCGATATCACCGATCCCGAAGGCGGCCAGCGCGGGCGCGCGTTCGGCGCGGCCGACGTGCTCTGGGAGTTCACCGATCGCGACGATGCCGACATGGGCAACGTCATGAGCGCGCCGATCATCGCGAAGCTGCGCACCGGCACCGATAACCGCGGCGCCCCCATCGAGGCATGGTTCGTCATCGCCGGTAACGGCCTGAATGCCAACCTGGACGACGGCCACGCCAATCCGGCCGCGTCGGGCGTGCTGTTTCTGCTTCGCCTCGACAAGCCCGCCGGGCAACGGTGGCAGCTCGATCGGAACTACTACAAGATCGTCACGCCGCGCGGCATGATCCCGGAAGCGCTTCAACATCCGAACGGACTGAGCGCGCCGACCGGTGTCGCCAACGCGGCAGGCGTGACCCAGACCGCGTATGCCGGCGATCTGCTCGGGCAGCTTTGGAAGTTCGATCTCACACGCGGCGCATCGACGTGGCATGGGGGCCGCGATGGCGCCATCCCCGCTTATGGGGAACCCAGGGGCACGCCATTCTTCAGCGCCACGTCCACCGCGGGCGAGCCCCGCCCCATCACGATGGCGCCAAGCGTGGCCCATGCGGGCGGCGGCCATATGGTGCTGTTCGGCACCGGCAAGTATTACGAACTGGCGGACGCACGACAGGACGCATCCGACTCCAACGCGTTCTATGGCGTGTTCGACGATGGTCAGCGCCGGGTGGAGCACCGCGGCAGGCTCAACACGCTGATTGCCATGCCGGCGCATAACGGAGCCGCGGTCGCATGGCTCGGCAAGGGAACCCCGCCCGGCCACGTGTCGCCCGCCAGGCCGGGGTGGGTGTTCGAATTCATCGAGCCAGCCGAACGCCAGGTCGGACCCGCCACGCTGCAAGGCGGCTTCGTCCACTTCAATTCCATGACCACCAGCACCAGGTCCTGCAGTTCGCCCGGCAGCAGCCGCAACTACGCGCTCAATGCATTGACGGGGCTGCCCAGCGATACGGTGTCGGGCACCCTGTCGGCGGAGGGGATTCTGGGGCCGCCGGTGACCGTATCGAGCGAGCCCGTCGTGGACGCGCGCAACAACACCGGACAGATCCGCCAGGCCGAAACGCAGCAGGTGCTGAGTCTCGGCACGACCGGCCAGGCCAGACCCACGCCCCCCACACGCGTCGCGTCGATCGCCGGCCGCCTGAGCTGGCGCGAGATTCGCCACCCCGACCCGCGCGCGCAGCCGGCCGCGAAGCCATGAGGAGGCCGCTCGTGTCGCAAACCGAAACGGGTCCGGGAACGGGAACCGGGTTCACGCTGATCGAACTGGTGACGGTGGTTGCCATCATCGGAATACTGAGCACGATTGCGTATCCGCAATACATCGAGCACACGCGCCGCGCGAGCCGCGCCGATGCAAGCGCCGCGCTGCTCTCCGCCATGCAGCAGTTCGAACAGCACTATTCGGACGCCAATACCTATTACAAGCCGAACACGAACGTGCTCTGGGACGGCTTTCAGAAGAAGTCGGACGGCGGAAAATTCGTACTGTCCGCACAAGGCTGCGGCGCGTTCAATGGCCACTGCGTCGAGCTTCGCGCCACGGCGCAAGGCACGGGCGATCCATGCGGCGCGCTCGTGCTTCGCAGTACCGGCGAGCGCCTGGTGTGGACGCAGAATCAGTATCTGAACAAGCGGGAGTGCTGGTGACGCGGGCCATAGACCGGCAGCGGGCCTTCACGCTGATCGAACTCGTCACCACACTGGCCATTGCCGCCATCGCGATGGCCGCGGTGGTCCCCAGCGCGGCGACTTTCGTCCGCGAGCATCGCGTTGCCGCGACCACCGAGCGTCTGGCCTCCGCATTGACGATGGCGCGGACCACGGCGATCGCGCGGCGCACCTACGTCAGCGTCGCCCCGCTCGGCACGGGGTGGCAGGAGGGCTGGCGCGTGTTCGTCGAGCACGACCCGCCTCGCGGCCAGTTCAACGGACGCGATGCCGTGCTCCTCCTGGAGGACCGCCTGTCCTCCGACCTCGCCGCCCTGACGCCGGGCGCGAATGCCGTCACGTTCTCGCCGGTGGGCCGTGTGGTTGCGGCAGGCCCGCCGGGCGGACGCCAGCATATTGGCTTTCGCATCGAAAGCGCGAGCCGGCTGGTGGAAATCGGCGCGATGGGTCAGGTTCGCGTCTGCATTCCGGCAAGCCAGCCCACCGCCTGCAAATAGCCGCGCCGCCGGCTTGTGACAGGACTGTCTGAATTTCGCGACGAAACCCGACGCGACCGGGTGAGATTCGGCCATTACCCCACGAAAGGGGTAGCCTTTTGCCATAAAAAGCCGTCTAATCTGCCCTGACCTTCCCCATGGGTTAGGGAAGGGCGTATTACGCGAGCGCGCATCGCGGCTTCTCACACATCGCAAACATAACCGCGCGCAGCACAACAAAAAGCAAAAAGCAGCACCTTTTTTTGACGGGAGTCATGATGGGTCAGTCTGTCTGCCTTTGGGCAGTGGGCTTGCTGGCGTCTGCGCAGCCCACGGCCGGGGACGATCTCACGCGCCACGCATGCGGGCGCGGCGCCAGCCATGGCGCGCCCTCCACGATCGGCGGCTTCACGCTGATCGAGATGCTCGTCGCCGTCACCATTCTCGGCGTGGTCGCCATGGCCGCGTTACCGAACCTCAGCAGCTTTACCCATAGCAGCAAGATCCGCTCGGAAGCCTCGAGCTTCGCCAGCGACATGGAAGTCGCGCGCAGCGAAGCCGCGCGCCGCAACGCCACCGTCACGATCTGCCCGAGCCAGGACGGGAATACCTGCTCCGACGACTGGTCGCAGCCTCGGGTGATCTTCTTCGATACCAATAACGATGGCGCCTATGGCAATGGCGACGACCTGATCCGCCGCGGCAACACGCCGCCCGCGCGCATCGTCATCACGGCCGCCGATCTTGCCGCGCCGACCTATATCCGCTTCCGCTCGTTCGGACCCTCGACCTCGCCGACCGCGAACTGGCAGATCTGTGAAAGCGGATCGGCGCTTCCGGGCCAGACGATCTCGATGACGGGCAGCGGCAAGCCCTATATCCAACTGCAGACCCCCTGCTCCTGACGCCATGTCGAGACACCCTTCGCATGCCCAACGCTCCGGCAGGGTCCCGCGTATCCGCGCGCGGCGGCCCGCTCCGCGCAACGCGGCCGGCTTCTCGCTGATCGAGGCGCTCGTCACGATCGTCATCCTGTCGTTCGGCGTACTGGCACTGGCGATGCTGCAGGTGCAGACGCTGGTGGACACGCGTACGTCGGCGGCACGGAACATCGCGGCGGAGATGGCGTACAACCTCGCCGACGAGATTCGCAGCAACAACGCCGCGTACGACCTCGGAGCGTTCAAGACCCTGCCGACGGATCCGCCGGCTCAGGTCGCGGCCTGCTACGGCGCCGGCTGCACGCCCGCGCAGATGGCCACCACCAGCTATGCGACCTGGCGCAACGATCTCGGCAGCGCGCTGCCGCAGGGCAAGGGCTACGTATGCGTGGATGGCTCGCCCGACGATGGCGAAAGCCCGGCGGACAATCAATGCGACAACGCGCCCGGCGCACCGTACGTGATCAAGATCTGGTGGAACGAAGACCAGGGCAGCGCCCTGCGCTTCGTGACGTCGTTCGTCCCCTTCCCCGTCGCCGCCGGCACCCCATGAGACAGACGCCCCGCCTCCTCCCGCGCCGCGATGGCGGCTTCACGCTTGTCGAGATCATGGTCGGGCTGGTCATCAGCCTGCTGCTGTTGCTCGCCGCGAGTTCGATGTTCATCGCCCAGCAGCGCACGAACGCCACGCAAGGCGACATCTCCGAGATCCACGAGAACGCACGCGCCATCTCGCAATTGATCCAGCGCGAAGCCCGCCAGGCCGGCTATAGCGATTTCATTTTCGCCAACAACGCGTTTCCCGGCGACCTGAGCATCTCCGCGACCAACGACGATGGCGTCAACCTCTCGGACTCGCTCACGCTGAGCTACTTCGGCGCCTCCCAGCCCGGCGCGGATCCGTTCGCCACGCCAAGCACGCCGGCCGCCGCGGCGCCGGACGGCACCGTCATCGACTGCACCGGCAAGGAGGTCAATGCCAACGTGCTGACGACGGAAGTGTTCTCGGTGGTCCAGGCCCCCGACGGCACGCCCTGGCTGCAATGCGCGGTCAACGGCGTCAGCACGCCGCTGTTCCCGAACGTCGAATCGATGCAGCTCCTGATGGGCGAGGACACCAATGGCGACAAGACCGTCGACCGCTATGTGCGCCCCGGCGTCGCGAACATGAGCCAGGTACGCGCGCTGCGCATCTCGTTCGTCCTGCGCGGCAAAAGCACGACGAACGTGGCGCCGACCGCCGCGGCCATCAACCATTTCGGTCCCGGCTACGCGGGCGGAGACGTCGCGCCCGCCGGCGATGCCGGCAGCATCTTCAACCAGCCCGCCGACGGCAGGCTGCGCAAGCATTACGCGTTCTACGTGGCCATCCGCAACCGGCTGAACTAGTCATGAGCATTCGACCCCTGCGATCCCTGCGATCGATCCGGCGCCGCCAGCGCGGCATTTCGCTGGTCATGGTGCTGTTGTTCCTCGTCATCCTGACGCTGGTCGGCGTTGCTGCGAGCATGTCGGGCCGCTCGGCGGAACTGATGTCGCGCAATGCGCGCGACGAGAACGTTGCGCTACAGGCGGCCGAGTCGGCCCTGCGCGATGCGCGCCAGGATATCGGCGTCGCGCGCGCGCTCCCGGCCGGCAACGCCGTCGGCGCCTCCCCGACCTGCGACTGGCCCTCATACAAGGGCTACTGCACACCCGCCGGCCTGGGCGAGCAACCGCGCTGGGAACAGTACATCGAAGACCCGCTGCGATCGGTGGAACTTGGCGAAATCACCGCCCTGAAGACCGAGCAGAAGATGCCGACCCTCAGCGCCGGCAAGGGGGGCGGCGTGTCGCGGCAGCCGCGATACATCATCGAGCGCCTGCCCGACCTGAACAACGGCGGCGGTACGTGCCCCGAATGCATCTCCTACGTCTATCGCATCACCGCTGTCGGGTATGGCACGAATACCACTACCCGCGTGATGGTGCAGGAAGTCGTTCGCTTCTGATCATGTCACTGAGCCGTTCTTGCGCAACCTCCCACCTGTCGGGCGCACTATGACCCAGCTAACCTCCTTCCGCGTCATGAGCCGCATCCAGCGCGTGCTCCTGGCCACGTCCTGCCTGCTAGCGATTGCGTCCGCGTCGGCCGCGCAGCTGAACCTGTCCACGCGACCCCTGTATGCGGGCGGCGCCGTGCCACCGATGGTCATGATCGACCTGAGCAAGGACCATTCGCTGCACCAGAAGGCCTACAACGACTACACGGACCTCGACGGCGGCGGAATCGACTCGACGTACAAGAACAGCATCGAGTACGCCGGGTACTTCGACTCGTACAAGTGCTACGACTACGACGCGAGCGGCGTCAAGGGCTTCGTGCCCAAGGCGTTGACGACCACGAAGTACTGCGATGGCAAGACCTGGAGCGGCAACTTCCTGAACTGGGCGTCGATGAGCCGGATCGACGAAGTGCGCAAGATCCTGTACGGCGGCACGCGCTCCACCGACACGGCCACGCAGACCATTCTCGAGCGCGCGTTCCTGCCGATGGATGCCCATGCGTGGGCCAAGTACTACTCGGGCACGGACATCGCGCAGCTCACGCCATTCAGCGTGGAACTGCCGGGCGACGTCAAGGGTGTGACCTCGACCACGAGCATGACGCTGTCGGCGGCGGTCCGCACCGTCTCGGTCAGCAGCACGAGCGACATGCAGGTGGGCGACCAGATCCAGCTCAAGCCGACCAGCGGCAATGCCGGCGCGTCGATGACGGGCTGGATCTCCAGCGTCGGAACGGGGCAGATCACCCTTGCCATCTACGGCGAGAGCGTGATCAACCCGACCAACACGAACACGACCTACAACAACTGGAACGTGCTCAACCTGACCCGCGGCGGGCTGACGTTATGCAACGTCACGCCGAAGGACAGCAACAACCTCAACTCGCAGAGCAACACGCAGCCGCCGCAGATCCGCGTGGTGCGCGGCAACTATGCGACGTGGGGCGCCAGCGAGAAATGGCAATGCAACTGGTCTTCGGAGGCGTCGAACACGCAGAGCGGATTCCTGCCCAATATCGGCAGCACGGCGGTATCGGGATCGTCCAACGGTAACCGCGCCGCGGTGTCGGGCATCAATTCGTCCGCGGAGAATCCTTCGAAATCTGCGCGCGGCCTGGGCACGGGTCAGGACACGGGCACGTTCAACGCACGCGTGCAGGTGTGCGTAGCGAGCCTGATCGGCACCGAGAACTGCAAGCAGTACGGCACGAGCTACAAGCCTTACGGCCTGCTGCAGAAGTACGGCGAAACGGGGCAGATGCTGTTCGGCCTGATGACGGGCACGTACGACAAGAACATTTCGGGCGGCGTGCTGCGCCGCAACGTGACGAACTTCGCGAGCGAGATCAACCAGGCCGACGGCACGTTCGTCTTCACGGGCACCAACGGCGTCAAGGGCATCGTCTGGAACATCGACAAGCTGCGCCCGTATGGCTACAGCTACAGCGATGGCGGCTACACGAGCGCGGATTCCTGTAATTACCAGCAGACGTCGATCGTGCCGAGCGGCGGCAGCAACGCGCAGAACAAGCCCGCCAGCGAGGGGAATTGCTCGACATGGGGCAATCCGATGTCGGAGATCTACATCGAGACCCTGCGCTACTTCGGCGGGCTGACGCAGAACGCCGATTTCCAGCCCAGGAGCAACGGCAAGGACAACGCGCTGGGCCTCACGCAGGCCACCTGGGCCAACCCGATGGACCTGCCGGCCAACAACGCCAGCAAGGCGCCCTACTGCTCGCCGATGAACGCGCTGGTGTTCAACGCGAGCGTGACGTCCTACGACAACGACCAGGTCGGCATCCTCAACGGTCTGGCCGGCGCGCCCAATGTCAGCACCTACACCGACAAGGTCGGCACCGGCGAAGGCGTCGATGGCAAGTCGTGGTTCGCGGGCGGCGTGAATGGCGGCGTGATCGACAACCTCTGCTCGGCGAAGAAGGTCGGCAAGTTCAGCGACGTGCTCGGTATCTGCCCAGAAGGCCCGTCGCAGCTCGGCACGTTCCAGATTGCCGGCGCGGCGCTGTTCGCGCATATGAACCGCATTCGCGATGGCAGCAAGCTCGGCGTCCCCACGAGCGATACGACGTCGCTGAAGGTCTCGACCTACGCGGTGCAGCTGGCAACCACGACGCCGAAGATCAACGTGAACGTGAACGGCAAGACCGTGACGATCATGCCGGCCTATCAGCTGCATCCGTCCGGCGTGGTGGCCAGCAGCGGCACGCTGGTGGACTTCAAGGTCATTTCGCAGACGGCGACCGACGGCAAGTTCTACGTGAACTGGGAAGACTCCACCGCGGGCGGCGACTACGACCAGGACGTGTGGGGTATTCTGAGCTACAGCGTCAGCGGCAACAACATCACGGTCACCACGCGCGTGGTGTCGGCCTCTACAGCAAACGGTCAGGGCTTCGGCTACGCCATCTCCGGCACGGACAAGGACGGCCCGCACTTCCACTCGGGCATTCTGGGCTTCAACTACTCCGACCCGGTACCGGTGACCGTGACGCCGAATACCAAGGTCGACAAGACCGGCGGCTGCAGCAACTGCGTACTCGGCGATGCCGCGACGAGCGTGACCTACTCCGCCAGCGGCAACGCGGCGGCGGAGTTCCTGGATCCGCTGCTGTATGCGGCGAAATGGGGCGGCTTCAAGGACATCAACGGCTCGGGGGCCCCGGACCAGGCGTCGGAGTGGGATGTGCGCCTGCAGGACGGCACGCCCGGAAACGATGGCATTCCCGACAACTACTTCTATGCGACGAACCCGGGCGCGCTCAGTGCGGCGCTGGAGCGGGCATTCCTGTCGATCCTGAAGGCTTCGTCGGCCGCGGCGGCCGCCACCAACTCGACGACACTGTCCACGGACACCACGATCTTCCAGGCCCGCTTCAACGGTTCGGACTGGTCGGGCCAGTTGCTGGCGTACGGTCTCGGCCCCGACGGCTCGGTCAAGACGCCCGAGCTCTGGGATGCCGGCCAGAAGTTCGCGGGCGTTTCCGCCAACGCGCGCAAGATCCTGACTTTCAACTACGCGGACAATACCAGCGCCGGGATTCCATTCCGGTGGAACAGCCTGCCCGACGCGTACAAGACCGCGCTGAACACCACGGACACGCTCGGTAGCAAGCGGCTGGACTGGCTGCGCGGCGACCAGACCAACGAGGGCGACGGCGCCACGCAGTTCCGCACGCGTCCCTCGACCGTGCTCGGCGACATCATCGACTCGGCCCCGCAATATGTGGGCAGCCCGACCGCTGGCTACACGTCGCTCGCATACGCACAGTTCGTGGCCGCGCACCGCAGTCGCAAACCGATGGTCTACACGGGCGGCAACGACGGCATGCTCCACGCGTTCTCGGCGGACCCCTCTCCCACCGGCGACGGCGGCAGGGAACTGTTCGCCTACGTCCCGTCGCTGATGTACAGCCGCCTGGCCAACCTCACGGCGAAGGGCTACACGCACGCGTACTACGTCGATGGCACGCCGAAGGTCGCGGACGCCGTCGTCAACGGCAACTGGCGAACCGTTCTGGTCGGCGGCCTCGCCGGCGGCGGACGCGGCGTCTATGCCCTCGACGTGACGGACCCGGATTCGATCTCGGAAGGCACGGCGGCCAGCACCGTGCTCTGGGAGTTCACCAGCGCGTCGGATCCCGATCTCGGCTACACCTACGGCCAGCCGAGCATCGTGCAGTTCAAGAACGGCAAGTGGGCCGCCATCATCGGCAACGGCTACAACAGCACGGCGGGCCGCGGCTCGATCTTCGTCCTGATGCTGGACCGCCCGGCCGGCAAGAAGACGTGGACCCTCGGCGTCGACTATTTCAAGCTCACGCTCGACGATGCGGGCACCACGGCTTCCAATGCCGTCGTGCAGCTCTACCCCAGCGATGCCGATGGCGACGGTGTGGTGGATGCCGTCTACGCGGGCGACCTGCTCGGCAACGTGTGGCGTTTCTCGTTCGACGACGCCACGCCGGCAAACTGGCAGGGCACGCGCCGCAAGCTGCTGAAGGCCACCGATGCCGGCGGCAAGGCGCAGCCGATCACGGCCGCACCCGTCGTGCGCCGGCATCCGCTGGGCGGCTATCAGGTGCTGGTCGCCACCGGACGCTTCGTGGACGTCGCCGATCCGACCGATATGTCGGTGCAGAGCGTGTATGGCGTGTGGGATCAGAACAAGACGTCGCAGGCCACCGTGACGCGTTCCGACCTCCAGGTCCAGTCCATCACGCAGGAAGTCCTCGTGAACAGCGTCTGGTATCGCCTGATGACGAACAACATGTTCCAGTACGCACCCGCCGGCAAGCAGGGCTGGTATCTGGATCTCGTGCCGCCGGGCTCGCCCCCGGCACCGCAGGGTGAACGCGTCATCTACAATCCGCAGCTTCGCCAGGGCCGCCTCATCTTCACCACGGCCATCCCTTCGACCGATGTCTGCGAGAACGGCGGCACGAGCTGGCTCATGGAGTTCGACTCGCTGACGGGCGGGCCGCTCACGACGTCGCCGTTCGACGTCAACGGTGACGGCAAGTTCGACGCCAGCGATCTGATCAACAAGACGGACACCGTCACGGGCACCAAGCAGGGGAACGGCATCAACACCGCGCCCGCCGTCATCGAAGGCCCGAAGGACGAGAAGAAGATCAGCCCCGGATCCAATGGCGGGATCAGCGAGGTGAACGAAAGCAGTTCGATCCGGCGTGGCCGCCTGACATGGCGCCAGATCCTGCATTGATGGCGGGCCCGAGGCAACAAGGAGAAACAGCATGATGAGAACCGCCCTGCCGATCAGGCGCCCGCGCGGCGCCCGGGGCTTTACGCTGGTGGAGCTGATGATCACGGTCATGATCATCGGCGTCCTGGCGACGATCGCGATTCCGAGCTATCAGCAGTACGTGCAGCGTGCGCGCCGCACGGAGGCGAAGAGCGCGATGCTGCGGCTGATGGGGACGCTGGAACGGTACTACACGGTGAACATGAGCTACACCCTGAGTCCCCTTACGCTGAACTATCCCAACTGCGGCAATAACACGACGGGATCGGGCGATACCTGCGAGGCGAGCACATACCTGATCACGCTGGCGGCAATCGGCGATCTGAACACGGGCGTCATGCTCAGCGCTTCGCCCAAGCAGCCGGACGCGCTTTGCGGCACGCTCACGCTGAATACGAAGAACCAGAAAACCAGTAGCGGAACGGGCAGCCAGCAGGATTGCTGGTAGGCGGTCGGCACGCAGGTCTCAGACGGCGCCGGCGGTCGCTTACACACTGCCACACTCCCGGCACACGTCGACACGTTTCGGCGGGGTATCCGACGCTACGCTTGGCGCCTTGAACGCTGATTGAGGCCGTCATGCCGGATACCCGCCGCACCGTACTCTCTTTTTCTCGCCGCCCTCCCTGCGGCCTTCCCCGCCGCTCTCCCCTCTGCCTTCCCCACGCCACGATGCGCGGGTACGTGTTCGCCGAGGCGTCGCTGTCGGTGTCGATCGTCGCGATGGCGGCATTGCCGCTGGCACTGCTCGCCACCACCGGACTCGATACCGCGCGCCAGCAGCGCGCAGTGCTCGATCTGGCACGCGTGACCGCGGCCGCCGCTGAGCACTGGCCGGGGCATGACAGCCGCGGCGCAAGCCTCGCGCGCTGCGGCACGCTGCATGCCGATGCCGCGTGCGCACCGGGGGAACGGCTCGTCGTTGGCACATCGCTCGCGCCGCCGCGCCCATCCCTCTCGCCCACGATGCAGGCCGCGGCATTGCCGCGCGTCGCGCTGTGGATCGCCCCGTAGGCCCGGCCGCCATGCGGCGACCACACGCGTTCCCGCGCCGCACGCGCGCGTTCTCGCTGGCCGGCATGCTCGTCGGCCTCTCGCTCGGTCTCCTCGCCAGTATCGTGGCCTTCGTGACGTTCCGCATCGCGAGCGTCGCGTACCGCGATATCGTCGATCACGTGATGATCGAGGAGCGCGGGCATCGCGCGCTGACGGTGCTCGCGCACGCCATCCGGCATGCGGGCCATCTTTCGCCCGTCGCCGCGTCGGTCACGCTGTTCCCCGCAGCCCCCGAACCGGCACCGGTCGTCGGGCGCGACGACTGTGGATCGCGCTTCGTTGACACGGTGGACGACGTGACATGCGCGCGGGCCGGCGTCGCGCGCAGCGACGCGCTGCGCGTACGCCTGTCCGGCAGCGGCAGCCCCGGCGACCCGACGCTTCCCGACGGCACCATGAGCGATTGCGGGGGCTACGCGTTGCCCGCGCGCGCGACGCACCCGCTATATCCCGAGTGGCCCGGCGAACGCCACGCGCACAATGTGTTCTATATCGGCCGCGCGGCCGATGGCGTGCCACAGCTCATGTGCCGCTATCCGGCGCGCCGCGACGGCCGTATCGCGAGCCACCGGCATACACAGGGCCCCCTCGTGCGCGGCGTGGAGACCATGCAGCTCCGCTATGGCATCGACGCGGACGACGACGGCGAGATCGAGGACTTTCTGCGCGCGGAAGCCGTGCGGGCGCGCGGTCCCGCCGCATGGCATGCGGTCCGCGCGGTGCGCATCGCCATCGTCATGCGCGGCGAACGTCATGCGCGCGGTGACGGCGCGCCTACGCTGCAGCTATTCGATGACGGGGCGTTCGGGAGCACCCCTTCGCCCGATGACCGCTTTACGCCCACACGCGACCTCGACCGGCGCCGCAAGGTGCTCACGACGACGGTGCGCCTGCGCCATCCGTCGTCCTGCCGGGAGGCATCGTGCTGAAGGGATGCGAACGGCCACGTCGCGGCGGGGGTATCGGCACGCTGGCCTTCGTGTCGCTGCTGCTGATGCTGACGGCGTCGTCGTGCTTTGCGGCCATGCATCTGCTGCGTGTGGGACAACTCCTTGCCAGCCGGCATATCGATCGCGAGATTGCAATGCACGCGGCCGAGGTCGCATTGCTCGATGCGGAAGCGGATGTACTTGCGGCGCTGGCGCAAGGCGGTGGAAGGCTGCTGCAATGGCCCGATGCGGGGACCTGCGTCGAAGGCGCGGGGCGAGGCCTCTGTGTGCCCGGCCGGGATATGCCGCCCGTCTGGTGGCGCTGGCTCGATGGACAGCCGCTGGCCGAGGCCGCCACGTTCGGCACGTTCACGGGCGCGCGCATGCCCGAGCTGCCCGATGGCGTCGCGGGCGCAGCGACACTACCGTGCTACGTGCTCGAGCCGATCGGTGACGGCATGCCAGGCCATCGGCCGCGCTTTCGCGTGACCGCGCTCGGCTTCGGGCGCGATCCGCGCGTGCGGGTGCTGGTGCAGTCGGAGTTTCAGCCATGAGCGCGCGACGCGGCCGTCTGACGCGCGTGGTGGCCATGATGGCGCCCATCATGCTGGCGATCGTCGTGTGGGCAATACCTGCCTGCCATGGCTCGCCGGCCGGTCATCTGCCCAGGCACTATCGCATCGAACGCGCTGGCTATCCGTGGACGGGCCGGCTGCATGCGGTCACGTTTCATACGTCCGCGCTCGATGGCGGCCTCGCGCCGGTCATGTCGCAATGGGAAGCGGGCCATCTGCTCGATCGGCGAGATCCGGCCTCGCGGCATCTGTATGTCGGCGGCGCACGGATGGCCGCCCTGCACTGGGATGCCCTCGATGACGACGCCCGCGATCGCCTCGCCGGCGGCGTGTCCGCACGCGAGGGCAAGGACCGGATCGGCTGGCTTCGGGGTCGATTCGGCATCCCGGACATGCGGCCGCGCGATACGCGGCTCGGCCATGCGGGCGAGGCGCACGTGCGCGTGGTCGCGCCGCCGATCTGGCAGCCGCTGATGCCGGGGCACGATAGCTTTCGCATCGCCCATGCGCGGCGGCCGCATACGGTTTGGCTCGGCACGCGCGCGGGTGTCGTGCATGGCTTCGATGCGATAACGGGCCACGAGATCGCCGCGTTCATGCCACGCGCGTTGCTGTCGCAGGCCGGCGCGCTTGCCGGGGCCGGACCTTTGCCACCGCTGCGCGTGCCGTGCCCCCGTCCCGATACGATCGATGCCGATCTGCGGGGTGCGTGGCGGACGTTGCTGCTGTGTGGGGTGCCGGCGAGCGACGATCGGGATCGCGGGGAGGACGGCCTCCCGGACACCGCGGCGCATGCTGATCACCCCATGGACCGTCCGATCGACCACCCGATGGACCACCCGATGGACCACCCGACGGACCACCCGATCGACTACCCGATGGACCGCCCGATGGACCGCCCGATGGACCACCCGATCGACCACCCGATGGACGATTCGATCGCCGCTATCACGCACGCCCCCGTGAACGTTGGGATGCACAACGAGTTGCACGACCGGCGCACCCACGTCCGCCACCGCCCCACCCCCGCAATCTTCGCCCTCGATATCACCACCCCCGACGCACACCGCCCGCTATCCCTGATCTGGGAACTCGCGGCGACCGACACGCTGCCTCTGACCGGCAGCGGCCCCCTGCGCGCCGCCGCGTCTATCGAGCACGGCACCCGTCGCTGGCACGCCGTGGCCATCGTCGCGCATGCGAACCGTACGGGCATCGCGCTGATCCCGCTCGACGCCACGCCGTCGCGCGATATCCGTCAGATGCTGCTGCCCTCGCATGGATGCGATGGCACGCAGCGTGCCGGCCGCCTGCTGGCCGCGTCGGTCCTCGCCGATGCGCGCGGCCTCGCGCGCTCGATCCACGCCATCGACGATGCCGGCCAGCTATGGCGCTTTCCATTCCCGTGGGACGCCGCGACAGGTCCGTCGCCAACCCCCGTCTGCGTACTGAAACTGCGCGGCGGCGCCAGCCGGCGCGCCGAAGCCCCGCTGATCCTGCCCGGCGTGATCGTCCCGCTGGTGGCCGTGGGCAGCGGCAGCGAAGTCGCCGTGGTACCCGCCACGCCCGCCCCGCACGCCGCCGCGGCGCGCGCCACCGCGGCCCGCGCCGTCATCCGCGCGCGACGCCAGCACGGCGACTCCGGTGGCGTCACGCTGCGCGCCGATGGCGCCACCGATCACGGCTGGACCTTCGTGCTGCCCCATGCGGGCGAGCGCTTCGAGCGATGGCTGCCAGCCGGCCACGCGCACCTCGCGTTCACCACCGTGTCCGCGGACGGCGGGCGGCGCAGCTATCTGGTCGATGCGATGCGTGGCATCTCGCCCGTCGTCACGGGCCTGCCCGCGGCGAGGACGGAACCCGTGGTCACGATCACGCCCGTCCACACCGATGGCGAGACCGCGCCGGGCATACAGCGGCGCGATATGGAGTCCGTCGCGCTGTGGACGGTCGGCAAGGACGATGCCCATCTGCAACAGCCGCTGCAACACGTCCGCCGGCGTGGCCGCCTGGGCTGGCGCGAATTGACCCGGAGTTCGCCATGACCCCTGCCATGACCCCCAACATGACGCACCCCCCCGCGCGACGCCGCGGCCTCGGGCTCGCCGAGGTGCTCGTCGTACTGGCCATCGGCACGGTACTGACGGCACTCGCGCTTCCCGCGTGGCAACAGCACCGCGCACGCGCGCTCCGTGTGGAAGCGCGCGCCGCGCTCGCGGCGTCGATGCTCGCCCTCGAACGCCATGCACTGACGCACGCGAGCTTTGCGGCCACGCACGACGAGTCGCTGCCGGCTGGCACGTGGCCACGGCCCGTACCGGCCGCGCCGGGTGTCGCGCATCACTGGATTGCCGCCATGCCATGCGAAGACCTGCCGCTCAGCCAGTGCGTGGAATTGCGCGCGACGCCCGTTACCCCCGACCCGCGCTGCGGCACGCTCGTATTGCGCAGTCATGGCGCGTGGCTGTCGCTGCCCGGCGCAAGTGGCGCGCCCGTTCCGCTCCCCCGCGGATGCTGACCGACGGGATCGAGATGACATCGCGCTACCGATGCGGCCTGTCGCTCGTGGAATGCCTCGTCACGCTTGCCGTGGCCGCCATCCTCGCAGCCGCCGCCTATCCGGCATTGCACGCCGTGGTTGCCGAGCAGACCGTCACCCATGCGGCCGACCGGCTGGCCGCATCGCTCGCACTTGGCCGCAGCATCGCGGCCACGCAACTGACCGATACGGCATTGCTGCCCCTGGCGGGCCACGCCGCGTTCGACCATGGCTGGCAGATCGTGTCGCGGGCGCACCCCGATGCCCCGCTGCTTGCCGTGCCGTTGCCGGACCGCTGCCTGCGCATCGCGCTGCGCGGCAGCCGGCACGAGAGCCGCCGCGAAACACACAATGCGGGCCACGGCGCACACGCGCCCGGCATTCGATGGACGGCTGTGGGATACTCACGTTCTGAGCACGGCGGCTTTCATGCCGCCACGTTCGTGGTTCGCTGCCATGGAGCGCGGCGGCAGGTCAGACTCGGCGCGCAAGGCAGGATTCGCATCTGCCGGCCACCGGCCGGTCTCCACCGCCATGCCGACCGCGACTGCGACTGATCTACGTGCACCGCTCGCCATTTCACCACGCAAGGCTCGTCACGCCAGACCGTATGTTTTCCGATTCCGATCACGCCGCCATGCAACAGGCGCTCGCGCTCGCGGCGCGAGGCATGTTCACGACCACACCCAATCCCCGCGTCGGTTGCGTCCTGATCCGCGACGGCGAGGTCATCGGGCAGGGATACACGCAACCGGCGGGACAGGATCACGCGGAGATCCAGGCCATGAAGGACGCGCTGTCGCGCGGGATCGATCCGCGCGGCGCCACGGCCTACGTCACGCTCGAACCCTGCAGCCATTTCGGCCGCACGCCCCCCTGCGCGGATGCGCTGGTGCGCGCCGGTATCGCGCGCGTGGTGGCGGCGATGGAAGATCCCAACCCATCCGTATCGGGCCGCGGATTGCAGCGGCTGCGCGATGCGGGCATCGACGTGCGCTGCGGGCTGTTGGAGAAGGAAGCGCGCGATCTGAATATCGGCTTCGTGTCGCGCATGACGCGCGGCACGCCATGGGTACGCGTGAAGGTGGCCGCGTCGATCGACGGCGGCACCGCGCTGCACGACGGCACGAGCCAGTGGATCACGGGCCAGGCCGCGCGCGACGATGGCCATGCGTGGCGCGCGCGCGCCTGCGCGATCCTCACGGGCATCGGCACCGTGCGCGACGACAATCCCGAACTGACCGTGCGCGCCATTCCCACGCCGCGCCAGCCGCAGCGCGTGCTCGTCGACTCGCGACTCGACGTTCCGCTCGACGCGCGCATGCTCGCGCGCGACACCGGCGATTTCGCGAAGCCCGTGCTGATCTTCTGCGCCGTCGACGATGTGCCGCGCCGCAAGGCCCTCGAGGCGCGTGGCGCCGAGGTCGTCGTGCTGCCGAATCCGCACGGCAAGGTCGAGCTGCGCCAGATGCTCGAGGCACTGGGCCAGCGCGGCATCAACGAACTGCATGTCGAGGCCGGCCACAAGCTCAATGGTTCGCTGATCCGGGAAGGGTGCGCGGACGAACTGCTGATCTATCTGGCGCCGAAGCTGCTCGGCGATGCGCAGGGCATGTTCAACCTGCCCCCGCTCGCCCGCCTCGACGATGCCCCGGCATTCCACTGGCACGACGTGCGCCAGATCGGCGACGACCTGCGCCTGATCGCGCGCCGCGCGCGCCCCCAATCATGATTGACGGTTTCTGAAGAGATCCACCATGTTCACAGGCATTGTCGCGGCCGTCGGCCGCATCGAATCCGTTTCGCCGCTCGGCGACGCGCAAACCGCGGCCCAGGCCGGCGTGCGGCTGCGCATCGCCGCGGGCGATCTGAACCTGTCCGATGTCGCCCTTGGCGACAGCATCGCCATCCAAGGCGCCTGCATGACGGTGGTCGCGCTCGAAGCGGGCCATTTCGACGTCGACGTCTCGCGCGAATCTCTCGACAAGACGGTCGGCCTCGACCGCCCCGGGCGCGTGAACCTCGAGAAGGCGCTGACGCTGGCCGAGCGCCTCGGCGGCCATCTGGTCTCGGGCCACGTCGATGGCCTGGGCGAGGTGACGCACTTCGCGCCGGTCGGCGAGTCGCACGAGCTGCGCATCCGCGCGCCGCGCGAACTCGGCAAGTACCTCGCCTACAAGGGTTCGGTCGTGGTGAACGGCGTGTCGCTGACCGTGAACCGCGTAACCGATGGCCCCGATGGCTGCGAGTTCTCGATCAACCTGATTCCGCACACGGTGGAAGTCACGACGCTGCAGGAACTGAAGGCCGGTGCCCGCGTCAATCTGGAAATCGATCTGATCGCGCGGTACGTGGAGCGGATGCAATCGGCGTCTACCGACGTACATAACCCATTGATTTAATTTAATTTTCACCAAATCAGCTGTCTACTGAGAGCTACCAAAAACCACCGGTAGCTCTCAGCTTGCGACGGTAAACTTGACGGTATACTTCACCGGCACGCCGAAGTATACCGTCGGGAGCCGCCAAATCCGGACATCAAACCACCCGGTTATCAGCCGCCTTCCTGCGCCAGCACTGGGACTTGCGGCCGCCCCGACAAGTGCGGCTTTCCAGATTTTCTAGTTATCGGACTTGCTCGCACGGTCATCCTCCGGGATTGCACGCGTATCGCCGCGCTCGGCCCCGTGAACGGACTGCACAGCGGCTTTGGCGAGTACCGAACCTCTCACCAACCACTGGCTAACCCGAGCCAGGCATGTGTTGCCGGACGGACGAAACGAGGCGGAGATCGACAGGCTAGTTGCCGCACTCGAGCTTCTGCTTAAGATTGAGCCGCCGCCGCAACAGGATCAACCATCATTCTCGTGCGAGAAGAAGGTGATTGAGTGCACTGGCTCCTTCCGGCCGGTCTCGACCTGCTGCCCAGCGCCAAGCTGCGGCTGCTCTGACCGACCCTTTACTGCCGGTCAAACTTGCCCTTGCGAGCGTGTGGAAAGCAAAGAGAAATCAGACGGTCACCGCTGCCTTCTAGGCCCCTTCTCCTACAACCATTACCCCGGAGCACATGGAGCACGGAGAGCACAGGGAGAAACAGGAGGACATGGAGCACCGAATTTCACCCGTAACCATTTGATCTTAAAGAAGATTGTCCGGTTCATGTCTGCGGAATCATGAGAACTGAAGTTGACCAGTTGATCAACTTCGCTGATCTGATTAAACCTTGGTCCGCAAAAAGCTGGGACAGACTGCGTGGGATTCAGAGTATCCAGTCATTGGAGTTGCGCGACTTCAGGTGTCTAATCGGTCTATCAAATTACTCGAAGGACTGACATGGCAACACAGAAGCAATCGCGGAACCGACGGCTCAATATGACCGAGCGCGCAAAGCAGCAAATGGAAATCCAGTTCCCCGACTACCCGCGTGAACTGCTTTGGCATCGCAAATTGAACGATGGCTACTCGACGATCCCACGTACCCTCCCGCTCGCGATGCAAGGGATCGACGCCCAATCCAAGGGGCAACCTGCGGGGCATACGCTGCTGTGCTTGTGGATTCGTGCACCCGATTACCCTTTTCTCACGATTGACGCGCCGGCCACCTTCGCAGCAGAAACCGGCTTCGATGGCGAGCGTGCAGTCGATACTTGGCGCCGGCGCATGCGCACGCTGCGCGATCTCGGATTCATTGAGGCGAAGAAGGGGCCTTCCGGCGACTTCCACTACGTACTGCTGCTCAACCCAAACGTAGGCATCGAAAAGCTGAACCGAGCGGGCAAAGTGCAGACCGCTCTCTACGGACGCTTCCGGGACCGTTTGATCGACATCGGCGCGCAGAGCGACATCACGGACTATGACGACCACCTTGCTGACCTCAAGAAGGCCGAAGCGAAGTTAGCTGCGAAAGCCGCGAAGATTGCCAGGAGCCCAGTCGCTTCTTCCGACGCACCAGCTAAGACAGCCAAGTCGACCAGTGTTTCCGCAAAGCCCAAGTCGAGGGCCCGTTCGAAGCTTAAGGAGGAGGACTAAAGAATGGCTCGCATCAAAGACTCCCCGGAAGAAAGGAGCTTGTTCGGTCGCTGGGCTCGATGGGCGGCGGCACCGTACTGCGAGTTCAAGGACGACCGCGCCCGCCTGCTCGCCCTTGTTGCGCGCGACCTACGCAAGGTGATTATCGCGGTCGTGCTTGCGGTCACGGGTGTCTCGCTGCCGTGGCGTGCGTGGATTGCCCTTCTTGTGGGATGAGCCGGCTCCCCTGCGCGAGATTGCGACTACCACTACTTCTGCCTCAAGATCCGAGCCGCCCCGGAATTCGCCGATGAACCTTATGTAAGCCGCTCCGAATGAGGCAGAATTTCCCCTCTTCCCTCTCAATAAAGGATGTTGCATGGTCGACAAGAGCAAGGTGAGCGAATCCATCGGCCGCAAGGCGTACGCTGAATTCGCCGAGCGTTACGCCGAGATTGCCCCGACCAAACCGCATAACGCCCTCTATGAGCGCCCAACATCGATGGCACTTCTTGGTGATGTCAATGGGCGAGCGGTTCTCGATGCCGGATGTGGGCCGGGCATTTGTAGTCAGCAGCTCGCGAGTAGCGGAGCCATGGTGCATGCATTCGATGCAACCCCGGAGATGGTGAAACTTGCTCGCACTCGCTGTGCCGGCTTACCCGTGGAGGTAGTAGAGGGTGATCTTTCTATGCCTCTCGCGTGGCTGCAGGACCATTCATTCGACAAGATCTTGTGTTCGCTTGCTTTCGACTACGTAGAGAATCTCGCGCCGGTTCTCGGGGAATTCCGACGGGTGTCGCGGCCGGGGGCGACTTTGGTGTTCTCGATGGCACATCCGATGCGAGATTGGATGGATGAGCGGACACGAGGCGAAACTAACTATTTCGACACATCCAAATTCGGATTCTACTGGTCAGGCTTTGGCGAGCCCAAGCCCTATGTGCAGGCGTACCGCAGGCCCCTTTCCGACATTCTGAACGGTCTGACGAACAGTGGATGGTCCCTGGATCGATTCATTGAGCCCCGTCCGTTACCGGAAATGAAGGAGGCATCGGAGCGCCTCTATACGGAACTATCCCAAGCCCCCGCGTTCATCTGCGTGCGCGCGCGGTGGTGCTAATGCGGAGCGTCTTGCTTCGGCGACTAGGCGTGTGACACCGAAACGGGCTCCGCCCGGCTTCGTGGCCGACGCGAGTCTGAGCTGTAATGAGGATGCTTAGTTTCTCATGTACCACCTTCAGGCGGTCTCCTAGCAGGCGATCTCTTTCGCGGCGCTGCTGGCCCCCTCAATCGGATACCCATCTCCCTTAGCGTGCGGTGAACGTTCGGCACGCCAAAGGCTACACCGAACTTCCGCTCGATAAGCTGACTGACTAGTGCCAGCGTCCACCAGCCCGATGGGGATTCGCGCTTCGTAGGCCCCACAAACAGCGTCTTCCTCAACGAGCGTCGTTGCGCTTCATTCAAACCGGCAGGACGCCCCAATGGCCGCTGACGCCACGCCTGGGGACTCTCTGCCAGCTTCTTGGCCCAACTTGATGCTGCCTGCCGGCTGACACCGAGATGGCGCGCCACCTCCGCCTGGGAAACGCCGCGAGCGAGCATGCGCATGCCATCGCGCCGACACTCTTCCATCCCTTCCAAATCTCTCTTGTACTGCTTCATTGCCATCGTGTCAGCAGAGCTACCTAGTCATGCCGAAGACAGTACCCAATGCTCCCCCGCTTGTCATCCATTTAATGAAAAACCGTGGATCCGCCAAAGTTAGCCGACGATGGACCGCGAGCCAGCGCCATTGCTATGTTTGATGCCGCCCAATACCTCTACATTGAGTCCCAGAATGATTCTGAGCACCAAGAAAATCGAGAGCATCAAATATGACGACAAGGCGCGGACGCTGCGCGATGGCACGGGCTTGTGCTTGGTCGTCTTCAAGAAATCCAAGTCCTGGCGCTACACCTATCGGTATGCTGGCCGCTGCTACACGATCACGTTCGGCACATATCCCTCCATCAGTCTCGCGGAAGCTCGTGAATGCCTGAGCGAAGCCAAGAAGCAACTCGCTCGCGGCGTCAATCCCGCCATCAACAAGAAGCTGCTTAAACTGGCATCGGAAGCGCAACTCGGCAACAGCTTCTCCGATGTGGCGAAGGACTGGTATGACAGCAAGAAAGATCAACGCTCCGATGTATGGTGCGAGGCCCACGAGCTCTATCTGCGCCGCGATCTGAACCCCTATCTCGCCAACCTGCCGCTCGAGTCGATTGACCCCACGTTGCTACTGAACGTCCTCGAACGGATCAAATCAGTTCGCGGCGTGCGGACAGCGGAGCGCGTTCGGCAAACAGCTATCCAAGTGTTCGACCACGGGATGCGCAAACTCAAGATTCAGGCGAACCCAGGGCGCATTTTGAAGGGCTGGGCGGATCTGCCTGCGCAGGTCAGCCATCAGCCGTTGCGAGAGGATGAGATTCATGAGTTTGTCGAACGCCTCGACGCCGATACCGGATCTGTCGCCACCAAGCTATGCATCTTGCTCATGTTGCTCACATTCGTACGCAAGACAGAAATTGTTGAGGCGCGCTGGTCGGAGTTCGACATGCGCAAGGCGATGTGGACGATCCCGCCTGAGCGCATGAAGATGCGCGATGCCCACGTGGTACCGCTCAGCCGGCAGGCGTTGGAAGCATTGACGCAGTTACGGCCGCTATCGTTTGGCTCGCCCTTCCTGTTCCCGAGCAACAGCACCATCACCAAGCCCATGAGCCTGTCCACGCCCAACGTCATGTTCAAGCGGATGGACTATGCAAACCGCTTCTCGCCGCATGGCCTGCGCTCGACTGCCAGTACTTGGCTGAACAATCGCGGCGTGCGTGCGGATGTCATCGAGCGCCAGCTCGCCCACGCCGAGCGCAACCGCGTGCGCGCCGCCTACAACCATGCCGACTACATGCCGGAACGCATCGCCATGATGCAGATGTGGGCTGATTTCATCGAGCCGCCCGCACAGGTAACGACGATCAACGAGAAGTTGTTTGCACCCACCGAGGCAGAAGCCCACTACACGCCCGATGACTGGGCGTGGCAGTTCCTTCGGTTGAGCAATGACTACAAACAAGCCTTTGCTCGCGCTAGCGCAGAGACACCCGATGCAGAGCACCTGAGCGAGATCCGAAGCCACCTCGTCAATGCCGCCCATGTGCACGTATAAGCAGGAGCCGACCCTGCCTGCGCCCTCGAGTTTGGGCTCGCCGCATGGCTGGACCCGTCACTTGAGACTTTGCCGAAACTGAATGGGGCCGGCTCCTGGTTTTTTCCGCTGAAGCGCGTCACTCAGGAAGACCGCCGTCTCATCGAGGTCGGTGCAACCTGGCCGGCTCAACGCGCTGCCGGCAAGCGCCCGACTGAAACCCCGCCACAGCTTGTTGTCAGTGAGACAGCCTTCGGATATGGCGCGGCCAGGTGCGCAAACTTATGCGATACCTCCCGCCACGAGCGCATGGTCTGGGCTGCAATTGACTGCAGCGTGCCTCCTGATGCTCAAGTCGCCTCCCTAAAGGCACTTGCTCAAGTGCATCGCGCATACTGGCGCGAAAACGGCATGCTGACAAAGGACACCTCCACGGCGACAATCGAAACGACCGACTATCAGGATGTCTTTTCCCATGTCGGGTTTCGACGAACCCACGATGCGGGCATTTCGACGGACGACAACGCTTCTTTCTGGCGGGTTGTCGGCGTCGATGCACTGGGCCCCATCGTTACAGAGACGGAGACTTGCCTGCGGCTGCTGCGCGAAATCCACTGCCGATTCCAAAAGCAAGAGGAGGTTACGAACTGGCCATCTCGTTTTCCCCAACTCATTCCGACCGTGCCAGGTCAGTCTGAAAGACCTCCAACTAACAGCCGCTACCTGAAAGCCCTTCTCGCCCTGGCTACAGCAAGCGCGTCAGCCAACTTTGACCAGACGCGCGCCAATGACATCGCTCGGGAAGTAGGCATTGGCCCCACTAAGGGCAGACGTTCGCCCAGTTGGATGACGGATTTCCACGATTCCATGGAGGAAACGCATCTTCGTCGAGCCAACCTCTTAGTCAGGAAGCTCTATCGCTGGCTCGTGCATGCCCAGATATCGCTGGCGCAGTAGCCACCTAATTCGACTGAAACGTAGGTCACCCGTCGCAGCGATGTGCCAGCAGCCGAGAGAATCGCCGCTGGCACATCCCCCCTCGCAAGCCCAACTGCCACACGGCGCCAATTCCCCAACGCAATCCGGAACGCCTGCGCCGCCACTACCACACCCCAAGTAATCCCGCAAATAGCAAGGAAGCGTTTTCGTGCGACCCGAGCCCGGCCTAAAGCAGGTCTTGCTATTCGCCGTGAGGTTCCCTGAAAGGAAGAATGCGTCCGTTCGATCACGAACATCCTTCAACAGACGAACGGAGCCTTCCATGCAAAGTACCAACATCAAACTGGCAACAACGCAACTCATGGGGTCTACGGCGAAGCCCTACACATGCTCCCGCGAAAGCACAGCACCTACCGAAATCAATGAGCTGATCCGGCTTCCCACTGTACTTCAGATCGCTGGCATCAGCCGACCGCAGGTCTACGTGCTCATGCGACGGGGCCGATTTCCGCAAGGCGTGAAACTGGGCAGGGCGACAGCCTGGGTCCGTAAAGAGATCAACGATTGGGTACAGCAGCGTATTGCCGAGCGCGATGCAACGCTGGCAGCCTGAGAAGGAAGAGGCTCCCATGAATACACACGATCTGTTTTCGCAGAACCCAACGGAATGGCCTCGCTCGAAAGATGCTGTCACGGCAAAAATCGCCACAGTTTTCGCGGACCTCGCACTTGCTACAGGGGTTCACCCAGTTGCCGCAGCCACTGGCCTGACCAAGGCCGTAGGCTTCGAATGTAATTCCCCATTGATGATCTGGGGCATCGACTGCTCCAATGCACTCATATTCAAAGTCTGTGACAAGGCCGGGGAAGCCTGCAATGTACTCGTCGCTTGCATGGCGGACGGCGGTCATGAAGAACTAATGATTCCCGGCGCCAAAATCGAAGGCGGCTACATCCGCTTTGGTGTCCAGCTCGGCGACTCTCCGATCTATATCGCCACGGATTGGGCGAGTGCCGCAGCCATTCACGAGGTGACCGACGCCCCGGTCGCATGCGCAATCTATGCTGAAAACATCCTCGAGATTGCTGCAGACCTCCAAGGGAAGTATCCCGACATGGAATTGATCGTGTGCACCGGGACGAGCGACGACCCAAGCCATCGCATCGCCGCCGAAACTGCCGCTCACCTGGACATCAAGCTGGCCGTAGCTGAGGACGCTAACTCCTTCATCGAATGCTACAGATCCCTCGGTTCGGACGGCATTCTTCGTAGCATCGCCGCTGCTACTGTGCCGGACAGTTCTGTGCTCGACATGCACGCCGACGACCCGCTCGATCCGCCTGCCCCAAGTCGCTGGCCAGGTCAGATAAGCGGCAGCGTGATGGCACAGCATGCTGTGATGCTGGTCATGCGTCATTTGATCGTGGACGCCCATGTCGCTATTGCGATCATCCTCTGGGCATTGGCAACCTATTTCGTTGACGTCATCCGCGTCGCCCCGTTGCTCGCGTTCTTCTCCCCCGTCAAGCGGTGTGGAAAGACAACTGCGCTAGGCATTCTGAAGAGTCTGGCGTTTCGAGCCTACGCAGCCTCCAACGTAACACCGGCGACGCTGTATCGAATGCCAGCGCACAACAAGCCGACGACCCTAATCGACGAAGCAGACACGTTTATTCACTCCCGTGAACTTATCGGCATCATCAATTCCGGTCACACGCGACAGGCGGCGTCTATCACCAGAGTGGAAAAAGGCCGCACCGTCTCATTTGGCACCTTCTTCATGAAGGCGATATTCGGAATTGGCCGCCTTCCCGAAACGCTGGAGGATCGATCAATCTTGATTGAACTGCAACGCAAGCGCCCGGATGATATCGTGGAGAAGCACATACCATCAGCCAATGATGCGTTTGCTCCGATTCGCGCCTGCTTTGCCCGACTGGCACATGAACATGCAAACGATGTCCGAAACGCCATCGGCGACTCCATCAACCTGGGCAACGACCGGTTCTCGGACAACTGGGAGCCACTACTCGCAGTCGCAAGCCTCTTAGGCGATGACTGGCTCGTGCATGCTCTCCAAGCCGCGACCACACTTTCGACGCGAAACGATCATCAGCCTCAGGCTGGCCTGGAAGAATTGCTCGCAGACATCAAGCTGGCCTTCGAGTCGAAAGCAGCCTCAAAGCTCTCGACAGGCCAGCTGATCCAGAGCTTAACCTTTGACCCCGAAAAACCATGGGCAACGTTCACGCGCGGCGGGCCAATCACAGCACATGACGTTTCACGGTCACTCCGTCCTTTGCACATTAAAAGCGTCAATCTGCGCACGGAGCGGTCGCCGGAAGACGTAGGCCCTGCCCCGTCGCTCAAGGGTTACTACCGCCGGGACTTTGAGGACGCATTCGCTCGATATCTCCCTGGCGACCGGAGTAAGCCCGGTAAGGGTAACCACATACCCGATTCAGCATGAGCCGCCACACCGCTACACAGCGGTAAGGCAGCAGTGACGTAATACCGTAACTATGTACCTATTTTGTATAGCTGTATTCCCATGTAGATATCCGTACGAATCAGCTTGATAGCCGTCAATGATATCCATGGAATACCAGTTCAACTCATATTCGATGAGTACAGCCTTATGAATCCCACGAAGATAGAAGATTGCATCATGCTCGACACCGTAGGGCTTGCAGTGGATGGCATCGACGCGACGTTGCCCACTCACGTACGGACAGAGAATGGTGAGGAGACGCGATCCACCGATCACGGAAATATGAGCTCTTCGTCAGGCCGGCGCACGCTCAGCGTCAAGCACGTCAAATCTAAGAATCGGCTACTCGTTGAAGGAAGCTGTGCTGCGCACCTTCAGGAGCACAACATCGTCGCATCTAACGATATGATCATGACAGCGTTCTCTATGCTGAGGGCCGTGAAAGACTGGCATGGGCTCAACATCCCGTTGAAAAGGGCCAGAGAATTTGCACGCGGCGAAGACATTACAGTCACCCGAGTAGATATCCCCGTCATGCTCCGTGTCCCGCGGGGAATGAGCGTTGGGGCGGTAGTCAACGGCTTGGCCTGTGCAGGTATCCGCTGCGGGATCAATGTGGCGCTGTACCACGATGAGAGCTTCTACTACGACCAAAGCTCGCAAACGGCTGCCCCGAAGGGATATGACAAGGCAGCGGAGATCGATCAGCGCCGAAAGAAGCTCGTGCTGCCGGAAAGCCAAGCAGCCGAAACCCTCGGCGAACTCGCCTCCTCAAATGTCAGGCTTGAGGCCGTGTTCCGACAGAAGTACTTTGCCAGCCATGCCTGGTTCGCCGGACAAACAGTGACACCTCGCCACCTCAGTCCACCCATGCTCGCCGCAATGCTGCTTGACCTGCTCAAAAAATACGACCTGCGGGGGAGTCTCCGTGCGCGCCTGCGGCAGGAGGAACTTTGGCAGATACCGCAACCGTATAGGGGTACGGTGGCGTTCTGGCAGAACGGCGGCGACATGCTGCCCTACTTTGACTACAACGGACGCGCGCTCCGCCGTCACCGCAGGTTTCTGTGGGAGAAGTACTCGATTAATATTGACGGTCTGCCGCCTGGCGAAATCGAGGTTCCGGTGCAAATCGGCGATATCCTTGCCCCCGACAACTTCGTGGCGGTGCCGGATGCAATTCGATGCGACCCGAAGCTGTTCCACTCACTAAATATGCGCGATGAATGGAACGAGCTTTGCGACAGGGCGGGCATTCGCAAGGGCCTCGGGCGGGTCTATGTCGACCCATATGAGGAGCCGTGGCTGCCGCATGAACTCGGCGAGCAGAGCCTGTAGCCCTGTAGCGGTTTCTAGGTAGCCGCCTATGTGCGATCTCTGTGGCCCTGTAGCGGCTGCCTCAGAAACAAGGACTGAGAGACCAACTGTGGCGGTGTAGCGATCCTCGCTGACTACGCGTGCGCCGCCACATCGCCCCGCCACCCAACTCGGCGGGCAAACTGCTATGAAAAAGCCCCTCCTGATGCTCGCCATTACCACGGTCAAGCTGTCACTCGCCAAGCTTGTATCCTGGCCGCTCAGCACGCTGGCCGGTCCGCTGAAGGAACTACCGAGCCCGGCGGGGAGCCAAGAATTAACAAGATGTGCAACTTGCGAAGGTTACCACTCCAACTCGGGCTCATCCTGCTGTGACTGGCCATCAGTAAGCCCATACTCGCGCGGAGCATTTTCGGCCTTGCCCGCGCGTATCATGATCTCGCCAGAGTCCAACAGGCGTATATACAGATAGTCCCCGGCGGCTAGTCCGGCGCATTCTACGATGTGTTGCGGCAAGCGCAGGCCGAGGCTGTTGCCCCAGCGGTTCAGTTTGGTCGACGTGGCGATACAGCTCACTCATTGATATTCGATGTATAAATTGAGCAAACCTGCCAATATCACCTCAGCCTCCACGGCCAGCAGCACCACTGGCCAAGCCAACTTCTAGGCAATTGCCCCTGCTATGATGCAGGAACAACAATGAAAAGGTGGCAAGGATGGCGGGTCAATCGGCACCAGCGGAAGCACGGGTCGCAGTACTCGTAGACTGCGACAATACAAGTCCAGAGATCCTCGAATACGCGCTCCGGGTCGTTGCCCAGTTCGGGCGCGTCGTACTTCGTAGAGGGTACGGAAACCATGCCACACTTGCCCACAAGTGGCAGGAAGCCATGGTTCGCCTCGCCTTTACCCCCTGTCTACAGTATCAATATGCGGCGGGCAAGAATACCGCTGATATCGCCTTGGCCCTGGATGCGATGGAAGCCATGTTCGACTCTCGCGCCGATACCTTCTGCCTCGTCACGAGCGATTCGGATTTCGCCTACCTTTGCCGCAAGCTCCGCGAGCGCGGGGCCACTGTGCATATCGTTGGGGAGACCAAGACGCCTGACGCACTGCGCAATGCCAGCGATCAGTTCTTCGAGTGGTTGCCGCCAGAGCCTGTCGCCGAACCAGCAGACCCGGCGAAACCAAAGGCTGCCGCGGCTCCTGCGAAGCCCCCGACGAAGCGGCGACCCAAGGCAGTAATTAGGGCCGTCGAGCTGCTCGCCGGCGACACGCCAGATGGCTGGGTGGGCTTGGGGGCCCTAGGACAGTACCTCAAACGCACAGATCCAGGGTTCTCGCCCAAGGCTTTCGGCCATGCCGCGCTATCTGACATGGTTCGCACTTACCCCGACTTGGTCATGAACCAGCAGAATGGGACGGGCTTCTGGGTCAGCCTGAAGCCGAAGGCGGACGCAGCAGAAGCATGACCAGAGCATCTACTATACGCAGCAAGTAGCCAGGATTTCCCGCAATCCTTCTGGAAATACCTCGTTTCCACTTGTTGTGGCAACGTGCGAGGCAAATCAACTACGGAGATCTAATTTGGCTGGCACATGGCACATACCACTTAAAACGCGTGGAATCTCTGGGCATGGCACCCAAAACTTCTTATGGCAGGACGGCCAGATCTACATCATGGACAATCACCGTGCCGCCTGGTGGTGTTGGCTGCGCCACCTGCCGAGCGAAGAACGGGCTGACCTGTTTCACATTGACCGGCACTTTGACACGTTGAGCAGCAACCTAGCACTTTGGTTGCAGCATCTGCCCGCTCAGATGCGCGGCGTGTCGCTGGTAGACTATCTGAATTTTCGGGGAACAATTAATGGATTCCCCTGTGAAATCATCCGCTGGGACAACTACCTCAGCCTCTTTCTTGAGCATGAGAAGAACCATCTGGGTCAACTTTACTTCGCTACCCACGGCGATGGCGATGAGCCCAATGTTCCTGAGGGATCATACAGAAACGTCTTGCCATGGGATATACCGAAGAACTTTGACTTCTGGCTCACCGAGGGTCGCAACTGGATTGTCAATATTGATCTTGATTATTTTTTTTGCGACATGGAAGACGGCGAATGCCGGCGTCTCCTCGGGCCGGAATATGTTGAAGACCTGTGCTTGACAATCAAGAAGCATCTCGCAACAGGACTAATCAAGGTCTTGACGATTTGCCTCACTCCCGATGAGCACGGCTACAGTGGTGGCTGGGCCTCGGCCGAATCCCTGTGTGCCGAGTTTTGTCATCACCTCGGGCTGGATTTCAAGCTGCCGTGAATATTCGTGCGTGCAAATCTGGCCAAAACCTCCCTGGGGACCGCGCCCAACTGGTCACCTGTAAGGGAAAGCCGCAGAACCACCGCTAAATGCCAACGCTTCGTATAAACGAGCGGGACGTAGGCCCGCACAAAGCAACTGTCAACCCCAATCTGGGGGCTCGAACTGTGCTGACGAACAGCCACTGGGAATACGTGGCGCTTTGGCTCCGTCGGGAACGCAAGATCTCCGCCCTCTTCTACTGGCAACAGGCCCAAACGTTCGCACAGGCAGCCGAGGGTATGCCAGTTAGTTCGGCACCATTGCTCCTGTACTACTCATTTATGAACGCTGTGAAGGCGTTACTCTCCGCCAAGTCTGTGCCTTTTGATGAGCACCACGGCGTTCGGGCACACAACATGCGAGGCTCTTCAAGCAAAATTGCTTTGTCGAATGAAGGTGTCAGGCTCATGCAGAGGGGAATTGCGCCCGCATTGTCGCAATACTTCTCAGAAGCGGAGACGAGCACTAATCACAGCTTAGAGGAGCTGCTTTTTAACATTCCTTGGATTCATCGAACATTCTGCCTTACATACAAAAACCAGAAAGACCTCTTCATCCCGCTGACGGAATGCCGTATCGAGTTTGATGCAGTTTCAAGGACCGCTTACTTCTCTGCAATGTTGTCGAAGGACTTTGCGGGACCGACGTTCATCCGTCGATTGCCACCGTCGCTCATCGCAGACCCGACCGCGAACGATGGCAGGACCATTAGGTCCGTCGCAAATATTGCCCTAACACAGCCAGTAGCCCGCACGACCGCGGAGACTTCGGCGGTAGCGGGGCTCTTGCGAGGGCTTCGACCCGATCTGAACTACATCGCGGGCTCACAAACGCTCTGGTACGCAAAGGCAGTCGTCCCTGGGCCAGCCCGTCTGAAGCGATTCCCATTGACTTGCACCCTATTGGCTATGCATCGCTTAAGCGAAATCTGCCGCTATCGACCAATGGAGCTTGCCTCGTTCTTGACTGGCCAGAAGAACTGGCTCCTGACCGAATTCATTCGGATGTCACCGCCTCAGTTCCTCGATGAGCTTTCTGCTGAGCTAACCGGGCAGCAGTTCATGGTGCCTAACGTTCGACCGGCGAGCTGAGCCTCAATGCACAACATGAAGATCTATGTCGCATGCGGCCTTACGCATGTTCCCAGAGACGAATTTGCAGAATACGTCAGGTTGATAGAAGGCATTGCCGATGGATTGGCTCGCCAGCCTGCGGCCGAGGTCAAGTATGCGCTGAGAGATAGTGATCCCCAGCTTGCTCAAAAGCCATTCGCTGATCGCGCCCGTCTCTGCTACCTCTGGGACAAGGAAATGGTCGAGTGGGCTGACGTGGTCATCGCCGAAGCAAGCTACCCGTCCACCGGACTCGGCATCGAACTGCAACTTGCGTGCACACGAAACATTCCTATCGTTCTCGCATTCAAGTTGGATGAACGGCATCGGGCGCCTCCGGTCCAATACCGAACTCCCGATCATGAGATCCACAGCCTCCAACTCGGCGATGGCTATGTTTCCCTAATGGCGCTTGGCCTACCCAGTCTGTTCAAGGTCTTGCCGTACCGGGACGTTGAGCATGCTCTTTCCGAAGTCTCCGAAATAGTCGAAACGCTGCGAAAACCTGCCGGGGATAGCGAAAAGGGAGGATCCGGAGGCTAGCAAGCGAGTCTCCATCACCCCTCGACCCGGGCGTTCACGCTCCGAGTTGGGAAGCTTGTCAAGTCGTAAGTCGCTTGGGTCGGAAGGTGATGCACGGGCAAAAACGCCGAGCCGATTGGCGTAGTTTCCCTTCGGCAGCTACGACGTCACACCTTTCAAACTATCGATAATGGTGTGTTTTCGCTACGTGGCGCTGCGCTGACGTTGCTTACCAGGGAAGCTCCTGACTGTCTCGCCGGATGCCATCGTCCCTTAGCCACGGAGATCGTCCAAAAACTCTGACGCAGGCTCGGTGCTCGTCACAAGCAATCGGTCACGGGCACGCGTGCATGCAACATAGAGCAGGTTCCGCTCGGTATTGTAGACCTCTTCAAGATCTGAATCGTCGGCAACTGCTGCAATGCGCTCCTGCAAAGGGATGACTTCGTCGTCGCACGCCATCACCGCTACAGCGCGGAATTCCAATCCCTTTGCGAGATGCATCGTACAGATTGATGCTCGACCGCTCGTGATCTCGACATGTGCGTCCAGTACGCCGAGTGGGATCCCTGCAGCCTTGACGGCCACGACGGCGCGATCCAACTGTGCATCGGACCTGACGAAGATCCCCAGTTCATGCGGCATCAAGCCGTCTTTCAGACGTTCCAGAAGCCAGGCGGTCACAGCCTGGCATTCTTCGGCCTCAGATTTGAATGAGCGAACCTCTGGAGCAGGCCCATTGAAGACTGACACGGTACCGCGCCGATCCTCCGTATTGCCGTCCACGTCCGAGAAGTCAGGCCCAAGTAGCTGGTCGGCTTGAGCCCGAATCTGATGCGATGTTCGATAGTTGATGTGCAAGGTGCGCGCCCGTCCGCGCACGTCCACACCTAAGGATTTCCATGAGAAGGGCTGCTGGAATATCCGCTGTCCCAGGTCGCCAGCAAAGAATAGGCTGTTAGGGCGAACATGGCCCTCACTAGCGCCGATGGCCGCGAGGAACTTGAGCTGAGCGATGCTGACATCCTGCGCTTCATCGATCACCACAAACTCGAAGGGCGGTTGCCGCAGCGTCTCCATCTTCTCAGCCAGTCGGAAGAACATCTCAGCCTGCGTGATCAGCCCCCGTCGTTGCAAGATCAATTGCACACGTTCAAAGACCGCCCACAGGGCGCTGCGCTGTGCCTCTGACAGCCTGGTCTTACGTCCCAATCGCTTGACATCCCGATAGGATTCCCAGGTCTTGAGCTGCCAAGCATCGACAAGATCAGCCCACTCACCATGGATGAACCGCTGGCTGAACTTCAAGCTCGGTTCGGCCTTCACAGCCTCTAGCAAGACCTGACCTAGATCCGCCTGCGTCGCGAGCTTCGGCTTGCCCCAATACGCGGCGTACAGCCGCTTGCCGATGGCTTCCATGGCATGGATTTCGAGCCTTTCAGCTAGCCTTGGCTGATTGCCGATCAGGTTTTGTAGCTTTGTCCCCAACGCGCTAGCCAAAGTGTCGGAGAATGTGACCAGCAACACGCGACTGTCTTGATTCTGGCGAGTCAGATGCACCGCTCGATGCAGTGCTACGATGGTCTTGCCAGTACCTGCCGACCCCGAGATCCGCGCTGGTCCTGTGTAGTCGCGCTCGACCCATTGCCGCTGCGCAGGGTGAAGGAAGACAGTCCATTTCTCCCATGGAAAGTCGAAGGCACGCTCCAACTCTTCCACGTCCTTCATGACGCGGAATCGACGCAGCGCATCCGGGTGATTGAATGGATCTACGCCAGGTCGTGCTCCGGCAACGGACGTCGGCACGCCGCCCGTTGCCAACTCCAGCAACGCCTCCGCTGCCTCGGCCGGAAGATGCTCTGCGAGGATCAGCAAGCTGTCTTCGTTCGCCGCTCGAACATCGGCCAGCCATTCGGGCGGTACGCCGTAGCCAAGAAGCTCCTCGTCCGAGCAGCCAACAAAGAGTTGCGGCTTTTGCTGTCGTTGATGGCCTTTGGGAAAACCGCCTGCATGGCCTCCAAAGCCTTCGGTAGCTGAGTCGCCACCGGCAGCACGCTTACCAACAATTTCTTCTACGCGCTCGTGAATCTCAACCCACTGTGCCGCGCCTGTTTTGGGATGAACCTCAAGCTTCCTTCGCTCCGCCCACTTGTAGGCCTTGTCGTGATGATCAACGTAGCAGAGCAGGAAGCTGGTCGCGGTCCGGTGCACGATGAGCCGGATGTCGCTATTGACCCGGACAGACCAAAAGTTCTTGTCCTTCGACTGGTCGATCTTGTGCAGGCTCATGCTCGGATGCGCTGGGTTCAACTGCAAGTCGAAAGCGGTCGTCTTCACCGCCTTCTGCTCGTCGCCCGTGAGTCTCGCGAGGCTGTCGTTGAAGGTGTCGGAAATACGAAATTCCATCGCTCTACCTGTTAGATCAAACGGCTTTCGGAATGAACCCCAAAGTCATGAGACTTTGAACACTTTCATCACCTCGTCGCCCAGGTGGTTGATCACCTTCACGGCGATGCGCCCGGATTTCGGCTTGTCGAATGCGCGCGATGTGTCGCTGTTCAAGGTCGCCCAAGCGTCTTCGTTGATCTCCGCCTTCAGCGTGGTCTTGAGTGCCTTGTAGGGGTCGTTCGCACCAAGGAAATAGGCGTGGCGGACGAAGAAGCTTTCTTCGTTGTAGTCGGTGTCGATGAACCAGCAGGCAATGCCCTCGGCCCCGTCGCTGCGGACCTCGCCGGTGTTGGGGTGGAACACATCCACGCCATTGACCTTCACTCGCACCTGACCGCCTTCGGCGGGCAGGATGTCGATATCAGGTTCGCCGAAGATCACGAAAAGATTGCCCTTGCCCGTGTTCTTGAGGTCTTCTGCCATGTGGAGATCGGCATTCATACGCGCCTTCAGCACAGGAATGCGCCCCAACTTCTCGAACTCGGAGGAGTGCGCGTCGTAGTTGAAGGCGCAAGCGATCAGTACATCGAAGCCGGCATCGCCAGCTTCGCGCGCGGCGGCCACCAGGTCCGGTCGAGACACCGTGCCGAACTCCGGCCCAATAAAAATGGCGGCGCGCTTCTCGCCGGCACTGTCTTCGTAGCCCCCCTCGGCGCACACCAAATCGCCGGGCCAAGGAACCAGCGAGTTGAAAACGACCCTGTCTTCCTTGTGGGCCTGCTGCACACCAGCGGTCTTGAGGTTGTCAAGAATGATCTGCACAAAGTCGCGCGCAGCCTCGAAGTCGGCTTGCTGCTTGGCCACCTTAGGGTCGGCAGGATCGATCAGCTCGTCGTTTTCATCGATAGCCAGTACGCGATGCGGCGACAGACTTTCCACCGTGAACGGACCTGCCACACGGACCTTCTTCTTGTCCTCGTACGGTTTGTCATAGAGGTACTCAAATTCAGCCTTGGCTGCAATGGATGCGTCAATCTCCTCTTGACGAATAACTCGCAGTTTCCACCACTCAGCATGATCTCGCTGGACTGCTGCTGGCCACTTGGAATCAGGCAGACGAGGAATGCTCCATTCATGCCACGAAGTACCGAGCGCGCTATTTATTCCCGCAAGAAGAGGCTCCAGTCGTAGCTGATACTTATCCCAAATTACATCGATCTCAGAGTTGTGAGCAACAGATCCCAGGGTTATTCTCGGCACGCGGTTGTATACAAATCCTTGTCGAACCGAGCCCCGAGTCGTCACATTACCCAGTGTCTTTCCGGTAAGTTGAGCCTCTTTAATCTGACCATCTTGACTATCTGTCAACAGGTAGTACGGATATCGAGCCCCCATAATTCGTGCACGGGCCAGCGCCAGCGCGACTCGAGAGGTATCAATCGTCACCCACCGCCGTCCCCACTGCTCTGCAACAGTCGCAGTTGTGCCAGACCCACACGTGGGATCTAGAACCAAGTCGCCCGGATCCGTGGTCATCAACATACAGCGTTGAATAATCTTAGGATGCGTCTGCACAACGTATGTTTTGGTTTCCCCAAAGCCCGCCACGGTGTCCGGCCACGTATTCAAATAACTCATGCATGGGAAATCATCATAGTAGAGCTTATAGTAAAGCTTCGAGCCTAAGACAAAGAGACGGTCCGCCTTCTCAAGTCGATTCATGCCCTGCGTATTTGTTCTCCAGCTTTTTTTCCCACGCGGGAAGAAAGGCTGTCCTTTATGCTCATGGGTGAAAGTGCATGATGGCGTGAATCCCGACGACTCCAGAACTGACCTCTTAAAGACCCCAGCGGTTGAACCTACCGGGGCAGCGGAGAGATTCAGCTCTTCGTAGCCGACATCCTTGGCGCGAAATTTAAATTCCGGATTCCCATCAAACATCTTTTCCCGGTAGAGATTCTTATATTTGATTCTTTCTTTGTCCTTGGCGTACCAAACTATGTGATCAAAAACAGACTCGATCTTCCCGGACTCCAATGGCGTCATGGACTGAAAATTTATCTGTGAAATAAAATTCTCATCACCAAAAACTTCATCGAGAAGCGCCCTAACTCGATGTACGTTCTCATCACCAATCTGAACAAATATCGATCCACTTTCATCGAGCAGATCACGAGCGACAGTTAGACGATCACGCAAATACGTCAAATAGGAATGAATCCCGTCGCGCCAAGTATCGCGAAAGGCCTTTACTTGTTCCGGTTCGCGAGTAATGTGCTCGGCATTGCCGTCCTTAACGTCGCGACTAGTGGTTGACCACTGAAAGTTACTATTGAACTTAATGCCATACGGCGGATCAAGGTAGATGCACTGCACCTTGCCGCGCAGACCCTCGCGCTCTGCCAGCGAGGCCATGACTGCCAAGCTATCGCCCAGGATCATGCGGTTGGCCCAATGGGCGTCATGTGCATAGAACTCGGTCTTGGCGTCTTCGTTCGGCAAGCCGTTGAAGTCCGCGAACATGTCGACCTGCGGTGAGTCCGATCCCTGCGCGCGTTCAGTCCGCCGCTTGAGGTCGTCAATTAGCACCTTGGGGTGGACCTTCTCTTGTATGTATAGAGGCGGCGCGTGCACTACCAGGTCTGACCAGTCCTGCTCATCCTTACCGCGCCAGACCAATTGTGGATCCAGGTCTCGGTTCCGCCCCTCGCGCTCGCGAGGGTACGCAACGCGCACCGGGCTCTGCTGCTCCTTCTTCATGACCGACTGGTACTCGGCCGTGGGAATGTTCTTGCGCTTGGCGTCTTCGTGTTTGATCGTCTCAACGCTCAGCGGGGAGGTCTTGTTAGTGGCCATGGTTCAAATTTCAGAGCTAGCTGAGGCGTCGGAAACGGGATTGAAGAGATTGCAGTTGTAGTGAGCGACGGTTCGGAGGTCGCCAGTGGCGTGCAAATGCGCCGTCTTGAAGGCCCACTTGATTGGCAAAGCTGTACTCTTGCCCTGTTGGGATGAGGGCATCGACTTGTCCATGTCTTCGCGAAGTTCCTTGGCAATGCCAGCGATGTTTTTCTTCTTTACGAAAGACAGCATGAGGCATTGAGCCTCTCTCCCAGTCATGTACCGGCCCATTAGTTGTGCCAGGCCCTTCTTGTGCAGATTGGGGCCGTCATACACTTTGGCTTCGCCTAGAGAAAACAACAGTGGGTAGCTGTGATCGAGCGAGACCGTCAAGTCAACATGACCGTTCGAGTTCTCCTCTTGGCTGACGGTTAGCCCCGGCATGCGTAGCCCCATCGCTAACGCCGCAACCAGCCCTGTCTCGCCAAGGCCCGCAAAGTTCTTGCTATTCGCCTCAAGATCGTGAATTGCCCGAGCGAGCCAGGGCGCAAAGGCATCGTCGAAATCCGCTTCCGTCACGGTTGTCAGCAATTCAACCGCCTCCGGACAACGCCTCGCGAGGATTTCGCACAAACGCTTCAAGTTGCTATCAGCCATTGGGGAGCTCCCCAAGGCCATAGCCGAGCCAGCTCACGCGGACTTCAGAGGCCCATTCGTCCCATGCCCAAGGTGCACCATTAGCGCCACGCTCCGTCGCCCTTCGCTTTAGCAGAGCGTCGCGCAATGTGACTTGAGAGTTTGATTCGCCGTCTATCAACTTCATCTGAAATCGGCCCTTGCTTTCGCCGCTAAGCGCAGCAAGGATCGCGATCACGTTGGCCGGATCAACCTGGTTTTGGGCGGCTACTCTTTCAATGTCCGACAAGGTCAACTCACCATACTCATGCAGCGCGGCGCTACGCCAGAGGGACTCCAAGACAGGTCGGACCCATGGAATCGAAGTGGCTTCTGCTCGCAGCACGTCCTCGGATGATTCGATGTAGCCTGCGACATCAGGCGTTCTCAGCCCGGTCACACGTTCCATCATCAGGTCGAACTCAGAGGCAACTTCCTTCTCGAAGTCATGCTGCAATTGGTAGACGTCGGCGAACTCGACAAAGGCCCAACGGCCATAGCCGCCTAGATTGTTGACGCCCGGCACCCAGTAGGTGTCCATGGTCAGCTTCTTGTCTTTGGCATCTTCGCCCCTGTAGCCCTTGATTTCGACGATCAGATTCAGAAGATCGTCGGCGCCGTGGCCGTCGTCGATCTGTACGATGAAATCGGGCCGGTACTTGCGCGTCTCTGAGCCGTAGCGATACGGCACCTCAAGGCCCAGGTTGTGGTTCTTGACGTAGGCCACAACACGCGGATGCCGCTCGGCAACGCGGCAAAATTCCGCTTCCCAGTCGCTGTCCAGGATGACCCAGTTGACGTGGCACTTGGGAGGCGGGCCGCTGGTTTCCCAACGTTCAGTCTTCGATGTGTTGAAGTTGACGAAACGGGTGGTGCCGGTTGCGTTGTAGGGGTCCAGCACCGCCTTGATTGGGCGCATGTTCGCTTGCTCGGCCTTGGTAATGGCTGCGGTGATGCGGTTGCAAGCCTCATCTGCCAGTTCCTGGTACATCAACTGCGCGGGATAGGTGTCGCCCTTGCAGGTCAGGCAGGTGTCCAGCCATTCCTTGGTGATACGCTTGAGTTGGCCGAACAGATGCAGCTTGGGTTCGTCGCCGGGGTCACGCCAGTGATTCATCAGCAGGCGCTTGGTGAGGTGCATCAGCAAGGTGGAGTGCCGCATGTCAGCCAGGTGCTCAAGGCTGAGGTCCACGGTCTCGCCAATGATGCCAGCGTTCTGCGTAATGGACGGGCCGACCAAGTCGGGCGTCAGCACCATCTGCGAGTCCGCAGTGAACTCCGCCGTCAACCGCTCTTCGGGCAGTTCGACCCGATAGCCTTGCACTCGGGGAAACTGAATCTCCAGCGCCGCACGATCCTGCAATGCACGCACCTGCACCGTCTCGCGCGGAGGCTGCGGCTTTGATATGACGGGCTTGGCCGTGAAGTCAAACGGGATGCCTAGCACGTCAGCGTACTCGACGTTGAACAATCCTTCCTCGTTCAAGTCGTAGGACTGGCGGCGTAGGGCGCGGCCGATCACCTGCTCGCAGAGCAACTGCGTGCCGAACGCACGAACCCCCAGCACATGGGTAACGGTGTTCGCGTCCCAGCCCTCGGTCAGCATGGATACCGACACGACACAGCGAATGGAGTCACCCAGCCGGCCTGCCTTACCAACTGTGTTCATGACCTCACGCAGCAGACGCGCGTCGTCAAAGTCCTTACCGGACCGAAGTTCGTCGGCCAGCGCACCGCCGCGCTCGAAAACCTCATGCTTGAACTGCTCAATCTCCGGTCCTGCGGCGGCACGGAAGCTGTCATCCAGTGCTTCACCGGATTCCAACTGCTCGCTGTCGATTAACAGCGTGCGGGGGCGTCCATATGGGTTGCCATACTCGTCGGTGTTACGGAACAGTTCCAGGCGGCCAGGCACAGGCGTCTGGCTACCGTCTTCGTTCTCGCGAGTAAAGCCTGAGATGAAGTCGTAGACCAGTTTGGATGTGGACGTGTTGTTGCAGACGACGATGAAGCAAGGAGGTACCTTAATGCCGGCCGCTTGCCACAAGTCGAAGGTCCTCCGGTAATGGCCATATAAGGCCTCCAGTGCCGTTTGCAGTTCGACCGGCAGGCTTAAGGGGTCCAACGACTTTGCTGCCCCTCGGCCCTTTTTGGGCATGCGTGTGCGGATGTGCTCCCACAGGTTGCGGAACTTTGGCATCTCGCCGCCGGGGATGTTGTCGGCCACGGGTACGCGAGGCAACTTGACGATGCCGCATTCGATGGCGTCCATCAGCGAAAAGTCGCTCATCGTCCAGGGGAACAGAGTGCCCTCGACATAGCCAGAGCCCGCCAGGAAGAACGGCGTAGCGGACAGGTCAATCACCTTGGCAACCCCCAGCTTGCGGTTGACCGCCTCCAGGCCAGTGATCCACATGCGGGCCGCCTCGTTGTTCTCCTCGGCTTCCTTCTTCTCGTCGCCCTTCAGATCATCAGTTTCGGCGTCAGGCTTCTCGCGGTAGCAGTGGTGAGCCTCATCGTTGATGACCAGGATGTTGGTCATGCCCATCAGGTCGGGCATGACACGCTGGAGCATCTGACCTTCAGTCTCCAAGGTATTCAGCTCATCGCCGCCGCGGCCCTGCAGCAGCCGACGGCCGCCCTTGGATAGATCGATACGCTCTCGAAGTTTGAAAGCGTGGTAGTTCGTGATGACGATCTTTGCGCGGTTCAGATCCTCCAACATGTCGCTGGGGACCAGCTCGCGACTGGCATAGTAGCTGTCCGGGTCGTTGGGCTGCAGAACGCGAAGGCGATCCTTGATGGTCAAGCCAGGAGCGACCAGGAGGAAGCCTCGGGTGAACTTTTTGCTGCCGGGCCGACGCACCGCATTGACGGTTTGCCAGGCGATGATCATCGCCATTACCGTCGTCTTGCCAGCGCCTGTGGCCAACTTGAGCGCCAAACGCATCAGTTCCGGGTTGGCATCGTTGTTGGCATTGGCCAGGTGATCGAGGAAAGTCTGGCCAATCTTGCCGACCTGCGGCGCTACCTCACTAAGCCATATGACCGTCTCTGCCGCTTCAACTTGGCAGAAAAAAGGGCGAATGCTGCTGAAGGCGTGATGCCGCCAGTGCTGCAGCAATCGGGCCGTCTCCGGCGTGACTCGCCAATCCGCGGGATTCTTCAGGGCACGCCACTTATCGACCTCCTGGCGCACCGAGTTGATGATGGCCGTGTGGTCGTAGGCCTGTGCCTGGGTCGAGAGATCGTCGAACAGCAGACTGTCCTGCTTCGCCCCTTTTTGCTTCTTGGCCTTTGGGATGGGCGTGATGAATTCAGCCCTGCGGCGAGCTTCGACGATCTGTTGGGTTGGTTGTCCGGTCGCGTCAAGCTCCCAGTGACGCCCCGGATACTCGTACGGAGAATTGAGAATCGGCTTCTCAAAAAACTGATTTGTCATTCAAGGCCTATTATTATTTTCATTCACTGCGACGAAATGTTCAGCTGGAAGTTGGGCTTCAGTGGAAGAAAACGTCCGATGAGTGTGCTGAATTTGGCTCATATTCTATAGCAACCGGGATCGCCAATTGTGCCGCATTAGGTTCCTCGAACCGCCTTGTTTGGGGCGCACCTCACTTCCCTTGGTGATCCAAATGTGATTTATGCATCACCAAATTCACTACCAAGGAAAAGGCCGGATTGCTGAGCCCGCAATTGCTACTTCATCAATCAAAGCAAGGTCGGAATTTTCGGCTTCGCCACCGGCCGGATATAGCGGGCCAGCATGACGTCCGACCGATGGCCAGTTTGCTCTTTAATCTGGTATGGCTGTAGGCCGGCTTCGGCGGCAGTCGTAACGTAGCCGGCCCTCAGACTGTGGCCCGAGACTCTAGACGGATCACCGCCAGTCCTTCGGACCGCAGCTTTGATGATCAATGCCACCGACTGCGCGGACAAGGCGGCGGTTCCGACCTTATCGTACCGACTCACGCTGCGGAATACCCAGCCCGAAGCAATCCCGGCCAGCTCTAGCCACCCCCGCAATGCCTTGACCGGACACCGAGCGCCTTTTGCATATGGGATGAACACGGTACGGCCGGCCCCCGCCTGGTCCGTTTTCGAACGTCGAATCAGGACTTCTAGGCCGCTCGCATGCTCCGTGATGTCCTCGCACCGGATTGCCACCAGTTCAGATCGTCGAAACGCCCCGGCGAAGCCCACCAGTAGCAGCGCGCGGTCGCGCGCTGCCTGGATCGGCTTGCGCTGATCCACCATCACCAGCATTTCGAGCAAGTCATCCTTGACCAGGGCCTTGGCCTGGCGCTGTCGCGTACCCAAGGTCCGCCGGATACCCGCCATAGTTTGTTTCACCAAGGCGTCCCGGGCCGGCGAATCCAGCCCCTTGTCGACATGTGCACGATGGATGGCGATCAGCCTCCGCTCTATGGTGGCAACGGCCAAAGTTGATGCCAGCTCGGCAAGGTATGCCGCCAACTGCTGCTGCGTTGCCGGAATCTTGCACCCCTTGCTTATGAAATGTCGCACATCTGCTGCATAGCCGCGCTGAGTCGCCGTCGAGCGGGCGGCCGCCACATACCCATCAGCCGACAGGCTTCGGCGATGTGTGGCGCCGTTGGACCGGCCTGATGTCGGCTGCGTATGGGCGAACGTCGCCCAACCGAGCTTGGTGTCGTTTTTCATGGCTTGTTTGAGTATTGCGAAGTGAGCCTTTTCGCTAATCAGCGAAAGGCGAAAACGCGGCAAGATTGCCGCGCTAGGGCCGGCCGTAAAGTGACCTGGCCATTAGGAAGGTGAGCGAGTGGAGCTACTTGAGCTATCGGAGGGCAGTCGTAGGTATGTGCCCGGCAATCGCCGGCGAGCCTCTGGAGACGAACACACTACCTGACGTCGGCTAGCAGTCAGCCGACGGATCGGCCGCCTCGTAGTCGAACGCGCCAGAGGCGGTGATTGGCACACCGATAGGACAGTTAGGAATAGGTCAACCAGCGACTCCGCCCTCACTGGATTTGGGTTGCCTGATGTGGATCACGTCATGGCTCAGTACTCTTCGGGCAAGAGCAGCGTCGTAACGCTTCGGTCAGCCTCGGTAATGATCCATACCCGCACGCCGGCAATGTCATATGCCGACAGGATTCGCGCCCCGCTGATCACTGCTAGGTCGTTTGCCTTCGCGTCCTCTTCGGGCACCGAGCCCCAATCGCCGCGTGCGTGCCGTGACAGATATAAGCCGGGTCCGATCAGGTGGCGCGTCAAGTGGGCGACAACGCCTCGCGTGGCGACGACCTGCCCCAGCGGGAATTGTTGACATGGCGTCCCGCCGCTCCTTGTCGAGGATTCATGGGGGTTAGATGGATAGTGCTTGCGAAACGTGTCAGGTCTCCTGAAGGTTATTTCCGGCCAAACGCAGATGCCAGAAAGCGAAAAAGCCAAGGCAGCGAGCCTTGGCTTTGGGGAAGAGCGCGAACTACAGGGAGCCCGTGTGGCGTCGGTTGTGGCATGGCGGGGCCTGCGCCATTTCGGCACGCTACGCCAGTGTCAACACCGGAACAAGGCGAAAATAACTTTGGCAGTCAAATCAGGAATCGCCAGCGGGCCCTGATGATCGTCCGTTCTCTTCAGGTGGTTGGGCCGTGAAAGGAGATGCAAATCGAAATCTCGTCAGCGTTGATGCTACCTGCCATATGCGCGACTAACACATGTTCAGCAAGAACCTGGCAATCAAGCACAGTCACCGCGTAGTTGCCTTGACCGAGGCTCGAACATGCCCCGGTCCCACTCGGCCAAGCCCGTCTCGCCTTCAGGCATCATCGTTCCCGAGGAGCCGAGCGAAATCCAAAGGTCAGCCAGCTATTTGAAGGGAACCGGGCGAGCTTGCCTTACAGGCGTCGTGAAGATCTGCTAGTAGGATACGAACGACCGGAAAATCGAGTGTCGGTGATAGCACCCGGCCTGAAAGTAGGTTTCCATAAATGTTGACCGTCTTGCGCTGGGGATGTGCAAATCTTGCAAGGAGGGCTGTCGTGACAGAAGAAGCGCGTGAGCCGACAGGCGGCGAGCTGGCTAGTGCGAAGGTGGCTCCACTGTCCCGTGAGCAGCTATACGAGCTTGTCTGGCGGGAGCCCATGCTTCGAGTTGCCGAACGACTGGGGGTATCGTCGAGCTACATGGCTCGGGTGTGTACTGAGCTGCGTGTGCCTCGACCACCTCGGGGGTACTGGGCGCAACTTGAGTTCGGAAAGGCGCCCGCAAAGCCCGCATTGCCGGAAGCTAGAGCAGGTGATATTGGTGAATGGAGCCCAGGGGACTTCATCGGCACCAATGAGCGGGCGGCTAAAAGGATAGTGAAGGCTCCCGCGCCGACCGTCGATGGCGTGCCCGTGGTGGCACCGAGCGTAAGGCGCCGGTCTCACCAGACGAAGACAGAGAGGCACTTGCACCCGCTGCTGGACGGCATCAAGCCCTTCTTCGAGAAGACTCGCGATAGCGAAACCGGCATCATGCGCCCATTTTAGCGATTATTGGTCGATGTCCTTTCTTCGAAGGAGAGGCTGGACGCTGCCATCGATGCTACCGACAAGCTGTTCCGAACGCTGACCTCGCGCGGGCACCGAGTGACGATTGCTCCGACAGGCGTACAGATGCAGCGATCTGAGGTTGACCTACGCGAGACGCCCAGAAAGAACCACTACCAGCAAAGCGCCTGGGCGCCTGAGCGACCAACGGTGGTGTACGTCGGTGATGTGCCCATCGGATTGACGCTCTTCGAGATGACAGAAGTCGTCGAGATGCTCTACGTCGGCAATAGCGAGTACGTACCGGTTCGAAGCCTGACTCCCGAGCAACGTCGCAGGTACCAGGCGCCCAGGTACTGGACGACGACAAAGGACTTGGCTTCTGGTCGCCTTTGCTTGCAGGCGTACTGCCCCTCGTGGCGGGTCAGTTGGGTCAAGCGATGGTCCGAGACAAAGCCTGGGCAGTTCTCTTCAATGGTGCCGAGCATCGTGCAGGAGTTGGAAGCAGCGGGCCCTGAACTGAGCGTACAGCTGGAGGCCGCGAGAATTCGGGCCGAGGAAGAGCACAGACGGTGGGAGTACGAGCAGCAACGCCGGCGGGAAGAGGAGAAACGCGCGCGGCAAGAGAAATGCCGGCAGGATGCGCTAAAGGATCTGCTTGCAGCCATTGCAACCTGGGACGAAGCACGTCGAATTGACGCCTACTTCACGGAAGCGGTGCAAGCGGCTGAGCGCCTTGGCGCCGATGAACGGCAACGACTGCTGGGCCGCATTTCACTCGCAAAGGAACTGGTAGGCGAGAGCAGACCCGTGGAAATGTTGCTTCACTGGAAGGCGCCAAGCGAGAGAAACTAACTAGCAGCGCCGGGCATCCGACTCGGACAATACATCGAGGGTGCCACCCTGGAAGTAGAAGGCGTCTTAGCCAAGGCCGGAGCCTTGGCTCCTTGAGGGTTCGGGCTACCACGCGGGAACGTTGGATCGCGAAAGGAGCGCCGGCAACTATCTCAGGGACGAAATCCGCTGTTGATATGCGCTGGAAAGGCAGGCGTCATCGCCGCAGGCATCGCGAACTTTGTGGCGCCAATCGCTCTGCTGCTTCTTCAAAGCGTCCTTATCTGACGTTCTGGCGATAGCCGCCTTGTAAGCATCCACCATCACTGCGTCGAGCGACGAAAGTTTCGCGTCAGCGCAGATGATCTTCTCGATGCGGGTCGATGCGCGATCACAGTCAAAGCTAGGGCCGCGCGAGGTAGTCTCAGCCTGGGGCTGCTTTTCTTTGTCGCTTGCCGGGATAGTTGGCATTCCTGCTCGACCAACGTCGTCAGACTTGGCATGCGCAACTGGCACTGGCTTTTGCGCTGGAGCTGCGGGCACGGCCTGACTAGGCGCTGCATAGACGACGGGCTCACTAACAATTACTTCCTCAACGCCAAACGGCGGAACATCGCCAGCGAAATGCCAGCTGCTTTCGCCTTTTGTCATCATGCCCGCGCCCTTGGCTTTCAAACCAATTGGCATGGCCGCTTGCCTCGCATCAGCATTCATCTGAGCCTCGGCCTCCCCAAGAAGTGAAGAAAGTGCCAATTGCGCTCCTGGCGTCTCACAGGGCAGGATTTGCTTGATACGAGCTGCGACTTGTTCTCGGCGAGCTTGCGCATCGTCGCGACGCTGGACGGCTTGGACCGCGGCATCGGATACTTTACCGCTGCCGACTCCCGCAAAGGCTGCAGCCATCACTGCCTGCTCTAGTTCAATCTTCGCCGCACGCTCTTGCTTGCTCAATGACGACCATTCCGGGAGCAGCTTCGCAGCTGCGTCCTTGCCGCCTTTCAGCTCAAGGCGAAAGCTGTAGGCGATCTGGTATGCGTTGTTTCCGTCAGACGCACCATCAACTTTCTTCACATCAGCGACATCAAGCAGGGGACATCGATAGGCATGCACAAGCTCCCGCTCAAGATCGTCGCTGCCTGGCTTGCTGCTGCAACCTGCTAGCGATGCGCCGAGGAGCACGGTGGCAAGTAGCATTCGCACCGGGCCGCTTTGAAAGACGGAGGGAACCCAGCTAACGGCGTCGGGACGTGTTCTTGACACGATTTTCTTGTTCGTCTGGGTCATGGCTGTCTTGGTCATAGAAGAGTGAAAGACACACTTTACGTTTGGTAATGCGCGGCACTTCCGTCACGGGAATCCAAACGCAAAAGTGTGGGGCGCAGATGCTGTTCGCCGCCAATCTGCGGCGCATCCGCAAAGACAAAGGCTTGATACAGGAGAAGGTCGCGGAGGCGGCCGACCTGCATGTCAACTACATCAGCTCCGTCGAGCGCGGCGAGCGCAATATCTCGATTTGCAACCGCGCTGGTTGAAGAGGATGCGCCCACCAAGGGCCACCAACGTTCATGAACCCGGGTGGGCTGCGCTAGCTCCTGCTACTTGGCCGAGGGAGCCTTGCTCATTGCGTGAATTCCGATATACCAGGCTGGTTGGCAATCCTTGAACTCGACCCGGATGCGCTGTGCCTCGCTCACCCAGTAGGCTGGGTCGACCATGTATTCCACGATGGTCTTGGGCGCATGGCTGGCCTTTGCGCGATGAAACACCACGTGCCGCCCTAGCTCGATTTCGGGATTGTAGTCAACCATTGCCAAAGCCAGATCTGGCAGGTCGGCCAAGGTCGCCGCCTCCTTATAGACCGTTCCCACCAGTCCGTGGTTTGCCAGCAGCGCCGTGATCAACTGCTCGGAAATATAGTAAGGGCCGTGGGGCGGGTGGCCGAATCTATCAATCGCCTGCTTGCGGATCTCCGCCAAGGTCTTTCCGGTAAGCATGGCGATGCAAGCGAATGCGTCGTCGAAATCCCCTTCCTGCTGGACCCGCGCAAACGCCGGTTGAAACCCCTCCGGGGATGAGGTGACGGTGGTCGGTATGGTGGCCATGTGGCACTCCTCGAAAATGTCATGAAGATGTGCGCAGCAACGCCTGCCTGGCGGCATCAGATTATCGAGTGGACGTCCGGGGAGGCGTTCGAAGGATCAACGAATCGAATCGGCGGATTCGAGGGCGCTGCGGCGCAGGTGACAACCAACAGTTGCATCGGCGAGCCGAGGTTGGTCGAATCGGCAGCGTACCAGGAGGCGTTGTTGCCAATCAACGACCAAATAACTTTGGCAAAACGGCCCAGAAGCGGCGCCCGTCATCCGGTCGGATCACCAGGAACCGCGGAACGATCTCTCGTGAACTGCTGAAATGCGTGTGTGGCGTCTCTCGACGTCCACCGCCAGCAGCTAGCGCCCTAGGCTCGGACTCGCGAAATCAGTGCTTGTCGGCAGTGGAAAGATCCGGCTCGCCAGTCGTGGCCGAATCGGCCGGGATAGCGCACTGACGAGCGTCGTTTGAGCTTACGTTTGCCACCGCAAAACAGTCCCGACCAATAAGCCAGTAATATGGTGCCACCGGCAGCACGTCGCTGCATGCACGCTCAATACTATGGACATAGCAAAGATACAAACGTTGGGAGCGTTGGAAAAACTCGGCTCCGTCGACGAAATCCGTCGGCAGCTAGAGCCCATCGTCCAACCCCTGAGAATCGACGCCAAGACCTACGCTGACCTCCTGCTGGTAGTGCAAACTCTGCAGGAAAAGTGGCTGGACTTTCGCCCGGGCCCCTTTGTCTCCCGCCAAGCCGAGCTCGTCTTCTACCTAACGAAGCTTCAAGGAAGTGCGCGCAACGAGCTCTTGGGGATCACGGAGGCACACTACCGAAACAAGAAGCTCGCTAAACAATGGTTTCGGTCGATTTCTCAGCAGGTGCATAGCGACAAGGGAGGCGACGATGTCGCGTTCCAAGTATTGCGGGATTTGTACACGGTCATGACGGAGCCGGTTGACGAGGATGACGATGCCTAAGGACCAGTTGCCTGTCGTTCACTCGGCTGAAACCCTAGATTTGAAATTCCCCGAGGCCAAGGACCACATTACCCCGGAGGACGCATCCAAGACACGTACACTGATTACAACCGGCGGTGTTTTCACGCCCGACGGCAAGCCCTATATTCCCACGTCCGCATTGGCACACCTTCTCGCCACGGATAAACCGGGTGTGAACCAGCTCTACAACGACCTGCCAAATGAGGACAAGATGCAGGATGGGCACACGCGGTACATCGCCACGCCTGCGCTGAACAAGGAGTTCTCCCGTCGGATCCAGGAGCCGCGGGACGTCTACAAGATCGAGCGACTCAAGGACGCTGAAGCCTGCGTAAACGCCTTCCGCGACAACCCTGAGTTGGAAAAGCGCCGGGCGTTGGTCGAGTCGCACATCCGAAAGACGCTGCCGAAGCTGAAACAGCAGATGCTCAAGGCTGAAAATATCACCGCCTGCCAGGTTACCGGCGAACCCTTGCAAACGGACGCCCAAGTGCATCACATCGAGCGGCAAGCCGATCAGCCGAGCAAAAGCCTCGATCCGGACAACCTCGTGCTCATTAACAAGTCTCCGCACCAGCGGATCCACGACGCGGAAGCTCACTCTCACGAGGCGCTGGCTTCGCTCGCGGGGGAGGAAAACTGGCCCTACAGGCGCAAAACGTGATGGGCCAGTTGGATCTAGTGCCGGAGGGCCTTAGCCACTTGCGGCGCGGGCGCGAGTCGGAGGAGGCCTGCGGGTCGTCGCCCGCGCAGCGGCGCTTTCGCTCGACAAGCTCCCCCTGCTTCAAAACTAATCAAGCGGTAGGCCCGACGGAAACTTCGAGGAACCAGAAATTTTGCCATGCGGCGCAGAAGCGACGCGACGCGCCCCCATCCAAGGTTGGATGAAACGAAGTCTCGTGAACCGCCGAATTGCTGCGGGCGTCTATCGCTGTATACCGGCGGCTAGCTGCCCCAGGCTCGGACTCGTGACGGTATTTCTGACGGTATACCTTCGTATCATCCGAAGCTGCCCCCTTGCCAGGCAAGGCTTTGCGGGCCGATTCCACCTAATCGCGCGCTACGTCGAGCGCATGCTGTCGGCCGGCGCCACCCCCAACGCGGGTTAAGCTGGCTAGCCCTGCACCGGCGCGACCGAGGCCCCCTCGATGCCGTGCCGCTTGAGCGCGGCCGCGACGAACCCGCTGGCCTTCATGTCCTCGACGAACCGGCGTAGCAATTCCACCACCTGGGGCGGGCGCGACTTCGGCACGCCCATCGCCTGCTGGATCACCATAAAGCGCCCCGGCAGCAGGCGCACGCCGCCCACGCGCGCCGCGTCGGCCTCGAGCTGCTGGCGCACACCGGCCGCGACATCCAGATGCTGTTCGAGGAAGGTGGCGACCACCGTCGGCGACGTCGGCGCGCGCACGATCTCGGCGTGCTTGAGTTCGCGCGTCAGGTAGAGGTCGTAGGCACTGCCCTTGCCCACCGTCACCCGGCGGCCCGGCTGATCGACCTCGGCGTTGTCGCGCAGCGGCGAGTCTTCGCGCACCAGATAGGCGCCTTCGATCAGCACGTACGGCGCCGTGAACGAGATCCCCGCGCCGCGCACGGGATCGATCGCAAAGAATCCGAAGTCCGCCTGCTCGTGGGTCACGGCATCCACGGACTTGCCCGCGGCGTCGAACACCACGAGCTGCACATCCATCCCGAGCCGGCGCGCGAATTCGCGCGCGAGATCGATCGATACCCCGAACGGCTTGCCGTCCGCGTCGAGATTCGCGAGGATCGGGTTGCCGACGTTGATGGACGCGCGCAGGGCGCCCGTGGGCGCCAGTTCGGCGATGAGCTGGGGATCGATGGCGGTCATGGACACGGGCCTCCTGTGGTTCCGGTGAACTGATATGGCGATGTACCGCACTTGACCGCCCTTGTCCAGCGCGTGCGGCCCCCGGCGGCGGTGATGGGAAGCGGCCGCTTGGCGTACAATACCGGCCTTGATTCCCGGCCGGGACTGTCCGGCCTTGACCGCGGCGGCGCACGGCGCCTCGCACCAGCCCTCCTCTCCGGCCTCCGCCCAGTTTCCAGAGTCGCCCCTGCCATGACAATCGCCCGTACCGAAGACATCATCGCCGACATCCGCGCCGGCCGCATGGTCATTCTCGTCGATGAGGAAGATCGCGAGAACGAGGGCGATCTGGTCCTGGCCGCGGATTTCGTGACCCCGGAAGCCATCAATTTCATGGCGAAGTTCGGCCGCGGGCTCATCTGCCTGACGCTGACCGCCGAGCGCTGCCGCCAGCTGGACCTGCAGCCCATGGTCTCGCGCAACGGCACCGTGCACGGCACCAATTTCACGGTATCGATCGAAGCCGCCGAAGGCGTGACCACCGGTATTTCCGCGGCCGACCGCGCGCGCACCGTCCAGGCCGCCGTGGCCCGCGACGCGCGTCCGTCGGACCTGGTCCAGCCCGGCCATATCTTCCCGCTGACCGCCCAGCCCGGCGGCGTGCTGATTCGCGCCGGCCATACCGAAGCCGGCTGCGACCTCGGCGCGCTGGCCGGCCTGACCCCGGCCGCCGTCATCTGCGAAATCATGAAGGACGACGGCACGATGGCCCGGCTGCCGGACCTGATCGAGTTCGCGCGCGAGCATGACCTCAAGATCGGCACCATCGCGGACCTGATCCACTACCGCAGCCGGACCGAAAGCATGATCGAACGCATGGGCGAACGCGCGATGCAGACGCCCTTCGGCGCGTTCCGCACCGTGGCCTATCGCGACAAGGCGAGCGGCCGCGCCCATCTGGCGCTGGTCAAGGGCGAACCGAAGCGCGACCGCGAGACCCTGGTCCGCGTGCACGAGCCGCTGTCCGTGCTGGACGTGCTCGAAATCTCGCGCACCACGCACTCGTGGAGCGTCGCGGCCGCGCTCGAGGCCGTGGGCCGCTCGGACGCCGGCGTGGTGGTGCTGCTGAACTGCGGCGACTCCCCGGACCAGCTGCTCGCGCAGTTCTCGGCACTCGACGCCCCGCAGGAGCGTCCGCGCCGCAAGCCGGACCTGCTGATCTACGGCGTGGGTGCCCAGATCCTGCGCGATATCGGCGTCGGCAAGATGCGCGTGCTCGGCTCGCCACAGAAGATGCCGAGCATGACCGGTTACGATCTGGAAGTCACGGGCTGCCAGCCGATGGACGGCGAACCGTCCTGCGACTGAGCACCGCCCACGCAAACACACCGAACAACAGGAGAAATGACAATGGATCACGGCTTCTACCCCAGCAATATGGATGGTGAAGGCCTGCGCATCGGCATCGTGCAGGGCCGTTTCAACGAGCCGGTCTGCGACGAACTGCGCGAAGCCTGCGTCGCCGAGCTCGAGAAGCTCGGCGTGGAAGGCGAGGACACGCTGGTCGTGACCGTGCCGGGCGCGCTGGAGATTCCGCTCGCGCTGCAGAAGATGGCCGAGAGCGGCCAGTTCGACGCGCTGATCGCGCTGGGCGCCGTCGTGCGCGGCGAGACGTACCACTTCGAACTCGTGTCGAACGAGTCGGGCCAGGGCATCACGCGTGTCGGCCTGGACTTCAACCTGCCGATCGCCAACGGCGTGCTGACCGTCGATACCGACGCACAGGCCCACGCCCGTACGCGCGAGAAGGGCCGCGACTGCGCGCGCGCCGCCGTGGAAATGGCCAATCTGGTCGCCGCGCTGGATTCGCTGCGCGACCACGAGCGCGAAGAAGACGACGAGGACGATGATGAGTGACACGCGCGATACCGGCGATCAGGCCGGCAAACCGGGCCAGCAGGCCCGCCCCGAGCCCAAGGCACCGCCGAAGAGCGCGCGCCGCCGCTCGCGCGAACTGGCACTCCAGGGCCTGTACCAGTGGCTGCTGAACCGCAACGACATTGGCGCGATCCAGGCTCACCTGCATGATGCGCAGGGCTTCAACAAGGCCGACCGCGAACATTTCGACGCGCTGCTCAACGGCGCCGTGCGGGAAGAAGCGCGCCTGACGGCCGCGTTCGAGCCGTTCCTCGACCGTACCGTGGACGAACTGTCGCCCGTGGAACGCGCGGCGCTGCTGGTCGGCAGCTACGAGCTCGTGCACTGCCTCGACATTCCGTACAAGGTCGTGATCAACGAAGCAGTGGAACTGACCAAGACGTTTGGCGGTGTGGAAGGCTACAAGTATGTGAATGGCGTGCTGGACAAGCTGGCCGCCCAGGTGCGCGCGCCGGAAGTCGCCGCCCGTCGTTAATCCCCCACCCGAGTCCCCGCGCATGGAACCCCGGCACCTCGCCACGGCCGCACGGCTGGCCCATATCGAACCGTTCCATGTCATGGAACTGGCCAAGCAGGCGGCCGAACTCGAGCGTGCCGGCCGCCACGTCATCCATATGGGCATCGGCGAGCCCGATTTCACGGCTGCCGCGCCCGTCGTCCACGCGGCGGAAGCCGCGATGCGGCGCGGTGTGACGCAGTACACGGGCGCGCTCGGCATCCACGCACTGCGCGAGGCCATCGCCGGCTACTACAAGACGGCCTACGGCATCGATATCCCCGAACGGCGCGTGATCGTCACGGCGGGCGCCTCGGGCGCGCTGCTGCTGGCCTGCGCGGTGCTCGTCGAGATCGGCGCCGAGGTGCTGATGCCGGATCCGAGCTACCCGTGCAACCGCCATTTCGTGGCGGCGTTCGACGGCCATGCCCGCATGATCCCGAGCGGCCCCGCCGAGCGCTTCCAGCTCACGGCGGAACAGGTCGCGGCCCACTGGGGCGTGGACACGCGCGGCGTGCTGCTGGCGTCGCCGTCCAATCCGACCGGTACATCGATCCTGCCCGACGAGCTGCGCAAGATCCTCGCCGAAGTCCGCGCGCGCAACGGCTTCGCCATCGTCGACGAGATCTATCAGGGCCTGTCGTACGACGGCCCGCCCGTCTCGGCGCTATCCCTCGACGACGACGTCGTCACGGTCAACAGCTTCTCCAAGTACTTCAACATGACGGGCTGGCGCCTCGGCTGGCTCGTCGTGCCCGATGCGCTGGTGTCGGCGTTCGAGAAGGTGGCGCAGAACCTGTTTATCTGCGCCTCGGCGGTGGCCCAGCACGCCGCCCTCGCCTGCTTCTCGCCGGCCGCGCTCGAGATCTACGATGCGCGCAAGGCGGAATTCCACCGCCGCCGCGACGCGATCGTGCCGGCGCTGGAAGCGCTAGGGCTGCGCGTGCCCGTCAAGCCAGACGGGGCGTTCTACGTCTACGCGGACTGCCGCCATATCAACCATCCGTTCGCGGGCGACGCGGACCGCCTGACGCAGGCCATCCTGCACGACGCGGGCGTGGTGATGGTGCCGGGCACCGACTTCGGCCCCCACACGGCACGCGACTACCTGCGCATCTCCTATGCGACGTCGATGGAGAACATCGAGGAGGCGATGCAGCGGCTGCATCATTTCCTGCGATGATTCTCATGGCAGCCCAGGGCCTGCCAGCCATGCATGTGTAGTAATCTAGACTCGCATCAGCGAGCAATGGGACGCCATGAAGATCAACCTCATCAATACCGCACAGTGGCAGGCCTTCGTCGCCAGCCCCGAACTTCTCATCGACCGGATCGAGCGCGAGGTGTTTATCGTCCGGAATTTCATGGATGAGAAGCGGGTCGATGATTTCAAGCATTTCTGTATCGGGCTCTCGCGCGAAACGCCCGCCTCCTGGCACCCCTGCCTCGACGGCTGTCCCGATTACCATCGCATTCACCACCAGTATCCGCAGGCGTTCGTCAGATCGACGCAGCATGGGTACTATTTCCACCCGTGGAACGACAATTTCGCGACGTTCGCGGAATTTCCGGGCTTCGAGGAAATCTTTGAACTGAAGGCGCGCGCGGCCGGGTCCAGCTTCGCGGCGTACCGGTCCAACGTGCCGTCGGCGGGCCCGATCGCGCGGATCGTCTGCCACCAGTACCCGCCGGGCGGCGGCGGCCAGGAAGAGCATATCGATCCGGTCTCGCCGTTTGCGAAGGTACAGACCATCATCCAGGCGTCCACGCCGGGCGAGGACTATCGAAAAGGCGGCCTTTATATCAACGATCCCGAGTACGGCATCGTGAATATCGATCCCCTGACGAAGAAGGGCGATCTGATCCTCGCCTCCCCCGGGGTCAAGCATGGCGTCGCATCCATCGACGATGACGAGGCACTGCAGTGGGAGACCGACAGGGGCCGCTGGATCATCATGCCCATCATCATTCACTCCGATCACGTGAAAGACATTTCAGTGAAGCCTTCCCGGACTCAAACGTCATGAAGCAGTTGATTCTCCCCGACGATCACGACCTGTGCATCCGCACGTTCCTGAAGGAAATCGACGCGCTGAACCTGCCGGGCGCGGCGCGCGGCGTGCTGCATGTGGGCGCCCATATGGGCGAAGAAGTGGCCGCGTATCGGGACCATGGCTATGCGCCCATTTATCTCGTGGAAGCCAATCCGGAGGTCCTGCCGCAACTATCCGCGAAGTTCGACGCCGATGACGCCGTCCATATCGTCCCCACCGCGGTAGGCGATCGGGAAGGACAAACCGAGTTCGTGGTGCATCGGACCACCAAGGGCGGCATGGAGTCGTCAGGCCTGCTCGATCTGGACAGACTCGGGGCGATCGTGCCGGTCTTCGATTCGGCATCGAGGTATCAGGTCGATGTGACCACCATCGATCATCTGGCTGCGCAGTTCGATCTGGCCGGCCGCGTCCGCCTGATGGTGCTCGATATCCAGGGCGCGGAACTGCTGGCCCTTTCCGGCGCCAGCGCATTTCTCCAGCAGGTGGATGTGGTGATCTGCGAGGTCAATCTGATCATGAACTATCAGTCCTGCCCGCTCGAAGCCGATATCGATCGCCTCTTCGCCGCCGCCGGCTTCACCAAACGCCTGGGGATCTACCATGAACTCTACGATCAGACCGGCCGTTTCCCCGCGTGGGGAGAATGTCTCTGGTACCGCCAGCCGTGACGATGCGAGAAGATAGCGCGCCGATGCCGGAGCTTTCGGTCGTCACCACCCTCTACCAGTCGGCACCGTATCTTGCGGCGTTCTACACGAGAATCGGCGCGGAATTGTCGAAGCTCGGCGTCAGTTACGAGATCGTCTTCGTCAACGACGGATCTCCGGACAACTCCCTCGATCTTGCCCTCGGTATCCAGCGCCATGACGAGCACGTCGTGGTCATCGATCTTTCGCGCAATTTCGGCCATCACAAGGCCATTATGGAGGGCCTTTCTCATGCGCGCGGCGAGCGCGTGTTCCTGATCGATTGCGATCTCGAGGAGCCGCCCGAAACGCTGGGCGCGTTCTACGAGAAATTCGAGGCGGAAGACTGCGACGTCGTCTATGGCGTGCAGGAGACGCGCAAAGGCAAGTTCTTCGAGCGCATGAGCGGCGCCGCGTTCTACAAGCTGTTCAATTATCTGTCGGACACCGAAGTGCCCGAGAACTGGACGATCGCGCGCATCATGTCGCGTCGCTATGTGACCTCGCTGGTCCAGTTCAAGGAAGAGACGATGTTCCTGGGCGGCATCATGTCGGCCGTGGGCTATCGGCAGATCCCGCTTGCGGTGAACAAGCAGCACAAGGGCACGACGACGTACACGCTCAAGCGCAAGATCGCGGCCTTCACCTCGGCCGTGACGTCCTTCAGCGAAAAGCCGCTGAAGCTCGTCTTCTATTCGGGACTCGGCGTGTCGGGCGTGTCGTTCCTGTACGCCATATGGCTGATCGCCCAGAAATTCATCTTCGGCATTCCCGTGGACGGCTGGACCACGCTGGCCGTGTCGATCTGGATGATCGGAGGCCTCGTGATGCTGTTCCTCGGCATCATCGGCATCTATATCGCCAAGATCTTCCTGCAGACGAAGCAGCGGCCCGTATCCGTCATCAAGCATATCTACCGGAAGCAGGACTGACAGCGCGCGGGCCGGAAAACAAAAAAGGCTCCCTTGCGGGAGCCTTTTTTGCTGTGGGGGCCTGCGGTAATCAGGCCGCCTGCGCGGTACTGCCCGATGCCTCGAGCTTTTCCGTCGCCGGCTTGCTGTCGTTCTGCTTGGCCGGTGCCGACTCGCTCGGCAGGCCCAGCAGCGCACGCAGCCGTGCCCGTTCGGCCAGGACCTTCGCGCCATAGCCGCCGTCGCCGTTCGTGGTCGAGCCGACGTAGAAACGCAGACCGCCCTCGATCGAGCCGGCACGCGCGATGCAATCCTTGAGCACCAGTGCGCCGATCTTGATATTGGCGTACGGATTCAGCGCTTCGGCCACACCGCCCACGGCCTCGTACTTGTCCGAGTGCACCTTGGTCATGACCTGCATCAGGCCCTGCGCGCCCACACCGCTTTCGGCATAGGGGTTGAAGCTGGACTCGATCGCGATGACCCCGAGGATCAGCAGCGGGTCGATGCCGACCTCGCGGCCGGTCAGGTATGCCGCCTTCACGAGCTGTCCCGTCGCCTGCGACGCCACGCGATACTTGCGCGCGATGTACTCGGCCACGGTCGCCTGTTCACGGGCGGTGCCGAGCGTCGCCGAATTGCGGGCATCCATGGCAACGCGCTGGACCGGAATCTGTGCGGCCAGATGCGCCACCGAGGGCACCTTCGCGGCCGACGCCACGCTCCACTCGTCTACGCCGGACACGGTCGGCAGGCCAGCTGCCGCAACGCTCCTGCCGTTGCCGGCCGAGGCACCGAGCCGCGCCGCGGCCGCATCGGCCGAAACCGCCGGCACGCCGTTGTTCGCATGCGCCGAAGCGACAGGTGCGGACAACATGGCGGCGCCGATCAGCACCGAGGGCGCTTCCTTGCCAGCCAGCGCGCCGGCCAGCGAGGTACGCCATTGCTGGCTCACCGTCAGCGAAACCGCCGCGGCAACCGACAACACGCCCAGGCTATTCAGCGTGTACTTCAAGGTCGTGCGGCCGCCTCGCAAGGCACGGCTCGCAACCGGGTGAGCCAGGCGCAATTGCAACGGCCCGTTCACACCGGGTACCGGACGTCTGAGGCGGACCTGCAATGCCCGCCCGACGCCGGGAAGATGAAGGGTTTTCCAACCGCTCATACTTACCTCCATCCGCTGTCCGCTGCATGCGCACAGGTGACCAACACCGTGCGAGCCCGATCTCAACGTATTCAAGTAAGGATGCCGCAACCATCTAGCAGGTGATGGCCAGCATCTGTTGGCAGGGCGCTCCCCGTGCGCCCAACGTGAAACAGGGTACGCTCTTGGGGGAACGCGCCCTGCCGCTAAACATGCTTACCGCCAAGGCTCTCGCCAGCGGTCCGATGAGGGCGATCGGGCGATGGCTTTTTCTGCAGCACCCACTTGACAGTGGGAAAAAAGCCATGTTGCGACGCAACACCTCATGAAGCAGACCGGATTGTAGGAACGCTTTTATATCTCGTCAAGCATAAAAAATATTGCATCTACTACTTCTAGCTATATGTAACAGGCTCATTGAGGTCTCGCAAGCATCACGTGGCCGGGCGCAATGTCAGTGCTGGCCTTGCTTGCCGGACATTGCCAACAGTCTCTGACCGCGACAATCTTTACAATTTCACGACGCGTTCCGACACATTTTTTTTGCTTCGTTGCGGTCGTGTGTGTATTGTTATCCACCCCTTCCCAAGCCGGGTGCGCCACTCCGAAAGGCGCGCTCTTTGGACGAATTTCTATGCAATACAAAGACTTGCGCGATTTCGTCGCGCAACTGGAATCGCAGGGCGAACTCAAGCGCATCGCCAAACCCGTCTCGCCGCGACTGGAAATGACGGAGATTTGCGACCGCATCCTGCGCGCGGGCGGCCCCGCGGTGATGTTCGAAAAGCCGCGCGACAATGCGCACGGCGGCGGGCACAACGGTGGTCACAACGACGGCCGTGACGCTATCTATAGCGTGCCCGTCCTGGCCAATCTGTTCGGCACGACACGCAGGGTCGCGCTCGGCATGGGCGCGGAGTCGCTGGCCGACTTGCGCGACATCGGCCGCGTGCTCTCCGTGCTCAAGGAGCCCGAGCCGCCGCGCGGCCTGCGCGAGGCCGGCAAGCTGTTCACGCTGGCCAAGTCCGTATGGGACATGGCGCCAAAGCGCGTCAGCAGCCCCGCCTGCCAGGAGGTCGTGTGGGAAGGCAACGACGTCGATCTGGCGCGCCTGCCCATCCAGACCTGCTGGCCCGGCGATATCGCGCCGCTGATCACATGGGGCCTCGTGGTGACGCGCGGTCCGAACAAGAAGCGCCAGAACCTCGGGATCTATCGCCAGCAGGTGATCGGCCGCAACAAGGTCATCATGCGCTGGCTCGCGCATCGCGGCGGCGCGCTCGACTTCCGCGAGCATGCCCAGCGCCACCCGGGTCAGCCTTTTCCGATAGCTGTGGCGCTCGGTGCCGATCCGGCGACGATCCTCGGCGCGGTGACGCCGGTGCCCGACACGCTGTCCGAATACCAGTTCGCGGGCCTGCTGCGCGGCAGCCGCACCGCGCTGGCCGGCTGCATTACGCCGACGCTGTCCGAGCTGAACGTGCCCGCCTCGGCGGAGATCGTGCTGGAAGGCCATATCCAGCCGGATCCGAACCACCCGAGCGGCTACGAGCATGCGCTCGAAGGCCCGTACGGCGACCACACCGGCTACTACAACGAGCAGGACTGGTTCCCGGTCTTCACGATCGATCGCATCACCATGCGGCGCGACCCGATCTATCACTCGACGTACACGGGCAAGCCGCCCGACGAGCCCGCGATGCTGGGCGTGGCGCTGAACGAGGTGTTCGTGCCGCTGCTGCAGAAGCAGTTCCCCGAGATCACCGACTTCTACCTGCCGCCCGAGGGCTGCAGCTACCGCATGGCGGTGGTCCGCATGAAGAAGCAGTACGCGGGCCACGCCAAGCGCGTGATGTTCGGCGTGTGGAGCTTCCTGCGGCAGTTCATGTATACGAAGTTCATCGTCGTGGTCGATGACGATATCGACGCGCGCGACTGGAAGGAGGTGATCTGGGCGATCACCACGCGCGTGGACCCCACGCGCGACACCGTGCTCGTCGACAACACGCCGATCGACTACCTCGACTTCGCGTCGCCCGTGTCGGGCCTCGGATCGAAGATGGGGATCGACGCCACCGACAAGTGGCCCGGCGAGACCACGCGCGAGTGGGGCACGCCGATCGTCATGGACGCCGCCGTGAAGGCGCGCGTGGACGATCTCTGGGAAACGTTGTTCGATCGCTGACGCCCCGGACCCCCGCCTGAGTCGGTATGATGGGCCGGCGTGTCGCGCAGACGACACCCGGCACGATCGCCAACCGACCAGGAGGAGACATGACGCTTCCCATCGAGGAAGGTGCCTTGCTATGGACGCCCGCACCGGCGTTCGCGCGCGAGAGCCAGCTCGCGCGCTTCATGACGTGGCTGCGCGACACCCGCAGCCTCGATTTCGCCGACTACGGGAGCCTGTGGCGCTGGTCGGTCGATGACCTCGAGGCATTCTGGGACGCGCTGCGCGCGTATTTCGACGTGCGCTTCGACACCCCCGCCAGCGCCGTGCTCGAGCGCCGGATCATGCCCGGCGCGCGGTGGTTTCCCGGTGCCACGCTCAATTACGTCCAGCAGGTCTTTCGCCATGCGGGCACCGGCGCCGCGCGCGATCGCCCGGCCATCCGCCATGCGGGCGAGGCACAGCCGCTGGCGGACATCAGCTGGCAAACGCTCGAAGCCGAAGTGGCCTCCCTCGCGCATGCGCTGCGCGGCATGGGCGTCGGCAAGGGCGACCGTGTGGCGGGCTACCTGCCCAATATTCCCGCGACCGTGGTGGCCTTCCTCGCCACGGCCAGCCTCGGCGCGATCTGGTCCGGCTGCGCGCCCGACATGGGCCAGGTGGCCGTGATCGACCGCTTCCGGCAGATCGCGCCCAAGGTCCTCGTCGCCATCGACCGCTACCACTATGGCGGCCGGATGCACGACCGCACGGCGGTCGTTGCCGCTCTCGTCACCGATCTCGTCGCTGCCCTGCCCTCGCTGACCGATGTCGTGCGCGTGCCGTCTGGCGACGCGTCCGAAGCCGCTGTCGCTGCACATGCCGGAGGCCCGGGCGTGCGGTGGCACGACTGGGCGGACACGCTCTCGCACGACGTCCCGCTGGCGCCGACACCGGTGCCCTTCGACCATCCGCTCTGGATCGTCTACTCCTCCGGCACCACGGGCATGCCGAAGCCGATCGTCCACGGCCATGGGGGGATCGTGCTCGAACAGCTCAAGCTGCTCGCCTTCCACGCCAATATCGGGCCCGACGACGTCTATCACTGGTACAGCAGCAGCGGCTGGATCATGTGGAACGCGCAGGTGGGCGGCCTGCTGGCCGGCGCGACCATCGCGCTCTACGACGGCAACCCCAGCTGGCCCGATGCGGGCGTGCTGTGGCGCTTTGCCGAGACCGCGCGCGTGACGATGTTCGGCGCCGGCGCGGCGTTCTTCACGGGCAATATGAAGGCCGGCATCGTGCCCGCCGAGGTAGCGGACCTGTCGCGGCTGCGCGCGATCGGCTCCACCGGCTCGCCATTGCCGGCCGAGGCTTACGCATGGATCCATCGCGCCGTCCGGGAGGACCTGTGGATCGCGCCGATCTCGGGCGGCACCGACTTCGCCGGCGCGTTCGTCGCGGGCTGCCCGCTGCTGCCCGTGTATGCGGGCGAGATGCAGTGCCGCTGCCTGGGCGCGCGCGTCGAGGCGTTCGACGACGAAGGCCGGCCCGTGATCGATCAGGTCGGAGAACTCGTCTGCACGGCGCCCATGCCGTCGATGCCGCTGTTCCTCTGGGGCGACGACGACGGCAGGCGCTATCGCGACAGCTACTTCGACATGTGGCCCAACGTCTGGCGCCACGGCGACTGGATCAAGATCACGTCGCGCGGCGGCGCCATCATCTATGGGCGGTCGGACGCCACGATCAACCGCCATGGCATCCGCATGGGGACCAGCGAGCTGTATCGCGTGGTCGAGGAACTGCCCGAGGTGCTCGACAGCCTCGTCGTCGATCTCGAGTACCTCGGCCGCGAGTCCTATATGCCGTTGTTCGTGGTGCTGCGCGAAGGCGTGGCCCTCGACGACGCCCTGCGCGCCACGCTGTGCGCGCGCATCCGTTCGGCCTTGTCGTCGCGCCATGTGCCGAACGAGATCGTGCAGGTGCCCGCGGTGCCGCGTACCCTGTCGGGCAAGAAGATGGAGGTGCCGATCAAGAAGCTGCTGCTCGGCCATGCGCGCGACCGGATCGCCAATCGCGACGCGATGGCCAATCCGGACAGCCTCGACTGGTACTTTGCTTATGCCGACGACTTCCTCACCGCACGGAACATCAACAAATGAACACAGAACGCTTTCAGGGACAGGACCTGCTGCGGGTAGGCAAAGGCGACAGTTTCCTGCTACTGGCCCCCGAACACGGCGGCCGCCTCGTGCGCTGGGTCCACCGCGGTGAAGACATCCTTTACTGGCCCGACGATGCGGACTGGACCCGCGTGGCCAAGGTCCGCGGCGGCAATCCGCTGCTGTTCCCCTTTATCGGCCGGCATTTCGTCGATGGGGAGGCGGGCAAATGGCGCGACGCGCAGGACGTGGTGCGCGACATGCCGCAGCATGGGTTCGCGCGGGATTTGCCCTTCGCCACGAAGGCGGTGACCGACGATGCGGTGACGCTCGTGCTGACCGCGTCGGCCGCCACACAGGAAAGCTATCCGTTCGCGTTCACGTTCGATGTCACGTATCGGCTCGACGATTCGGGCATGGAGGCCGTGCTGCGCGTCACGAATCATGGCGATACGCCCTTGCCATGGTACGCGGGGCATCATTTCTACTTTCGCCTTCCGCACACGATCCGTTCGACCTCGCGGCTGGACCTGCCCGCGGCGCTGCGCGTGCGGCAGACCGCCGACGGGGCGCTGACGCCGCCCGAGCCGGGCCAGACGCGGTACGCGCTCGACGACGCCCGTCTGCAGGACACCTTTCATGTCTTGCAGACGCGCGACAACGACAGCACCCTCGTCATGCCCCGCACGGACGGACCGCCGCGCACGATCCGGCTGTCGCTGGCGGCCGCCTCGCCGTGGCATGCGATCACCACATGGACCGAGGGCGCGGCTTCCGACTTCTATTGCGTCGAGCCGTGGACAGGGTTGCCCAATGCTATCGGGCATGGGCAGGGGCTACACTGGCTGCGGCCCGGAGACGCGGTGGAGGCGCGGTGCGCGCTCGCGGTGGAATGATCGTCTGACCGGCCCGATCGTCACACCATCGCGCGCAATGGCCTGATCACGCGTATCAGGCCGATCACCGCCAGACTCGCGAGGAAGACCGCAACGGTGCCGATCACCGGATCGAGCCACACCCAGCCCGTCGGATTCATCCATCCGCGGCTGATCAGCAGCCGGTCGATCACGAACGGATGCAGGCCATAGACCCCGAGCGTGCATCCCGACAGCCATTGCAGGCGGGCACTCGACTGTCCGGCCGGCTGGCCGAAAAACGCGATAAATGCGCCCGCGGCGGCGAACACGACCAGTGGCGAAAGGTAGAGATGGAAGAACTCGCAGGGCGCCCCCAACCGCCTGGAGAGCCAGTACGTCAGCAGGATCGTGCCGGCCGCCGATACCGCAAACAATGCCGCGCCCTTCTGCCAGGCAATACGCCGCTCCGCCAGATAGGCACCCAGGACCATGTAGCCAAGGTAACCGCCGAAATGCTGGAGATGGTAGACGTCATCGAGGATTCCCGCCCTCAGATAACCGCACGCGTCGTCGCCGTAGAGGCCCTGCAGCGTGGGATAGACCGATGCGACGAGAAACCAGACCGCAAGGAAAAAAAGCTTCTCCTGTTGCGTGCCGTTCTGATAAAACCGGCGCATGACCGGCATAAACAAATATAGTCCGGCAATGGCGTAGAAATACCAGAGGTGGAACATCGTCGGACCGCGGAGGATCGCCAGCACCCAGTTGCCGGTGGGCACATGGTTATGCTGTAGCCACCATAGATAGAAGCAGGACCACAGCAGCAGCGGCAGCAGAATGCGCAGGGCCCGCTTGCGGAAAAAATCGGTGAGCGTCTCGCTGCGGCCGAGCAATGTGCTGCCCGACAGCATGAAGAACAACGGCACGCAGGCGCGTGACAATCCATCCCAGACGTTTGCGGACCACCATGTGGGCCCGAACTCATGGATATGCGCCGAGGACACATGAAGCAGCACGACCATGAAGCATGCCACGACCCGCAACCCGTCGATGCGTCGGTCCATTTTTTCTCTTATCGGACATTGTCTGGGCGTGCATACTAGCAGAAGCGCAGTGAAGATATCGCGATAAAACGCGCAGTTCTAGTCGCATCGAATGTTTCATTACGGTTAAAATGCGCCAATGGATCAAACCACGCACAATCGCACTCTTCAAAGCCTTTCCGAATTGAGCCGCCCCGAACTCAGCGTCGTTATACCCTCCTACGGATGTATCGGCTGCCTGGAGGAACTATGCGAGCGCCTGCATCGGGTGCTGGCGGGCATGGGCAAGTCCTTCGAGATCGTGATCGTCGACGATCGCAGCCCGGACAATTCCTGGCCCCTCACGGAGAGCCTCGCGCAACGCTATCCCGCCGTGCGCGGGGTACGGCTCAGCCGGAATTTCGGCCAGCATATTGCGATCACGGCAGGACTCGCCAGCGCCCGCGGCGATAACGTGGTCGTCATGGATTGCGATCTGCAGGATCCTCCCGAGTTGATCCCGCAGCTCTACCGCAAGCTGCAGGAGGGCCATGACCTCGTATTCGGCCGCCGCGTGGAGCGTACGCATTCGATGTTCCGTCAGGTGATGGCCAAGCTCTACTTCCGGATCATGCGCGCTGCGATGCGTGAAGCCGTGGAAGGCAGTTATGGCACCTTCAGTATCCTGAGCCGCAAGGTCGTCGATGCGTTCCTGCGGTTCGGCGAGCGGGAGCGCCACTATCTGATGATCCTGCGATGGCTGGGATTCAATGCGGGCACGCTGGATTATGCGCACGCGGAGCGCCATGCCGGACGCAGCTCGTACAGCCTGGCCCGCCTGCTGCGCCATGCGGTCGGCGGCATGTTCTTCCATACCGGCGTGTTCCTGACCTGGATCATGTACGTCGGAATGGGTTTTACCGCACTGAGTTTTTTTGGCGCGGCGTATTTCATATACCGGCATATCGTTTCCGCGCCGCCGCCAGGGTGGACGAGCCTCGCGGTGGGTATCTCGTTTTCGACGGGTCTTATTCTCGCGAGCGTAGGCGCGGTGGGCATCTATGTGTCGCGAACGTTCGAGATGAGCAAGGGCCGGCCGATCTATGTGGTCGACACCGAATGCGGATGCCAGGATCAGGAGGCTGCGGGTAACGTCAACGCCGCCACGAACGTTTCGGCGACCGCCACGGCAGCCACTGCCGCGGCGGCGCGGGACGAAGCGATTTATCAGCAGAACGCATGAAGAGCCATTGGAAAAAGCTGGGGCAATTGTATTGCCCCGCCGAAACCGGCCGCCATCCGAAGCTGGCCACGCACGCCGCCAACCCCTTGCCCTTATGGCTCGAGGGGGATGTGTATCGCGTCTTCTATTCGTCGCGCGACGCCTGCAATCGATCGTCGGTCGGCGCAGTGGATATCGACATCGTGCAACGCCGCGTCGTGTGCGACCATGCCGAGCCGTTCCTCGTGAACGGCGCGCCCGGCAGTTACTACGCCGATGGCATCAGCATCGGCTGCTGCTACGAGACCGGCGGCACGCGCTACATGCTGTTCATGGGATGGCAGGCCAATGTGGGCACCCATTGGCGCGGCGACATCGGGCGGATCATCGTGAACGACGACCTGACGCTCCGCGCCGATGGCGACCAGCCGTTCATCGGGTCCGACGCGACCGATCCGCTGAGCCTGTCCTATCCGTGGGTCATCCAGGACGCGCAGGGCCGCTATGCCATGTGGTACGGCTCGACGCTCACCTGGGACGCGGGAAACGGAGAGATGCTTCACGTCATCCATGCCGCGTCGTCCACGGACGGCACGCACTGGACGCGACACGGCCTGTCCGTGCCGTACGAGCTCGGCACGGTGCAGGCCTTCTCCCGGCCGACCGTGGCATCGCGCCCCGGCGGTGGCCTGGACATGTGGTTCTCCTGCCGCGGCGCCACCGACAAATATCGTATCGGCCGCGCCATCAGCGAGGATGGCACCCACTGGCGGCTGGCGATGGACGACGCGGGCATCGCGGTATCGGAAGCCGGCTGGGACAGCGACATGATCGAGTATCCGTACGTGTTCGATCACGACGGCAAGCGGTACATGCTCTATAACGGCAACGGATACGGCCGGACCGGTTTCGGTCTGGCGCAGTGGATCGAGGACTGAAAGCCAGGGCTGGCGCATGCTACAATCCGCGCCAGCCAGCCATAGCGGGCGTCGTATAATGGCCATTACCTTAGCTTCCCAAGCTAAAGACGTGGGTTCGATTCCCATCGCCCGCTCCACTTCTTACTGAAACAAGCCGCTCAGGCAGCCCGTCTTTCCCATGACTGGCGACGCGCCCGGCGGCTTTTTTGTTGCCATGCTTCCCCAAGAGCCGATCGAACCGACCCCGGACGACAACGCCGACACGGCCGGTACCTCTCCTGCCGGCGCGCCTCCCGAAGACGTTGCGCATCCGCGCCGCATTCGCTCGTTCGTCCGCCGTGCCGGGCGGACCTCGATCGGGCAGCAGCGGGCCATCGACGAACTCGGGCCGCGCTTCATGCTGCCCTACGCGCCCGGCCCGCTCGATATCGCCGCGACGTTCGGGCGTACCGCGCCGACCATCCTCGAGATCGGATGCGGGATGGGCGAGACCACCGCGCATATCGCGCAGCTGCGCCCGCAGGACGATTTTCTGGGCTGTGAAGTGCACGAGCCCGGCGTGGGCGCGCTGCTGAAGCAGATCGGCGAGCGTGGCCTCGGCAACGTGCGGATCTTCCAGCATGACGCGGTCGAAGTCGTGGCGCATATGCTCACCGAGCAGTCGCTCGATGGCGTGCATATCTTCTTTCCCGATCCGTGGCACAAGAAGCGCCACAACAAGCGCCGCCTCGTGCAGCCGCCGCTGATCAAGCTGCTGGCCACGCGGCTGAAGACCGGTGGGTATATCCACTGCGCGACCGACTGGGAAGAGTATGCGCACCAGATGGTGGAGGTGCTGCGCGGCGAGCCCGCGCTCGAGAACACCTCATCTGCGGCCGATGGCTTCGCCGAGCGGCCCGACTACCGTCCCGTCACCAAGTTCGAGCGCCGCGGCGTGCGGCTCGGCCACGGCGTGTGGGACGTCGTCTTCCGGAAGAAGTAAGGCGGCCGCTCAGGCGTGCCAGGACACGATGCCCGTGTACGCCGTCAGCAGCACGATCACGCCGAACGCGATGCGATACCACGCGAACGGCTTGAAGTCGTGCGTCGCCACGAATCGCAGCAGCCAGCGCACGCACAGGAACGCAGACAGGAACGCGAACACGAAGCCGATGGCAAAGATGCCGAGGTCGTCGGCGGAGAGTACCGAGCGCGCCTTGTACAGTTCGTAGACGGTCGCGCCGAAGATCACCGGAATCGCGAGGAAGAACGAGAACTCGGTGGCCACCTGGCGCGACAGGCCGAAGATCATGCCGCCGATGATCGTGGCGCCCGACCGCGACGTGCCCGGCACGAGCGCGAAGCATTGCGCGATACCGACCTTGATCGCATCGCGCCAGTTCAGGTCATCGACCGATTCGATGCGCGGCGCGCCGGCCTTCGCGGCCTCCAGCAGCGCATTGCCCTGCGGGTGGGACACCGTGCCCCGGCGCCCCTCGCGCCATTCCGCCCACAGGATCACGAAGCCGCCGATGATAAAGGCCAGCGCCACCGTGATCGGGTTGAACAGATGAGCCTTGATCCATTTGCCGAACACGAGCGCGAGCACGATCGCGGGAATCGTGGCGACGATCACGTTGATCGCGAAGCGCTGCGCGCGCCGTTCGGTCGCCAGCCCCGCCACGACGTTGATGATGCGCTGCCGGAACTCCCAGCAGACCGCGAGGATCGCGCCGAACTGGATCACGATCTCGAAGATCTTGCCCTTCTCGTCATTGAAGTCCAGCAACTGTCCGGCGAGGATCAGGTGGCCGGTACTGGAGATCGGCAGGAACTCGGTCAGTCCTTCGACGATGCCGAGGATCACGGCTTTCAGGGCGAGTGCGATGTCCATGCGTTACGGGTAATTGAGATGTTCTTGTTGTCGCGAACTACGGCCGGTTGATCTTCACGTTGATGCCGTCCGGCAGCACCGTGATTGTACCGGGCTCCACCTGCATTCCCGCATAGCGCAGCTGCTCCGGCTTGAACGTATAGAGCGGATAGCCCTGCAGGAGTTGCTCCGCGAGGATGCCGCCGAGCGCGTTGAGCTGGCGCGAATACTCGCCCGGCAGGCCCTGCACGTCGAACTGCCTGACCTCGGGGTCCTGCAGCACGAGCGAATGCGACGGCGGATCGTAGCGCAGCGCGCTGTCGAGCGCGAAGCGTCCATTGAGCGGCTGACGGAAGAACAGCCGGTTATCGACCTTCGCATCGAACTGCACGGTCACGCGATTCCTCGCGGCATCGAGCACGAGCTGAGGATTGGTCAGCTGGACGTCGAACAACTCCATATAACGCTTGCTAAACGGAAACTTCCGTTCGAGCGCCGACTGAAGCTGCGACTGAGAGAAGGTATATTCGTTGCCGATTCCGGCACAGCCAGCCAGCCAGCCGGCGGCGGCCACGGCGGTGGCGATGCCGGCGGCGGCAAGCCAGCGCCGGCGGGACGTCACGATCATCAGGAATGCTCCGTCAGTGTGGTTCGGATGGACTGCGGTCCGGCGCGGTCAGGATTTCGAGCCGCGTCAGCCATTGCAGCGCGGATTCGCGCGAGTCGCCGCACATCTCCGCCGACGGCCGCAGGCCGCCGCAGAACGCGGGACGCTCGGGCTGGCCGAATACCGCGCAGCGATAGTCGGGCAGCAACTGCGCGCAGGGCACACCGGCCGGCTTCCCGTCGGGCATGCCCGGCAGCGGCGAAGCGATCGACGGCGCGATGCAGCAGGCGCCGCAGCCGTCACGGCAGGACAGTTGAGACTGGCAACCCATGAGAAAGGTTTCAGCGGGGGCGGACGAAGGCGCTATTGTGCCTGAGTGCGTGGACTGCACCCGGCCGCTTGACCGTCCCGGACCGCTGGCCTACATTACTGACCCATAAGTTATTTATTAGCAAGCCTCAGCCGTGCCCGCACGTTCCCCTTCCCGGCATTCGAGCCCATCCGCGAACGAATCGACGAACGAATCGACGATCGACGCCCGCCGCTGGACGCGGCGCAAGGCGGCGCGCCCGCAGGAACTGGTGGCCGCCGCGCTCGAGCTGTTCGTCGAACGTGGTTTCGCCGCAACACGGCTCGAGGACGTCGCGGCCGCGGCCGGCGTGTCCAAGGGCACCGTCTACCTGTACTTCGCGAACAAGGAGGAGCTGTTCAAGACCGTGGTGCGCGAGAACATGATCCCCGCGCTCATGAAGGGTACCGACCTCGTGGACAGCTACGAGGGCTCCACGCCGGAGCTGCTGCGCGAGCTGCTGCTCGGCTGGTGGGGGCTGATCGGGGCGACGCCCGTGGCCGGGCTGACCAAGCTGATCATGGCCGAGTCCGGCAATTTCCCCGATATCGCGCAGTTCTACCAGAACGAAGTGATCGAGCCCGGCGAGCGGCTGTTCGCGCGCGTGCTGGAGCGCGGCGCGGCGCGTGGCGAGTTCCGGGCGCTGCCGGCCAACCCCTGCACCACGCTGTTCTGCGCCCCGCTGGTCTACCTGATGATCTGGCAGCGCGCGTTCAGCAACGTGTCGTGCGAACCGATCGATCCGAATGCCTTCGTCGATCAGCTGCTGCAGATGCTGCTGTTCGGCGTGACCACGGGCGCCGCGCGCGATACGCCGCTGCCGCCGGCCTCGGGGCCGTTCATCTGGGAGCAGATCCGCGACGAACTGCTGGCGGAGAAGGAAATGTCTGCAACAACTTCCCGGACGGGCACGGATGCGACATGAATAATCTTTTGCAGGTCCGTCCTGCGCCGCGGCGGTAAAATAGCGGGCTTTCATGCATCTTTCCGGCCCATGACGCCGCTCGGCCGGGAAGCAGAATGGTAACAATGGTAGGCGCAAGGACACGCAAGATGGATCTCGAAAAAGCCCGTTTCAACATGATCGAACAGCAAATCCGCCCATGGGACGTGCTGGACCAGGAAATCCTGGACCTGCTGGCCGTGGTCAAGCGGGAGCAGTTCGTGCCCGCGGCCTACGCCGCGCTCGCGTTCGTCGACATGGAGATTCCGCTGCCGGCGGGCCAGAACATGCTGCCCCCGCGCGTGGAAGCGCGCCTGTTGCAGGACCTGGCGGTACGCAAGCACGAGAACGTGCTCGAGATCGGTGCCGGCTCCGGCTATATGGCCGCCCTGCTGGCCAACCGCGCGCGTCACGTGCTGAGCGTGGAGATCGAGCCCGAGCTGGTCGCGATGGCCCGCAAGAACCTGACGGCGGCCGGTGTCGGCAACGCCGAGGTGGTCGAGGGTAACGGCGCCGAGGGCTGGCCCGCTTCCGCGCCGTACGACGTGATCTGCATCTCGGCTTCGGTGCCCGAACTGCCGCAATCGATCCTGTCGCAGGTCAAGGTCGGTGGCCGCATCGCCGCGATCGTCGGCAACGTGCCGGTGATGGAAGCGCGCATCATCACGCGCGTGTCGGAAACCGAGTACCAGGTGGTCAACCTGTTCGAGACCGTCGTGAAGCCGCTCCAGGGCGCCGCGCAGACGTCGCGTTTCAAGTTCTGAGGAGCGTTCGCATGCAGGTAATTTCCGCAACCGAACTGTCGCAATGGCTGGCCGCGGCCGATCGCAAGAAGCCCGTGCTGCTCGATGTGCGCGAGGACCTCGAGGTCCGCACCGCCGCGATGCCCGGCATCACGCATATCCCCATGGGGCAGATTCCGGCCCGCATGGGCGAGCTCGACGATGAAACCGAAATCGTCTGCATCTGCCACCACGGTGCGCGCAGCATGCAGGTGGCGAGCTTCCTCGAGCGCCAGGGCTATGCGCACGTGTACAACCTGACCGGCGGCATCCACGCCTGGTCCACCGAGGTCGATCCCTCGGTACCGCAGTACTGATCCGATCCTCTTCGCAGTAAGGGTTCGCTGCCCGGGGGCGCGAATCCGGCAGTCCCCCGAGGCCGCGGCATGTCCGTGGCCTCGTCTCCGTATCGTCCGCCCGCTTTATCCGTTGTTACACCGCAGCACCCGATAATTGACCGTGCCCAGCGCGGCAAGCAGGAGAAGTCATGAGTCTCGCGCCAAAGTCACTGGCACTCGTCGCGTCGCTGGTGCTGCTGCACGCGCCCGCCGCGTCTGCCGCGGATCTGCTCCAGGTCTTTCGCGATGCGCAGTCCAACGACGCGCAGTTCGCGAGCGCCCGCGCGCAGCTGCTGGCCACGCGCGAGCGGCTGCCTCAGGCTCGGGCGGGGCTGCTGCCCAACGTGGCGGGCTCGGCCGGATCGACGCGGACCAAGGTCGATCAGCATGCGCCGGTGGAAGCGGACCGCTTCATCAACAACAGCCTCTGGGCGCTGCAGCTGACCCAGCCGCTGTTCCGCTGGGACCGGTGGGAAACGTACAAGCAGGGCGAACTGGCCTCCCTCGCGGGCGAGGTCTCGTTCCAGCAGGCGCAGCTCGACCTCATCACGCGCGCGTCGCAGGCCTACTTCGACGTGCTGGCCGCGCAGGACAACCTGTATCTGGCGCAGGCGCAGAAGAAGGCCATCGGCGAGCAGCTCGAACAGGCGAAGCGGAACTTCGAGGTCGGCACCTCGACGATCACCGATGCCAACGACGCGCAGGCCCGCTATGACCTGGCCACCTCCACCGAGATCGCCGCGCAGAGCGCGCTCGAGGTCAGCCGCGCCACGTTGCAGCAGATCACGGGCAAGTCCGTCGATGAATTGCTGGGCCTGCGCGCGCAGGCGCAGATTCCGGGTCCGATTCCCGCCGATGTGAACGCGTGGGCCTCGCAGGCCGAGCAAAGCAACCTGCAGGTCAGCCTGGCCAACTACAACCTCGAGACCGCCGAGCGCGAAACGAGCAAGGCGCGCGGCGGCCATCTGCCGTCGGTCGATCTGGTCGCATCGTACGGCTACACCAACGCCACGGGCACGCAGACGCAGATCGTCAACCAGGCCGCGCGCTACAACAGCTCGCAGGTCGGCGTACAGCTGACGATCCCGATCTTCGCGGGCGGCGCGATCCAGTCGCGCGTCCGCGAGACGCTGGCACTGGCCGACCGGGCCGCGGCGGACCTCGAATTCGCGCGGCGCACCGCGGCGCAGAACGCGCGGCAGACCTACTCCGGCGTGTACAACGGACTCGCGCAGGTGAAAGCGCTCGAAGCCGCCGAACGCTCGGCGCTGAGCGCCGTGGAGTCGAACCAGCTTGGCTACGAAGTGGGCGTGCGCATCAATATCGACGTGCTGAACGCCGAAGCGCAGTTGTTCCAGACGCGACGCGACCTGTCGAAGGCGCGCTACGACACGATCATGAACGGCCTGCGCCTGAAGGCGAGCACGGGCGTGCTGTCGGAAGACGACGTGGTGCAGATCAACACGCTGCTGACCGAGCACACGGGCGCGATGTACGAACTGCCGGACTGGAAGCGGCTCAACAACCTCGGGCCGCGGAACAACGCGCCGGCCGCGCCGCGCATTACGCCGCCGAGCGGCCCGATCGTTCGCTGACGGCCGCGAGGGCCAGCAGCAGGCCGATCGTTCCCGAGTAGAAGACCATGTTGGCCTGATGGGCCATCGTGACCTGCGTCAGTCCGCAGATGATCGTCGCGGCGGTCATGGCGATGCCGCCACCGCTCAGGCTCACGCCCACGGCATCGCGACGCGCGCGGCATGCGACGAGCATGCGCCAGAACAGCGCCGCGGGAACCAGGAACAGGGCCAGCACCACGATCAAACCCGGTATGCCGGTCGTCGAGGCGGCTTCCAGCATATCGTTGTGCGCGTGCTCCAGATCGCACGGCAGCGTGGTGAGGTTCCGGCAATAAGGTGCCGCGTGCAGGATGCGCGCGAACTGGCCCACACCGACGCCCATCACCGGGTGTTCGCCGATGGATTGCACGGCGATCTCCCAGACCTTGAGCCGCGAGCCGACCGACGTGGCGGCGTTGCCCAGCTGGAACTGATGGACGTCCGCCATGACGAGGTCCACGCGCGACTTGACCGGGCTGTCCGGCAGGTAATAGGAGCCCGCTGCCAGTGCCGCGATCGCCACGACGGCCAGCAGGAATGCGCGCTTGCCGAGCCGCCCGTATCGCAGCAGCAGCATCGGCAGCATGATCACGAGCAAGGCCAGCAGCGCCGAGCGCGTACCGTTGACCATGAGGATCAGGAACGCACAGGCCAGATTGAACCAGGCCAGCGCGTGCGTGCGCCGGTCTTCCCCCGCGCGCGCGAATCCGATCAGGCCGAAGGCCGCCACCATGTTGGCGAAGGCAATGGCCTGTACCCAGGCCGAGGGACGCGGATCGCCATGGAGAAAGCGCTGATAGCAAACGATGACGAGCGCGCCGACCAGCGCGACGGTGATGCCGCGCCATAGCATGCGCGGGTCCGGCGCGGCGTGCAGGATGACCCAGCAGGTCAGGATCGCGAGCAACGTGCGCGAGGGATTGTCGAGCACGTCCCAATGCGTGTGGAAGTACATGCGCGAGGCCAGATAGACGAGCAGGAATGCGAACACCGTGATCGTCAGGGGCATCAGCACATCGCGGTAGGCACGCCAGGTCTGCCCCATTCCGCGGTACCGCAGCAGCGCCAGAAGGCCGACGCACCCCAGGAATACGCCGGCGCCGCGCGGCACGCAGAGCAGCAGGATCGGAAAGGCGAAAACCAGTGCGTCGGCGAACGCTGTCGAGGCGGGGCGGCGGAGCATGTGTCGGGAGAGGGTACCGTGCGAGTCAGCGCGACATTATAGTCCTGCCCTCCTCCGCCCCACCTTCGCCACCTTCGCCACCTTGGTCCATTCCCGAAAGACCGGACCGGCTAGCCCCCTCGCCGCCGCTCCTCCACCTTCAGCAACTGCCACCGAATCGACGAGGCATCGGCCGGCGGGTTCGGGACGCGGTACTCGCGCACGCGCAGCTTGTAGGCCACGCCGGGCTCGAAGTCGAGCCCTTCGATCGGCCCGTACCAGAGCTGCCATGCCGCGTCCTCGGACTCGCGCCAGCGGTAGCACTGCATGCGGCCGACGCCCGTGCATTCGACGCGCTGGGAATCGATATAGACGATCTTCTCCGTCCCGGACGCGGCATCGATCTTCGCGCCGCGGCGGCCCACGCCCTCGCGCTCGGCGAACTGCAGCAGATCGCCGTCCGCGGTCTTCCAGATGATCTGGCGCCCCTGCGGCGTGGCCGAGGGCTGCGTGGCGACGGTCGTGAACGGCGACTGCATCGCGTGCAGCAGCGCGGTCTCGAATGTCATGCGCTCGCCGGGGCAGGCCATGCGCGTCCCGGCGATCTTGTCGAAGCGGATGCCGGTGGCGGTCTTGCCGTACCCGCCCGTGAAGCGATTGCAGCCGCTGTTGCCGCTGACGGTGCCCTGCGCGGCGTCGATGCCGCTATTGAACTCGAAGATGACGGGCTGCCCGCTGTCGCCGCGCGGCAGTTCGCGCGAGACGCCGTCGGCCTGCTGCCAGCGCACGAGTTCCCAGCGCTGGGGACCGTCAGACTGCGTCTGCGAAAGGCTCGCGCCTGCGGCGGGCGAATCCGCGGTGGTGGTCGTCGTACACGCGCCCAGCAGCGCGGCGGCGGCCATGGCGGCGGCGGGGACGATGGCTGCAAGCATGGGCAAGCGCTGAACTTTCTGCATGATCCGCTCCTTTGTTCTCTGCGTGGCGTCGCTTACATGGCGAATTTACACGATGCGGCAGCGGGCACGTGTATTCGGACGCCGGGGGGCTCAGGTCGTCACTGCAGGTCGCAACACCCATGCCAGTACGCCCGGGCGCGCGCGATCCCACACGCTGCCAAATTTCGTCGATCTGTTGTTTTCACATGCGACGGGCGAGGCCATAGTCGACGCATCCCTTCGCGAGTGGTCGGACGATGAAGATCAATGCTCTCGGCGCGACGATAACGATCGCCCTAGTGGTATCCGCCTGGTACGTGTGGCAGTCATGGCCGCGTGCATCCAGCGAGCGGCCGGAACATCGCGGCACCACGCAGACGTCCGCCAAGGGCCGGGGCGGCAGCCTGGCGACGCTCGGCGGCATCGACGCCCTCGCACCGGTGGATCGGCAGCAGGACTATCCCGGCGCGATCGCCGGCCTCGCCGATCGCGCGGAAGCCGAAAGACATCTGCCGTTCCTCGCCGAACCCCGTTATCGCGAGAGCCGGCTGGTCCGGTATCGACACGACACGTTGCAGCATCTGCGCCCCACCGATCGATTCGATCTCTATCTTCCCAACCTGGACATGACGGTCACCGCGCGCCTGGAGGCGCGCGAAGATGACGACGGATGGACGCGCTGGCGTGGCGAACTACTGAGCCCGGACATCGTGCGCCACCACGAATGGCTGATCACGGAAGCGCCGGTCGATCGTTACGCAGTCGCCTACTTCGAGACGCCGGATGGCGCGGTGTATCTTGAGGCGAAGAACGGATACGGGTGGCTGCGGAACGCCGGCGACAGCAAACTGGACAACGATGCACGGGTCCCGCCTGACAGCACCGCCATGCCGGCGCGCACCCTCGGTCCTTCGCATCAGCCACAGGAGACATCCCACCGATGACAACGCTGCTTCGCTGCACCCTTATGGCCGCCGCGCTGGCCACGCAGGCATACGCCACTCACGCCGACAATGCGGATGCCGAGGATGTTTCCGCGCTCCATCCCCAGCGGAACCGTACGGTGCCCGCCGACGGCGTCATGGGCGATATGACCGAACCAACGCTGGACCTGTACCTCCACGAAGGCGACCGCTTCCCCAAGCTGACGCTCCCTGCCTCGGCGCCGGATCGTGCACGCCTGGTCGTGCGCATGAACGGTTCCCACAGCACTTACATCGACGATGGCAACATCGAAGAGAAGGCGACCCTGGGATTGCGCGCGGGGGACGAGTACCGATTCATGTTCCAGAAGGAAAAGAACATGTGGCGAATGACCAAGGCTGCCAAAGTCGAACTCACCTCATCCCAACTGGACGGTGGCGTGATCCCGCCGATGCGGACGCCAAGCACGTGGATCAGCGTGCCACGTCGGAGAGCCGTGACCTCCGCCCTCGAATTACCGGTGGATGCAAAACCGGATGACCGGATCACCATTCATAATTATCGCCATCACCAGGCTGTCTCCGTAGAGGGGCCTGGTTTGTTCGAGCGTTGGACGATCCCGCCTGGAGCGCGCGTCCAATTCGAAAAAGCGCCGCTGTACGGCTGGCAGCCATATACGCAGACATTGGATCTGCTGCCGGTATTCGGTGACAAGGCGGTCAAGAGGCTGGGTGATTTTGCCGTTCGCGCCCGCATCGCCCATGACGTTGCCTTGACGAACAAGGCGCTCGCGGACTCCCGCGTCGGCATCTGGATCCGGGATGCCACCGCGCTGTATCACCCGATCGCGGGAACGCGGATGTCCGATGTCCTCGATGCACTCCAGTCCGATCCACGCGTTCGCCATGCACGCCTGGCCGCCGAGGCACATGCCGTGTATTACCTCGATGCCGTCGGCGACCTGGGACCTGACGGCGCGTGCGGCATGGCATGGCTAGGGAGCCCCATGAACTGGCGATGGGCGTATAGCACCGTCGATATCGACTGCAATTCCTCCGTCCTGGCACACGAAGTCGGACACATGCTCGGCGTGTGGCACGGGAATGCACCGTTCGCGGTGGCCCGCTTCGCTCGCGGATATCCGCTTGCCAAGACGTTACTTGCGGGGGACAAGCGCCTGCTTTACAGCAATCCCGACGTCCTCGATCCCAGCGACGGGACTGTGGTCGGCAAGCGCGGGGAGTTCGATGCCGCCTCCCATATGAACAGCAATGCAGCGGATCTGCATTGGCTGCTTCCGCCAAGCTAGCCCGCGTGCCCGCCTTCGGTTACCGCAGCGCGGGCGCCAGCGTGGACAGGGTTCGTGCGGTCGCGCCGCGATGCATCCCCGCGAACGCCAACGCGTTCGCGCGCATCTCTCCCAGCGCCGCGCGATCGGCGAGGATGCGCGCCGCGGCGGTCATCAGCACGTCCGCGTTGTCCACGCGCTGGCAGGCACCGGCCGCGATCGCGTCTTCGGTAGCCTGCGCGAAATTGAAGGTATGCGGGCCAATCAGGACCGGCGTCCCGCACGCGCAGGCCTCGATCAGGTTCTGACCGCCGAGCGGCATGAGGCTGCCACCGATAAATGCAATGTCCGACGCCGCGAAGTACATCGGCATCTCGCCCATCGAATCGCCCAGCACGATATCGGCCGTCATCGATTCCAGCCCCGCGGCGTCGACACCGAGCGTGCTGCGGCGCTGCACGGTGAACCCGAGCCGCTGGGCCAGCGCCGCCACTTCGTCGAAACGCTGCGGATGGCGCGGCACCAGCAGCAGCAGCGGGCGCTTTTCACCGGGCCAGCGGATAAACGCATCGAGCAGCATGGCTTCCTCGCCCTCGCGCGTGCTTGCCGCCGCCAGCACGGGACGTTGCTCGCCCGATGGGTCTTTCATGGCCTGGCGCAGCGCCTTGCCGCGAGCCAGCAGCGCCTCGGGCGGCTGCATATCGAACTTGAGGTTGCCCGTGATGGTCACGCGCGTGATGCCGAGCGCGCGGTAGCGCTCCGCATCGCCGGGCGTCTGCGCGAGGACCTCGGTGAAGTTCTGGTAGATCGCGGAGGCCGCGCGGCCGAAACGCGCGGTCCGCCGATAGCTGCGCGGCGACAGCCTCGCATTGACGAGGTAGAGCGGCACGCCCGCCTCATGCGTGCCATGCACGAGATTCGGCCAGACCTCGGTCTCCATCAGCAGCGCCGCCTCTGGACGGAAATGCCGCAGAAAACGCCGCACGAGCCATGGCACGTCGTACGGCACGTAGCACTGCTGCACGCGCGCGTTGGTGCCGAACAGCTGCTGCCCGGTCTGGCGTCCCGTGGGCGTCATATGGGTCAGCAGCACGCGATGGTTCGGGTGCGCGGCCAGCAGCGCCTCCACGAGCGGCTGCGCGGCGCGCGTCTCGCCGACCGATACGGCATGGACCCAGAGCCACGGGCCATCGGAAGGGATATCGTCGTAGCGGCCGAGCCGCTCGCCGACGTGGTGCACGTAACCCGGTTCCTTGCGCGCGCGCCAGACGAGGCGCAGCAATGCGACCGGCAGGATCACGATCCACAACAACGTATAAACCCACCGCAGCATCAGGCCTCCGCACCTCGCACGCGCGTGGCCGCGGCATGCACTTCCTCGACGGACGGCACAATGCCGTCGTCCCCCACGTTGGCGATGCGATCGGACCAGTAGCCCTCGGTCTTCCAGCGCCACGTGGCCGTATAGATTTCCACCGTCGGACGGCACAGCGCCGCCGCGATGTGCACGAGGCCGGTATCGACACCGATCACGACCTCCGCGCGATTGATCAGGCCGAAGCCCTGCATCACCGAGAAACGCGGCAGCACGCGCGCGCCCGGGATGCCCGCGGCAATCTCCTCCGCGTCGCGGCGTTCGGATGCGTTGCCCCATGGCAGCAATACCGTGAGCCCCTCGGCCTGCAGGCGCTTGCCCAGCGCGTGCCAGTGCGGCACGGGCCAGCGCTTCTTCGCGCCGGCCGTCGCATGGAAGCAAACCGCGTAGCGCGCGGGCAGATCGGCCCACAGCGGATCATCGACATGCAGCGTGCGCGCGCGCTCCCCGAAAAACTTCGGCGGCTCGGGCGGGGCCACGGCCGTCAGCGCGGCGCCGAGCAGGCGCGAGCGCCGGACCGAATGGGTCTGGCGTGGCACCTGGACGGGCGCCGTATAGAACAACCGCGCGGCGGGCTCGTAGCCCGAACCCTGCGTGGCGTTGCCGAGTCCGATCACGGGCGCGCCCGCCACGCGCGCGGCGGTCCGCGCCACGACGGCGGTCTTCAGCAACCCCTGGGTCTCGAGCACGGCGTCGTAGGGCCGCGCGCGAATCGCATCGCGTAACGCGCCGAGCTCGTGCCACGTGTCGCCGCGGTAGAACCGCTTGCGCCAGCGCCGCAACGCGAACGGAATCACGTGCGAGACCTCGGGCAGCAGCCGGACGAGGTCCACGTAGCCCTCTTCCACGACCCAGTCGATCTCGCACGCGGGCCAGCGCGCGCGCAGATCGTGCACGAGCGGCATGTTGTGGACCACGTCGCCGAGCGACGAAACCTTGACGATCAGGATGCGCGCGGGCGCGGCATTCGCCGGCAGCGCATAGGGATACGACGCCGGCGACGGATCGTTCGCCGGCGCCACGAGCGGCTGCGTCATCCGCTCAGAACGGGAGCTGCGCATCCGGTTTCTCGGCCAGGATCACCCGCTTGAACTCGGCCTGGATACGCGCGAGCGCCGCATCGTTGTCCGCCTCGAAGCGCATCACCACCACGGGCGTGGTGTTCGACGGCCGGGCAAGGCCGAAACCGTCGGGATACTCGACGCGCACGCCATCGATCGTGATGACCTCGCGCGCACCGTCGAACTTCGCGTTCGCGCGAATCTTGTCGAGCAACGCGAACGGCTCGCCCTCGGCGCACTTGAGCTGCAGCTCCGGCGTGTTGTTGGCGTTCGGCAGCGCGTTGAGCACGGCGCTGGGATCGGCATGGCGCGACAGGATCTCCAGCAGGCGCGCGCCCGTGTAGAGGCCGTCGTCGAAGCCGTACCAGCGGTCCTTGAAGAACACGTGGCCGCTCATTTCGCCCGCGATCGGCGCGCCCGTTTCCTTGAGCTTGGCCTTGACCAGCGAATGTCCGGTCTTCCACATCAGCGGTTCGCCGCCGTGTTCGCGGATCCACGGGGCCAGCTTGCCCGTGCACTTGACGTCGTAGATCACCTGCGCGCCCGGGTTGCGCGAGAGGATTTCCTCGGCAAAGAGCATCAGCTGGCGATCGGGGAAGATGACCTGGCCGTCCTTGGTCACGACGCCCAGCCGGTCGCCATCGCCATCGAACGCGAGGCCCAGTTCGCAATCGGTCTCGCGCAGCGCGCGCATCAGATCCTGGAGGTTCTCGACGTGCGCGGGGTCCGGATGGTGGTTCGGGAAATTGCCATCGACGTCGCAGAACAGTTCGACGACCTCGCAGCCGAGGCCGCGGAACAGGTCGCCGACGAATGCGCCCGCCACGCCGTTGCCGGCGTCGAGCGCAATCTTCATCGGGCGCGCGAGCTTGACGTCGCCGAGGATGCGGTCGAGGTACTGCTGGCGGATATCGACGAGCTTGTAGCTGCCGCCACCCTTCGTGAAGTTGCCGGCCTCGATGCGCTGGCGCAGGGCCTGGATCTGCTCGCCATAGATCGCCTTGCCGGCCAGCACCATCTTGAAGCCGTTGTAATCGGGCGGATTGTGGCTGCCGGTCACCATGATGCCCGAGGTGGCGCGGCGGCCATCGATCTCGATATTGGTGCCGAAGTAGACGATCGGGGTCGCGACCATGCCGAGGTCGATCACATCGACGCCCGCGGCGCGCAAACCCTCCACGAGGCCACCGAGCAGGTCGGGGCCCGACAGCCGGCCATCGCGGCCGACGACCACGGTCTTCTCGCCGAGTTCGACCGCGGCCGAACCGAACGAGAGGCCGATCTGACGGGCCACTTCCACCGTCAGCGTCTTGCCGACGATGCCGCGAATGTCGTAGGCCTTGAAGATCGAGGGGTCAATTTGCATAGATCGTCCTTAGGGAGTGCGGTGCGTCCGTCACATGGCGGGCACTACCAGGCGGGTTGTCCAAAGGCGCCATTTTGCCGGATTGCGGCGACGGCGGCAGTTATAATCGCCGAGTTACGTGCGTCCGGCCACCCGATTTCGTCTGATCCTGCAAGTTTGGCGGTATTTGCCGATACGGACCGTGACCCACGCGCATCCCTTGTTTCACAAGCGTTGTCCGCCGCCGCCGAATAGGTCGGACGCAGGCGGACCCTGGTTCTCATCGCGCCGCCTTCGTGCCCTCGCCTCTCGTTCCGCCCCGTCCGCGCATCGCCTACCTGATCACGAACTCCGAAATCGGGGGGGCCCAGTCGCACGTCGCCGACCTGCTCCGCGCGCTGCATGGCCGCATCGACGCCACGGTGCTGGCCGGCGGCGATGGCCCGCTGTTTACCGCCGCCCGGGCCGCCGGCGCGCAGACCGTCGTCCTGCGCCGCCTCGACAACCGCCTGTCTCCGTGGCGCGCGGCGCTGGCGTTCCGGGAAGTCCTGCGCGCGCTGCGCGCCGCCGCGCCCGATCTCGTGCACGTGCACAGCGCCAAGGCCGGCGCGCTCGGCCGGCTGGCGGCCTGGTGCCTGCGCCTGCCCGTGGTCTACACCGTGCACGGCTTCGCGTTCAAGCCGCAGGCCCCGACCCTGCGCCGCGTCGCGGCACGGATCGCGGAATGGTGCCTGGCCCCGATCACCACGCGCGTGATCTGCGTCGCGCGGGCCGAGCGGGCACTGGCGGCCACGCTGCCGATTCCGGCGCGGCGCATCGACGTGATTCCCAACGGCATTGCCGATACGCCGCTGCGTGCCCAGCCGGGTGCCCCGCTGCGACGGCTCGTCATGGTGGCGCGGCTGGCCTCGCCCAAACGCCCGGACCTGCTGATCCGCGCGTTCGGGCAGGCGCTCCGCGACCCGGTCGCCGCGCCGCTGTTCGGCGGCTGCGAGCTGGTCATCGCGGGCAGTGGCCCGGACCTGCCTGCGCTGCAGGCACTGGCGGACCGCGAGGCGCCCGGGCGCGTCTCGCTGCGCGGCAATGTCGCCGACATTCCGGCACTGCTCGCCGCCGCGCAGGGGTTCGTGCTGGTGTCCGATCACGAAGGCCTGCCGCTATCGGTACTCGAGGCGATGCGCGCGGGCCTGCCCGTGATCGCCTCGGATCTTCCCGGCATCCGGGAGCAGCTTGGCGATGACGACGGCCGCCTGATCGCCGGCAACGACGTCGATGCGCTCGCCGCGGCCCTCTGCGAGCTCGCGGCCTCGCCCGCGTTGCGCGCGGCGCTGGGCCAGCGTGCCCGCGCGCGATATCTGCGCGACTTCGGCCTCGACGCCATGGCTGACGCCACCTGGCGTGTCTACCGCGAAGCGCTGGCGGACCGTTCGCCCGGTCTCGCCCGCGCGGGCACGGAGGGCGCCTGACGTGAGCCTCCCCAAGAACCCCACGCGCGTGCAGGACAACACGCGCCCCGCGCCCGGCAGCGCGGCCACTTCGGAAACCGTGCGCCGCGCCAGCCGGATGCTGAGCTGGGCCATGCTCGGCCTGCTGCTGTTCGGCCTGAACCTGATCCTGGCGGAAGGCCTGCGCCACGCGGGCATCGCCACGTACGTGTTCACGCGCACGATGGCCTGGTCGATCCTGCCCTACCTGTGCACGTTCGTGCTGCTGCACCGTTCACTGCACCTGCCGTCCATCGAGGGCAACAGCCTCGTCGGCGTGGCCGGCACGCTGCCGTTCGCGCTGCTGCTGCTCGGCTTTGCCGCGCTTCATATCGAGTACTCGCGCGGCGCGCTGATGCTGGGCTACCTGACCACGCTGGCCTGGAGCGGCTTCGGCTACCGGCGCTTCGTGCAGAACTACGTGCCGGTCTTCGGCTATACCGATCCGCGCGCGCTCGCCCAGCTCGAGGGCATCCTGTCGATGCCGGGCGCGTCGGCGCCGAGCGCGATGCGCTTCGTGCTCATCCGCTCGCTCGAGGAAGCCGCGCACTGCGATGGCCTGATGCTCGACCGCACGGCCACGGCCGATCCCGAACGCACGCGCGCGCTCGCGCGCTTCAAGCTCGGCCATGTGCGCATGTATTCGGTGGAGCGCGTCGGCGAAATGCTGACCGGCCGCGTGGGCCTCGCCCATATCGACGAGAACTTCCTCGACGACCACGCGCGGCATTATCTGTACGGCTTTATCAAGCGCGTGCTCGACGTGAGCGCGGTGCTGTGCCTCGCGCCGCTGGTATTGCCGGCCGCGTTGCTCACCGCACTGGCCATCCGCATCGAATCGCCGGGGCCGGTACTGTTCCGGCAGACGCGCGTGGGCCGGTTCGGCACGACCTTCACGATGCTCAAGTTCCGCAGCATGGCCGTGCAGATCGATGCGCCCGCGCAGTTCGCGGCGCGCCACGACCCGCGCGTCACGCGCGTGGGCCGCGTCATCCGCAAGTACCGGCTCGACGAGCTGCCCCAGCTCTGGAACGTGCTGACCGCGGACATGAGCCTGATCGGCCCGCGTCCCGAGCAGGTGCCGATGGTCGACAAGTTCTCGGAGACCATCGCCTACTACCCGTATCGCCATCTCGTCCGGCCCGGCCTGTCCGGCTGGGCGCAGGTGCAGCAGGGCTACGTGGGCAGCCACGAGGAAACGATCACCAAGCTCAGTTACGACCTCTATTACGTCAAGCATTGCTCGTTCGCGCTCGACCTGCTGATTGCGGTCAAGACCGTGCGCACGCTGCTGACGGGATACGGGGCGCGCTGATGGGTGAACCACGCGCGCTGCGCATCCTGCTCGTCGCCACCGGCCTCAAGGTCGGCGGTGCCGAGCATCAGGTGGCCGCGCTGGCCGGAGCGTTTCGCGCGCTTGGCCATGTGGTGGCCATCGTCAGCCTGTCGCCGGGTCGCGAGATCGAGGTGCCCGCCGGCGTCGAGGTGATCGAACTCGCGATGCGCAAGACGCCGGCGGGCCTCGCCCGCGCGCTGTGGCAGGCCCGCGCCTTCGTGCGCGCATGGCGGCCCGATATCATCCACGCGCACATGGTGCACGCCAACCTGTTTGCCCGGCTGCTCACGCGCATCGTCCGTTGCCCACCGCTGGTCTGCACCGCGCACAGCTATCGCGAGGGCGGCCGCGCGCGCATGCTCGCCTATCGTCTGACCGACCGATGGTGCGCGTTGACCACGCACGTCAGCGAAGCGGGCCGCGCGGGCATGATCGCCGCCGGCGCGGTACCCGCCGCGCGCGTCGTCGTCATGCCGAACGGCATCGATATCGCGCGCTTTCATTACGATGCGGAGCGGCGCGCGCGCACGCGTGCCAGCCTCGGCATCGACGACGGCACGCCGTTGCTGATGCATGTGGGCCGGCTCGTGCCGGCCAAGGCCCAGCATGTGCTGATCGACGCGTTCGCGCGCGCCCATGACAAGCGCGCGCGGCTGCTGATCGCGGGCGGCGGGCCGCTGGCCGATGCGCTTGCCGCCCAGGTCCACGCGCGGGGCCTCGACGGCCGCGTGCAGCTGCTTGGCCCCCGACAGGACGTGCCCGCGCTGCTCGACGCCGCCGACGCCTTTGCACTCTCCTCGGAGATCGAGGGCTCTCCGCTGGCACTCGCGGAAGCACTGGCGAACGGTTGCCCGGTCGTGTCCACCGACGCGCCGGGCGTGCGCGAGATCGTCGATGGACTCGGCGCGATCGTGCCGCGTGGCGATGCCGAAGCGCTCGCCACCGCCATCGATACCGCAGTGCGCGAGGGGCGCGGCGATGCCCGCGCGCAGGCCGCGCGCCGCGCGCATGTCCGCGCGACCTGTGCGCTGGATACCGTCGCGCAACGCTGGCTCGCCTGCTACGCCACGCTGCGCGCCGCGCCTCGCGATTCCCGGCTGGAGCCCGCATGAACCGGCGCGTCGCGGCCAATCTCGCGTGGATGCTGTTCGAGCGCGGCCTGCAGGTCGGCATCGGCATCGTCGTCGTGGCGATGCTCGCGCGCGCGCTCGGGCCCGTCGGCTTCGCGCACTTTCAGTATGCGCAGTCGATGGTCCTTATCGCGGCCGCGTTCGCGCTCGTGTGCGGCGCCGAAGTCGTGGTGCCACGCCTCGTTGCCGCGTCGGGCCCCGATGCGGAGGTGGCACGCCACGCGCTGCTGGCCCATGCATTCGTGCTCCGCTTCGCGGGCGGCGTCATCGGCTATCTGCTGATGTGCGGATATCTCGGTATCACCTCGCCCGACGCGGAAATCTGGCACGCCGCGCTGCTGCTGGGCATCGCGATCCTGCTGCGCGAGCCGTTCGGCGTGGTCTCCGCATGGATGCAGGCGCGCACGCACAACCGCCCCGGCGTGCTGTTCAACATGGCGGCGCTCGGCACCAAGGCCGCGCTCGTCGGCACGCTGTTTCTGTGCGGCGTGCGCGAGGTCAGCGGCTACGCGGCCGCGTTCGCCATCGAAGCGATCGTGGTGGCGGCAATGCAGATGCTCTATTTCCGGCTGCGCATGCGCGAGCATCGCGTCGGCGGCCTGCTCAGCGTCCATTGGCAGCGCGCGCGTCTGCATGAACTGCTGACGAGCGGCGCGCTGTTCTGGGGCAGCTTCATCCTGATGATGGCCGCGCGCCGCGTCGATCAGCTGGTGCTGCAACCGGCGGTGCCGGCCGCGGAGTTCGGCGCCTATGCGGCGTGCATGCAGATTCTCGACAACTTTACCGTGCTCGCGAGCGTGCTTGCCGCGGGCCTCGCACCGGCGTACGTCTACGCGCGCGACACCCTCGCCGAGGCACGCACGAACACGGGCCGCGTCGCATTTGCGCTCGCGGGCGTCGGCCTCCTCGGCGGCGCCGCGATCGCCGCCTGCGCGCCGTGGATCGTGCATCTGCTCTACGGGCACGCGTTCGCGCCGACCATCGCGCTGCTGCGTGCCGCGGCCCTGCTCTCGTCGCTCGTGTTCGCCGACGTCGGGCTCACGCTGCTGGCCGTGCATCTGCGCCGCCCCGACTGGATCGCCATCAAATGGCTCATGGTCTTTGTCGTGACGCTGCTCTTCGACCTCGTCATGGTGCCGCGCCACGGCAGCTGGGGCGCGATCGCGGGCTACGGCCTGGGCAATGCGGTGGCAACGCTGGTCGGCATCGCGTTCTGGTGGCGCTGCCGTCCGGCAACGAGCGTGGCCACGCCATGACGCTGCCGACGGTATGTTTTCTCACGGGGACGCTCAATGCGTTCGCGGGGGCCGAACGCATGACGGCCGTCATCGCCAACGGACTGGCCGAGCGCGGATACCGCGTGCACGTACTGAGCCTGTACGACCGGACCAGCGTGTTTCCGCTGCATCAGGACGTGACGCACCATGCGCTGTTCGACGCACGGCCGTCGTTCAGGCGCGAGTATCTAACAACGGTGCTCGGCATTCGCCGCTTCGTGCGCGAGCACGGCGTCGATGTGCTGGTCGAGGTGGATACGATGCTCACGCTGTTCACGGTGCCGGCGATGCTGGGGATGCGCGTGCGGCGGGTCGCGTGGGAGCATTGCCATTTCGACGAGGACCTAGGGCGGCCGGCGCGACGGGTGGCGCGCCGACTGGCCGCATGGACGAATGCCGCCATCGTGGTCCTGACCGAGCGGGACCGTGAGCGGTGGCTGACCCTGCGGCGCGGCGCGCATCGGGTGCGCGCCATCGGCAATGCGTTGCCGTTTGCCATGCCCGACGAGCCCGCGCCGCGCGACCATCGTGTCCTGCTCGCGGTCGGACGGCTCACGCATGCCAAGGGCTTCGATATCCTGCTGCGCGCATGGGCGCGGGTGCATGCCTCGCTGCCGGGCTGGCAGTTGCGTATCGTGGGCGATGGCGAGGAGCGCGACGCGTTGCACGACCAGTTGGGCGCGCTTGCCAGAGCTTCGGATCTGGCGGCCAGCGTCACCTTTGCGGGCACGACCGCCGACGTGAGCGGAGAGTATCGCCGTGCCGCGGCGTTCTGCCTGAGTTCGCGCTACGAAGGGTTCGGACTCGTACTAATCGAGGCCATGGCCTATGGCTTGCCGATCGTCGCCACGCATTGCGAGACGGGACCGAAGTCCCTGCTGGAAGACGATGTCAACGCGGTCGTGGTGCCGGTCGAGGATGACGCGGCGCTGGGGCGCGCGCTCGTGCGCGTCTGCAACGACGCGGCCCTGCAGGATCGGCTCGCGACGGGTGGGCGAGCCTTTGCGGGGCAATTCGCGCTGCCCCGCATTCTGGCGCACTGGAGCCAGTTGCTCGACAGCCTGAAGCGGGGCTGACCGGGCGTCGGCGCGCTCAGCGTGCCGCCGCGCGCAGGCGCCGTTCTCGCAGCAGCGACCAGACGAGGCCCAGAGCCAGGCCGAGGGCGCCACCGATGATCAGGAAGTTGATCTTGCGCGGCCACACGGGACGCTTGGTCACCTCGATGCCGCCCATGGGGCGTGTATTGAAGGTCCGCTCCGGGCTCGACTGTTCGAGCAGATACGAGGCCCGGCGCTTGAGGTCGCGCAGTTCCTTGTCGTTACGATCGATCAGCTGGTTCAGCAGCACGGACTCGGAGAACTGTCCACGCAGGCCCTCCTTCAAACGTTCCTGCGCCAGCGTGCTCAGTTGCTTCTGGCGGTTCTCCGCCGCGGTCACGTCGCGCGCGACCTGCGCATTTTCGGCGGCGATACGTTTGAGCGAAGGCTCGGCGAGCTTCAGATGCTCCAGAATCAATTGATCCTGATAGGCCTGAATCACGCGCTGTGCCATCTCGGGCGAGGTGCCGCGCACGCTGATCTCGAGCAACTCGGCATTCCGGATCAACCGCGCATTGATGCTCGCGCGCAGCAGGTCGGTATCGCGATTGACGTTGGGCGCCGTCGGCAGGTTGAGCCGTTGCAGGACGGCGTCCTGAAACTGCTCGAGCCGTACCCGTTCCACCGCGCGCGCGGTCGGTTCGATCACCGCGAGCTGCGGCTGGTCGTTCTCCGTGCTGTAGAACAATTGACCCACCTGCATGATCGTGCTGGCCTGCCACTGTTTCGGCAGCGCCATTGCCACGAGGACCGCGATGATCGCGCCGAGCACGGGCAGGCCCAATAGCCGGTATTTGTGGCGGAAGATGAAATCGATACCTTCTCCGGCGGTCAGGCCGTCACCTCGAAGCGTCGCGGGGCGCGCCGGTTGCAAATTGTCAGTCATCTTGAGCAGCAAATTATTCCGGCGCGATGCGCAAGCGCGAGGCCGGAAACTACATGGGTTATAAAAATCGCGCGGGCCCGGTCGCCATCAGGCAGACCGTTACGCTTTCAGGCGATCACTCGCATCTGGGCATGATGCTCGGGTTCGCGGTATTCAGGCACCAGCGTCGAAAGCACGGCGATCGCACTGTCCTGATCGAACGTGTCGCACGCGCGGCGCAATTCCGTGGCCGAGCGTACCACCTCGTTCCATGGCAGCTTGCGCTCGTGTGCGCGCATGATTTTCGGATGCTCGCTCGGTTCGGCGCTATCGCCGATGAGAAGTTCCTCGTAAAGCTTTTCGCCGGGGCGTAATCCGACGACCTTGATCTCGATGTCGCCATCGGGATGTTGCGCCGTGCATTCGCTGTAGCCCGAGAGGCGGATCATCTTCCGGGCCAGGTCGATAATACGCACGGGCTCGCCCATATCGAGCACGAACACTTCGCCGCCCTTCGCCATGGCACCCGCCTGAATGACGAGCTGCGCGGCTTCCGGAATCAGCATGAAATAACGCGTGATATCGGCATGCGTGAGCGTAATGGGGCCACCCGCGCTGATCTGCTTCTCGAAGAGCGGGACCACCGAACCGGACGACCCGAGCACGTTGCCAAAGCGCACCATCGAGAAACAGGTGTCGGCAAAGTAATCGGTGGCCGCCTGGAACACCAGTTCCGCGGCGCGCTTGGTCGTCCCCATGATGTTCGTGGGCCGCACGGCCTTGTCCGTGGAGACCAGCACGCACGCTTCCACACCGGAATTGCCCGCAGCCTGCGCGACCGCATAGGATCCCAGCACGTTGTTGGCCACGCCCTGCAGAACGTTGCTCTCGACGATCGGCACATGCTTGTACGCGGCCGCGTGATAGACCGTCTGCACCTTCTCGGTCGTCATCACATGCGTCAGCAGCGATTCGTTCTTGACCGACCCCAGCACGGTCACCAGCCGCGTCGTCGGAAACTTCAGCGACAGCTCCGATTCGATCGCATAGAGGTTGTATTCGGAGTGATCGAACAGCACCAGCGCCTTGGGCGCCTGCGTCATGATCTGCCGGCAGAGCTCGCTGCCGATGGAGCCGCCGGCGCCCGTCACCATGACCGTCTTGCCAGTAATGCAGCGCGCGAACAGATCGGCGCGCGGCGGCACCTGGTCGCGGCCCAGCAGATCGCTCGGCTCCACCGCGCGAATCGCCGAGATCGCGGTCTGCCCGTCGACAAGGCCCGTCATGCCCGGCAGCACCCGGACCGGCACGGCATAGCATTCGAGCGTCGAAATGATCTCGGTCACACGCGACGGCCGCGCGGAAGGAATCGCCACCACGATCACGGAAATCCGATCGCGATCGATCCGATGGCGAATCTGGTCGGGCGACACGACCCGAATGCCGGAGACCGACTTGCCCCAGAGCGCCTGGTGATCGTCGACAAAACAGACGGCGTCATATTCGCGGCTGTTTTGCATCGCCTGAGCCAGCTGCGCACCGGCCTCGCCCGCGCCGTATATCATCGCGCGCTGGCGGAATCGGGCCGGACCGACGGAAATGCGGCGCGAAAGCGAACGGGCCGCGAATCGCGATACCGTCAGATAGGCAAACGCCACGAGCCAGAAAATGCCAAGCGAGGTCCGCGGCAGACCCGCCTGCCCGAACAACAGCATGATGCCGTAGGCCGCCAGCACGACCACGCCAAGGCCCATGCCGATAATCAGCACCACACGCAGTTCGATAAACCGGATCACCGCGCCATACAGGCCCGTGCGAACGAAGAACGCCAGCGCCACCGCCGTCATCATGCCGGCAAAAATCAGCGACGTGGCATTGACGACATGAAAACTGCCGAGGCGAAGCCCCAGCGCGATCATGAAGCAGATCGGCAGGGCGATCGTATCCACCGCCACCGTCAAGGCACGCTTGGCTGGACGCGAAAGGTTAACGAGGTGGCGTAGCATCGATGTAATTTCTTGCTTCCCGATAAGAAGTGGAGCAGCGGGTTATCTCGTCAATGAGACACGCCGTCCCGCTTCAAAACCTTTAACGCGGTCAAAATTATAATCCTAAGATCGAAAACCAACGACTGACGCGCCAGATATTCGGCGTCGTAATTGACCTTGGTCGCGATCGGCAGATCGTCCCGGCCATTGATCTGGGCCCAGCCGGTCAGCCCCGGACGAATCTTCTCCACGCCGCGCTCGGTGCGCAGCGCAATCAGGTCGTCCTGGTTATACAGCGCGGGACGCGGCCCGACAAAGCTCATATCCCCGACGAGGATGCTCCACAGCTGCGGAATCTCGTCGAGGCTCGACTTGCGAAGGAAACCGCCGATCGGCGTCAGGAACGAATTCGGATCGTTCAGCAAATGCGTGGCGACCACGGGCGTATCGATACGCATCGATCGGAACTTCGGCATCCGGAAAATGCGATTATCCCGGCCGACGCGGTCGGACCAATACAGCGCGGGACCGCGCGACGTCAGTTTCACCAGCACCGCGACGATCACGAACGGAATCGCCAGCACGAGCGAAGCAAAGACTGCAAGGCAAAAATCGAAGAGACGTTTCATTATTTCCTGCTCTCCACGACATGGCGCGCGGATTCGGCAAGCTTGTCACTGGCACTGTATGGCGGATACCACCCGAGCACGCGCTGCAACGCGGACGCATCGACCTGGAGCGACCCCAGCACCCGGCGTGCCGCCTCCCCCTTCCCGAGCATCCCGGCGGCCAGCAGCATCAGCGCGGGCGGCACCGGCAGCAGCCGCGCCGGACGCCCCGTGCCACGCGCGATCGCGCGAACGAGCTCGGGCGTGGACAGATCCTGGCCGTCCGACACGAGGAAGGTGTGGCCGGCGGCGGCCTCGTGCGTGGCGCAGGCGATCAGCGCGGAGCACAGGTTATCCACAGCGACCAGGCTGCGTTTGTTGCGTACCAGACCGAACGGCAACGGCATGCCCCGTCCAATGGCCTGGACGAGCCGAAGGAAGTTAGCCTTTACTCCCGGCCCATAGATCAACGGCGGCCGGACGATCACTACCTCCAGCCCCGTCTCCTGGCTCAGGCGGGCCAGTGCCTGCTCGGCTTCCCATTTGGAGATACCGTAGGGATCGGTGGGCGCCGGCGGATCCTCGGGCGTGAACGGCCGTCCGTCGGTGGACTCGCCATTGACCTTGACCGAACTCACGAACACGAAACGGCGCACACCCGCCGCGGCTGCCTGCCGGGCGAGGTTCAGCGTGCCGTCCGTATTGATCGCGCGAAACAGCGCGAGCGGATCGGCCGCCGTTTCGTGCATCACGTGCGCGCGGTTGGCCAGATGGATGATCGCGGAAACGCCTTCCAGCGCCGGGCGCCAGTCCGTCTGTCCGTCGATGTCGCCGATCGCGATCTGATGACCGTCCGTCGCGGACGCGCGCTCGCGCACCGTCCCCGCGTACGGCTGGCCGGACGCGGACAACTGCGCCACCAGCGCCTTGCCGACAAACCCGTTCGCGCCCGTTACTAGAATTCTGCCCATTGCATCCGCCGATGTTTCCCGTTCAGCCACTCCGCGCTCCCCACAGACCGAACAGCCGCCGGGCGCGAGTCCGCAGGACGTCCGAGCGGAGGTCCCTGCGGTACTTCAACGCGTTGGGGAGGAATCGCGTCAGGCCGGAAGCCGCCAGACCCGGCGCTTGACGAAGTCCGTGTAGCTGACGATGATCCGCAGCACCTTGTCGGACACGTTATCGGGCTCGTAGTCGCTCACCAGACGCAGCGCGCGCGCTTCGCCACGCGGCTGCGCCGCGAGAATGTCGAGCGCCTGCATGGCCCGGTCCACGTTCATGCCGACGAACATCACCGCCGCTTCCTCGAAGCCTTCCGGGCGCTCGTGCACTTCGCGCAGGTTCAGCGCGGGGAAGTTCAGGATCGACGATTCCTCGGTGATCGTGCCGCTATCCGACAGCACGGCGCGCGCGTTCGTCTGCAGCTTGATGTAGTCGAGGAAACCGAACGGCTTGTGGAACACGACGCGCGGATCGGCCTCGAGGCCCAGTGCGTCCATGCGCTTGCGCGTACGCGGGTGCGTGGAGACGATCACCGGCTCGTCGTAGCGGCGCGCGATGGCGCTGAGCATCTCGATCAGCTTGCGCAGCTGCTCGGGCGAATCGACATTCTCCTCGCGGTGCGAACTCACGACGAAGTAATGGCCGGCGCGCAGGTCCAGGCGCGTCAGCACGTCGGACGCATTGATGCCGTCCTGATAGTGCTCGATGACCTCGCGCATCGGGCTGCCCGTCTTGATCACCTGATCGGGTGGCAGGCCTTCGCGCAGCAGATACTCGCGCGCGATCTCGCTGTAGGTCAGGTTGATATCGGCGATATGGTCGACGATACGGCGGTTGATTTCCTCGGGCACGCGGAAATCGAAACAGCGGTTGCCGGCTTCCATATGGAAGATCGGCACCTTGCGGCGCTTGGCCGCGATGGCGGCAAGCGCGCTGTTGGTATCGCCGAGCAGCAGCAGCGCGTCCGGCTTCAGCGTCTCGAGGATCTTGTCGGCGGCAATGATGACCTGCCCGATCGTCTCGGCCGCGGTCGCGCCAGCGGCCTCCAGGAAGTGGTCAGGCTTGCGAATGCCGAGGTCGCTGAAGAAGACCTCGTTCAGCTCGTAATCGTAGTTCTGGCCCGTATGCACGAGCGTGTGTTCGCAATAGCGATCGAGCTTGTCGATCACGCGCGACAGACGAATGATCTCGGGGCGCGTACCGACGACGGTCAGGACCTTAAGCATGGATGGCCTCCCGCACGATATCGAGCTGCAGCAGGACGTCCTTGACCTGCGGCACGGTCAGGCGATGCGTGTTGTGCGACGTATAGTCGTCGATCTCCGAGATCTCGGTCTCGCCCTCGACGAAGTACTTGTTGTAGTTCAGGTCGCGCGAGTCGGCCGGGATGCGATAGTAGCCGCCGAGGTCGTCGGCGCGCGCCATTTCCTCGCGCGACACCAGCGACTCGTACAGCTTCTCGCCATGGCGGGTACCGATGACCTTCAGTTCGCTGTCGCCCTTCAGCAGTTCCTTGAGCGCGAGCGCGAGATCGCCCACGGTCGAGGCGGGCGCCTTCTGCACGAAGATATCGCCCGGCCGCGCGTGTTCGAACGCATACAGCACCAGGTCCACCGACTCCTCGAGCGACATCAGGAAACGCGTCATGTTCGGGTCCGTCAGCGTCAGCGGCAGGCCTTTCTGCAGCTGGCTGAGGAACAGCGGAATCACGGAGCCGCGCGAGGCCATCACGTTGCCGTAGCGCGTGGCGCTCAGCACCGTCTTGCCCGGATCGCACAGCCGCGACTTGGCGACCATGACCTTTTCCATCATGGCCTTGGAGATGCCCATCGCGTTGATGGGGTAGACCGCCTTGTCGGTGCTCAGCACCACGCAGCGGCTCACCTCGTTGGCAATCGCCGCGCGCATGACGTTCTCCGCGCCCACCACGTTGGTCCGCACGGCCTCCATCGGGTAGAACTCGCACGACGGCACCTGCTTGAGCGCCGCCGCGTGGAACACGTAGTCCACACCGCGCAACGCGTCGTGCACGGCATCGTATTCGCGGACATCGCCGATATAGAACTTGACCTTGTCGTTCTTCAGCGCGATGCGCATGTCCTCCTGCTTCTTCTCGTCGCGGCTGAACACGCGGATCTCGGCGAAATCGGAGTTCAGAAAACGATTGAGGACCGCGTTGCCGAAGGAACCGGTACCGCCGGTGATGAGAAGCGTCTTATCTTTAAACATGTCTTGTCAGGGTAACCGTTGAAAACGCGGCCTCAGCCGAACTTCGCCATCGTGTCGACCAGCGCGGGCCATGCGGGCGGGGCATAGCCCGTCGCCGCACGGAAGCGGGCCGAATCCAGCGAGCGATCGATGACGAATCCGTCGTCGGGCACAATCTCGATCTCTTTCCGATATGCGGCCGCAACGAGCTTCAGCAGATCGTACTTCGCGATCGGCTCCGCCGACACGTGATACAGACCGTGCAGTTCCGGACGCGGCAGTACGAACTCGCTGATGACGCGCGCCAGTTCCACGGTAGGCAGCCCCGAGAACACCGCGCGCGTAAAGCCCTTCACACTGCCTTGCTGGGACAGGAACCAGCCGACGAGCGCGTTGGCACTGTCGAGCTCGTGGCCGATGATCGAGGTCCGCAGCGTGATGGCGTGCGGATAATCGACTTCACCGAGATACTTGCTGCGGCCATAGAGGTCCTTGGCATCGGAGGCGTCTTCCTCACGATACAGGCCCTTGGCGCCGGAATAGACGCAGTCCGTGCTCACGTGCACAAGGCGTGCGTTCGCTACCGCACAGATGCGCGCGAGCCGATGCGGCAGCTCCGCATTGATCGGCAGCGCCGACAGCGGATCGTTCGCCTGCGCCAGCTGCTTGATCAGGCCGATGCAGTTGATGACCACGTCGGGACGCACGGTGGCGAATGCCGACAGCAGGCTATCCACATTCTCGACATCCACACCCGTCAGAATCGCATCGTGCAGCGATGGGTCGAAGTGCCGGCGCACCGCCCCGGACCGCGCGGTGCCGATCACCTGGAAACGCTGCGGCTGTTCGGCAAAATGCCGGAAGACGGCGTTGCCGAGCATTCCGGACACACCCAGTACCATGACCCTCATGGGCGATCTAGTTATCATGATTCCCTTCTATTCGAATTTGAGTCCGAATCCATATGCTTCCAGCGCTGGCGGACCGCGGCCCGAAACCGGGCAACGAGCTGGTTCGCCAATGCTGCAGGTTCGAAATGCCGGGCGTAATAGGCGCGTCCCGCATCGCCCATGGCCTGTCGCGCGTCCGGTGAAGCGGACTTGAGCGCGTGGATCGCGGCGGCCAGCGCCGCGGCATCCTCCGCGGGACACGCCACGCCAGCACCAGACTCCTGCACAACGCGCGCACCCTCGCCGTCCATGGATGCGATGACCGGCCGTCCCGCCGCCAGGTACGCCTGGACCTTGCTGGGTACGGTTTGCTCCATGATCGGACTGCGCACGAGGCTGACGAGCAGCGCATCCGCCTGCGCAAGAATCTGTGGCATGTCGTCGGGAGCGTAACGCCCCGGCAACGAAACATTGTGCAGATTCCGACGCGCAATCTCGTCTTCCAGCCACTTCAGCCGGCTTCCATCGCCAACCAGCGTGAACCGTATGGCGCTATCTCGCCGCAGTTGCTCGGCGGCGTCAAGCACTGTTTCAAGTGCTTGCACAGTCCCGAGGTTGCCCGCAAACACCACATTGAACCCGGGATCCAGCACCAGCGCGGCCGGGCCGGCAAGCGCCCTGCCCATGGCCCGCTCGCCCGGGTTGGGATGATAGACCACCTCGGTCCCACCGGAAAGCGCCCGCACGGTGGGGACGAACGCCTCCGACTGGGTGAGCAGCAGATCATTTTTGCGGTAGATCCAGCGGACCACGTGCTCGACCATCGACAGCGCGGTCTTGTTGCGTACGAAGCCCGTGACTTCCAGGCTCTGCGGCCAGAGATCCTGCACCCATGTCACGAGCGCGGCACGGCACGTGCTGCGCAGCACGATCGCGGGAATCGCCTGAAGAATCGGCGAGACCGCGTAGACGAAGATCACGTCGAACCGCTTGCGTCGCAATTGCCACGCGCCGAACAACGCGCCGTTCATCACGAACGAAAGATAGTTGCCGACCAGCCGGAGGGCGCCGCCCGGTCCACGCGGCATCAGCGGAACGCGGTAGATGTCGTAGCCGGCCGGATGACGCTCCACGCCCCACCCGGTAGCCCGGTAGCCCGGGAAAACCTCGCCCCGGGGATAGTTGGGCTGGCCGCTCAGGACGGTGACCTCGCAGCCCGCTTCCTGCAGCGATTCCACCACCTCGTTGATACGGAACGACTCCGGCCAGTAATGCTGGCTGACGACGAGCACCTTCATGACAGGAGCTTCTCGCGGAACGCCGCGGCCGAGAAGAAAGGTCCCGGAAGTGGGCCTTCGCCTTCCACGAATCGCGTGACCGCATGCGCGATCGAATACGGCGATGTCGGGTCGAACGTCTGCGCCGGACGGCACACGTCGCGAACGAAGTCCCGCTCCGCCGCGAGGACCGGCTTGTTCAGCGCGCTGGCCTCGAGCATGGGCAGCCCGAACGTTTCCGCGATCGACGGGAAGATCAGCGCACTGGACGCCGACAGGCGCGCGAGCACGTCGTCGCGGCTGAGCCGGCCCAGCGCGCGGACCGCGCCCGCGCGCTCGCGCGGCACGCCCGCCGCCGCGAGCATCGCGTCGAGTTCGTCGTGATCGAGCGTCAGCCACAGTTGCGGGTCGTGCCCGGCGTCGTGCAGCAGGGCCCACGCGCGCAGCAGGTTCACATGGTTCTTGTGACCCACGGTGTCGGCCGGGTAGAAAAATACCTTGTCTTGCCACGCATGCGGCGCGGCCGGGCTGCCGCCGTCCATCGACGAGACCATCCGATGGAGCGCCCCGTCCAGCAGGGGCACGACCCGCACCGTCACCGTCGGATACAGCCGATGGAAGCTGTGCGCCATCGTCGGCGTCTGCACCCAGACCTCGTCGCTATGGCCGATCGCGAACCGGAACCACGCGCGCTCGAGAACGATGCGCAGCCGCGTGACGGGGGTATACCGGATGCCGGCGTGGGCGCCGACGAAATGCGGCGCATGGACGTAGGTAACGACGCGGGCCCGCGACCGCGTCAGCGGTGGCAGGCTGTTGAAGCAGAGGAGCACCTCGTCCTCGCGGCCTTCGCGTGCGGCGCGGAGGGACGAAAGCATGCGGGCAGCAAAGCTGCGCCGGACGGAACGCGTCGGCGTACCTTCGGGCACGCCGACCTGGCTCGCGCTCACGCGCGCATCGATTTCAATTGACCGCAGGTCACCGCTCACACCCTCCAGAAGGGCTTTCAGCAGAACCAGACCTCCGCCCGAATTGATACCAAAGGCACTGATCCGGAGGCCCCGGATCGGAATGTCGGTCTCTGCCAACTATATTGACCTGTTATCGGGAGAAAGGCGAATGATACCTCATGCGCCAGGCCCGGCGGCTGGCATGGCGCCCCCCGCGAGCAATGCCCGGGACCGGCGTTGCCAGAACAGCTGGGCCGCGACCATGAAGAACGCCACACAGGTCTCCGCCGACTGAAAAATCTGATTATTGGCGGGGATATAGAAGAACAGCACGATCATCATGAACGTCATCAGCAGCCACGGCGCACCGAGCGTCGTGAGCGACCGGCCCCACGACAAACCGAGCAGGTAGGCGAATCCCCCCAACACCAGCAGTGCGCCCGAGAATCCGAAGTCGGAGGCAAGCCATGGGTAGATCGAATGCCAGAGCGTGAACATGCCCCAGCCGGTCTGCTCCTCCAGCTGGCCGGGCAACGAGCCCGCCGTGAAGCTGGTGGTGCCGAATATCGCATCGGCATTGCGCGCCATGAACATCGAATTGCCGAAGCCGAGCGTGCTGTGATAATCGATGTCGAACGCCATGGACAGCGCGTAGTAGCCCTGCCCGACATATCGCGTAATGGACTCGAACGTGATGCGGCCGGCATCGCCGAGCATGAGCGAGATGGGATGCTGCGAATCCGCGTACAGCAATCCGGCGCCCGTATTGATCACGCCGAGCTCGCCCACGCCGCCCTCCCGCTGCGCCTGCCCCATGCCGAAGAACTGGAGGAACAGGAAAAACAGCAGGATAAAGACCGGAATCAGGACACTGCGCGGGATGCGGAACCGCAGTGTCCTGGCGGCGACGCCCAGCAGGACCAGCCACGGCAGGGTCACGACGAAGTCCGCGAAGCCCTTGTTCGTGCCCGTCGCGATATAGACCGACAGGTTGAACAGGATGGCCACGCACGCGACCCAGCGGAACTGGCTCGAGAGCCGCCCCCACAAGACCACCGTCAGCGGAAACACGGCCATGAGGTATGGCGCCACGGCGATGCGCAGGTACTCCACGATCTGATAGGCGTTGCCCTCGTCCAGCCGCGCAAGATTGCGGTTGTAGGCGCCGCCCGTGTCGCGCAGGCCGTCGAGCACGTCAGGCAGCACGGTGCCCGTGCGTGACAGGGAAGTCGGAATCAGCAGGACCAGCGTGACCACGAGCGCACGGCGCAGGAAACCGATCGTGCGGGAGATCTCCGCCTCGCGCTGCACCGGCGTGAGCATCGAGTTGCGCACACCGCTCCAGGACATGCCGTAGCCGATCGCGATGATCGCCTGCGCGCTCAGCAGGTAACCCACCAGCAGCAACGGATGACCATCCGCCCACGGCCACGGGCCGAAGAAGAAGAGTGCGACGGTCAGGCCGAGATAGCACTGGAAGAAAACGAGGGGCGCAAGCCAGGCACGGCGCAGCGTCGACAACTCCATCGTCCGTTATCCTTTCATCAGCGTGCGAATCCTGTAGAGCGCGATTCGCGCAGGCTTGCTCACCACGTTGCGCACAAGCCGCAGCTTGTAACCTGCCGCGCGCAGCGGCGGATGGCGCTCGCATGCCTGCCTGTAAAAATGATTGCCGCGCGACAGCCGCCCGGACCGGAACGCATTGCGCGCGAGAACGAATAGCGCGTGGCCATAGGCTTCGTCCTTGCGCGCGGCAATTTCCGCGGGAACGTCGGGCGTCGCGAAATAGCTGTCGAGCACATGCAGATACTCCATGCTCGTCTGTTCCGACACATCACTATAGGAGATCGATCGCGGATGCATGCGATATCCGGCCAATGTCTCCGGCACGAAGTGGAACGAGCCATAACGCGCGAGGCGGATCCAGAACTCCCGGTCCGGGGCGAGCCGCAACTCGGGTTTCCAGCCGCCCGCCTGCTCGAACGCATCGCGACGAAAGACCGCGCCCGGGCCGATATAGCACTCCTGCCGGATCACCAGATCCGCGAGGTCGAAGGGCCGGCAGACGTTGCGCTTGATGACGCTGGAGGTCTGGTCGATCAGGTCGCAGTCGGGAAAGGCGCAGACCCGCGTGGGATCGTCCTCGAGCGCCTGCACCAGCCTGGCGATCGCATCGGGGTAAAGAATGTCGTCGGAACTGAGGTACGCGAGATAGGTGCCGCGCGCGGCCGCCCAACCTTTGTTGAGCGTGCGCGCCTGCCCCATGTTGGCCTGCGATTCGATGTGCGCGCGGTCCTTGTACGGCTCCAGCACACGCTTCGTGTCGTCCGTCGAGCCATCGTCGAGAACGATGTATTCGATATTCGGATACGTTTGCGTCAGCACGCTCTCGATCGTCTCGGCCACATACTGTGCCTGATTGAACGTAGGCGTGACGATGGTCACCAGGGGTTGCGCGCTCGTGGTCATGTATCGAATGGGCTCGGAAAAATTCAGCTACCGGTATTGCGGGAGGCGGCGTACCTGGCACGGTAGGCCATCAGCATGGCCACCGGCTTCGTGCAAAGCACGGCAAGACCGATGCCGATCGACACCCACAGCACCCGCAGCCACGGATTGTCGAACAGCGCCCCCGCGAACGTCAGCGCGGCGAGCAGGGACAGCGTGACCACGTGCCGGTTGATGAAGTATGTGCGCGGCTGGCGCAGGATCGGCGCGCTCAGGAAGAACAGCGTGCAGGCATCGATCACCATGCGCAGCAGCCAGGCCCATGCCGCGCCCGTCACGCCGAACGTGCGCGCGAGCAGCCACAGGCTGAGCAGATAGATGGGCAGGATGCCGCAGTGGAGCAAGGCGGTCGTTCGCGGCTGCCCGGCGCTCTGGATCAGCGTGTACGGAATCTGCGCCATGCAGTTGATCAGGATGCTGACCGCGAAGATCTGCAGCAGCAGCGTGCTGTGCGAAGCGAATTCGGCGTTGATCCAGAGCGTCAGCAGTTCGTTGCCGAACAGGACCAGCACCGCCGTGATGGGAAGCACGGTGATGTACAGCGCAGTGAGGCTCGCCCGGACGAGGCCGAGGTTATCCGCGTCCGGGTCCGCCATCCGCGCGGCGAATGCCGGGAACAGGACGGCCGTCACGGCGCCCGGAATGATCCAGATCTTGGTCACCATCTCGTTCGGCGTCGCGTAGTAGGCCACGGCGCTGGCGGACACCACCGCGCCGATGACGAAGCGGTCGACGTAGCCCATGATCGGGCTGATGATGTTGCTGACCGTGAGCCAGCCGCCCGACGATGCCAGTTGCTTCATCTCCGCGCGGCCCACATGGAGGCGGCGCTGTGTGGGCGTGAGGACGCGCCATGCGAACACGGCATGCACCACGCAGCCGACCATGCGCCCCAGCGCGAGCACGAGCGCGATGACGTCCAGACCGGGATTGCCGTGCCAGACCACCGCCAGCGGCCCAAGAAAGGTGAACAGGCCCAAGGGCAGCCGGATCGCATTGACGATGCCAAACGCCGACTTGGCCTCGAGCACGCCGCGAAACCCCGACGTGAGGATGATCGACGGCATCGCGAAGGCCATCGCATAGACCGCGCGAATGGCCTCGCCGCGATCCGGAACGCTCTTGATGAGATCGACGCCCCAGGGTGCGCCGAGCGCGAGGGCGATACCGGCCACCACGCCGAGCACGGCCATCAGCACGGTAGCCGTCGCCGTCAGCGGGCCGATCGAGTCGTCGTCGCCGCGGGCGAACGCCAGGGACAGCTGCTGCGTCAGCGCGCGGCCCAGCCCGAGGTCGAACAGGCCGAAGTAGCTGACCACGGCCCATACCATCGTCAGCAACCCGAACCTGCTCGGACCGAGTGCCGCGATCAGCGGTGGGATCGTGACGATCGCCACCAGCAGCGGTGCCCCCAGACCGATCAGATTGAAAGTCGTATGACGCAATAACATGGATGTTCTATTCACCGGGTCGGCAATTCGCGACCACTTGCGGCTGTGCGGGGCCGCAAATTATCGCACACCCGGCTACATGGATTTTCCGCGTTATCGTGCGAGCGCAGCCTCCAGCACATTCACCACGCGGCGCTGCTCTTCCTCGGTCAGACCGACCCAGAGCGGCAGGCGGACCAGCCGCTCCGACTGACGCACCGTCATGTCGAGGGAGCCATGCACGCGGCCGAAGCGTTCTCCCGCGGGCGACGAATGCAACGGCACGTAGTGGAACACGCAATTGATATTCGCCGCCTTGAGCGCGGACAACACCCGCTGCCGGTCGATGCGCGGGTCCAGCAGCACATAGTACATATGCGCGTTATGCACGCATTCGGCGGGCACGATCGGCCGGCGCAGATATCCGGACGCCTCGAGCGGCGCCACCATGGCGTGATACCGGTCCCAGATATCGAGCCGTTTGCGGGTAATGGCCTCGGCCTGCTCGAGCTGCGCCCAGAGAAAAGCCGCGATCAGTTCGCCCGGCAGGAACGACGAACCCACGTCCTGCCACGTGTACTTGTCCACCTCGCCCCGGAAAAACCGGCTGCGGTCGGTCCCTTTCTCCCGGATGACCTCGGCGCGCAGCGCGAGCTTCGGGTCGTTGACCAGCAGCGCGCCGCCCTCGCCCGAGATCACGTTCTTCGTTTCGTGGAAGCTGAACGCGCCCAGGTCGCCGATGGCGCCCAGCATACGTCCCTTGTAGCTGGCCATGACGCCCTGCGCGGCATCTTCGACCACGCGCAGCCCATGCCTCGCGGCGATTTCGAGAATGGTGTCCATCTCGCAGCCGACGCCGGCGTAGTGCACCGGCACGATCGCGCGCGTGCGCGGCGTGATGGCGGCCTCGATCAGGCGCTCGTCCAGGTTCAGCGTGTCTTCGCGAATATCCACGAACACCGGCACGCCACCGCGCAGCACGAACGCGTTCGCCGTCGACACGAACGTGTACGACGGCATGATGATCTCGTCGCCCGGCTCGATATCGAGGAGCAGTGCCGTCATCTCGAGCGCAGCCGTGCAGGAATGCGTCAGCAGCGCCTTCTTGCAGCCCGTGCTGGCCTCGATCCACTCATGGCAGCGGCGCGTGAACGTGCCGTCGCCGGCCAGCTTGAAATCGCGCTCGACCTGCTCGATGTAGGTGAATTCCTTGCCCGTGACATAGGGCCGATTGAACGCGATCTTCCTGTCTTGACTCACCGTTGACTCCCTCGGGTATGCGTTGTGATGTGATGCCCTGCCATGCGGTCAGATTTTTCGCAGGCGGCTGCTCGGCACGCGCGAGCGCTCGGTGCCCGCTCCCAGGTACACCCCCTCCGCGGCCGCGTCCTCCAGCAGCAATACGCCGGCACCGATCACGCAGCGCTCGCCGAGGGTCACGTGATCGCGAATGGTCGCGTTCACACCAATAAAGCTCTGCTCGCCGATCTTGACGCCGCCGGAGACCACGACGTGGGAGGCGAGGAAGCAATGATCGCCAATCGACGAATGATGGCCGATATGATTGCCGCTCCAGAGCGTGACGTTGTTGCCGATCACCGTGAACGGCTGGATCACGTTGCCTTCGAGCACGAAGCAGTTCTCGCCGATCGCGCCGTCGTTGAGGACCATCGCGCGGGAGCTCACGTAACTCGCCATCGGATAGCCCATGTCCTTCGCGGCCAGGTACTTGTCCTTGCGCAGCGCATTCAGCTTTGCATAGCTGAGGGCAATGAACATCGCATGCGTGGACGGATCGTACTGCGCCGCCACATCCTCGAACGGCACCACGGGCAGGCCGCGGAACTCAGGCGCGCCCATGAACGCACGGTCCACCGTGAAGGCCACGACCTCGTAATCGGAGTCGTTCCGGAAGTAGTACAGCGCCAGTTCCGCGATGTCGCCGGCACCAAAGATGACGAGTGGTTTTTTCATCAGCTTTTCCTCACGAGGATCGTGAACTCATAGAGCTCGTAATCGTGAAGCAGCGCCACGTTGCGCGCGTAGCGGCGCTTGCACATGTCGAACAGCAGGCACGGATCCGCATAATAGAGCGTGTCGCGCATCTTCTCCGCGTCGGAGTAGGACGTCAGGCAGTTGAATGCGAATCCGAGGCGGCTGGTGCGATCGAGGACGTCGAGCGTCGCCTTGACGTAGGCAAGCCACTCTTCGTCGCCGCGCCCGAGCCGCACGTTGAAGATGCCGCTGGCAATACCATAGTCGGCCACGCGATCGGGTTCGCTGGCCACCACGAACCGCGTGTCGGCGCGCTCGCCTGCCCGTTGCCGCGCGGTGTCGATCATCGAGGCCGCGATGTCATACCCCGCGAAATCGAATGCGGGAAAGACGCCGCGCAGATAGTCGTTGAGCGCGCCGTAGCCGCAGCCGAGATCGTTGATGCTGAAGGGGGCGTCGCCGGCAATGATGCGCGACAGCTGGGCAAAGCGCAGGTGCTGGCTTTCCGCGCCGTTCCAGTCGACGCCGCGCGGCGTGTCGCCATGCTCGGCAAGGCGGGCCGCATAGTAGCCGGCTACCTCGCCCAGCAGTTCCGTGTTGTCGCCCTGCATCTCAATTCCCCCCAATGGATACGGTCCGGTCGGCCAGCTGGCCGTCCGCGTTCCGCACGTATTTCATGTATTTCGGTGCTTCGCGTCCGCAATTGAACAACAGGTCCAGGATCGTCACGCCATGCGTGAATTCGCCCCATTGCTGCGGATATGCAGGATACCCTGCGTACTCGAACCACTCCACCGCCACGCCCCGGCTCGAAAAGACTTCATCGTCGATGTAATCGCGCGCGGCCGGCCCGGAGATATAGGTCGATGCGCCCGCCTGCACGCAAAGGTCCGCCAGACGCTCGCTCTTGCCGTCCGCCAGCACATAGTCCCACGAGTTGGTGATGCGCGTGCCGATGCCCAGGTAGCCGCAGATGGCTTCGATAAACAGCCGGTTGAGCTGCGACAGCGAACCGGGTGCCCGCTCCAGATAGAGCGGCTCGAGCCATTGCGCGATCTCCGTGAAGCAGGCGGCGCGCCGGTAGTTCTGTGCCAGCGCCTTCCAGTGATCCCTGGCCCAGTCGGTGCCGTCGATCTCGGTATCGCGAATACGCTGATCGTACTTCCCCTTTACCTGCACGGGCACGGTCAGCCATTGCACGCCTTGCGGGGTCTTGATCTGATTGCGGTTGCGCCAGTCGCGGCGCGTGTACTGCATGTCATCGTAGAGAATGAACTCGTCGACGGCGGCAATCATGTCGAAGTAGCCCTTCCACGGAATGTAGTTGGACTGGACGATTGCGATCTTCTTCATGGGTGTTGCTCCTCGATATCGACACCGCGTCGCGCTCCCTCGCACGCGGCGCGCGCCACCTCGAACGGCCGGCGCGGCTTCAGGTATTGCTGCGTCTTGACAGGGGTGAAGCCACCCACCACCGGGGCGGTCTCGAACCGGCCCACGACGTCGTAGTCCGTTTCGATACTGGCGCCAAAATGCTTCAGCAGCGCGCCCGACAGCTTCACGGGCCCGTCGGGCTCCGCGAGAATCCAGGCGCGGGCGAGTTCGTCGCAGCTCACGCCCGCGAGAATGTCTCGCGCGATCGCCTCGCTGCCCGTGTATCCGGGGTAGTTGCCGGTAATCCATGCCTGCCCCGTGCTCCGCGCGCCGATCACGAACAGCAGGCCGGGCGAGTGGCCCGTCAGGTCGATCATCGGCGTATCGTAGGCAAATCCCGCCTTGCGCGCGGCATCGATCGCGTCGGTCGTGTACTTGCCATGCGTCGGCGCGAGCCGCAGTACGCCGCCGCGCGCCCCGAGATCGACACGATAGTCGTCCTTGTCCAGCGGAAGCGGCTGATAGTAAGGCCCCTGCATGCCACTGTGCACCTGGGTCACGACGATCAGTTGCGCCCCTATCGCCAGCGGCAGCAGCAGGCCCACGACGCCGCGCCGTGCCGTAGCGGGCGCCAGCAGCACGAGCGCGCCCAGTATCCAGAAGATGCCGACCAGGCAGGCGAACCACCAGTAGTTGTTGCTGGTGCCGAACGCAAACCCATGCGGCAGCAGGATGAACACGACAAACAGCGCCCAGTGCCGGCGCGAGATCGCGCGCAACGGCGAATGGGGCAGCAACAGCGCGAGCAGTATCGTGGCCAGCGGTACGGCCAGCAGCATCAGATGCTGGAACTCGCCGAACTCGGTCGGCTTCTCGGGAATCCCGAGGACGATCACCGCGTCCGCGACCAGCGCGGCCAGCACGAGCAAGAGGCCGAGCCCGCGGACGATCGCGAGGCGGGAACTCAGCAGATAGGCAGCGCCGCCGATGAACATGACGCCCCACGCCAAGGCCTCCCGCGACTTCGGGTCGAGCTCGAACGCATCGATGCGCAGCATCTTGAGCATCGAATAGCCGGTATTGAGCCGCGAAGCGTTGGCGGCCCCTTGCTGGAGCCGGTGCACGAAGCCAGTCAGCGAACCGTCGATGGCCAGTGCGGCCATCACGCAGCCGGCCGCGGCCGTTGCCACGGCGATCGCGAGCATGCGCCAGCGAAGCTTGCCGGCAATGGCCAGATAGATCAGGACACACGCGCCCGTGACCGCGGCCGTGGTCGGCTTGGCAAGAAATACCAGCGTGCCGCCCAGGCCGATCACGATCCAGCCCGCGACGCTGCGCGGGCTGGCCTCGCGCTGCGCCAGCAGCATGCCCGCCACGGTCACCATGACGCCCTGGAAGGCCAGCCAGTTATAGCTGGGCGTCGGCAGCCACAGGCGCAGGAACATCAGCGACACGGTCGCGAACGCGGCCGCGACGATCCACCTCGACCAACGCGGCATCGCCGCGGCGCCGAAAATCTCGGCCAGGCACACTGCCGCCACCCACCAGGTCAGCCCGAACGTCAGCAGGATGTTTCCCTGCCGCAGCGCCGCGATGCCGCCATGCACGAGCAGGTACAGCGGGTGATAGACAAAGCCGAACTGGGTCGGCGAGACGGTGTACCGATCGGGCGCGGCGATCGAGACGAGGTAGTAGCCTTCGTCGGCGAAATCGAGTCCGAAACGACAGAACCACAATATCCACCCGAGGATGGCGAGCGACGCGGCGGCGGAAGCGACAAGCGCGACGCGCACGCCCGGCGAAAGAGCAGGCTGGCGGACGGCGGCTTCACGCATAGACTTCGGCGGTGGCAAACGGGGATGCGGCGCGATCCTTGTCGGACAGCAGCAGATGATCGACGTCGGGCCAGTCGATGCCAATGGCCGGATCGTTCCAGAGAATGGACCGCTCCGACGCCGCGTCGTAGTAGTCGGTGACCTTGTACGACACTTCGGCGAATTCGGACAGCACGAGGAAGCCGTGCGCGAAGCCCGCCGGAATCCACGTCATCTCGTGGTCGTCGGCACGCAGGCGATGGCCGGTCCATTGCCCGAACGTGGGCGAGGCGCGCCGGATATCGACCGCGACATCGTAGATTTCCCCCTCGGTCACGCGCACCAGCTTGCCCTGCGGGCGCGCCAGCTGGTAATGCAGGCCGCGCAGCGTGCCGCGCGACGACCGCGAATGATTGTCCTGAACGAACTCAGGATCGACGCCCGCCGCCGCCGCGAACGCGCGGCGGTTGTAGCCCTCGAAGAACCAGCCACGCGCGTCGGCATGCACCGCCGGCTGCAGGATCAGTACCTCGGGGATGGCGGTTTGCAACACCTTCATGCGCGCGACTCCGCGAGCAGCGTCTGCAGATACCGGCCATAGCTGTTCTTGCGCAGCGGATCGGCCAGCGCGGACAGTTCCTCGTCGCTGATCCAGTGCGCGCGCCACGCGATTTCCTCGGGGCAGCAGACCTTCTGGCCCTGACGATGCTCGATGGTCTGGATGAACTGGCTCGCTTCCAGCATCGACTCGTGCGTACCGGTGTCGAGCCACGCGTAGCCGCGGCTCATGACTTCGACATCGAGGCGGCCACGCTCGAGATACCAGCGGTTGATATCGGTAATCTCGAGTTCCCCGCGCGCCGACGGGCGAACGTTGCGGGCGACGTCGATCACGTCGTTGTCATAGAAGTACAGGCCGGTGACCGCATAGTTGGAACGCGGCGCCGTAGGCTTTTCCTCGAGATGGATGGCCTTGCCGCGGCTGTCGAACTGGACCACGCCATAGCGCTCGGGGTCCTGCACGCGATAGGCGAACGCCGTGGCGCCGGACGTCGCGGCCGACGCGCGCCGCAGCATGCTCACGAGATCGTGGCCATAGAAGATGTTGTCGCCGAGTACCAGCGCGGCGGGCGAGTCGCCGAGGAACTCGGCGCCGATCACGAATGCCTGGGCCAGCCCGTCCGGCGACGGTTGCACCGCGTACGAGAAATTGACGCCCCACTGCTCGCCCGATCCCAGCAGCTGCTCGAAGCGCGGCGTATCCTGCGGCGTCGAGATGATCAGGATGTCGCGGATATTGGCCAGCATCAGCGTGCTGAGCGGATAGTAGATCAGTGGCTTGTCGTAAATCGGCAGCAGCTGCTTGGACACCGCCAGCGTTGCCGGATAAAGACGGGTGCCGGATCCGCCGGCCAGGATAATGCCTTTTCTTGTCATCGCCTTACCATGAACGAGGTAGTTGGTCGAACAGACGGCTCAGTCCGTCTTGCCACGCAGGCATATGCAGTCCGAATGTGCGCGCGAGCTTCGACGTATCGAGCCGCGAATCGCGCGGTCTGCGCGCGGCGGCCGCGCGCGCCGCGCTGTCGGCCGGTTCCACGGCATCGGGCCGTGCGCGCAGCGGCACGCCCTGCCGCTCGGCGCGCGCGAGTATCTCGCACGCGAACGCATGCCAGTTGGTCGCACCCTCCGGCGCGACATGGTAAACGCCGGACGGAAACGCACCACCCCCACATCGCATGGCATCGCGCAGCGCATGCGCGGCAACGTCGGCCAGCAATGCGGCGGATGTGGGCGTCCCGACCTGATCCGCCACCACCTGCAGCCGCGCCTGTTCGCGGGCCGCACGCAGGATCGTCCTGACGAAATTGCTGCCGTGCACGCCGTAGATCCAGCCGGCGCGCAGGATCAGATGCGCACCGCCGGCCCCGGCCACGGCGGCATCGCCGGCGGCCTTGCTCTCTCCATAGACGGACAGGGGACGCGTAGCATCGTCCTCGACGTAAGGCGCGCCCTTCTCTCCGTCATACACGTAATCGGACGACACATGCACGAGCGGGATCGCACGCGATGCGGCGAAGCGCGCCATAACCTCCGGCGAGCGCGCATTGACTGCCCATGCCGTGGCGCGATCGTGCTCGGCCGCATCGACCGCGGTATAACCGGCCGCGTTCACGATGACGTCGGCATCGAAGCGTCGCAGGGCGTGCTCGAGGCCGTCCGGTCGCGCCAGGTCGCAGTCGTCGCGCGATGGCGCCACGACCGGGCCCAGCAGCGCGAGGCTGCGGCGCAATTCGAACCCCACCTGTCCGCTGCCGCCGAGCAGCAGGATCCGCGCAGGCGCCGACACGCTAGCCAGCATAGTGCTTGCGCACCCAGTTGCGATACTCGCCCGACGTGACCCCCTCGATCCACTCCGTGTTGTCGAGGTACCAGTGCACGGTGCGGCGCAGGCCGCTCTCGAACGTTTCCACGGGCGTCCAGCCGACCTCGCGCTGAATCTTGCGCGCATCGATGGCATAACGGCGATCGTGGCCGGGCCGATCCTTGACGAACGTGATCTGGTCCCGATAGCTGCCCTGCGCCTTTGGCCGCAGCGCGTCCAGGAGGTCGCACAACGTGTGCACGACATCGAGGTTGGTCTTCTCGTTCCAGCCGCCCACGTTGTACGTTTCCCCGACGGTGCCGCCGGCAAGTACCGTGCGAATGGCACTGCAATGATCGGTGACGTAGAGCCAGTCGCGCACGTTCAGGCCGTCGCCGTAGACGGGCAGCGGCTTGCCCGCGAGCGCGTTCACGATCATGAGCGGCAGCAGCTTCTCCGGAAACTGGTACGGCCCGTAGTTGTTCGAACAGTTGGTCGTGAGCACCGGCAAACCGTACGAGTGATGGTACGACCTGACCAGATGATCGGAAGCGGCCTTCGAGGCCGAATACGGGCTGTTCGGGGCGTAAGGCGTGGTTTCGGTAAAGGGCGCCGCGTCCGGTGCCAGCGAGCCGTATACCTCGTCGGTGGACACATGCAGGAACCGGAACCCGTCGCGCTCGCCGGAGGACGCCTCGAGCGAAGTCCAATAGGCACGGGCTGCCTCGAGCAGCGTAAAGGTCCCCACGACGTTGGTCTCGATAAAGACGCCCGGTCCGTGAAGCGAGCGATCGACGTGGCTCTCCGCCGCAAAATGCACGATCGCGCGCGGCCGGTATTCGGCGAGCAATCTGTCCATCGCCGCACGATCGCCGATATCGGCCTGCACGAAGATATGGCGGGGGTCTTTCTCGACCGCGCTGAGGCTCTGCAGGTTGCCGGCGTAGGTCAGCTTGTCCACATTGACCACGGCATCCGCTTCGGGATCGCGCAGCCAGTCGAGAACGAAGTTCGCGCCGATAAAGCCAGCGCCGCCGGTAACGAGAATATGAGACAACGTGGAAACCTCTGAATGGTTTGCGAGTGAATGCATCGATCGTACCGAGGGCGATCCGGAGCACGCACTGTCGATCGATATTCGCCTCGCGCTGTGTTGGCGCTGAGTTGGCGTATTCTATCCGACCCTGCGGCGGCTTCAGGCATATCGCGCACGCCGCTGCCTCCATGCAATGACTCCACATGACAGACACGTCCACCGGCACGTTCGCACTGGGCGACCTTCAGGGTTGCGCATCTTCGCTGACAGCATTGCTCGAGAAGCTGCCGCCTCACGCCCGGTTACGCTTCGTCGGCGACCTCGTCAACCGCGGCCCGGCATCGCTGGAAACCCTTCGCATCGTCCGCGCACTGGGATCGCGTGCCGAATCGGTGCTCGGCAACCACGATATCCATCTGCTGGCGGTCTCCATCGGCGTCCGCAAGAAGGGCAAGTCGGATACCCTCGATGATATCCTCAGCGCGCCCGATCGTGCGGAAATCATCACATGGCTCCGTCATCGTCCGATGGCGATCCGCGAGGCGGGCTTTCTGATCGTCCATGCCGGCGTGCTGCCGCAATGGACCGCCACGCAGGTCATGGATCTGGCCGCGGAAGTCGAAGCGGAATTGCAGGGCTCCAACTGGGAAGGGTTTCTCGCCGACGTATTCGGCAACACCGCGGACCGCTGGCATGACGGCCTGCGCGGCATCGAGCGCCATCGCGTCATCGTCAACGCGTTGACGCGGCTGCGCTTCTGCCGCGCCGACGGCGTCATGGATCTCAAGATGAAGGAAGGGCCCGGCAATGCGCCGGAAGGCCTGATGCCGTGGTTCGACGTGCCCGGCCGCCGCACGGCCGACGTCACCATGGTCTGCGGCCACTGGTCCACGCTTGGCCTGGTGATGCGGCCGGACCTGATGGCGCTGGATACGGGCTGCATCTGGGGCGGGCAACTGACGGCGGCGAAGCTGGCCGCGGACCCCGCCGCGCGACAGACGATCCAGGTCGGCTGCCCGGTCTCGCGCGACCCGCTCGCCGCCGACTAGTCCAGCACGGCGAGGCCGATACCGCTCGCTCCGTAACCGTTGCCGTTGTAGAGCATGTACCGGTGCCCCTTGTGGTCGAACACGAAGGGGTACTCGATCATTTCGGCGTCCCAGCCGCTCTCCGAGACATCGATGCCGCTCTCGTCGTCGCGGCGCTCCCACGTCACGCCATCGAGCGACTCGGCATAGCCAATCCGATAGGCATCGGTACGATGCGAATACCACATGCGCCACATGTCCGGATCGCGGATCACGGAAGGGCGGGAAATGGCGACCTCGCGTTCGCCGGCAAAGTCGATCGCGATCGTGCCGTCGCGCTTCCACGCGATGCCATCGGTCGAGGTCGCGTACTTGATGTGATAGCGATGTTCGAGGCCGGCCGCGGTCTGGCGCCATTCCGTGCACGAGAGATACCACATGCGCCATGCATCGCCATCGCGCAGGACGCAGCAGCTTGCACAGAAGTGGGGCTCGTCCGGCGTGCGATCGACGATCGGGCCACGTGCGTAGCGCTGGAACGTGCCGGATGCCGGGGCCGCCGTCGCCAGTCCGATGGCATTGCGGAATGGCACGGTCACGCCCAGGTTCCAGCCGATGTAGTACAGCATGTCGCGGTCAGGGCCCGCCACGAGCCATGTCGCCATGGCGCCGCTGTCGTCGAACGCGCCGAGCTCTCCCGGGGACAGCACCGGATCCGTCGCCACGGCCAGAACGCGGTCAGGCTGTGTCATGTCGATATCGAAATAGCCCGTGTGGCTACGATTCTGACCATCGCGCGAACTGAAGTAGATGCGATAGCGATCGTCCTGCAACTGCTGGGCGATCGGCACGGATGCATGACTGCGCATCCACGGTTGAGATCCGTCTGGGCAAAAAATCCGGCCCAGCTTTCGCCATCGCATGCTTGTCCTTGGTTATCAACGCTGGCCTGACCGTGCACCATGCATGGCTTAGCGGCCGGCCTTCTGCATCCGAGATGCCAGATAGGCTTCCACCGAGGCGGGCTCGACATAATTGAATCCGAGTAAATCCCGCGCTTCCGCCGACAATATCCCCTCATTCATTACCGCAGGCAACTGGATCTGTTGTTTGAAGAAAGGAATCGTGAATACATGGTTGACTGCGCGACGGGGATTGGGTGTGCGATTCGCTCCGCCGGTATGGAACAGCATGCAATCGAGCACGATAAAAGATCCTGCCTTGGCAGATATCTGAATCTTGTTGCGCTGAACGAACGCGTCCGATCCCATTGCCTCGCTTCGGTGCGAGCCGGGCAGTACGTACGTTGCACCATTCTCGACCGTAAAATCGTCGAGGCAGAATAAGGCGTTGATCGCCAGCGGGCGCGTCGAAACAAAATGCTGGTACGGCAGGTCCCGGTGCCATTTGCCCTGATTGTATTTCTCGAAGGGCGGATTGATGATGCCGTTCTGCTGATTCAGCATGTACTTGCCTTCGATCAGCAGCTTCAGCGTGGCATGCAGATCGGGGTTGAGCGCAAGCTGGAGAAACGCGTCTTCTCCCTGCGTCAGCAGGGCCCGGATCGTATTGAACTCGTCCGTCGCACGCAGCCGATCTTCGCCGTGCCGCGCCACGTAGCCGGCACGCGCGCGATCGAATGCCGCCGACAGTGCCGCGACCGTTTCCGGCGAGCAGGCATCCTCGAGTACCGCATACCCGCGCTCCCGCACTTCCTCCGCCACCAGTTCGTGGCGCGAGCTCGTTTGCCGCTGGCGTAACACGCCATAAGATTCGACCGGTTCCGTCATTGTTGTTCTCCAAGTCATGTTTGATGGCCAGGCGCCGGAAATCTGGATCTGGCAGGGCCCTGGGGGACCCTATCGGGAAGCCGCGGGCTCCGCGATCGCCGCCGGCAGGGCACCGGCGTCCTGCTGCATATCGGTGGCCGGGCTGCCACCGCGCAGCTCCACCACCACCGCCCGCGCCGCTTCCGCGAGCTCGCGACGGCCCAGGCCTTCTGGCCGCAGTTCCTCTCCGATCGTCAGCCGCGCCTTGATCTTCGGCGCGCGCAGGATGGCATCGAGACATTGCAGCAGCGTGATGTCGTCGATATACGCGGGCGCAAGCGCGAGCTCGCCCGTGGCCGCGTCGATGTAGCTGAGGCCGACGGGCTGCACGGGGAGATCGCCCGCGATCGGCGCCTGCAGCAGGTTCGCGTGGAACGGCAATACCTTCGAGCCGTCGGTCGTGGTGCCTTCGGGGAACACGCCGACCAGGTCGCCCTGCTTCATCTCGTCCGCGATCTGGTGCAGCACGCGGTGCGCGTCGCGCTTGCTCGCGCGTTCGATGAAGATCGTGCCCGTCTTGTCGCAGAGCCAGCCGATCACGGGCCAGCCGCGGATCTCGGACTTCGCGACGAAGCGCGTCGGTTCCCAGCAGTGGATCACGTAGATGTCGAGCCACGAGATATGGTTCGACACCAGCATGGCACCGTGCGGCAATGTGCGGCGCGTGCGACGGTCTTCCACCTCGAGTTCGACGCCGCAGATCGCCAGCATCCTCTGTGACCAGTTGCGGATGCGACGGCGGCGCGCCTCCTTGCCGATCCAGGGAAAGACCGTGGCACAGACCAGCATCCCGTGCAGGATATGCAGGAACAGGACAAGCTTGCGCAGTGCGATCATGACCCGCGTCCCGTTCAGCGCGCCTCGTACACGACCTGACCGCCGACGAGCGTCATGCGCACGCGGCCTTCCATCTCGTAGCCGAGCCACGGCGTGTTCTTGCCCTGGCTCTTCAGCGACTTGCCTTCGACCTTCCACACCTGCTTCGGGTCGAACACGCAGATATCGGCCGCATTGCCCGTGAGCAGCGAGCCCGCGTCGAGGCCGATCACGCGTGCCGGTTCGCTCGTGATGCGCGCGAGCGCCTTGACCAGCGGCACCTTGTGCTCGTTCGCCCAGCGCAGCGTCAGGGGCAGCAGCAGTTCCAGGCCCGTCGCACCCGGGGTGGCCTCGGCGAATGGCAGCAGCTTCTCGTCGTCGTCCACTGGCGTGTGGTCCGACGTCAGCGCGTCGATGGTGCCGTCGGCCAGCCCGGCGACGATCGCATCGCGGTCGCGCGCGCCGCGCAGCGGCGGCGTGAAGCGCATCTGGCTGTTGAAGAAGCCGATGTCCATGTCCGTCAGCGACACGTGATGAATGTTCACGTCGCACGTCACGGGCAGCCCTTCCTTGCGCGCCTGGCGCACGAGTTCGATGCCCGCGGCCGACGACAGCCGGCACAGGTGCACGCGCGCGCCCGTGGCGCGCATCAGTTCGAAGATCGTATGCAGCCGAACGGTCTCGGCGATGACCGATACGCCCGACAGGCCGAGCCGCGAGGCCACGGCACCGCTGGCGGCCACGCCGCCGCCGAGGAACGGATCCTCGGGACGCAGCCAGAGCGTGAAGCCGAACGTCTGCGCGTACTGCATCGCGCGCTGCAGCACCTTGGTGTCCCGGATCGGCTCCTCGGCCTGGCTGAAGCCCACGCAGCCGGCTTCGGTCAGCTGGCCCATCTCGGTCAGGGACTCGCCCTTGAGGCCGACGGTCAGCGCGCCCAGCGGATACACGTGCGTCTGGTTCAGCGTGCGCGCGCGAAACTTGAGCATCTCCACGAGGCCCGGTTCGTCGAGCACGGGATCGGTATCGGGCGGGCACACGAGGCTCGTCACGCCACCGGCCGTCGCGGCGGAGACTTCCGACTCGAGCGTGGCCTTGTATTCGTAGCCCGGCTCGCGCAGGCGCGCCGACAGCTCGACGAGCCCGGGGCACACGATCAGCCCTTTGGCATCGATGGTCTTGTTGGCGTTGAAGTCGGCGGGCGCGCGGCCCACCCCGACGATCTTGCCGGCGGCGATATAGAGATCCTGCGCGGCGTCGATGTTCGCGGCCGGATCGATCAGGCGGCCACCCTGGATATGAATTTTCATGTTCAATCGTGCTTTAGGGACGCGCTATCAAAAGGAAGCGAAGCGGTTCTGACTAGGCGCGCGGCCGCAGACAGTACAAGTGGTACGGCAAGGCCGCGCAACGACGTCAGAATCATTTTGATAGTGCGTCTTAATCGTTGTTTCCTGCGACGATGCCCATGACGGCCATGCGGACCGCGATGCCGAACGTCACCTGGTTCAGGATCACGGACTGCTTGCCGTCCGCCACGGCGGAGTCGATCTCCACGCCGCGGTTCATCGGGCCCGGATGCATCACGATCGCATCGGGTTTCGCCAGCGCCAGGCGCTCGGGCGTCAGGCCGTAGGCCTTGAAGTATTCCTGCGCGGAAGGCAGCAGCGCGCCGCTCATGCGTTCGTTCTGCAGCCGCAGCATGATCACCACGTCCACGCCCTTGAGGCCTTCCTCCATGTTGTGGAACACACGGACACCCATCTGCTCGAGACCCGACGGCAGCAGCGTGCGCGGCCCGATCGCGCGCACTTCCGGCACGCCGAGCGTGGTCAGCGCATGGATGTCCGAGCGCGCGACCCGCGAGTGCAGGATGTCGCCGACGATGGCCACGGTCAGGTTCGTAAAGTCTTTCTTGAAATGCCGGATGGTGTACATGTCCAGCAGGCCCTGCGTCGGGTGCGCGTGGCGCCCGTCGCCGGCGTTGATCACGTGGACGTGCGGCGCCACGTGCTCGGCAATCAGGTACGGCGCGCCCGAGCTCGCATGGCGCACCACGAACATGTCCGCCGACATCGCCGACAGGTTGTTGATGGTGTCGAGCAGCGACTCGCCCTTGCTGGTCGAGGACGCGTTGATGTTCAGGTTCAGCACGTCCGCGGACAGCCGCTTGGCGGCGATCTCGAACGTCGTGCGCGTGCGCGTGGAGTTCTCGAAGAACAGGTTGAACACGCTCTTGCCGCGCAGCAGCGGCACCTTTTTGACGTCGCGGTCGGAGTCCGAGAGCGAGACGAACTGGCTGGCGGTATCGAGGATGTGCGTGATCATGTCACGCGACAGTCCTTCGATCGACAGCAGGTGCTTGAGCTCACCGTTCTTGGTCAGCTGCGGGTTGCGGAACATCTTGGTCATGGCAGGTCAGGCGCGGGCGGGGATCGGGTCCGGGTCGGGAAATCTTTCTGGAATCAGGCGCGTGCCTCGGTGGCGAACGAGAAGCGCGTGGCCGCGCCCTCGCCCGCCCGCGACAGCACCAGCGTGCTGTGCGCCGGCACCTCGACGGTGGCGGACGCGAAGTCGGCGGCAAACGGCAGCTCGCGGCCGCCACGGTCGGCCAGCACGGCCAGCGCGACGCGCGCGGGGCGGCCATAGTCGAACAGTTCGTTGACGGCGGCGCGGATCGTGCGGCCCGTGGCCAGCACATCGTCGATCAGCAGGATATTGCGGTCCTGCACCGAGAAGGGCAGCGTGGTCGGCTCGGCCTGGCTGTGCAGGCCCTTCTTGGCGTAGTCGTCGCGGTGGAATGCCACGTTGATCACGCCGTGCTCGCCGAGCTTCAGGTCCGCGGCCAGGCGCTCGGCAATCCAGGCGCCGCCCGAGTAGATGCCGGCGATCGACCAGTGCGCGCGGTCCGCGGATGGCATCAGCGCCTGGGCCTGGTCGCGCAGCGCATGGTAGAGCGCCTCGGCGTCGGGGGTGGAGGTCTGTGTCATAGGGGAAGCTCGTCGAAATACTGTTGCAGGATGATACGGGCGGCCTCGGCATCGAGGGCGCCGCGCCGCGCGCCGCCCATGGCGGCCATGCGCGACGAATAGCGTTCATCGACCCACGTGACCGGCAGGCCGTAGCGCCCGTTCAGCTGGTTGCCGAAGCGGCGGGCCAGCCGCATCGAGGGCTGCTCCGGCGCGCCGGGCTCGGCGTCGGGGTTGACCGGCAGGCCGACCACGAGCCGCACGGGCGCCCATTCGCGGATCAGTTCGGAGACGGCGTCGAAGCGGGCCTCGACGGTGATATTGGGGACGATCTGCAGCGCGCGGGCCTGGCGGGTCACGAAATTGCCCAATGCCACGCCTATTTTCTTTTCGCCGTAATCGAAGGCGAGCACCGTGCCGTCGCGGGGGATGTCGGCCCCCGCCAGCTCAGGCATGCCCGGCCTCTCCGGACAGCATCGTGACATCGATGCCCAGCAGGCGCACCGCGGCCGCGAAGCGCTCTTCGGGCGGCACGCTGAAGATGATTTCGGGATCGGCCTGAACCGTGAGCCAGCCGTTGCGGCTCAGTTCTTCCTCGAGCTGGCCGGCGCCCCACCCGGCGTAGCCGAGCGTGAGCAGGAACCGGTGCGGCCCGCTGCCGTTGGCCACGGCTTCGAGCACGTCCTTGGAGGTCGTCATCTCGAGCCCGCCCGGTACCGCCAGCGACGAGACATAGACGCCCACGGGGTCGTGCAGCACAAAGCCCCGCTCGGTCTGAACGGGGCCGCCGAAGTAGACGGGCTGGTGCGCCACGGGCTGGATTTCGAGCTTGAGGTCGATCTTGTCGAACAGCGTGGCCATGTCGATATCGATCGGCCGGTTGATCACCAGGCCGAGCGCGCCACGCTCGTTGTGCTCGCAAAGGTAGACAACGGAACCCGAAAAGGTCGGATCGGCCATGCCGGGCATGGCAATCAGGAACTGATTGGTGAGATTGATCGAGGTGACTTCGGGCTTCGCCATGATTTCCATTTTATCAAATCGCCGCCGCTGCTCCGGAAAACTTGTTGCGAAACATCACATCGCCGCCAGCGCCACATTCACGGGTGCCAAGCGGCCGGCCGCCCCGTCATGCCGGGCGCAGCGCGGCGAGGTCTTCCGCGGTCAGCCAGCGCCATTCCCCCGGCGCCAGCGACGGGTCGAGCGCCAGCCCGCCGATCGCGCTCCGGTGCAGGGCCTCCACATGGTTGCCGGCCGCGGCGACCATGCGCTTGACCTGATGGTACTTGCCCTGCAGCAGCGTGAGGCGCAGGCTGCGCTCGCCCGTGGCCTCGCACGCGTCGGCCGCCAGCGGGGCCGGTTCGTCGTCCAGCTGGACGCCCGTCCGCAGGGCTTCGACCTGCGCCTCGGTAACCGGCTCGGCCGTGGTGACCTCGTAGACCTTGGGCACCATCTTCTTGGGCGAGGTCTGCGCGTGGATGAACTGGCCGTCGTCGGTCAGCAGCAGCAGGCCCGTGGTGTCGTGGTCGAGCCGGCCGACCGCCTGGACTTCCCGCAGGCGCAAGGGCACCGGCAAGAGCGTGTACACACTTGGATGATGGCGCGGCCGCTGCGAGCACTCGTAGCCCGTGGGCTTGTTGAGCATCAGGTAGGCCTTGGTGCAGGCGAGCCATTCCTCGCCATCGACGGTCAGCCGCAGGCCGTCCACCTCGAAGTTCGCGCGCGGGTCCTCGCACAGTTCGCCGTTGACCTCGACCAGCCCGGCGGCGATCAGGTCGCCACAGTAGCGGCGCGTGCCAAAGCCCTGGGATTGCAAAATTCGATCGAGTGTCATGCTGTGCGTTTGTCCTGCAGAAATGGGCATGTTGCTATGGTAGGTTACGGCGATGCCCAGTTCTCGTTCCCCATCGACTCCCGCCAGCCGGCTGCCCTACCGGATCGATCGCCGGTTCGCGCGCGGCCTGGTCTGGTTCCGCCGCGACCTGCGCGCCGACGACCATGCGGCGCTGCATTATGCCCTCAAGCACTGCACGCGGGTGTGGTGCGTGTTCGTCTTCGACCGCGAGATCCTCGATCCGCTGCTGGAGCGCGGGTGCCGCGCCGACCGCCGCATCGAGTTCATCCTCCAGTCGCTGGCGCCGCTCAAGGCCACGCTCGAGGCGGCCGGCGGCGGGCTGATCGTGCTCGATGCCGCCGCGCGCAAGGCCATCCCGAAGCTGGCCGCGGAACTCGAGGTCGAGGCCGTCTTCACGAACCACGACTACGAACCGTCGGCCAATGCGCGCGACGCGGCCGTGCGGGACACGCTGGCCGGCGACTCGCGGCTGTTGTTCACGTTCAAGGATCAGGTCATTTTCGAGGCCGACGAGGTGCTGACCGGGCAAGGTTCGCCGTTCTCGGTCTTTACGCCTTACAAGAACGCGTGGCTGCGCACGGTGCAGCCGTTCGACCTGCGGCCCTATCCGATCGAGCCGTATCTCGGCGCGCTGGCCCCCGTGCCCCGCGAATGGCAGCACGCGCTGCCGACGCTGAAGGACCTCGGCTTTGCCGACAGCAACCTGGCCGAGGTGGCCATGCCCACCGGCAGCGAGGGTGCGCACGCGCTGTTCGAGGATTTTCTCGACCGCATCGGCGACTACGAGCGGCAGCGCAATTTCCCGGCGGTGCGCGGGCCGAGCTACCTGTCCGTGCATCTGCGCTTCGGCACGATCTCCATCCGCACACTGGCCCGCGCCGCGCACGAGATGGTGCTGCGCGGGGGCGCCGCGGCGCCCGGTGCCGCGGTCTGGCTGTCGGAACTGATCTGGCGCGACTTCTACTTCATGATCCTGCACCACCATCCGCGTGTGGCCGAGGGCAAGTCGTTCCATCCCGAGTACGACAAGCTGCGCTGGGTCGACGCGCCGACGGGCGATCGCTACTTCGAGGCCTGGTGCGCGGCGCGGACCGGCTATCCGCTCGTCGATGCCGCGATGCTGCAGATCGCGCAGAGCGGCTATATGCACAACCGGCTGCGCATGATCGCGGCCAGCTTCCTGATCAAGGACCTCGGCGTCGATTGGCGGCGCGGCGAGCAGTACTTCGCCGACCAGCTCAACGATTTCGATTTCTCGGCGAACAACGGCGGCTGGCAATGGGCCGCGTCAACGGGATGCGATGCGCAGCCGTACTTCCGCATTTTCAACCCGATCACCCAGTCCGAGAAATTCGATCCCGAGGGCCGCTTCATCCGGAAGTACCTGCCTGTGCTGGCGAAGCTGCCGCAGAAGTACATCCACGCTCCGTGGACCGCGCCCGAGCACGTGCTCGCCGAGGCGGGTGTGAAGCTGGGTGACAACTATCCGCGGCCGATCGTGCAGCACGACGTGGCGCGCGCGGAGACGCTGGAACGCTATGGGGTGGTGAAGGGGAAGGCTTCCGGCCGGCTGCCTTCCCCGTAAGCGCGGGGCGGCTCAGGCCGCCAGCATCGCGCTTTCGCGGTAGTGCCGCTGCGCGTCGTCGGGACGGTCGGTGTCCTCGAACAGCCGCGCGAGCGCGAGGTGCGCGCGCACGCGCAGACGGCGCTGCGCTTCGGGCTCCGCGTACTTGAGCGCGCGCTCGAAGCTCGACTGCGCCTTGCCCCACAGTTGCTGGCCGAGGCACAGCACGCCGAGCGTGTAGTACAGGTCGGCATCGTTGGGATGCTGCGCGAGCCACTGCTCGGCCTGCTGGATCTGCGGGAGCGCGCGGCCCGGTTCGGCGCAGTCCGCGTAGCGCTGCACCAGCCGGCTGTCCCAGTTGACCTTGAGCGCATCCTCGACGATGCGGCGCGCCTCGTTCTGATGGCCCAGCGCCGAGAGATAACGCGCCGCGGGTTCCGCGATGCGCACCGCGCGGCGTTCTTCGTTCGAGAGCGATTTCCAGAAGTACAGCAGCGCGTCGGCGTCATGGCGGCGCTCCTCGAGCATCGCTTCGACCGCCATCTGCTTGAGGCGCAGCGCGAGCACCGGATGCAGCGCATTGCGCTTCTCGAGCGAGCGCGCCAGGCGCAGCACCTCGGACCAGTTCTTCAGATGCTGGTGCGCGCGCAGCGCGATGCGCTGCACATGGATCTGGCGGCCGCCCTGTGCCTGCAGTTGCGCGATGGTCTCGAGCGCGCCTTCGGCGTCGCGCGCATCGACGAGCAGTTCCGCCATCGATACCAGCCGTGCCTGTTCGCGCTCGGGATCGGTGACCTGCGCCATCCAGACGTCGCGGCGGTCCGACTCCTGCATGCGGTGGGCCGCGCGCGCGCCGATCAGCGCCGCCGTCTGGGCCTGGTCGGGCCACGCCTGCGCATCGCGCGCGGCGCGTTCGGCCCGCGCGAAGCGGCCGGCAAACAGGTTCTCGATCGACTCGCGCAAGGCGGCCTGCGCCTTGCTCATGCGGCTGCGCTCGCGATAGGCCGCGGCGCGGCGCGGCATCTCGGACAGATGGCGGATCGTCGACAGGACGGTCCACGCGACGAAGAACGCCAGCAGCAGCAACGCCAGCGCAAGGTTCAGCGACAGTTCCACCCGATACGGCGGATAGAACAGGACGACGTTGCTATGGTTGAACTGCGTGAACAGCGCGAGCCCCACCGCGCCGCCGAACAGGACCGCTACCCAGAACAGGAGCCGCATCTGCTACTCCTTCTTGAGGGCGCGCAGCGCGCCCAGGCTCTCGGCCATGGTCGGCAGCGTGACGGTCACGGCATTGGCCTGCGCCTGGCGCAGCAGCGTGAGCACGCCCTGGACGCGGCGCGAGCGCGTGTCGAAGTAGCGCGTGATCATCGCCTGCGCGGCGGCCAGGTCGTTGCGGAACACGGGTTCGTTGCGGGACAGCAGCGCCAGGCGCGCATTGAGCAGGCGCAGCTTGACGTTCTCGCGCAGGAACCAGCCCTGGTCGCCCGAGAGCAGCAGCGCGTTGGCGTCGTCCACCTTGCGGATGCGGATGACCTGCGCGAGTTCGTCGAGCACGTAGTCCCAGAGCCGAACGGCGTAGTTCGTGGTGGCAGCAGGTGCGGAGGCACCGCGCGCGGCCGGCGCCGCGGACGCCGCCGATGCCGGCGCGCCTTCGGCGGGCCGGCGGTCGATCATGCGCTCGCTCGAGATCAGCGGCAGCGCGTCGATCTGGTTGATCGATTCGTCGAGCTTGATCGCGGCGCCCGTCAGGTCCGTGTCCGGCACAGCCTTCATGCGCGCGATGTCGCGCGCAATGGCACGGCGCAGCAGGTTGTACTGCGGCTTGTCGGAACGCGCGAGGCGCCCGTCGGCCGATTGCAGCGCGGCCAGCGCGACCTGCACGTTGCCCGTGAGCTGCAGTTGCTGTCCGGCGTTGGTCAGCAGCTGCTGGATCTCCGCGATCTCCCAGTCGTCGCGGTTGCGCATCAGGTCCTGATAGACCTGCTCGAGCGCGGCCTGCTTGTCGCGGGTCTCGCCGACCTGGTCGTCGAGCGCGCCGACCTTTGCCTGCAACTCCTTGACCGTGTCCTGCGCGTTGCGCGACAGCACGCGCGTTTCCTGCACGAGCGTGTCGTTGCTCTGCTGGCGCCGCGCGAGTTCCTCGGTCAGATGCTCGACGCGGCGCTGCAGCCACCAGAAGCCGGCGGCCATCACGATCAGCAGCACGATGGCGACGGGCCACCATGGATTGAAACGGCGCGCGGGGACCGCCGATGGGGCGGAAGGCGCGGCGGTGTGCGGCGGCACGGTGTAGGCCGCCGGAGGCGGCGCGGCAGCGGGAACGGAGTGTGCGGTCTGGTTATCTGTCGTCACGCGATCGACCTTCGTTGACGTTGTAAGCGGCTCATGTTCTGGCATCTTGCCCGATGCCGGGGGCTCGGCCCGCGGCGCATCGCGCTCCGGGGACGGGGGTAACGATGGCGCTGGCGATGACGCGGGCGATGGTGCGGGCGATGCGGCCGGCCCGGCATGCGCATCGGCCCACTGCAGGCACGCGGTCAGCAACCCCGCATCGCCCGGCGCCGCGGGAATGACATGCACGAACCCCAGCGACTCGGCCTGCCCCGCGATTCTCGCATGGGGCGTGATGCACTGCACCTGAAGAAGTCGTGACAGTTCCTGCGGCGACAGATGCAGGCGGGCCAGCGCATCGAGATTGCGCACGGCCTCGGAACTCGTCAGCAGCCACGCCTGCGGCGGCGCTTCGGGTCGCAGGCCGTCTCGCACGGCCTGCCATTGCATCGCGCTCGGCTCCGGCAGCGTGCGGCGGTAGGCCTCGACGGCCTCGACCGTCGCGCCCGCGTCGCGCAGACGCTGCGCCAGCCAGTCGCGGCCGCCGTTGCCACGGATGATCAATACGCGCCGGCCCGCGTAGCCGCCGATGGCGGGCAGGCTGTCGAGGCGCGACCATAACGCTTCCGAGTCGAACCGCGCGGGCTCCCCCGCGCCATTGCCGTCGGCGGCCTCGCTGTCGTCAGCGCCGCCATTCCCATTGCCGCCGCCATGACCGTTGAGGTGGCCATCGGCGCCGGCGGGCGCGATCACGGTATAAGCGGGCGCCGCGATACCGCGCTCGGCAAGCGCCGCCACCGAGGACGGGCCCACGACGGCCACGGGCACGCCGGCCGGCCATTGCGCGACCGCGGTGTTCTGCACCTGCGCGAGCGCATCGAGCGCGTACGCGATGGCGTTCGGGCTGACGAAGACGACGAGCGCATAGTCGGCGAGGCGCGCGAGCGCGGCGCGCAACGGTCCGTCATCGTCGGTCGGTCCGATCGCGAGCAGCGGAAAGCCGAGCACATCGAGGCCGTGCGTATGCAGGGCCTCGATCAGTTGCCGGGACTGCCCGGCAGGTCGCGTGACGACGACGGTCGGACGCGGCATGCGTGTCCTCAGGCGGGGGCCGGGCCGCTGCCCGACCCATGGCCTGCCTTGTCGGCCAGCCCCTTGTCGGCCGATTCGAGCACGGCCAGGATATCGCCCGCGCCCTGTCCGAGCAGATCGCCCGCCACCGCGCTGCCGAGTTGCTCGGCCTGCGCGACGCTGGTCACGCGCGCCATCGCATGCGCGCGCACGTTGCGGCTGCCATCGGGCATCGCGACAAATGCATCCAGCTGCAGGTCGGCGCCATGCCAGCGCGCGTGCGCGCCCAGCGGCACCTGACACGAACCGCCGAGCCGGCGCGACACCGCGCGCTCGGCCAGCACGGCCATCGCCGTCGGCGCGTCGTTGAGCGGCGCGAGCCATTCGGCCAGTTCGGGGCGGTCGGCGCGGATCTCGATGCCGAGCGCTCCCTGCCCGGCCGCCGGCAGCGACGCCTCGGGCCCGATCAGCGCGCGGATGCGGTCGCCGAGGCCCAGGCGCTTGAGCCCGGCCGCGGCAAGGATGATCGCGCCATAATCGCCGCGATCGAGCTTGCCCAGGCGTGTGTCGAGATTGCCGCGGAGCGGCTTGATCACGAGATGCGGATAGCGGTTGCGGATCGCGGCCTCGCGACGCAGGCTCGAGGTGCCGACCACGGTGCCGGGAGGCATGTCGTCGAGCGACGCGAACTGCGAGGACACCAGTGCGTCGCGCGGATCCTCGCGCGTCATGACGGCCGTCAGCGCGAACCCCTCGGGGAGCTCCATCGGCACGTCCTTCAGGGAATGCACGGCGAGGTCCGCGCGGCCTTCGGCCATCGCGATCTCGAGCTCCTTGACGAACAGTCCCTTCCCGCCGACCTTGGAGAGCGTCCTGTCGAGAATCTGATCACCCCTTGTCGTCATTCCGAGAATGGACACATCGCAGGCGGGATAGTATTGTTGCAACGCAGCACGCACATATTCGGCCTGCCAGAGCGCGAGACGGCTCTCGCGGGAGGCAATGACGAGCTTTTGCGGTGCGTTCCGCTGTATGGAAGAGGCAGATGCTTGCATGCGCGCATGGTAGCACGCACGTCGCGCGCACTTTGGCACACCTCGGCGTATCAGACCTATAAGACACAAGAGGAGATTGCATGACGCAGCCCGCTGCGCGCCCCGCCAGCCGGACCCGTTCCGCCGGCAGCAAGACCAGTGCAAGGAAACTGGCAGCAAGCGCCCCAAAAGACACTTCCAACACGAAATCGAAGGCCGCGGCCAATGGCGCCGACAAGGACCTGCCCCTGCGCGAGGACATCCGTTTCCTTGGCCGCCTGCTCGGCGATTGCGTGCGCGAGCAGGAAGGCGAAGCCGCATTCGACCTCGTGGAGACGATTCGCCAGACCGCCGTGCGATTCCGCCGCGAGAACGACCGCGCCGCGGGCACCGAGCTGGACCGCCTGCTCAAGCGGCTGTCGCGCGACCAGACCAACTCGGTCGTGCGCGCGTTCAGCTATTTCTCGCATCTGGCCAATATCGCCGAGGACCAGCACCATAACCGCCGCCGCCGCGTCCATGCGCTGGCGGGCTCGCCGCCGCAGCCGGGCAGTATCGCGCGCGCGCTGGAAGCCATCGATGCGGCCGGCGTGACGGGCAAGCAGTTGCGGGAATTCCTCGACCAGGCGCTGATCGTGCCCGTGCTCACCGCGCACCCGACCGAGGTGCAGCGCAAGAGCATCCTCGATGCCGAGCGCGAGATCGCGCGCCTGCTGGCCGAGCGCGACCTGCCGATGACCGCGCGCGAGCGCGATCACAACACCGCCCAGCTGCGCGCGCGCGTGACCACGCTCTGGCAGACCCGCATGCTGCGCAATACGCGGCTGATGGTCGTCGACGAGATCGAGAACGCGCTCTCGTATTACCGCACCACGTTCCTCCACGGCATTCCGCGTCTGATGAGCGAGATCGAGGAGGATATCGCCGCGGTATTCCCGGCCGCGCGCAAGACCAAGAGTCTGAACGGCGCGGCAAGCTCGCCCCAGCCGCTTGCCCCGTTCCTGCAGATGGGCTCCTGGATCGGCGGCGATCGCGACGGCAACCCCAACGTCACGGCGGAAACGCTCGAGCATGCGGCCGGCCAGCAGGCGCAGATGATTCTCGCGTGGTATCTGGACGAACTGCACGCGCTCGGTGCCGAGCTATCGATGTCCTCGCTGATGGTCGATGCGAGCCCCGAACTGATGGCGCTGGCCGAGGCCTCGCCCGACCACTCCGACCATCGCGCGGACGAGCCCTATCGCCGCGCGCTGATCGGCATGTACGCGCGCCTGGCCGCCACGGCGCATGCCCTTACCGGCCACACGACGATGCGCCATCCCGTGGCCGACGTGGAGCCGTACGCCAATGCGGAAGCGTTCGCGGCCGACGTGCGCATCGTCGTGGAATCGCTCCGCGCGCATCACGGCGAAGCGCTGTCGCGCGCGCGCATCGACTCGCTGGCCCGCGCGATCGCGGTGTTCGGCTTCCACCTCGCGTCCATCGACATGCGCCAGGTATCGGACGTGCATGAAGCGGTGATCGCCGAACTGCTCGCGGCCGCGGGCGTCGAGGCCGACTACGCGTCGCTGCCCGAGGAACGCAAGCTCGCGCTGCTGCTGGACGAACTGCGCCAGCCGCGTCCGCTCACGCTGCCGTGGCACGACTACTCGGAGCAGACGCGCGCCGAGCTCGCGATCTTCTCGCGCGCGCGCGACCTGCGCGCGCGCTTCGGCAACCGTGTGGCGCGCAACTACATCATCTCCCACACGGAGACGCTGTCGGACCTGATCGAGGTCATGCTGCTGCAGAAGGAAACCGGCATGCTGCGCGGGACGCTCGGCAGCAAGACCGATCCGGCGCGCATGGAGCTCATGGTCATTCCGCTGTTCGAGACCATCGAGGACTTGCGCAACGCGGCGGGCATCATGCAGTCGCTGCTGGAACTGCCTGGCTTTGCATCGGTGATCGCCGCGCATGGCGGCGAGCAGGAAGTCATGCTCGGCTATTCGGACTCGAACAAGGATGGCGGCTTCCTGACGTCGAACTGGGAACTGTACAAGGCGGAACTCGCGCTCGTGAAACTGTTCGAGACGCGCCGCGTCAAGCTGCGGCTGTTCCACGGACGCGGGGGCACCGTCGGCCGCGGCGGCGGTCCGACCTATCAGGCGATCCTGTCGCAGCCCCCCGGCACCGTGAACGGCCAGATCCGCCTGACCGAACAGGGCGAGATCATCAACAGCAAGTTCGCCAACGCCGAGATCGGCCGGCGCAACCTGGAAACCGTGATTGCCGCCACGCTCGAGGCCTCGCTGCTGCCGACGCAGAACGCGCCGAAGGAACTGGCCGCGTACGAGGCCGTGATGCAGCAGTTGTCCGATCATGCCTTCCGCGCGTACCGCGAGCTCGTCTACGAGACGCCCGGCTTCAAGGACTACTTCTTCGCCACGACGCCGATCACCGAGATCGCCGACCTGAACCTCGGTTCGCGTCCGGCCTCGCGCAAGCTGATGGACAAGCAGCATCGCCGCATCGAGGACCTGCGCGCGATTCCATGGGGGTTCTCGTGGGGTCAGTGCCGGCTGCTGCTGCCGGGCTGGTTCGGCTTCGGCAGCGCGGTCAAGGCGCTGCTGGACGCCGCGGGTGACGACAAGGCCCGCAAGGCCACCGAGGGAGCGCTGCGGCGGATGGTCAGGAACTGGCCGTTCTTCTCGACGCTGCTGTCCAATATGGACATGGTGCTGGCCAAGACCGATCTGGCCGTTGCCTCGCGCTATGCGGCGCTGTGCGAGGACAAGGCGCTGCGCAAGACGGTGTTCGCGCGCATCAGTGCCGAGTGGCACCTGACCAGCGAGATGCTGGCGCTGATCACCGGCAGGCAGGAGCGGCTTTCCGACAATCCGCTGCTCGCGCGTTCGATCAAGAACCGCTTTGCCTACCTCGATCCGCTGAACCACCTGCAGGTGGAACTGCTCAAGCGCTACCGCGCGGGCAAGGACTGCGACGACGTGCGGGTGCGGCGCGGTATCCACCTGACGATCAACGGCGTTGCGGCGGGACTGCGCAATAGCGGCTGATCGACGGCGGCCTGCCGCGCGCCTTTCGACACGAAGGCGCGCGGCAGGGGGCCGCTCCCGACCCATCGCCTACTGCTTCGCCCAGTACTCCCCCCTGTTACCCAGCGGCTTGAACATCGTCGTGTTCTGGCCCCGCGAATTGGTGGCCGCGAACACGTTCGAGTTCGGGTTGTAGTAAAGACTGTTGCCCGATGCGTCCGACTTGGTCTGCGTCCCCGCGGGCGGATTCGACGTGAATTGCTGCGCGCCCGCCGCGTACTCGAACCAACGGTTGTACTGGGGAAACTCGTGCTTGTGCTTCTGCCAGTGATCCTGGGCGTTCTGCGTTGACGACTTCCAGCCCGAGGACGCCCACGACTCCCCGGGCTTGCCCAGTGCGGCGGCATCCGCGATATCGGCCCTCGCCTTCGTGCCGTTCGCCAGCACCTTCACCGGCCGGCTCTGCCCCGTCATCTCTGCCTGGATGCCGCGACTGCCCAGTTCCGCCGTGACGTCGCCGAGCATGCAGCTCGATCCGCATCCCACCAGCGCGACTTTCGTGACGTTGCCCCGCGTCCCCGCCGCCTGCGCGACGAGGTCGGCAACCTCCGCCGCGGTCCTGCCGCCCAGCGTCGGTACGGTCCCGCTGCCGCCATGCCCCACGACGGCAACCTTGACGTCGCCGGCCGGCCGCGACGCGCCCGTATCGTCTGCCACGCCCTCCGCGCCAACCTGCAGCAGCCGCGTGCCGGGGTGCTTGCGGGCCAGGGCCTGCGCGGCCCTCGCGGTCACGGGGTCGTCGCCTGCCTGCACCACGACCCGATCGGCATAGACGCGCTTTGGCACCGGCTCGCCCGTGAAGATGTCCTTGACCAGCCGATGGCGCGACGCTTCCGTTTTCTCATGCTCCCGCAACAGCACGTAGGTCCGCGTATCCGCCTGCTTGTGCCCCAGCACGTCGAACCGCGTGTTGGGCAGGAACACGACCTCCGCCTCGTCGTTGAGGCCCATTCCCGCGATGTTCCTGCCGCTGCGACCGCGGATATGGAACACCGTGGGGTACCCCTTGACGCCCGGGGTGACCCCCATGTTGCTCGCGAAATGTTTGGCCACATGCGGCGACGCCGAGCTCGAGGTGAACGTCCGGCTCATCACGACATCGCCGCGGTTGACCTTGGTGCCCCAGATATCGGACGGCGCGTGGACACCGCGATAGGTGACATCCGTATGGTCCGGAAGCTTGCCGAGCGCACCCCGCAATCCGTTGGGCTTGTCCCACTTGACGATCGGCCCGGCCCCGCCATCCGGCCGATCGTAGTAGCCCCTGTTGAAGGGGGCGGAACTCCCCACGTACTGGTCGATGAGCCTCTCGTCCGGGTCCGTCAGACGCACGTTCTCTGTCCGATGCCGGTCTCTCATCAGCGTGGCCGTCTCCGCCTGCGTTGCCGCCTTCTCCTCCCTTCGCTGCGCCTCCGGCACATCGCGCGTCAGCGCCCTGAAGGTATTCTTGCGGTCCCGCGCTGCCTGCCAGCGTTCGAAGAGGGAAGGCGCCCACGGATAGCCGAACGGCCCGAGCGCGTAGGTATCCATGACCGAGGCCACTGCCTTGCTTCCGGTGGGGAGCACCTTGATGGTCCCGCTCTGACCCGTCACTTCCGCCTGGATGCCCCGTCTGACCAGTTTGTCCGTGACGTCGCCCACCATGCAGTCGGTATCGCAGCCCACCAGCGAGACCTTCCTGACCGTGCCCGCCGTTCCGGCCGCCTGCGCGACGAGCCCGGCCACCTCCGTCGCCGACCGCCCGCCCAGCTTCGCGTCCTTGCCTCCGCTGCCGTGCCCGACGACGGATACCTTGACGTCGCCGCCGGGCGCGCGCGACGGCCCGCTGCCGTCCGTGGCACCCAGCCCGTCCGCCTGTACGAGCCGTGTGCCCGGATGCTTGCTGGCAAGCGCCTTCGCGGCGTATGCGGTTGCCGCATCGTCACCGGCCTGGACCACGACGCGCTCGGCATAGACCCGCCTGGGCACCGTCTGGCCCGTGTACATATCCTTGACCGGCTTCTTGCGCGACGCTTCCGTTTTCTCGTGCTCCCGCAACATCACGTACGTGCGAGCGTCGATCTTCTTGTGCCCCAGCACATCGAAGCGCGTGCCGGGCCGGTACAGGACTTCCGATTCGTTCATCGTCGCGTTGAGTCCGGCGATATTCTTGCCACTGCGGCCACGAATGACATACATCGTGGGGTTTTCGCTTGCGTAAGGCGAGCTCGAGAATTCGTGCGCAACGTGCGGCGACATCGACGTCGACGTGAACGGCCGGCTCACCACGACGTCACCCTTCCTGACTGTCTTGCCCCAGATGTTCGCCGGCAGATGATCGCCGCGGTAGGTGATGCCCTCATGGCTGGGAAGCTTGCCGAGCGTGCCTCGCAGCGTATTGGCGTTGTCCCAGCGGATCGGCGGATCGGCGGTATCCCCGGGGCGCCGGATATACGGATCGTTGAACGGCCGGGAGCTCAGCTGGTACTGGCCGATCTGCGCGCCATCCATGGCGTTGGGACGCACGCCGCGGCCCCGGAAATCGTCCCACATGCGCTGGGCGGCGTCTGCCTGGGTTGCCGCTCTTTCGCTGCTGCGCCGGGCTTCGGGCACGTCCCGCGCGGCATCCCGGATGAGCGCGCGGCGCTCCTGCCATGCGCCAATGCGCCCGGGCAACGGCAATGTGTTGCCGGTCGATGGCGTTGATGACGTCGATGGCGTCGACGACGTGGACGACGTGGGCGACCCGTGGAGGACCTTCGAGATCGGAAACAATATCGCATTGCCTGTTTGCGACAACGCGGACGCCACCGGATTGCCATACGGCTGGTACGGCTTCATGTCGTTGTACGACACGCCGATCGTGTAGGGGCCGGGCGTCGAGAATACGGTTTTCCCGGTCGCGTTGGCCAGCGCCTGTGCCTGCGAGAACGGACCGCCGCAACCGCCATAGCAGGTCTTCAGATCGATGCGCCGGACCTGATCGAGGCTCCCTCCTGCCTCGGTCACGACGCGATCGACGGCCTTGGCCACCCCCTTTGCATTGGCGCGATTGCCGCTATTGAACGGCGCGCCATGCGTTTCGATCGTCACGATCGGCTCCCCGCGCGTATAGGCGATATAACTATCGGGGCCGAACACGCCGTCACGCACCGTCGCGGCCCTGGGCCGTGCAAGCAGCTGGCGGGCAGGGCTCGGCTCGAGCGGCGCGCGCGCCGTGCCTCCCTCCAGATCCAGCGTCAGGCGCTTCATGCCCGGCGAAGGCGCAGCCGGCCGGCGCCCTCCACCCGCGGGCATCACCATCGGCGGCGCCACGATATCGAGATTCTTGTTGCGTGCGACATCTTTCTTCAGGGCCGTTTCCGTGAGCGTGCCGCCGTACGTCTTCCGGGTGTCGGGCGCGCGTGCCGTGAGCCCGGCGAGCGTCAGGTCGCGCCCCGCCACCAGACTGACCTGCACACCCGCATCGACTTCCGTACCGATCTCGCGCTCGCGGAATTTCTCTCGAGAGCCGACGAACGCCCCATCGGAACTGAAGCCTGGCGACCCGCCGACGGTGCTGATCCCCAGGCCGCCCCCGGTCCGATCCGACTGGTACAGCGAGCGGATCGTCGCGGCCCCGAGTACGAGGTCGCGCCCGGCCCGCACGGTCACCGTTCCTTCGCTGGCTAGCCGCGTCGCCACGAGCGTGGCGTCGTTGCCGGCCTGCAGGTCGATGTCTCCCTGTTTCGACGCGATGCGCACCGGCGCGACATCGTCCTCCTCGCGCACGGTCTTGCCCACGTTGGCGCTCGCGCTCGCCGCCATCCAGCTCGTACCGGCGCCGAGCGAGCCGTTCGCGGCCAGGCTTTGCGTCTTGCCGCGGCGTTCGGTCCGGGCCGCATCGAGCTTCAGATCGCCCCCCGCCGCAATACGGATGTGCTGCCCCGCGTCGATCCGCGTACCTTCCAGCCGTGCCTCGCCGGTCGCCTGCACGAATACGCTGCCTCCGGCGCCGACATGCCCGCCAGTCGCGATGGATGCACGGCGATTCAACTGGTTGCCCTGATAGTCGCCGTTGCCGCTCACGCCCGGATTCACGACATCGACCTTGAGGTCGCCCCCCCCATTGAGGTCGCTGCCCGTCACGGCCGACACCTCGCGCGCGGCGGCATAGTCGAGCGTCGCGGCATCGATACGGACGTCGCCGCCCGCCGCGATCGATGTCCCCTCCAGCCGCGTGGCGCCTGTGCTGCGGCTCGACACATTGCCACCCGCCTTGATCCGGCCCGCGATCTGCGTGCGGCCCGACTCTCGCTCGTCGAACCCTTCCTTGCGATAGCCCACCGTGCCTCCGGCCCCGAAGCCCATCCCGCGCGTCATCGTGCTGGCGCCCTGCCCGGTGGCCGAGGACGTTGGCACGCCCGCCGACGCTGAACCGTACACGCCCACGCGCAACGTGTCCCGGCTGCGCTGGTCCGAGCGATGCACGGTATCGGCGGCCGCCTCGCCGACGATCGTCGCCGCCTCTTGCGTCAGGTTGCGCCCGGCTTCGATGCTGGCGCCGACATCGCGCAGCGTGCCGCCGGCATGGCGCGCAAGATCGCGTCCCGCCACCAGGCGCGACGCGAGCGCGTGGGTGCTGCCGGATTGCCCATCGTCAAGCATGAGCGAAGTCCTCGCACCGCCTTCGCCATTCGCCCACATCGAGGGCAGGCCGCCCGACTGCGCGCCGCTGGCCTGCGCCCCGATCCCTGCCTGCGCGCCCGCGTTGAGCGTGAGGTAAGCACCGAGCGCCGCCGATCTGCCCGAGGTCCGTTCGGTTTTCAGGTTCTCGGCGACGACGCTCTCGAGATCCCATCCGGCCAGCCGCAGATCGCGTCCCGCCGCGAGCAGGGAGGCCCGCACCGTCAAGGTCTTCGCGGCGCTCGCCACGACATCGCCCGCGGCACCCATGGCAGCAGACCGGAATGACGTGACATCGACGTCGCGCGTGCGCGCATCGTGTTGCGCGACGTCGTACCCGATGTCGAGCGTCGCCGACGCGTTGCCACGCAGCGTCGCCCAGTTGTCGTCATCGCCCTTCCTGCGACCCCCGACGCTAGCGGCCCCCGTGGCGGACGCCGCGGCGGACGTCGACACCATCCACCCGATGCCCATGCTCTCCGTCGCCGTCCCGATGCTGACCGCGTCGCGTGCCGCTTCGATAACGACCTTGGCCGCGCGCGCATCGAGGTCGCCACCCGCTTCCACCGCGCCACCTTCGAGCCGGATGTCGCCCGTGGCATGCGCGCGCAGATTCTCGCCGGTACGCAGCGTCGATCCGATGGCGGCCGACTCCTTTATCGTGTCGCGCTGCGTGTCCCGGCCGTAGAACTTGAACCCCATCGCCCCCTCCGCGCTCGCGCTGGTGCCACCGGCGCGGACCACGGGTCGATTGCGATACACCTGCAGGATGCCGCTCTTGTCGACCGAGGCCGACGACTCGAGGCTTTCGCCGCCGGCGAGTACGAGGATGTTGGCGGCGACGATCGACCCCGCACCCGCGCCCACGACCGTCGAGCCGCGCAGGTACACATCGCGCCCGGCTTCGAGATCGAGCGCGCCGCCCGCCTCGAGCGTGGCGCCAACGTTGCGGCGCGCGACACTTCCGCGGGTCGTCTTCTCGGTGCCGTAGAGCGAACCGTTGACACCGAGCCCACCGGTATCGACGTCATCCCACGTACGAATCTGATTCTGCTGCGATACCACGCCAATCGCATCCGACGCACGCACGAACAGCGTGCCGCCCGCCTTGACCGCCGACGCGCTGAACAACGCCGAGCCATCGGTGCGCACACGGAGGTCGCGCCCGGCCACCAGACTGCCCACGTGCTGCGTGATGGCGGCCTCCCCGCCCGTCGTCCAGGTGACCCCCGCACCGAGCTTCGGTTGCATGGTCGGGGTCGAATCCGCCTGCATCGTGACCACCGCGTCGAACAGCACGCCACGGCGCGCGCCGAGGTCGATGGCCCCCGCGGCACGCATCGCCCCGCCGAGATTGACGATATGCCCGCCCGCGTCCAGCGAGAGCGCCTCGCCGGCCTCGATCGTGCCGATCGGCCCACGCTGCGAGAGGTAGAGCTGGGGCGTCCCGTTACCCATGACCAGCGTGCGGTTGACGATATCGCCCTGCCGCGAAAACAGCGCGACGCGACGGCCCGCGAGCACGCCCGACCGGTTCGCAATACTGCCGACGCTGGCAACGATCAGCGCCTGATCGCCCGCGATGCGGCCGCCGTCGTTGACAAGCGCGCCCACATCCAGCTGGAGGTCACGCCCCGCGATCGTGGCGGCGCCCGACTGCGCGCCGTCGTTGATCAGGCGCAAGCGTGCCGCGCGCACGGTATCGGCCTGAACGGTCGCCTGCATCGCGGGACGAAACTCGGACAGATAGGCGGCCTGCGCGCCGTTGTAACGGCAACCGGGATCGTATGCCGCGCCGCCGTCGCGGCAATGGGTCCACCCGTATTTTTCAATGCCGAACAGCGGCCCGATGATCTTGCGCGTCTGCGTGGAAAGCGAGGTGTGGCGCTGCGTCTCTTCGGCAATCCCCTCGTTGTGGAACACGGCGCTGCCGTCGGCGTGCAACCCACGCAGGAGCACGGCGTTGCCGGCGCTGAGCTTGCCGCCCAGATTGTGGCCGCGCTGGAACGCCATGTTCAGCGTATCGCCGGCGTGCATCGTAGCCACGCGCGGTTGTACGCCGGGCGCGAACATCCGGGTCTCCGTCCATGTCGCGCGATAGTCCTGAAAGAAATCCCGGTTGCCGCCGCTGCCGCCATCGTCGTAGGCCTGGCCATGCGCCTCCCTGACCTCGGCGCCCCTGACCCAGACCCGCTGCGTGGCGCCTGCGGATTCATTGCGCACCACCGCGGCTTCGATATCGATCGTTGCGCCACCTTCGAGATCGCCCTGATTGAGCAGCTCGCGCGCGCGCACGGCCAGCATGCGGCCGGCTTCGAGACGCCCCGTGTTGGCCAGTGTTTCACCCGCCTGCAACCGCAACTCGCGTCGCGCGGTGACGCGCCCGAAGACCTGGATGCCCCTGGCGGCCTCGATGTGCAGATCGTCGGCGCGGGCCGCAGCCTGCCCGCGCATGCGTACGCCCGTGCCCGCCTCGGTGGCAACGATCCGGATGCGGTCGGCATACATGCCGCCAAACAGGGTGCTGTCGATGGCGAGCTTCGGCGCGTCGCCATTGCCTGCCAGTGGATGCGCGACCGCGCGGTTCGCGCGTTCGTTTCGCATGGCCCCCGTGACGATTGCCAGATCACGCGCGCGCACGACACCGTCGAACCGCACCGCGCGCGCAAGCAGTTCGAGCGCGCGGGAGTCGGTGGCGTCGAGACCGGCGCGCTCCACGCGGATATCGCCCTGCGTCACCTCGAACCCGCCGAGCGACCGATCGGGGTTCAGGTAGGGCACGCCCGTCGTCAGCGTGACGCTGTCCGTGTTGACGAAGCTGCAGCCCGAACACGTCACGCCATAGGGATTGGCGACGATCACGTCGGCGCGCGCGCCCAGCACCTCGGCGGCACCGGCGAGCGTGCTGCGGTTGTTGGTCACGACCTCGTTGAGGATAAGGCTCGCGGCCTCGGTCAGATTTGCATTGGCGGCGACCTGCCCGGCCAGCTGCGACACTTGCGGGCCGCGCGACGCCACCGTGTTGTTCAGCACGAGTCCGTTCGCGTCGATGTTGAACGCGTCGTAACGATTATGGGAAAGCCCCGCGGCATTTGGGGCGTCGATATCGACGACGGTCGCACCATTGGCGGCGCTGTGCGCGCGGGTGTGGCCGCTGGCGGCGGCAACGGAAACGGAATGGCCCGACTGCGCGCGCGCGGTCTCGGGCGCCACGGTCCAGGCCGCGGCGGCAATGCTCCATACGATGCGATAGACGTGGTTCATGGTGGTCAGAGATCGAAGGTCAGGCGCATCCCGAAGAGCAGGCCTTCACGCATGCGCGGGCTCGGCGCGCTCACCGCGCGCGAGAGTTGGGCATCGACGCTCATGCCCCGCCACGTGGCGACGACACCGAGCGCGACACCGGAGAGCGCTCCGCCCGGCACGCCGCGCGCGATGCTGCCAACGCGACCCCAGTCGAAGCCGACATAGGCACGCCCGACGAGTGGGCCGCCCGGAATGGTTTGCACGCGCCACGGGAGGCCGGCTTCGGTCCGGAGCAACAGGCCGCTGTCGCCGCTGAGCGAGTGATCGAGAAACCCGCGCACGGTGCCCGGGCCGCCAATGACGAACTGCTGGGAGCCGAAGAGGCTGCTGCGGGCAAGCTGGCCCGTCAGCCGCGCGGACACGGTTAGCGGTGCGCCGGGCACCGGCAGGACGCCTGTGCGATCGCTGTAGCCAAGCTCGTAGGTCAGCTTCGTGAACTGCGCATGCGGCAATTCACGCGAAAGCCCTGCCGGATCGCGCCGCGTGCCGAACAAGGACAGGCCATGCGCGATGCCGACGCGGCCGCCGAGCACGCCGCTGCCGATGCGCCGTGTCACGTCGGCGCCCACTTCCGCGTACGACAGATTGCGACTGGCCACGCGAAGCAGGATGTCGTCCGCCCAGGTCCGGCTCGATTGCACCGCGAGCCGCGCGGACACGGTCACCCGGGTGCGCTGGTCGCGAAGGACGACGTGATCGACCCCGACGCCATAGGTGTTCGTGGCGCCGCTGACCGCCAGCCGCGCGCCGCGTGGCAGCGCGAGCGTATTGACGTAATCGGTCCGGCTGACATCGAGCGCGAAAGTGCGATAGCCGAGCGGGAGTTGCGCGCGCAGCCCCGTGGCCGCCGATCGATGCGCGCCGCCGAATGGAAAGATCGACTGGCGGCGCGTGACCGAGATCTGCTCGTTCGCGCCGAGCAAGCCCTCGAACGTGGCGACGGCGGATACCGCGTTGCGGCCTGTCGCGGTCGTGCCCAGGTTGTCGTACGCGGTCAGGAGGCTCACGGGCAAGCTGGCCTCGTCCTTCACGACCACGACCGTCTGTCCCGGCGCGGTTCCGGGCCGCAGTTCCAGTCGCGCGCGATGCGAGCGCAGGCGATTGATCTGCTCGAGTCCCTGCTCCAGATCGCGCAGGTTCAGCACGTCTCCGGGCTTTGCCGTAAATACGCCGCCGGGCCAGATCGCGCCCTCCGCGTCGTAGCGCTCGATGGTCCCGGCGACGATATCGATATCGAGCACGCGCCCATCTGGTTCCGGGTCCGGGCCGCGCCGATCGTCGCGTAGATAGGCACGCGTCGTGATCAGGCCGCGATCGAGAAACGATTGCGTGATCGATGCCAGCAGGGTTTCCAGTTCCGCGGCACCGAGGCAGCGGCCGGCATATCGTTCCGTGATGCGCGCCGATACGGCCGCCGGCACGAGGGACGTGTCGCCGTGCAGGGCGATCGTATCGGCAGGTCTGCAATCGCCGTCGATGTGGCGGCCGTCGGCTGGCGGCAGCAGAACCTCGCCGGCGCCGCCGGGCGGCGGCGCCTCGCCCAGCGCGCGCCGCTGCATCTCCTGCAGCTGTTCGCGCTGCTGTTGCTCCAGTACCTGGCCGTGCCGCGACAGCGCGCGCTCGCCCGGCCCGGATGCCGCGCATGGCGGGAGCGCGCACAGGAGCGCGCAGGTCGGGATCCATCGCAGGAAGCGGGCATGAGGCACGGTTGAGTTCCAGTCGCCGATTGGACGATGGACTCACGGTATGCCCGCGTATTTATTTCCCGTTTTTTATTTTATCAATCTTGATGAAACCAATATTTATTGGAACTGGAAACGTCAATGGAAATATTTAAAAAAACCAAAGCGGTTTTTACTTCAGGCTTCGCAGATAGCGATGCAGCGCCTCCAGATCGGTGTCGTTCATGTACGCGAACGACGCGAACGGCATCACGCGGCTGACATCCGTGCCGTCGGGCCGCTTGCCGGTGCGCATCATGTTCACGAAACCGGCGGCATCTTCATAAGGTTTCATCGCGCGCGAATCCGCGTGCAGATTGGCCGCATCGGGCCAGTCGGGCGGCGCGCCCGGGATCTTGCCGCCCCGGAGGCTGGCGCCATGGCAGCCCATGCAGGCATTGGCCACGTAGGCGCCGTACGCGACCGTCGGCGCGGCCGCCACGGCCGACGCGGGCGGCAGCGCATGATCGATCTTCTCGGCGGCGTCCTTGACCACGCCGGCGCCATAGAGCCCGCGCACGTACCATGGCATCGTCACCTGGCCGGGCTTCGCCCCGCCGGCCGTCGGCGGCAGGCTGCGCAGATAGCCGACCAGCGCGGCGAAGTCCTCGTTGGACAGGCGGTTGTAGTCCTCGCTCGGCATGACCAGCAGCGGCCGGCCGGACGGCGCGACGCCATGGCGAATCGCCAGATCCCAGTCCTGCGGCCGGTAGTTCGCGATGGTGGGATTGGCCGAGGTCAGATCCGGCGAACGCACATAGAATCCGTTGGGTTCGTCGAACACCACCTTGCCGGCGCCGTTGGCGCCGTGGCACTCCATACAGCCCCGCGACAGATAGAGGTACTTCCCATGCGCGAGCGAGGCCGCGTCATCGACATAGGCAACCGGTGGCAGTTCCGGCACCTTGACCGTCCGCTGCATTTTCTGGCCGCCCCAGTACCAGGTGCCGCCGACGGCGATCACCACGACCACGACGAAAGTAACCAGTGCGGCCGAGGCAATCCGGAAGAAACGCGCGATATCCATGGGGAGCCCTCTCTTTTCTTATGGTGCCGCCCGATTCCAGCGGGGCGGGCATTCGCGATCTGTGCGCGATGGTACAGACTTCGCGCGGGCCATCGACCCGATGTTTTTCGGCTCCGCACGCTTTGCGCGCAGGCGCCCTACCAAAATTCCGCTAAAGATGCCAGCCCCAACAAGGCACCCTCGTCCCGCCTATCTCTGGCCTCAAACAGCCGTTGGCGGCCTTACAGTGCGGTCTAGCCTCGGGATCGTGTGACCATATAAAACCCGAAAACGAACAGATCCGCATGACGCCAGATTCGGCCGCCAATTCGCGCAACACGCCCAACGCGACGCACGCCCCCGCGATCGCGCCGGCGCCCCTGCCAGCCCCCGCCCTGCCGTGGCGCCCCCTGCTGCTGGCCGGCGTCGGCGCGTTCGTGCTGGCGGCGTCCGGTATCTGGCTGTCCCGGCTGCCCGGCAATGCCGCCGCGCTATGGCTGGCCAACGCGTTCGGCCTCGGCATGCTGCTGCAGCGGCCGCGCTATGAGGCACGGTGGCTGCTGGCCGCCATGTTCGCGGGCTGCCTGCTCGCCAACTGGGTGGGCGGCGATTCCGTCATCGTGGCGGTGCTGCTCTCCTGCGCTAACCTGCTGGAAATTGTCTGTTCGGTGACGTTGCTGCGGCTGATGAGCGCCCATATGGGGAACGTGCGCTCAGGGCCGCTTGCCAGTTTCGCGCTGACGCTCGGGGTGGCCGCGACGGTCGGGCCGGCCGTGGGGGCGCTGGCGGGCGCGGCGGCGCTCGCCCAGGCGTATGGCACGCCGTTCACGCGCGTCTGGTGGACCTGGTGGAATGCGAGCGCGCTCGGCATGGTCATGCTGCTGCCGCTGATGGTATCGGTCACGCGTGCGCGCGTCAGCGCGACGTTCCAGCGCGGCCTGCTGGTGCGTCTGACGATCCTGCTGGTCATCTCGGTGGCCATCGGCGCGGTCGCGGTCCTGCAGTCGCATGACCCATTTGTCGCGATGTCGCTGCCGCTCGTGGTGGTGGCGCTGCTCAGCAACCCGTTCGCGACGGCTGTGCTGACGCTGATCTCGACCCTCGCGGCGGAGCTGTTCGCGCTGGCGTCGGGCGCGCCCGACGTGGCAATGCAAAGGCTGCCGCTCTCGGCGGCCGCGATCATGGTATTTCCGGTCTGCATCGCGCTGATGACCGAACAGAACCGCGCCGGCCGCGCGCATCTGCGCAACAGCGAGCGCCGCTTCCGGCAGGCCATGGAACACTCGGCCATCGGCATGGCGCTGGTCGGCCTCGACGGACGCTGGCAGATGGTCAACCGCGCGCTGACCGACCTGCTCGGATACAGCCCCGACGAATTCCGCGGCCGCCCGTTCCAGCTCATGACCCATCCGGACGACCTCGCCGCGGACCTGCGGCAGGTGGAACGGCTGCTGGCCGGCGAGATCGATTCGTACCGCATGGAGAAACGCTACCGCCACAAGGAAGGGCACTACCTGTGGGCGCTGCTCGCGGTATCGCTCGTGCGCGACGAGATCACCGGCGAACCCGTCCACTTCATCTCGCAGGTGGAAGACATCAACAGCCGTCGCCTGGCCCAGGAGCAGATGGAACAGCTGTCGCGCCGCACGCAGCTTGCCGTGGAAGCGGGTGGCGTGGGGATCTGGGAATGGGATTTCACGAACGCGTCCATCACGTGGGATGCGCGGATGCACGCGCTGCACGGCACCACGCCGGAGCTCGGCACGCCGACGCTGGCCGAGTGGATCGCGATGCTGCACCCCGAGGACGTGAGCCGCGTGAGCAGCGAGATGCGCCAGGCCATCCGCGGCCTGCAGCGCTTCGATACCGAGTACCGCATCGTGCGGCCGACCGGAGAGATCCGCCACGTGCGCGCGATGGCGATGGTGTCGCGGCAGGAGGACGTGCGCGCCGGCGATCGCGACAGCGGCATGACGCGCGCGCTCGTCGGCACCAACTGGGACACCACGGAACAGCGCCGGCTGACCTCGGCGCTGTTCGAGGAAAAGGAGCGGCTGCAGATCACGCTGCGCTCCATCGGCGACGCGGTAATCTGTACCGATGCCGCGATGCGCGTGACGTTCCTGAACCCGATCGCCGAGCAGCTGACCGGCTGGAGCATGGACGCCGCGATGGGCCAGCCGCTCGAGCAGGTGTTCCGCATCGTCGATGAACTGACCGGCGAGGTGATTCCGAGCCCGGTCGAGCAATGCCTGCAATCGCTGCGCCCCGCCTACCTGCAGGAGGGCGCCGTGCTGCAGAGCCTGACCGGCGAGCGCCACGACGTGCAGGACTCCGCCGCGCCGGTGCTCACCGGCAATGGCGACGTGCTCGGCGCGGTGCTCGTGTTCCAGGACATCACGAGCTCGCGCGCGCTGCAGCGCGAACTCGCACATTCGGCCACGCACGATGCGCTGACGGGCCTGCCCAACCGCGCGTGGTTCGAGAAGAAGCTGCGCGAGGCCTGCGAATCGGCGCGCCAGCACGGCCATCGCAGCGCGCTGTGCTTTATCGACCTGGACCGCTTCAAGATCGTCAACGACACGGCCGGACACGGCGCCGGCGACGTGCTGCTGCGCGAACTCGGCTACGTGATCCGCCACCATGTGCGCCCCGACGACCTGCTCGCGCGCCTCGGCGGCGACGAATTCGCGCTGCTGCTCAAGGACTGCACCGTCGATCAGGCCGACCATGTGTGCCAGAAGGTCATCGATGCGATTCGCGGCCGCCGCTTTCCGTGGGACGGCCGCGTCTACGACGTGGGCGCCAGCATCGGCATCGCGGCCATCGACAGCGAAGTGCCGCCGGTCGGCGAACTGATGAGCCGCGCCGACGTGGCCTGCTACGCGGCAAAGGCCGCGGGCCGCAACCGCGTATCGGTCTACCGCCGCGACGAAAGCGACGCGCGCCGCCACCACCGCGAACTCGAAGTCGCGGCGGGCATCCACTCCGCGCTCGAGGCCAACCGCTTCCGCCTGTATGCGCAGGAGATTCGCGCGCTGCGGCCCGAGTCGGACCCCGCCTGCCATATCGAGATCCTCGTGCGGATGGTCGACGAGAACGGCACGCTGATCATGCCCGGCGCGTTCATCCCGGCCGCCGAGCGTTACGACCTGATGGGCCATATCGACCGCTGGGTCATCCGCAACGTGCTGCACGACTTCGGCCCGCGCCTCGCGGCGATTCCCGGGTTGTCGGTATCGATCAACCTGTCGGCCAACTCGCTCGGCGAACCGTTCCTCCTGCCCTTCCTGCACGCCGCGCTCGACGAATCCGTGCTGCCGGCCCGGCGCATCCGGCTGGAGATTACCGAGACCGCGCTGATCAACAACATGTCCGCCGCCAACCGCCTGGTCGCCGAGATGCGCCGGGCAGGCTGCACGGTCGCGCTCGACGACTTCGGGGCCGGGCTGTCCTCGTTCTCTTACCTGAAGCAGTTTCCGGTCGATTACCTGAAGATCGACGGCAGCTTTATCCGCAACCTCGCCGACAACGTCGTGGACCGCGAGATCGTGAGCTCGATCAACGATATCGGCCATCGCCTCGGCGTGCGCACGGTGGCGGAGTCCGTCGAGGACGAACAGACCCTGCATACGCTGCGCGCGATCGGCGTGGACTATGCGCAGGGCTATGTGATCGGCCGCCCGATGCCGCTCGAGAGCTTTATCGCCGGCGCCACGCACCAGGCGGCGGAAACGCCGCCCGCGCCCTGACCCCTTCCTGAAGTCGTTCGGATTTCCGAACACTTGCACGCCACCGCCGTTCGGACTCCCGGACGGCGCGGCCGGCGCACTTCCATTTCCCCTTTGTATTCATGGCCTTACATCAGGCCAGGCGGTCCCGCGCGCTGGCATGGCTCGTGCGATTCCGGGGCGCGCGTTTTTTCGCGCCGCGTTTCCCATAACGAGAAAGCTGCCACAGGAAGACAAACCCCACGATGAAACTCAAACGACTGCCCACCCTGATCTTCATCGCGATGCTGCTCGGCGTACTGGCCGGCACCGCGGCGCACCATCTGGCCCCCGACGCGGACACCGCGAAATCGATCGCCGATCATCTCTCCATCCTGACCGACGTGTTCCTGCGGATGATCAAGATGATCATCGGCCCGCTCGTGTTCGCGACGCTCGTCTCGGGCATCGCCAGCATGGGTGACGGCCGGGCCGTCGGCCGAATCGGCGCCAAGGCGATGCTGTGGTTCGTGGGCGCGTCCGTCACGTCGCTGCTGCTGGGCCTGATCATGGCCAACGTGCTGACGCCGGGCCACGGCATGAACCTGCCGCTGCCGCCGGCCGACGCGGTATCCAGCGTCAAGACCGCCTCGCTGAACCTGCGCGACTTCATCGCGCACATGTTCCCCAAGAGCTTCGTGGAGGCGATGGCCACCAACGAGATCCTGCAGATCGTGGTGTTCTCGCTGTTCTTCGGCTTCGCGCTCGGCACCGTCAAGGACGGCGTTGGCAAGCCCGTACTCGCCGGCATCGAAGGCCTCGCGCAGGTCATGCTCAAGGTCACCAACTACGTCATGGCATTCGCGCCGATCGGCGTGTTCGGCGCGATCTCCGCGGTCATCACGGCGCAGGGCCTCGGCGTCCTGGCCGTGTACGCCAAGCTGCTGGGCAGCTTCTATCTGGCGCTGGCGCTGCTGTGGGCCGCCCTGCTTGCCGGTGGCGCGCTCTTCCTCGGCCGCGGCGTGTTCTCGCTGCTGCGCGCGCTGCGCGCCCCGCTGATGATCGGCTTCGCCACGGCGAGCAGCGAGTCGGCCTACCCGAAGGTCATCGAGCAGCTCACGCGCTTCGGCGTCAAGCCGCGCATCACGAACTTCGTGCTGCCGCTCGGCTATTCGTTCAACCTCGACGGTTCCATCATGTACACGTCGTTCGCCGCGCTGTTCGTCGCGCAGGTGTACGGCATCCATCTCTCGCTGACGCAGCAGATCACGATGCTGCTGGTGCTGCTGGTGACCAGCAAGGGTATTGCCGGCGTGCCGCGCGCCTCGCTGGTCGTCGTGGCCGCGGTGCTGCCGATGTTCGGCCTGCCCGAGGCCGGCATCCTGCTCGTGCTCGGTATCGACCACGTGCTGGACATGGGCCGTACCGTGACCAACGTGCTCGGCAATGCCATCGCCACCACGGTGGTCGCACGCAGCGAAAACGCGATTGGCGCACCCGATCTTTCCGAAGATGAGGAAGACGAGGACATCGACAGCCGCGACGTCTCCACGCAAGGGGCAGGCCTGGGCACGAGTCAGGTTCTGGCCGGCAAGTAACATCGCCGCCAGCCCATGCGAGGGCCCTGCCGCCGATCCGGTGGCAGGGCCTTTTTTCATGGCTTGACGTTGTCTCAGCAATAATTGCTTAGTCAATATTTGTCTGCGCCGATTTCTCTCGGGCTTTGCCTTGATGTGGTAAAAGGGCTGCCATGCAGCACGAAGACCCCGTCATTCCGTCCACCGTCGCCACACCCGCAAGACCCCGCGTCGCGCTCTCCCTGTTGGCCCTGCTGGTGCTTGCCGCGCTGATCGCCGCGGCGGGCTGGTTCGGCTATCGCTATACCTACGACGGCGCGCTCGCCCGCCAGGCCGAGCGCGGCCAGGTTCAGCTGCGGCTCTATGCGCAGGCGCTCGACAGCGAGCTCGCGCGCTACGACTACGTGCCGAGCCTGCTGTCGCTGGACGCGCGGATCGACGCGCTGCTCCATCATCCGCAGGATCCCGCCCGCGTCGCCGATGCCAACGTCTACCTGTCCGCGCTCAATGCGCGCGCGGGCACGCGCGTGGTGTACGTGCTCGATGCGCAGGGGCATGTCGTCGCCACCAGCAACTATCAGCGCCCCGACAGCTACCTCGGCGAAGATCTGAGTTTCCGCCCGTACTTCCATACGGCCATCGAAGGCCAGCTCGGCCGCTTCTACGGCGTGGGCACCACGCGCAGCGAGTCCGGCTACTACCTGTCCGCGCCGCTCGGCGACCGCGATCATCCGTCGGGCGTGGCCGTCGTCAAGATCGGGCTGGAACCGCTCGAGAACCGCTGGCAGGGTGCCGACAGCCAGATGCTGCTCGCCGACGAGAACGGCGTGGTCATCCTCGCCTCCGATCCTTCATGGAAGCTTGCCGCGGTGCGCGAGATTCCGCCCGACCTGCGCGCGCGGCTCGACCAGACGCTGCAGTACAACCGCGCGCCGCTGCCGACGCTTGCGCTCTCCACGGTCCGCACGCTGGGCACGGGGCCGGGCCCCGGTGGCGACGCGCTCGTCAAGCTGCGGCAGGGGCCGCCGATGCTCGCGCAACATGCGTCCCTGCCCGGCACGGGCTGGGACCTCACGCTGCTGACCAATACCTCCCAGGCCCGCGTGGCCGCGCTCAACAGCGCGGCGCTGGCCGGCGTGGCCACCGCGTTCGTGCTGCTGCTGGCCGCCGCGTGGAACGTGCGCCGCCGCATCGTCAGCGAGCGGCTGGCCGCGCGGCATGCGCTGGAGGCGGCCAACAACGAGCTCGAACGCAAGGTCGCGGAGCGAACGTCGGACCTCTCGACCGCGAACCAGCAGCTGCACGCCGAGGTCGCCGAGCGCATCCGCACCGAGTCGTTCCTGCGGCAGGCGCAGGATGGCCTCATGCAGGCGGGCAAGCTCGCCGCGGTAGGACAGATGTCGGCCGGCATCGCGCACGAGCTCAACCAGCCGCTGGCCGCGCTGCGCACGCTGTCCGGCAACGCCTGCAAGTTCCTCGATCGCGGCGACGCGGCCACCACGCGCGACAACCTCGAGAAGATCATCGCGCTCGTCGAACGCATGGGCCGCATCACGGGCGCGCTCAAGTCCTTCGCGCGGGACCCCGCCAGCGGCCCGCGCCGCTGTGCAAAGCTCGCGGATGCGGTGGACAACGCGCTGTTCCTGATGGAATCGCGCGTGGCCACGACCCGGCCCCAGATCGATCGCGACATCGACGCGCACCTGACGGTCGCGTGCGACCCCAATCGGCTGGAACAGGTGCTCGTGAACCTCATCGGCAACGCGCTCGATGCCACCGCCGGGCAGCCCTCGCCCAAGCTCTGGCTCCATGCCTACGAGAGCGGCGGCCTCGTGCACCTGACCGTGCGCGACAACGGGCCGGGCCTTTCCGAGGAAGCCTTCGCGCGGCTGTTCGAACCGTTCTTCACGACCAAGCCCGCGGGCGAGGGCCTTGGCCTCGGCCTCACGTTGTCGGCCGGCATTCTCAACGAGAGTGGCGGCACGCTGACCGCGATCAATCACCCCGACGGCGGTGCGTGCTTCACGCTCGCGCTGCCGCAGGCGATCGGCAAAGTCCGGGAGACATCCCATGACGGCTGAGCCCATGCCGCGCGATCTGGCCGTGACGATCGTCGAGGACGATCCGGACGTGCGCCTCGGCTGCGAGCAGGCGCTGCGGCTCGAAGGCATTCCCACGCGCACGGCCGCGAGCGCCGAGGCCGCGCTGCGCGATATCCAGACGCAGATGGAAGGCGGGCTGCATCCGGGTATCGTCGTCACCGATGTCCGCCTGCCGGGACGCGACGGCATGTCGCTGCTCGCGGCGCTGCGCGAGCAGGATCCCACGCTGCCCGTGATCCTCATCACGGGCCACGGCGATGTGAGCCTTGCCGTGCAGGCGATGAAGCAAGGCGCGTACGACTTCCTCGAAAAGCCGTTTTCGCCCGAGCGGCTCGTCGATGCATGCCGCCGCGCGCTCGAGCAGCGCCGGCTCACGCTCGAGGTGGCCGGGCTGCGCGCCCAGCTGGCCGCGCGCACGTCCGTGGCGAGCCGGCTGATCGGCAATTCGCCCGCGATCGAGCGGCTGCGCGCGCGCATCGCGGACGTGGCCGATACCGGCGCCAATGTGCTGATCCACGGCGAGACTGGCACGGGCAAGGAACTCGTCGCGCGCTGCCTGCACGAAGCGAGCGGCCGCCATGCGCGCCATTTCGTCGCGATCAACTGTGGCGGCCTGCCCGAACAGCTGTTTGAATCCGAGATCTTCGGCCACGAGGCCGGCTCGTTCACGGGCGCCACGCGCCGGCGCATCGGCAAGATCGAGCACGCCGCGGGCGGCACGCTGTTCCTCGACGAGATCGAGAGCATGCCCATGCCAATGCAGATCAAGCTGCTGCGCGTGCTGCAGGAACGCACGGTCGAGCGGCTCGGCTCCAACCAGCCCGTGCCCGTCGACGCGCGCGTGGTAGCCGCGACCAAGGCCGACCTGCGCGCGCAGTCCGATGCCGGCGCGTTCCGCGCGGACCTGTACTACCGGCTCAACGTGATCACGCTCGCACTGCCGCCGCTGCGCGAGCGTCGCGAAGACGTACCGCAGCTATTCGAGCATTTCGTGGCACAGGCCGCGCTGCGTTTCGATCGCGAGCCGCTGCCCGCATCGCCGGCGGAGATGTCCGCGCTGATCGCCTATCCGTGGCCCGGCAATGTGCGCGAACTGCGCAATCTGGCAGAGCGCCATGTCCTCGGACTCGGCTGCCGTCCTGGCGATATGCACGAAGGTGGCGACGGCGGCGGAGCCGTCGGCGACGGGCCGACTGAACTGTCGCTGCCGCAGGCCGTCGAACAATTCGAGCGCGCGCTCATCGCCGATGCATTGCGCCGCCACGACGGCAACCTCTCCCGCGCGAGCGAAGCGCTCGGCGTGGCCAAGACAACCTTGTTCGACAAGGTTCGCAAGTACGGACTCTGAGCCATTGCGGCGTGATTTTTTGGAGGCGCAAGCGCGAACCGTTATCATCTGCACATGCGCATCGGGACCGATGATCCATAAGGACTAGGTCGAACGGTGGGCGAAATCGTTCGGATGTCATCAGCTTTTCCGTCGCGCCGGTCCACCAGAGGCCGCCGATGTACGTTAAACAACAAAAGTGCAACGCCAGTCATCGATTACCCTCTGTCATGCGTGCCCCATGCGAGGAATACTATGAATGGTGTGCGGTGCGGTTCGCCGTGCCGGGCAGGTGGCAAAGACCACCGCCGCCAAGCAGTACGACCGGCGGGGAGCGGGTCGAGTAGCAGGGTCAGTAGAATTCCGGCAGCCCGGTAATCACCGGCGTGGCGCGCCCGAAGGCGCCACGAGACGCGGCTTCCGCGTTGCGCTGCCGTTCGACAACGGGTGAGTGGATGAAACTGGATCCAGAACTGGCTGACAAGCCTTACTACAGCACGCGTACCGCAGCAAAGCTTCTCAATGTATCGCTGGGCACTGTCCAGAAGATGGTCGAACGGGGCGAACTTGGCGCCTGGAAGACCAACGGCGGACATCGGCGCATTCACAAGGAAACGGTGCACCGCCTGCTGGCATCGCGCGCCGCGCCCGATCTGCAGACGCCGCACGATCTCGACCTCGTGGTGTTCCACCCGAACCACCAGGAGGCGCAGCGTATCAGCGCGCAGCTGGGCAAGTGGTCACTGCCGCTGAAAACGCAGGTGCTCGAGGACGTCGTCGATACCGTGATCACGTCGGTCGATGCGCGGCCGCGCGTGGTCCTCTACTACGTCGAGGAACTCAACGACGCCGAGTCGGCGATCATCGAAAAGCTGCAGAACTTCTTCGCGCGCCAGCGCGTGATCTTCGCGGTGATTACCAATCGGCAGGCCTACGATGGCGTGGCCGACGCCCTGCAGCACTGGGGCATCATGGTGTTCCTGAAGACACCGTCGCTGGAAGAAGTCAAAGGCTTCCTGCGCGCGCAACTGATGATGGGTCGCGCCGGCGCATAAGCCCGTGCCCCGCGGGCGCCACGCGCCCCCGATAGAGCGCCCCCGATAAAGCGCCCGGCGCCGTCACCGCGACATGCGGTGCGGGCCGGGCGTTTTGCTTCCCGCGTTCTGTCTCCCGCGTTTTGCCTCCCAAACTCTTAAGTAAGAGCCACCTTCACACCGCCGCCCTCGGTCTTTGCGGCCGACGCGTCCTCTCGCATCATCCACCCGTAGAGGTCGCGGGGGTCGCGTGGTGTTGCAACCAACGCAAAAAACTCACCGGCGTCGTTCGACAGCGCCACATTGTGGAGCCATCGTAGCGCTGAAAAATCTTCGAGCGCGAAGCCCACCGAATCGAATATCGTGACCTCCTCGCGGGTCTCGCGGCCCGGCGAGGTTCCCGCCAGGACTTCCCATAGTTCGGTCACCGGCGCATCGGGCGGCAACTGCTGGATCTCGCCCTCGATGCGAGTCTGCGGCGCGTACTCGACGACGATCCGGGCGTTGCGGAGGATGTCCGCATGCAGCTCCGTCTTGCCCGGACAATCGCCGCCGACGGCGTTGAGGTGCATGCCCGGCGCGATCATCTCCGGCGCAAGAATCGTGGCGCGGGTCTTGTCGGCGGTGACCGTGGAGACGATGTCCGCGCCCGCCACGGCGTCCGCGATCGATGCCGCCGCCACGATGCGCAGGTCCGGCACATGCGCGAGGTTCCGCGCGAGCCGATCCGTCGCGCGACGGTCGATATCGAAGGCGCGAATCTCGCGGATACCGAGCAATGCGTGGAACGCCAGCGCCTGGAACTCGGCCTGCGCGCCATTGCCGATCAGCGCCATGGACTTCGCGTCCCGCCGCGCCATCGCCTTCGCCGCCAGTGCGGAGGTGGCGGCGGTGCGCAACGCGGTGGCCAGCGTCAGATCCGCCAGCAGCAGCGGATGCCCCGTGCGCACGTCGGCCAGCGCGCCATAGGCCATCACCGTGGGCAGCGCGTACCGCGCGTTGCGCGGATGGCCGTTGACGTACTTGAATGCGTGCAGCACGCCATCGCTGACGGGCATCAGTTCGATCACGCCCACGTCGGAATGGCTTGCCGCGCGCGCGGACTTGTCGAACGCGGACCAGCGCAGGAAATCTTCGCGCAGATGGTCCGCCAGCTGCACGAGCGACTGCCTGACGCCGATGGCGCGTACGAGGGCCGCGACATCGCGCGCGTCGAGGCATCGCGTGAGGGGGGAGGGGTTGCCGCCCGGTGTGTCGCGTGGTGTGAGCGTCATGATCCGCGTCTCCGATGGTGAGGTTCAGGCAGGACCGGCAGGACGGCGCGCGCGCTATGCCGCCGCGCCACGCACCGCGTCATGCATCGCGACCGCTGCCGTGCCGTCGCGGTCGAGCCGCAGCGTCATGCAGTACGCACCGCCACCGGACAGCATGAACGGCGACAGATCGACCTCGCGCAGGCGGTAGCCGCGGCGCGCGAACTCGGTGCGCAGATGCGGCGTGGTGCGCGTCATCACGACCTGGTCGTCGAGGTTGACCGCATTGACGCTGAAATGCCGCAGGTCGTCCTCGGTCGCCTCGATGCGAAGGCTGGCGGGCACGCGCGCATGGATCTCGCGCAGGGCCTGCTCGCCGAATGCGGGCGGGTAGTAGAGGACTTCGCCACCGGCAAGCGGGCAGAAGCAGACGTCGAGGTGATAGCTGTGTTCGGTGGCCAGCTCCAGCGCGACGACGTCGCGATCGAAGTGCGCGGACATCGCGTCGGCGGCCTCGCGCGACGAGCGCGGACCGAAGCCGGCCCAGAAGTGGCCGCGGGAGGCGTCCCAGATGCAGTCGCCGGCGCCCTCCTGATAGCAGCCGTCGGGCAGCGTGGCCACGCTGTCGATCCAACCGCGCGCGCGCAGCGATTCGAAGATGGCCGCGAACGGCGCCTCCTCGCCCTGCCGCTGCGGATAGCGGAAGCGCGCGAGCACGGCCTTGCCATCGAGCACCACGGCCGCGTTGGCCGGGAACACCATGTCCGGCTGCCCCGGCGCGCCCGGTGCCACCTCGACCGCGAAGCCCGACGCATCGAGCGCCTCGCGCAGCGCGTCGAACGACCGCGTCGCGTTGCGATGCATGCCGCGCGGGTCGCGCGCCCAGGCCTGCGGGTCCATCCATGGGTTGATGCTGTAGGAGACGTCGTAGTGGGTCGGGGCAACAACGAGAATGGTCGGGCGTTGGATCATGGCAGTCGGCATCCGAGGTGGGAATGCGTGCATTGTGGGTCGCCTGCGCGCCAGCCTGAAGCGCACATATTGGACAAATTGCGCGACTGGGATAACAATTCGCTAGCCGTCACTCGCAAATTGCCAAACCGCCATGGACGCCACCGATCAGCAGTTGCTCGCGCTGCTGCGCGACAATGCCCGCACCCCCGTGACCACGCTTGCAAAGGTCCTGCGCATCTCGCGGGCGACCGTGCAGAACCGGATCGACAAGCTCGAGCGCGATGGGTTGATCGTGGGCTACACGGTGCGGCTCAAGCCCGAGGCGGAACCGCATCGGATCCGCGCGTGGATGACGGTGGCGGTCGAGGGCAACAAGGCGCGGCAGGTCCTGCAGGCGCTGCGCGGAGAGCCGAACGTGCAGGCGCTGCACACGACCAATGGCCGCTGGGACATCATCGCGGAACTGCGCGCGGACACGCTCGAGGCCTTCGACCGCACCCTCGACCGCATTCGCCTGATCGACGGCATCTCCGCGACGGAGACGAGCATCCTGTTGTCGACCTACAAACTCTGAGCAAGCGGCCGCTCGCGCGTGGTCTCTTCGTCGAGCACCCGACGGCTCGGCGCCGCGAGGTCCCGCAGCGAGACGATGCCGACGAGGCGCATCGAGGCCAGGTCGGCCACCACCGGCAATCGCGCGACGCCCAGCGTGGCCATGCGCCCCGCCGCGGCGCGGCCGGTATGCGTGGGGAGCAGGACCGCGCCCACCCCATCGGATGGCACGGGCAACAGATCGCGGCACGCAAGCGGCGCGCCCGGTGCCTGCGCGGCAGCGTCGATCGCCGCGCGATTCAGCATGCCCAGCACACGCCCGTCGCCGACGACCGGATACGCGCGATGCGGCGCGCGCTCGCCGAAGTAGCGGGCCACGGCCGCTTCGAGCGGCAGATCGCCATCGATCGCCACGACGTCGCGCGTCATCAGATCGGCCACATGCGCATGCTCGAGCGGATCGACACCGTACTCGCGCCAGATATGCAGGCCGCGCCGTGCAATCTTCTCGGTCATGATCGACCGCTTCATCGTGAGCACGGAGAACCCGTAGGCCACCGCGGTGGTCAGCAGCAGCGGCAGCAGCGCCTCGCTGTCGTGGGTGAGTCCGAACGCGAACACGATCGCCGTCAGCGGCGCGCCGAGCACGCTGCCCAGCACGCCTGCCATGCAGACGAGCGCCCAGAGCGAGGGCGAGCCGCCGGGCAGCCACGGCGCAAGCACCACGCCGAGCCCCGCGCCCAGCATCAGCAGCGGCGCGAGCACGCCGCCCGAGGTTCCCGAGCCCAGCGCGGCGACCCAGATCACGGCCTTGACGGCCAGCAGCGCCACCGCGACCTCGATGGCGAGGCGGTTGTTGAGCAGATCGCCGATGACGTCGTATCCGATACCGAGCGCGCGCGGTTCGAAGTAGCCGCCGATGCCCACCACGAGCCCGCCGAGCGCGGGCCACCACATCCAGTGCATGGGCAGGCGGGAGAATGCGTCTTCCGTGCGATACAGCGCCAGCGTCAGCCCCGCGCCCAGTCCCCCGCACAGCAGCCCCGCGACGATGCACGCGCCGAGCGCCATCACCGACACGGGCGCCGTCTGCAGCGGGAACAGCGGCCCAGGCTCGAAGACAAGAGCACGCAGGAAGCCCGCCACCGCGCAGGCGAGCGCCACTGGCAGCAGGCTGCGCGGCCGCAATTCGAACAGCAGCAGTTCGATGGCCAGCAGCACCGCCGCGACCGGCGTGCCGAAGATCGCGGTCATCCCCGCGCAGGCGCCGGCAACGAGCAGCGTCTTGCGCTCGGCCGCGCTCAGGTGGAGCAGCTGTGCAAGCAGCGACGCGATCGAGCCGCCGGTCATGATGATCGGACCCTCCGCACCGAACGGCCCGCCGCTGCCGATCACGATGCCCGAGGACAGCGGCTTGAGCACCGCGACCTTCGGCGACATGCGGCTGCGGCCGAACAGCACGGCTTCCATCGCCTCGGGAATGCCGTGCCCGCGAATCTTGTCGCTGCCGTAGCGCGCCATCAGGCCGACGATCAGGCCACCGATCACCGGTAGCGCGACGACCCACAGGCCGAGCGCATGGTGCGCGGGCGAGGTCTCCGCAAACGACAGCGTCCGATAGAAGAACAGGTTCGTGAAGAACCGGATGAGGTTGACCAGCACCCACGCGGCGCCGGTACTTACGCCGCCCAGCAGGAGCGCGATACCTGCCAGCATCGGCAGGCGCCCATCCACGGCGTAGTCGCGCCGCCCGTCATGTTGCAATGCATCATGCCGTGATGCGATCGGCCGCTCGGCGCCGCGCGTGGATTCGGCGCTTGTGGAATTGCTGCGCATGCTTCGCTCCTCTCTCCGGACTCCAAGGCCACGGAATATATCACGGCATGATATATTGCCGCTTTCGCGCAGAAACCGCCGCTACAATCACCGCCATGGCATCCGACACCGACAACGCCGCCGCGCCCGACCGCCAGACCCTGACGTGGCTGCGCACGTTCCTGCCGATGCCGATCACCGGCGGCCGGCACGAGCGCGTCAAGAGCTGCCTGGGCGCGCTGCTGGGACTGTTCGTTACGGAGTGGATCAGCCGCCACCTGATGGGCGGATTCAATCCGTGGTTCATCGCGCCCATGGGCGCGTCGGCCGTGCTGCTGTTCGCGGTGCCCGCGAGCCCGCTCGCGCAGCCGTGGTCGATCATCGGCGGCAACCTCGTGGCGGCGACGGTCGGCGTGACCTGCGCGATGCTGATTCCCTCGCCGGGACTGGCGGCCGGCGTCGCGGTGGCGGTCGCGATCGCCCTGATGTTTCCGCTGCGCTGCATCCACCCACCCAGCGGCGCGGTCGCGCTGACGGCGGTGCTGGGCGGGCCGGCGGTGCAGGCGCTCGGCTTCGGCTTTATCGTGATGCCCGTGGCCGTGAATTCGATGGTGCTGGTGCTGATGGCGCTGGCGTTCAACAACGCCATGCGGCGACGCTACCCGCACCGTCCGCCCGAACCCGCGGCGGGCCACCGCACGCGCGACGTGCCGCCGACCCAGCGCGTGGGCTTCACGCGCGCGGACCTGGACGCCGTGCTCGCGGCGCGCGGGGAATTCCTCGACATCTCGGAAGACGATCTCGAGGCGATTCTCGTGGCGGCCGAACTGCGGGCCTTCCGACGCCGCTTCGGCGACGTGCGGTGCGCGGACATCATGTCGCGCGACGTGGTGACCGCAACACCCGATATGCCCGCGGGAGAAGCCGCCGCGCTGCTGGCCCGCCATCACATCAAGGCCCTGCCCGTCGTGGACGGCCAGCGCCGGCTGGCCGGCATCTTCACGCAAAGCGACTTCTTCGCCGCCCAGCGCACGGGCTCGGCCCGCACCGCCGGCACCGTGCGCACGCTCATGACGCATGCGGTCACCGTGGCGCGCCCCGAACAGCCCATGGTCGATCTGGCGCGCGCGTTCTCCGATGGCGGCCTGCACCATGTGCCCGTCATCGACGACGACCGGCGCGTGGTCGGCATGGTCACGCAGTCCGACCTCGTGGCCGCCCTCCTGCGCAGCCGGGTATCGGGAACTTCGGGAACTTCGGGAACTTCGGGAACCTCGGCACCGGATGACGTACCCGCCGCGCCGACGGCGCATTGACACGGCCGCGCCACCCGCACGCCACCTCCGTCGCCTATAACTCTCATCAAGGCACCGCCCCGCCCCCGACGGGCACGCTTCGTCACGGTGCGCGCATCGATTTCCGCTATGCTTACGGCGTTTCCGTCACACGGCCGCCGAGGAGATCTGCCCGATGAGTTCCGGACAACTGATTGAAAAGCTCGCCGCGGTCTTCGCGCTGATCCTGTTGATCGGCGGCTCGCTGGTCGTGCTGGCGCCGTTCGCGACGGCGCTGCTATGGGGCGCGATCCTCGCGTTCAGTTCCTGGTACCCCTATTCCGTGCTGACCCGCTGGCTCGGCAACCGCCGCGGCATCGCCGCGCTGGTCTGCGTGCTGCTGGCGGCCGTGATCGTGCTCGGCCCCTTCGTCTACGCCGGCGCGAGCTTCTCCGCGCACGTCGATGACCTGACCGCGCTGGTGGAGCGCTACAAGGAGCGCGGCGTGCCGCAGCTGCCCGAGTGGCTGTCGAGCCTGCCTTACGTCGGCAGCTATCTGCAGAACACGTGGAACCAGGTAGTCAACGCCGATTCGGAAATGCTCGCGAACCTGCGCAAGCTCGTGGCGCCGGTCGGCCACGTGCTGCTCGGCGCGGGCCTCTCCATCGGCGCGGGGCTGGGCCAGCTGGCGCTGTCCATCGTGCTCGCGTTCTTCTTCTATACCGGCGGCGAACTGGCCGTGGAATGGCTGCGCGGCGGCATGCGCCGCATCGCGGGCGAGCGCGCCGACCATCTGCTGGCGCTCGCGGGCAGCACGGTCAAGGGCGTGGTCTACGGCGTGCTCGGCACGGCGTTCGTGCAGGCGGTGCTGACCGGCATCGGCCTGTGGATTTCGGGCGTGCCGGGCGCCGCCATCCTCGGTTTCATCACGTTCTTCCTCTCCGTGATCCCGGTCGGCCCGCCGCTGATCTGGATTCCGGCCGCGCTCTGGCTCTATCACTCGGGCGCGACGGGCTGGGCCATCTTCATGGTCGTCTGGGGCGTGGCCGTGGTCGGCATGGCCGACAACATCATCAAGCCGCTGCTCATCAGCAAGGGCACGGGCCTGCCGCTGATCTGGATCATGATGGGCGTGCTCGGCGGCGCGCTGGCGTTCGGCTTTCTCGGCGTGTTCATCGGCCCGACCGTGCTCGCGGTGGCCTACGCGCTGCTGCGCGACTGGACCATCGGCACGCAGGTGGCAACGCCGGTGACGGCCGTCACCGCCGCGCCGCCCTCGCGACTGACGCCGGACGCATGACGGATCCCACCCAGCGCGAAGCCTCCCCGCAGGTCCCCCGCGATCTGAGCCAGCTGATCGCGTGCGAATACTGCGACGCGGTGTACGCGCGCGAGACGCTCGCGCCGGGGGAGCGCGCGCAGTGCCTGCGCTGCGGTGGCGCGCTCTACCGCGAGAACCGGCGCGCATACCGCCGCCTGCTGCCACTCGTGATCACGGCGCTGATCCTGTTCCTCATCTCCAATTCGTATCCGATCGTTGAGATGGACCTGCAGGGCGTGCGCACGCAGACGACGCTGCTGGGCGCCGTGGAAGCCTTGCATGGCGACAACATGGACCTCGTGGCCGCGCTGGTGCTGGCCACCACGATCGTGTTTCCGCTCACCGAGATGCTCATGATGTGCTACCTGCTGATACCGATGGCGCAGCGCCGCATGCCGCCCGGTTTCGACCGCATCGTGCGCGGCATTCGCCAGACGCGGCCATGGGGCATGATCGAAGTGTTCATGATCGGCGTGCTCGTGACCGTGGTGAAGCTTTCCACGATGGCGCAGGTGCTGCCAGGCATCGCGCTGTGGTCGTTCGGCGCGCTCGTGGCCGTGCTGGCCGCGATGCTCTCGTTCGACCCGCGCGCGTTGTGGGACTACCTCGAGCAGCCCGAGCCCGGCGCGGAGGGCGAGACCACATGAGACAGCATCTGGAGCGCTCGCGCCGGCTGGCAAGCGGCGTCGTGGCGGGAATCACCGACGACGACGAGAGCACGCCGCTCGCGCGCGTGCCCACGGCCACGTCGCTCGGGCTCGTCTCGTGCCACGCATGCGACCAGCTCAGCCCGCGCGCGCTCGAAGGCGAGCCGTGCCCGCGCTGCGGCGCCACGCTCCATCATCGCAAGCCGGCCAGCCTCGCGCGCACCTGGGCGTTCCTGCTGGCCGCCTTCATCCTCTACATCCCCGCGAACCTGCTGCCCGTGATGGTCACGCAGTCGCTGCTCGGCACGCAGCAGGACACGATCTTCTCGGGCGTCATCTATCTGTGGCTGTCCGGCTCGCATCTGCTGGCCGGCGTGGTGCTCATCGCGAGCATCGTCGTGCCGCTGCTCAAGATGATGATCCTGACGATGCTGCTGGTCTCGGTGCGCCTGCGCACGACCTGGCGCATCCGCCAGCAGACGCGGCTGTATGGACTCGTCGAACTGATCGGCCGCTGGTCGATGCTCGATATCTTCGTGGTGGCGCTGCTGGCCTCGCTCGTGCGCGCGGGCGCGCTCGCCACCATCGTGCCAGGCCCCGGAGCGCTCGCGTTCGGCTCCGTGGTGGTACTGACCATGCTCGCATCGCTGAGCTTCGACCCGCGCTTGCTGTGGGATTCGCTGGAACCGACGGAACACACCGATGCCCGACAACACTGAACTTCCTCCGCCGCCTCCGCCGCCGCCCGCGTCTCCTTCGGGCCTGCCCTACCCTGCCCGGCGCCGCCGCTCGCGCTGGCTGCCTTCGCTCGTGTGGCTGATTCCGATCGTCGCCGCCATCGTCGGCATCTCGCTGCTCGTCAATACGATCATGTCGCGCGGGCCGGAGATCGATGTCACGTTCCGCACGGCCGAGGGGCTGACGCCCGGCAAGACGCCCGTGCGCTACAAGGATGTGGAGATCGGACTCGTCAAGGCCGTGCGGCTGGCGGAAGACCGCTCGCATGTCATCGCGCGCATCGACCTGACCAAGGACGCCAGCAGCTTTGCCGTGGCGGACACGCGCTTCTGGGTCGTGCGGCCGCGGCTCGCGGTCAGCGGCGTGTCGGGGCTGGAGACGCTGCTTTCGGGTGCGTATATCGGCGTCGATATCGGCAAGTCCGCGGAACGCAAGACGGCGTTCACGGGGCTCGAAGTCCCGCCCGTGGTGACCACCGATGCGTCGGGCAAGCAGTTCGTGCTGCGCGCGCAGGACCTCGGCTCGCTCGATATCGGCTCGCCGGTCTACTACCGCCGCGTGCGCGTGGGCCAGGTGGTGGCGTTCCAGCTCGAGCCGAACGGCCGCGACATCACGCTGCGCGTGTTCATCGACAAACCCTACGACAAGCTCGTCACGGCCAATACGCGCTTCTGGCATGCGAGCGGCGTCGATCTCAAGCTCGATGCCACGGGCCTCAAGCTGCAGACGCAATCGCTGGTCACGGTGCTTCTCGGCGGCGTCGCGTTCCAGGCGCCCGACCATTCGGGCGGCGCGCCCGTGGCCACCGAGAACACGCAGTTCCTGCTCGCGGGCGATCAGTCCGAGGCGATGAAAGAGCCCGAGGAACTCGCACCGACGCTGGCCGTGCTGAACTTCGACCAGTCCGTGCGCGGGCTCTCGCCGGGCGCGCCCGTGGACTTCCGCGGCGTGGTGGTGGGCCAGGTCCGGTCCATCGGGATCGAGTACCAGCGGGACAAGAAGGCGTTCCGCATGCCCGTGGTCGTGGAGCTCTACCCCTCGCGCATGGGCTTCCGCGAGCGCGATGTCGCCGAGGAAGCGCAGAAGCGCACGATCGTGGAGACCTTGATCCGCCGCGGCCTGCGCGCGCAGCTGCGCAACGGCAACCTGCTGACCGGCCAGCTCTACGTGGCGCTCGACTTCTTCCCGAAGGCGGCGCCGGCCGCGGTCAACCTCGACGCCTCGATGCCCGAGCTGCCGACCACGCCGGGCACGTTCGACGAACTGCAGGCCAAGCTCGGCGATATCGTCAGCAAGATCGACAAGGTGCCGTTCGACCAGATCGGCCAGGATGTGCGCACCACGCTCGCCTCGCTGAACCGCATGCTCGACAACGCCGACAAGCTCGTCGCGCAGTTGCAGGGCGATGTCGCGCCGCAGGTCCTGTCGGCGCTGCAGGATGCGCGGCGCACGCTCAACACGGCCAACGGCACGCTCGCGTCGGATGCGCCGCTGCAGCAGGATACGCGGCGCATGCTGCAGGAACTCACGCGCACGGCGGCTTCGCTGCGCGCACTGACCGATTACCTCGAGCGCCATCCCGAGGCGCTGCTACGCGGCAAGGCGGAGAAGCCATGATGATCCAACGTTCGCTGACGGTTCCCCGTGCGGGACGTCGCCTCGCGGCGCCCATGGTTGCCGCGCTCGCCCTGCTGCTTGCGGCCTGCGCGTCGCCCGATCCGCGCTATTACTCGCTGGCCGCGTCCGCGGCCAATGCCGTGCCCGCCGCGCCGCCTGCCCGGGCCGAGCCGCTATGGATCGAGGTCGCGCCCGTGCGCGTGCCGGAGCGGCTCAATCGCGCGCAGCTCGTGGTGGGCGACGGGGCAGACGGCCAGCTGAAGCTGCTCGACCTGTCGCGCTGGTCCTCGCCGCTCCCCGACGAGATGCGCGATGCGCTGTCGCAGCAGTTGCAGGCGCGGCTCGGCGCGGTGGATGTCTACCAGCAGGGGCTGTCCGATGTCGCACCGGTCTATCGCATCACGACCGAGGTGGTACGGATGGACGGCGATGTGGGCCAGCGCGCGAACGCCACGATCGCCTGGACCGTGCGACGCCTGCCCGACGGCAGGGTGACGGGCGGCCGCACGGTGGCGGAGGTGGCGGCGCCGGGGCAGGTGGAGGGGCTTGTGGGCGCGTACCGCCAGATCGTCGGCACCACGGCCGACGATATCGCGGCGGCGCTGAGCGGCCTCAAGCCCTGACGCTGCCACCCCGCTGCGCAGCCATGGCCTTCAGGCAATCCTCGGCCGTCCCGTGCACGAGCGTCACGCTGCACGCGAGCATCAGGTTCTTCGACAGTCCGAAGTCCTCCACCACATAGCCGCGCGCGTCGATCGCCTCGCCATCGGCGTCGATCGACGCGGTCACGCGTTCGCGCAGCGAGGACGCCTCGCTCGCGTAGCCCCAGACCGGCTTGCCCAGCGCCACCGCGTAGCCGACCTCGAATGCGGTGCCCGAATCCGGCTCGCCGGGGCCCCGGAAATCGTCGAGGTTCGCCATTACCGCATCCGCGCGATGCAGCAGCGCGATATTGGCCTCGTAGATCCACCGCGCGGTCTCGGGGCCCGTCATGCCGGCCGGCGCGGCCTGGTCGAGCGGGTACAGGCCCGTGAAGCCGTGATCGGCGCACAGCGCCTGGAGCCGCTTGCCGTAGTCGACCGCATCCTTGCGGAAGACGTCGAAGCCGGCGAGATAGATGGAGGTCATGGGCAGACGCCGTGAAAAGGGATGGCGCAGCATAGCGCAGGGAAGCCGGATCCCGGGAGCCGATACCAAAGTCGGATTGACCATCGTTATATACCGTCTTATATTGCGCATGTGCCGCGCTGCGGCGTCCGAGTCATTTTCCCTGCCCGAACTTCTCTAACCATGCCTTCCACGCCCCGCTTCCTGCGCCGGACGATCGGCGCCGCCGCGCTTGCCGCCCTGACCCTGACCGCCCCGTCGGCCTTTGCCGCCGACCTCGTGGTGTCGGCCGCCGCCAGCCTGACGAACGCCTTCAAGACCCTGGCCGAGCAGTTCGAGAAGTCCCACCCCGACACCAGGGTGGTGCTCAACTTCGGGGCGTCGGACGTGCTGATGCAGCAGATCGTCAAGGGCGCGCCGGCGGACGTGTTTGCCTCCGCCGACCAGGATGCGATGAACAGGGCCGAAAGCGAAAAGGTTGTGCAACCCGCCTCGCGCAAGGACTTTGCCGCGAACCAGATCGTGCTGATCGTGCCCGGCGACAGCAAGCTCGGCATCACGTCGCTCAAGGACCTGACCAGGGCCGACGTGAAGCGCATCGCCTATGGCAACCCGTCTTCGGTTCCCGTGGGCCGCTACACCAGGGGCGCGCTGGAAGCCGAACACCTGTGGGATGCCGTGGCCGCCAAGGGCGTGCCCGCGCAGAATGTGCGCCAGAGCCTGGACTACGTGGCCCGCGGCGAAGTCGATGCCGGCTTCGTGTTCGCCACCGACGCCACCGTGATGCCGGACAAGGTCAAGGTCGCCGTCCGCGTGCCGAACCGCACGCCCGTGACGTACCCGATCGCGATCGTCGCGCAGACGAAGCAGGCCGCCTCGGCCAACGCGTTCGTGAACTACGTGCTGTCGGCCGATGGCCAGGCCGTGCTCGCGCGCTATGGCTTCCTGAAGCCCTGATCCGAACGCATCGACGAGGCCGATATGGATGCCGTCTGGATTCCGCTGCTGCTGTCGCTGAAGGTGGCGGGATGGGCCACGCTGCTCAATAGCGTGCTCGGGGTGGCCGCGGCGTACGCACTCGCGCGCTGGCGCTCGTCGGCGCGCGACGTCGTCGACGCCATCCTGACGCTCCCGCTCGTGCTGCCGCCGACCGTGCTTGGCTACTACCTGCTCGTGCTCGTGGGCCGGCGCGGGGTGTTCGGCGCATGGCTGTCGTCCGTCGGCATCGAACTCGTGTTCACGTGGCAGGGCGCGGTACTCGCCTCGACCGTGGTCGCATTCCCGCTCGTGCTCAAGTCCGCCCGCGCGGCCTTCGAAGGGGTCGATCATCAGCTCGAGAACGCCGCGCGCGTGCTCGGCGTCTCCGAGGCAGGCATCTTCTTCCGCGTCACGCTGCCGATGGCGGCGCGCGGCATCATCGCGGGCGTACTGCTCGCGTTCGCGCGCGCGCTCGGCGAGTTCGGCGCCACGCTGATGATCGCGGGCAACCTGCCCGGCCGCACGCAGACGCTCTCGGTGGCCATCTACGAAGCGGTGCAGGCCGGCGACGACAACACGGCCAATCTGCTCGTGCTGATCACCTCGGTCACCTGCGTGGTGTTGCTGGTCGCCGCCGGCCGGCTCGTGCCGCCCGTCGCGCGCGGCGCCTCCGACGTCTACGAACCCCGGCGCTTCCGCGCCCGCGCGCGCAAGGCCGCGTCGCCTGCCGTCCCCAAGTGAGCCCCCCATGAGCATGCATGTCTCGCTGCGCAAGCACATGACCTCGGGCGACCGCGAGTTCGCGCTCGATATCGACTTCACATCGGACAGCCGGCGCATCGCGCTGTTCGGCCAGTCCGGCGCGGGCAAGAGCCTGACGCTGCGCGCGATTGCGGGGCTGCTCGCGCCCGATAGCGGCCGCATCGTGCTGAACGGCCGCACGCTGTTCGACAGCGAAGCGGGCATCGACGTCCGGCCGCAGGAGCGCCGCGTCGCCTATCTCTTCCAGGATTACGCGCTGTTTCCGCACCTGACCGTCGCGCAGAACATCGCCTTCGGTCTCGAGCATGGCTGGCGCAATCCGCGGCGCCGCGCGCGCTATGCGCAGGCGGACCGCTGGATCGATGCATTCAGCCTGCGCGAGATCGTGGGCCAGTATCCGTCGCAGATCTCCGGCGGCCAGAAGCAACGCGTGGCCCTTGCGCGCGCGCTGGTTGCGCAACCGGACACCGTGCTGCTCGACGAACCGTTCTCGGCGCTCGATCCCGCGCTGCGCGCGCATATGCGCAACGAGTTGCGCGCGCTGCAGAGCAGCCTCGACGTGCCGATGGTCGTGATCTCCCATGACCCCGAGGACGTCGAGGTTCTGGCCGATCATGTGCTGGAAGTCCGCGACGGCCGCATCGTTGCCGGCGGCTACGCCACCCCCCCTCGCCCGACGCCACTGCCCGTCGGCACGGAACTCGCGTAAGCGATCGCGCACACCCGTGCGCGCGGGTACATGAAGGTCGAGGAACGGCCGCCCTATGGCATCAGGAACGCGCTGGTACGACGCGTGGTGCAGTCACATGATCGGCTCGGACAACGATCTCAAGATGGTGGCGTCGCGGGTGCGGGACTTCCTGCTCGCGCATCCGGCCGCCCTGCCGGCTTCCCGCTAGACCGCGCCCGGGTCAGCGGTTCGCGCGCAGCAGGTCCACATACGCGCCGTCGATCAGCCTTGCGCGATCGACACCGAGCGCATCCATCAGCGTATGGGCTTCGGCCACGCCCGCCTCGGCCGCTTCGTCATCGGCCAGCACCACTTCCAGTTCGAGAAAGTCGCCGAGCCCCTCCACGCGGTCCAGGTGCACGCGCGTACGGCCGACGAGGAACAGCGTGCGCACCTTCCTGACACGGCCGCCCTCGCCATGCGCGGCGGCGAGTGCCGCGCGCAGCGTGTCGGGCGACGCCGTCGGCGACAGGATGTAGAAGCTCTCTTTCGGCCCGGTCTGGTCCGGGCGCGCGTAGAAGATCAATTCCCCTCGCGACGCATCGAACGCGCGCAGCTTCAGACGTCCATTCGCGCATGGAAAGAACGTATCGTCCTGTTCGATGCGCTCGGGGCCGTGCTGCGCGAGGGCCGCCGCGCGCGGCGCCACGGCCTCGACGCTGTCGATGCGGGCCTTGATCTCGATATTGCGTGCCATGCGGGAACTCCTTCGCCAACAGAGCCGCGCATTCTACAGCGTGCCGACGATCACGCTCGATGCCTTGAAGATCGCGATGGCGCGCGCGCCTTCGGCCAGCGCCAGATCGCCGATGGCCGTGCCGGGCACGATCGCCGCCACGGTACCGCCGCCGTCGAGCGCAAGCACGACTTCCGCGTTGACCGCACCGGGAACGATGCGCGACACCACGCCCGGCAGCTGGTTGCTCGCCGACAGCCTGCCCTCGGGATCGGGCAGGCCGATCAGGACCGATGACGCCTTGATCAGCCCGAAGGCCTCCACGCCCGGCGCGAGCTCGAGCGTCTCGGTGCTCTCGCGCGTGATCGTGGCGACGATCGCCTGTCCGCCCGGCAGCCGCAGCGTGATCTCGTCATTGACCGCGCCTGTTCGGACCGCTTCCACCTGCCCGAACAGCTTGTTGCGCGCGCTCGTGCGCACGGTGAAGCGCCGCATGAGCTCGAGGTCCTGTCCGCTTGCCACATCGCCGCCGAGCGTGCCCGTCTCGGCCTGCGCGCCGAGCCACGCGACAAAGCGCCGGTGCTCGGCCTCGAGCGTGCGATAGGTGCGGATCAGCTGCTCCGCGCGATCGGTGAGCCGCGTGCCGCCCCCGCCCTTGCCGCCTGCCGCGCGGGCCACGAGCGGCTCGCCGGCGCTGTTGTTCATCGCGTCGATGGCATCCCACGCGGCCTTGTAGCTGAGCCCCACCGCGCGCGCGGCCGCGGTGATCGAGCCTTGTTCGCCGATCGCGGCCAGCAGGGCGATGCGATCCTTGCCGCCCCACTCGCGGGCACCGGCCCGGAACCAGATCGCGCCTTCGAGTTCTAGCATGATGGGTGTCGGAGAGTTCTGTCGAAGAATGGTTGCGATGGTAGCGCGAATGCCCGCCGCGCCCGCAAATGGACAGAATCTGACCGGAATCAAACCGATCGTGCGCCGCCGGCTTGGCATGCCGAACGCCGCTTTCCATAATGGAGGGGCATCCGATGACGGGAGGCCCCCATGCAGATCTCGCTGTCCAGCGCCCAGCGCTTCGCGCGCGACATCCTCGTCGCGCAGTCCGTCCCCGCCGATATTGCCGACGACGTCGCCCACCACCTCGTCGAATCGGACCGCTGCGGCTATGCCAGCCACGGCCTCTCGATCCTGCCGAGCTATCGCACGGCGCTCGAGGCGAACACCGTGAATCGCACGGGCCGCGCCGAATGCGTGATGGACCGCGGCTCGCTGATGGTGTTCGACGGCCACGGCGGCTTCGGCCAGCATGTGGGCAAGGCCGTAATGGCCACCGCGATCGCGCGCGTGCGCGAGCACGGGCACTGCCTCGTCACGCTGCGCCAGTCGCACCATCTCGGCCGCATGGGCCATTACGGCGAAATGGTCGCCGCCGAAGGCTGCGTGCTGCTGTGCTTCACCAACGTGATCAACCGCCCGCCGATGGTCGCGCCGTTCGGCGGCCGCGTCGCGCGCCTGACGACCAATCCGCTGTGCTTCGCGGGCCCGATGCCGAATGGCCGGCCGCCGCTCGTGCTCGATATCGCGACAAGCGCGATCGCGCTCAACAAGGCCCGCGTGCTGGCGGAAAAAGGCGAGCCGGCGCCCGAGCGCAGCATCATCGATGCCGACGGCAATCCGACGACCGACGCCAGCGTGATGTTCGCCGATCCGCCCGGCGCCCTGCTGCCGTTCGGCGGCCACAAGGGCTATGCGCTCGGCGTGGTGGCGGAACTGCTGGCCGGCGTGCTGTCCGGTGGCGGCACCATCCGCCCCGATGCGCCGCCCGGCGGCGTGGCCACCAACAACCTCTTCGCGGTGCTGCTGAACCCCGAGCTCGATCTCGGTCTGCCGTGGCAAAGCGCCGAGGTGGAATCGTTTATCGAGTACCTGCAGGCCACGCCCACCGCGCCGGGGTTCGATCGCGTCCAGTATCCGGGCGAGTACGAAGCCGCGTGCCGCGCCGCGGCGGCGACGCATCTCGAGATCGACGATCGCATCTGGCAGAACCTCGACAAGCTTGCACGGACCGTTGGCGTCGAGACGCCGCGCGGATAAGCCAGCACCGGGTGATGGCACAATGTGGCCCATGCAACGTCTCTGGTCCGCCTTCGTCAAGTTCGTCCTGCTCGCCATCGTCGGCGGGGCGCTGCTGATCGCGTTCACCGTGATCATGGCCAGCCGTCAGCTGCCGTCGCTCGACGCGCTGACCGCGTTCCGCGCCTCGCCCGGATACGTGCCGCTCGCGCAGTTCCCGCCCACGCTGCCCGAAGCCGTGGTCGCGATCGAGGACGACCGCTTCTACATCCACGATGGCATCGACTATGTAGGCGTGATGCGCGCCGGCATCGCCAACCTCTCCGACGAACTGTCGCAGGGCGCATCGACGATCACGATGCAGGTGGCGCGCAACTTCTTCCTTTCGCGGCAGAAGACGTACACGCGCAAGCTCTACGAGGCGTTGCTCGCCTACCGCATCGAAAGCGCGCTGAGCAAGAACGAGATCCTCGAGCTGTATCTCAACAAGATCTACCTGGGCCAGGGCGCGTACGGCTTCGGCGAGGCCGCCGAGACCTATTTCGGCAAGCCCGTGGCGCAGCTCACGCTGGCCGAATGCGCGATGCTCGCCGGCCTGCCCAAGGCGCCGTCGGCCAACAATCCCGTGGTCAACCCGCGCCGCGCACGCCAGCGCCAGAGCTATATCCTGCTGCGCATGCTCGAGCTCGGTCGCATCACGCGCGGCCAGTACGACGCCGCGCTGCTCGAGCCGCTGCGGCTGCGCTAGCGCGCGCACCGGTCCCCTTCCCCGCAACGTGTCAGCGCGTGTCAGTGCGTGTCAGCGCGCGCCCGACTGCGGACAGTCATGCGCCCATGCTAGCGTCTGGCATCGCAACTGCGGGAGCCAGATCATGGAAGGTGTGTGGGGTGATATCTACAGCACGATCCGGGCCGAATTCGCCGACGTCCCGAATATCAAGGAGCTGACGCGCCTGCTGCTGCGTCTTACGCTCGCGGTGGCGCTCGGCGGCCTGATTGGCTGGGAACGCGAAGCGGCCGGCAAGGCGGCCGGCCTCCGCACGCATATGATGGTCGCGCTCGGGTCGGCGCTGTTCGTGCTGGTCCCGCTTCAGGCCGGCGTGCCGCTGGCCGATATGAGCCGCGTGTTGCAGGGCCTGACGGCCGGCATCGGCTTTATCGGCGCCGGCGCGATCATCAAGCAGGCGAGCAAGGACGACGTCAGCGAAAGCGATGTCCGCGGCCTGACGACCGCCGCGAGCATCTGGACCGTCGCGGCAATCGGCGTCGCCTGCGGCCTCGGCCGCGAAATGACGGCCGTGGTCGCGACGGTGTTCAGCCTCGTGATCCTCCAGCTGCTCTACGCCTTCAAGAAGTAACGGCTCAGGAAGCCACGGCCACCGGCGCCGGCTCCAGGCTGGCCCGATGCGCGGCGATGGCTTCGCGCACGATCGGATCCAGCCCTTCTCCACCCTCGGTGGCATCGACGTGCGCGAGCAGCGCGCGGCGCATGCGCGGCTCCCAGAATCGCTTGATATGGCTCGCGATATCGCCAATGGCCTCGGTGCGATCGGGCATCGCCTCGAAGAAGCTGCCGATCTGGTTGGCCATCTTGATCAGGTTCTCGATATGCATGGCCGTTACTCCGCGGACGCCGGGTTGGGTTCGCTCGCCGCGCGCAGCAGCGCCAGCTGCTGGTCGTTGAAGTCCTGGTAGTTGCGCTGCCACGTGGACGGCTGCGCCACCGGCATCACCTGCACCGCGGTCACCTTGTACTCGGGACAGTTGGTCGCCCAGTCCGAGTTGTCGGTGGTAATCACGTTGGCGCCCGACTCGGGGAAGTGGAACGTGGTGTAGACCACGCCCGGCTGCATGCGGTCGCTCACGATCGCGCGCAGCACGGTTTCGCCCGCGCGGCTCTGTACGCCGACCCAGTCGCCATCCTTGATGCCGCGCTCCTCGGCATCGTGCGCATGGATCTCCAGACGGTCCTCGTCATGCCAGTGCACGTTGTGCGTGCGCCGCGTCTGCGCGCCGACGTTGTACTGCGACAGGATACGGCCCGTCGTCAGGATCAGCGGGAACTTGCGGTTGACCTTCTCGTCGGTGGCCACGTACTTGGTGATGATGAACTTGCCCTTGCCGCGGACGAACCCATCGACGTGCATGATCGGCGTGCCCGTCGGCGCGTCGTCGTTGCACGGCCACTGGATGCTGCCCAGCTGGTCGAGCTTCTTGTAGCTCACGCCCGAGAACGTCGGCGTCAGGCGCGCGATCTCGTCCATGATCTCGGACGGATCGTTGTAGTGCATCGGATAGCCAAGCGCGTTCGACAGCAGGATCGTCGCTTCCCAGTCCGCGTACCCGCCCTTCGGCGGCATGACCTTGCGCACGCGCGAGATGCGGCGCTCGGCATTGGTGAACGTGCCGTCCTTCTCGAGGAAGGTCGAACCCGGCAGGAATACGTGCGCGTACTTGGCCGTCTCGTTCAGGAAGATGTCCTGCACCACGATGCATTCCATCGACGACAGCGCTTCGGACACATGCTGCGTGTTCGGGTCCGACTGGACGATGTCCTCGCCCTGGCAGTACAGGCCCATGAAGCTGCCCGTCAGCGCGGCCTCGAACATGTTCGGAATGCGCAGGCCCGGTTCGGGGTTGATCTCGACACCCCATGCGCTCTCGAACAGATTGCGCGTGGTGGTATCGGACACGTGGCGATAGCCGGGCAGTTCATGCGGGAACGAGCCCATGTCGCACGAACCCTGCACGTTGTTCTGGCCGCGCAGCGGGTTCACGCCCACGCCTTCGCGGCCGATATTGCCGGTGGCCATCGCGAGGTTGGCGATGCCCATCACGGTCGTCGAACCCTGTGCGTGCTCGGTCACGCCCAGCCCGTAGTAGATCGCGGCATTGCCGCCGGTCGCGTACAGGCGCGCGGCACCGCGCATCTGGTCGGCCGGCACGCCCGTCACGGCTTCCATCGCTTCCGGCGAGTTCTCGGGCAGCGACACGAAATCGCGCCATTGCTGGAACGCCACGTCCTCGCAACGCTCGGCGATAAACGACTCGGCCAGCAGGCCTTCGGTCACGATCACGTGCGCGAGCGACGTGACCACCGCCACGTTGGTACCGGGACGCAGCTGGAGGTGATAGTCGGCGCGGATATGCGGCGAGCTCACGAGGTCGATGCGGCGCGGATCGACGACGATCAGCTTGGCGCCCTCGCGCAGGCGGCGCTTCATGCGCGACGCGAACACGGGGTGGCCGTCGGTCGGGTTCGCGCCGATCACCATGATCACGTCGGACTTGGCCACCGAGCGGAACGTCTGCGTGCCCGCCGATTCGCCGAGCGTGGTCTTGAGGCCGTAGCCGGTCGGCGAGTGGCACACGCGCGCGCAGGTATCGACGTTGTTGTTGCCGAACGCGGCGCGCACGAGCTTCTGCACGAGGTAGTCTTCCTCGTTCGTGCAGCGCGACGATACGATGCCGCCGATCGAATCCTTGCCGTGCTTGGCCTGGATGCGCTTGAATTCGGAAGCCGCGTAGCCGATCGCCTCTTCCCACGACACTTCACGCCACGGATCGGTGATCTTCGCGCGAATCATCGGCTTGAGGATGCGGTCCTTGTGCGTGGCATAGCCCCACGCGAAACGGCCCTTCACGCATGCGTGGCCATCGTTGGCCTGGCCGTCCTTGTACGGCACCATGCGCACGACCTCGTTGCCCTTCATCTCGGCCTTGAACGAGCAGCCCACGCCGCAGTACGCGCACGTGGTGATCTTGTCGTGCGAAGGCTGGCCCAGCTGGATCACGCTCTTCTCGGTCAGCGTCGCGGTCGGGCAGGCCTGCACGCACGCGCCGCACGACACGCAGTCGGACTCCATGAACGGCTGGCTCGTGCCCGCGGCCACGCGCGACTCGAAGCCGCGGCCCGAGATCGTCAGCGCGAACGTGCCCTGCGTTTCCTCGCAGGCGCGCACGCAGCGATTGCAGACGATGCACTTCGACGGGTCGTACGTGAAGTACGGATTCGACTCGTCTTTCTCCAGATGCGTGTGCGTGGCGATGGCCGGGGTGTTGGTGTGGCCGTCGTTGTAGCGCACCTCGCGCAGGCCCACCGCGCCGGCCATGTCCTGCAGTTCGCAGTTGCCGTTGGTCGGGCAGGTCAGGCAGTCAAGCGGGTGGTCGGAGATATAGAGCTCCATCACGCCGCGGCGCAGGTCGCCGAGCTTGTCGCTCTGCGTGCGCACCTTCATGCCCGCTTCCACCGGCGTCGTGCACGAGGCCGGATAGCCACGGCGGCCTTCGATTTCCACGAGGCACAGACGGCAGGAGCCGAACGACTTGAGCGAGTCCGTCGCGCACAGCTTGGGCACGGCGATCCCGGCTTCCATGGAAGCGCGCATCACCGAGGTGCCGGCCGGCACGGTCACGTTCACGCCGTCGATCTCCAGCGTGACCTGCGTCTCCGATTCGCTGGCCGGGGTACCGTAATCCAGTTCGTTTCGAGCGTTCAAGGGATGTCTCCCGATCTTGTGTTTTGTGGGATGGGCGCGAAGGATGGCGGCCTACGCCGCGCGCGCGGGCTTCGGCGACAGGCCGAAGTCCTCCGGGAATTCGTTCAGGGCGGACAGCACCGGGTATGGCGTCATGCCGCCCATCGCGCAGAGCGAGCCGTTGAGCATCGTGTCGCACAGGTCGCGTACCAGCGCCACGTGCTTCACGGGCTGATCGCCGGCCATGATGCGATCCATCACCTCGACACCGCGCGTCGAGCCGATCCGGCACGGCGTGCACTTGCCGCACGATTCGATCGCGCAGAACTCCATCGCATAGCGCGCCTGCTTCGCCATATCGACGGTCTCGTCGAACACGACGATGCCGCCGTGGCCCACCACCGCGCCGAACGCCGCATACGCTTCATAGTCGAGCGGGACGTCGAAGCGCGACTCGGGCAGATAGGCACCGAGCGGGCCGCCCACCTGTACCGCGCGAATCGCCCGGCCCGAGCGCGTGCCGCCGCCGTAATCGACGAGCAGTTCGCGCAGCGTGATGCCGAACGCCTTCTCGACGAGGCCACCCTGGAGGATGTTGCCGGCAAGCTGGAACGGCAGCGTGCCACGCGAGCGGCCCATGCCGAAGTCCTTGTAGTACGCCGCGCCGCGCGAGAGGATGATCGGCACCGTTGCAAGCGAGATCACGTTGTTGATCACGGTCGGCTGGCCGAACAGCCCTTCGATCGCGGGCAGCGGCGGCTTGGCGCGCACCACGCCGCGCTTGCCTTCGAGGCTTTCCAGCAGCGCGGTTTCCTCGCCGCAGACATAGGCGCCCGCGCCCTTGCGCACTTCGAGATGGAAGCGGCGGCCGCTGCCACGGATATCGTCGCCGAGCCAGCCTGCGGCAGTGGCGACGCGAATCGCTTCCTCGGTGGCGGCGATCGCGTGCGGGTACTCCGAACGCGTGTAGATGTAACCCTGCTCCGCGCCGACGGCCAGGCCCGCGATAGTCATGCCCTCGATCAGCATGAACGGATCATCTTCCATGACCATGCGGTCGGAGAACGTGCCCGAGTCGCCCTCGTCGGCATTGCAGACGATGTACTTGACCGGCGATTGCGCGGCCAGCACGGTCTTCCACTTGATGCCCGTGGGGAACGCGGCGCCGCCACGTCCGCGCAGGCCGGAGTCGAGCACCTCCTGCACGATCTGCGCGGGCTGCAGCGTCAGCGCGCGCGTCAGGCCCGCATAGCCTTCGTGCGCGATGTAGTCGTCGAGCGACACCGGATCGGTAATGCCGACGCGCGCGAAAGTCAGGCGCTCCTGCTTCTTCAGGAACGGATGGTCATCGACCACGCCGATCGACAGTGCGTGCGTGGCGCCCTGCAACAGGCCCGCATCGAACAGTGCGGGCACGTCGTCCGCCGAGACCGGGCCATAGCCGATACGGCCGGCATCGGTCTTCACCTCGACGAGCGGCTCGAGCCAGAACATCCCGCGCGAGCCGTTGCGCACGATCCGGACGTCGGCACCGCGCGTCGAGGCCTCACGTGCAATCGCCTCGGCCACCTCGTCGGCGCCGAGCGCGAGCGCGGTGGAGTCGCGCGGAACAAAGATGGTGGTGCTCATGCGCTTGCCTCCGCGGCCTGTTGGCGTTCGGCGCGCATGGCATCGCGCAGCCCTTCGATCAATCGCGTAAAGCGCGCGGCATCCACGCGCCCGTGCAGCCGGTCATCGATCATCACCGCGGGGCCGATCGCGCACTGCCCGAGGCAGAACACGGGCTCGAGCGTGAATGCGCCATCGGCCGTGGTCTCGTGCATGCCGCAGCCGAGCGTGCGCTCCGCGTGCGTCACGAGCGCGTCGGCACCCACCGACTGGCACGCTTCCGCGCGGCACACCTGCACGACGTGTCGGCCGGCCGGATGCTCGCGGAAGTGGTGATAGAACGTGATGACGCCATGGACTTCGGCGCGCGACAGGTTCAGCGCCTGCGCGATGACGGGCACCGACTCGGCGGGCACGTAGCCATGGACGTCCTGGAGTTCATGAAGGATGGGCAGCAAGGCGCCGGGCATGTCGCGGCGCGCGGAAACGATCTGCGCGATCGCATCCAGCCTGCGCGCGGCACTGACCGCTGCATTGTCTGTGGGGGTGACGGTTTCTGGCATGGCGTCTCCGTGCTCTTGTGTCGTCATGGCCCGGCGCGCGTGGCTTGTCTCCTGCGCGCCGTTGCGTCCGCCAGCCACCTCATTGGGTCGTGCCGTGCAGCCGCATATAGGCTCTTTTTTTCATATTCCGGGACTGCATTTCAGGTACTTGTCCCGTTTGTGCGACTATAGGCCCGTGTTTCAGCCCCATCAATATGCTATTTTGCGCATATGCTTCGCATCTCGATCCTCCCCCATCTGCAGATCCGCGACGACGCGGCGCCCGGGCCCGCGCCCGCGCTCGATGTCTCGCGTCTGGTGGCGTTGCTCGGCCATATCGAGTCCACGGGCAATATCGCCCAGTCGGCGGAGGCGATATCGTTGTCTTACCGCTACGCCTGGGGGATTCTGCGCGATGCCGAGACGCTGTTCGGCGGCGCGCTGATCGCCAAGACGCGGGGCCGCGGGTCGACGCTGACGCCGATGGCGCAACAGCTGGTATGGGCAAGCAAGCGGATTGCGGCCCGCCTCTCGCCGACGCTGGACAGCCTGGCGTCCGAGCTCGAGATCGAGCTGAAAAAGCTGATGGTGGCATCCGATCCGGCCGTGCGCCTGCATGCGAGCCACGGTTTCGCGGTGGCCGCGCTGCGCGACTTCCTCGACGAGCACAAGGTGCGGCACGACCTCAAGTACTGCGGCAGCCTTGAGGCCGTGGCGGCGCTCGCGGAACATGCATGCGATATCGCGGGGTTCCACGTGCCGATCGGCGATCTCGAGGACGATATGGTGCGGCGCATCACGAGCTGGCTGCGCCCCGATACGCATTGCCTGATCCACCTTGCGGTCCGGACGCAGGGGCTGTTCGTGCGGCCGGGAAATCCGCTCGGCGTCCATTCGCTGGAGGACCTCGTCCGCTCGGACGTCCGCTTCGTGAATCGCCAGCCGGGATCGGGCACGCGGCTGCTGCTGGACCTGATGCTGGCGCGCCGCGGCATCGATCCGAACCGCATCGAGGGCTTCAGCAACGGCGAGTTCACGCATGCGGCCGTGGCCGCGTATATCGGCAGCGGCATGGCCGACGTGGGCTTCGGCGTGGAGACGGCGGCGCGGCGCTTCGGACTCGAGTTCGTGCCCGTGCTCAAGGAGCGCTACTTCTTCGCCATCGAACAGAAAATGCTGCAGAGCCCCGCGCTCGCCGAAGCGGTGGAGGCCCTCAAGAGCCGCTCGTTCCGCGAGCGCGTGGATGCGTTGCCGGGCTACGACGCGGCGATGACCGGCGTGGTGCAGACCATGCAGCAGGCGTTTCCGAGTCTCGCGCGTCAGTAGGCGCGTCAGTAGATTTCCGGCACGATCATCTGGCCCGGCACGGGCTGCCGCACATAGTCGGCGTGCCGTTCGCGCTCGGGCAGCACGATCGGCGTCTGTTGCGGCTCCACGTACGGCATCTGCTGCAGCAGATGGTGGATGCAGTTGAGGCGCGCGCGCTTCTTGTCCACGGCCTGCACGACCCACCAGGGCGCCTCGGCGATATGCGTGCGCTCGAGCATCACTTCCTTCGCGCGCGTGTAGTCTTCCCAGCGGCGGCGCGATTCGAGATCCATCGGGCTCAGCTTCCACTGCTTGAGCGGATCGTGGATCCGGCTCAGGAAGCGCAGATGCTGCTCTTCGTCCGAGATCGAGAACCAGTACTTGATCAGCTGGATGCCCGAGCGCACGAGCATGCGCTCGAACTCCGGCACCGAGCGGAAGAATTCTTCATACTGCTCGTCCGTGCAGAACCCCATCACGTGTTCCACGCCCGCGCGGTTGTACCAGCTGCGGTCGAACAGCACCATCTCGCCGGCGGCCGGCAGATGCGATACGTAGCGCTGGAAATACCATTGCGTGCGTTCGCGGTCGTTCGGCGCGGGAAGTGCCGCCACGCGGCACACGCGCGGGTTCAGCCGCTGCGTGATGCGCTTGATCACGCCGCCCTTGCCCGCGGCATCGCGCCCCTCGAACAGGATCACCACCTTGTGGCCCGTCGCCTGCACCCAGCTCTGCAGCTTGACCAGCTCGCCCTGCAGGCGGAACAGCTCGCGGAAGTACATCTGGCGTTCCGCGCGCTCCTCGTCGTCGCCCGCGACGCCGCCGTTCTCGGCACCGTGGCCGGAGAGAATCGCCTGCACCACGCTGGGGTCGCGGTCTTCGAGTTCGAGCTCGAGTTCCTCGTCGTAGTAGTCGGCCACCTCGCGGTGAATGCGCCGAATCAGGGCTTCATCGTTGGGGTTCATTTGCTACGCTCCGGTATGCTGGGCTCATGGCCGTGTGGCCAAACATGTTACGCCGCCTCCGTTGCAATTACGTGAAAGCGCGGGCTAACCGCCGGCCTGCTGCTTGCGGAACGCCCACCGCCCCGCGAGTGCGGTAAAACTTGCCACGACGACCACGAGCACCCAGAACCCGTGCGGATGGTCGGCCAGCGGAATGCCGCCCACGTTCATGCCGAAGAAGCCCGCGACGATATTGATCGGCAGCGCCAGTACCGTTACCAGCGTCAGGGTGAACAGCGTGCGGTTGGTCTGCTCGTTAAGCTTGGCGGCGATCTCTTCCTGCAGCAGCTTGATGCGCTCGACCAGCGCGGCAAGATCGCTGAGCACGAGCGAGAACTCCTCGGTGGATTCGCGCAGCTCGCGCAGGTCGCCGTCCTGCAGCCATGCGGGCGGACGGTTGAGCAGGCGGAACAACGCCCCCGGTTCCGGGGCCAGCAGCCGCTGCAGGCGCACGAGGCCGCGGCGCATCGCGCCGAGTTCCGAACGATTGCCATGAAGGCGCTGCGACAGCAGCTGATCCTCGATGCGATCGACGCCGATGCCGGTTTCGCGGACGATCTGCACGAGCACATCGGCCTGGTCGCGCAGCAAATGCACGACGAGGTCGAGCGGCGAGCGGAACCGCTCGCCGCGCCGCACCGCCTCGCGCAGCCGGTCCACCGACCGCAGCGGACGCGACCGCGCGGTCACGAGCACGCGATGATCGACGCTGGCCCACAGCGTCGAGATATCGGTCGATGACACGCCGAAGTTGTAGATCACGTCGTTGACCACCGCGAGCAGGGCGTCGTCCTGCCGCTCGATACGCGTGGAATGCGACCCCTGCCGCAGCGCGGCGAAGAAATCCTCGGACAGGCCAAGCTGGCTCTTCATCCAGCGTTCGCAGGCGCTGTTCGAAAGATTGAAATGGAGCCAGAGAAAGCCCGCCCCTTCACCCGCCGGGTCGCCATGCAGCCACGCGATGGCCCGATGCGAGTCGATCTCGCGCGCGGGCTCGCCCGGCACGAACAGATAACCGCTGACCAGCCCGACCGGATCGGAACCATAGCCGGATTCGACGATGGCGGATGGCATGGGAAAGGCTCCGTCGATAAACGCAAAACCGAGACGGTATCACGGCACCATGGCAGTCAGTGCGAAACGTGCATGACGCCTCGCCAAAAACAAAAAAGCCCGCTTTTCGCGGGCTTTTTTGCGATGGAACAGGGCTCAGGCGAAGTTCTTCGCGGCGAAGTCCCAGTTCACGACGTTCCAGAATGCCTCGACGTACTTCGGGCGGGCATTGCGGTAGTCGATGTAGTACGCGTGTTCCCACACGTCGCAGGTCAGCAGGGCCTTGGCGTCGGTGGTCAGCGGCGTGGCGGCGTTCGAGGTGGACACCAGGTCCAGCGAGCCGTCGGCCTTCTTGACCAGCCAGGCCCAGCCCGAACCGAAGGTGCCGACGGCGACCTTCGTGAATTCTTCCTTGAACTTGTCGAACGAACCCCACTTGGCGTTGATGGCATCGGCCAGCGCGCCGGTCGGTGCGCCGCCGCCGTTCGGCTTCAGCGATTCCCAGTAGAAGGTGTGGTTCCAGACCTGGGCCGCGTTGTTGAAGATACCGCCCGAGGACTTCTTGACGATGTTTTCCAGCGACTCGTTCTCGAACTCGGTGCCCTTGATCAGGTTGTTCAGGTTCGTGACGTAGGTCTGGTGATGCTTGTCATGGTGGAACTCCAGCGTCTCCTTGGAGATGTGCGGAGCGAGGGCATCATGCGCGTACGGCAGCGGAGGAAGTGCGTGTTCCATTGTTCGGTCTCTGCGGGTTGTTTATAGGTGGGGACTGACGATTGTAGGTGACTTGCCAGACCCGCGCAAACGCAGGCGGAAAGCCCCCTGGACTCATGCTAGTTTGTCCTCGCCCGCGCGGTACGCATTCCCATGCGTCATCAAAAGGTCGCGAGCTTGGCCTGTACACCGGCGATTTCCACATCGGCCACGCCCTCCGCCAGATGCGCCTCCACAATGGTGCCGGCGCGCATCTCTTGCGGCGAACGCAGCGCGTGGCCGCGCTGGTCGATCAGCACCGCGTAACCGCGTTCCAGCGTACGCTGCGGTGCCAGCAACTCGAGCGCACCCGCGGCGCGGGCAAGCCGCGCGCCGGCGCGTTCGTGCTGTCGGTTGGCGGCCGCGGCGAGCCGCGCGGACAGGCGGCCGAGGTCGGTGCGCGCGCGGGCCACATCGGGCATGCACGCGCGCCAGCGCATGGCCAGCACCTGCTGGCGGTGACGTTGCACGGTCACCGTGTCGCGTAATGCCGCACGCAAGTGTCGGGCCAGATTGTCCACGCGCGCGCGGCGCTCCTGCAGTTGCGCCTGCGGGCTGCGCAGCCGGCGCGCGAGCCAGTCCAGATGCTGGGCGCGGCGATCCAGCTGCCGCGCCATGCACTGGCGCAGCGCGTCCTGCGCGCGGCGCGCGAGCTGCAGCAGATGCGCGCGGTCGGGACTCACCAGTTCGGCGGCACCGGTCGGCGTGGGCGCGCGCACGTCGGCGACGAAATCGGCAATCGTGAAATCGGTTTCATGCCCCACGCCCGACACCACCGGCATCGCACTGCGCGCGATCGCATGCGCCACCACTTCCTCGTTGAACGACCAAAGGTCCTCGATACTCCCGCCACCGCGGCACAGGATCAGCACATCGCACTCGGCCCGCGCGCTCGCGGCATCGAGCATCGCGGCGATGCGATCGGCCGCGCCCGCGCCCTGCACGGGGACCGGATACACGATGACAGGGACATGCGGCGCGCGCCGCCGCAGCGTGGTCAGCACGTCGCGCATCGCGGCCGCCTGCAGCGAGGTGACCACGCCGATCGAGCGCGGATGCGTGGGAATCGGGCGCTTTCGTTCATTCGCGAAAAGCCCCGCCTGTGCAAGTTTTTCCTTGAGCCGCAGGAACGCTTCGTAGAGATTGCCGAGCCCCGCGCGGCGCATCGCCTCCACGCCGAGCTGCAGTTCGCCGCGCGCCTCGTACATGGAGACCAGCGCGCGCACTTCCACCGCTTCGCCTTCGCGCGGCGAGAAATCGACATGCTGGTTGCGGCCGCGGAACATCGCGCAGCGAATCTGCGCGCGGGCGTCCTTGAGCGAGAAATACCAGTGACCGCTGGCGGCCCGCGTGAAATTGGAGATTTCGCCACGCACCCAGGCAAGCGGAAATGTGCGCTCGAGCACCGACGAAATCGCGTGGTTGAGCTCGCTGACCGCAATCACTTCACGGCCGCCAGCCGAGGCGTTGGACGGCGTTGCGCGGGGAACGTTCGGAAAGTCGGGCATGGTCCACTGCCGCGCGGGCGGCGTGAAATTGACATGTCCACAGCATAACCGCTCTGTCAAGAGGCACACCTCACGCGACCCGTTTGATCTCGTAACCCGCTTGTCTCCGTACAACTCTTTGATTCTTATGCCTTTTCCGTCCAAGGCAAAAAATAGGCAATGTAAGAGAAACGCTTACGCGTCAACGACTTACGGCGCGCACCCCCGCATTGTTCACAAAGTTATCCACAGAAGTTCTGGATAAACGGCAACGCGCTGTGCGGCGCTGTGGATAATCGCGATCGCGGTTGCGCTGCTCGCGCTGGAGCAATCGCGCGGTCGGGAAGCATCACTTCCCCGCGTCGCGATGCGTGGGCGAGGGCCACACTGGCGTTTCGGCCCGATTTGCCTGTTTTTTAGGCAGAGATCGATTCGCCTTTACAAAACAAGGGGTTAGATACCCTGTCCGGTATTTGTCCACAACCCGTCCACAAGACTGTCCCGCAGGAATGTGGAAATTCGTCACAGTGTCGACACACTCGCCCGGCCGTCAACCGGGACCGCACTGCCCGTTTTTTGGGCAACGCAAGTTTCTTCCTTTGCAATCAACGGGTTGAGTCAGTTTTGCGCAACCTGTCCACAACCGATCCACAATCCTGTCCCGCTCCCGTGTGGATACCGCGGGGTTCGGGGCAGCGCGGATGCGGTGCCCATTTTTCGGGCAGCCCGCGCGACACCCTTTACGATCAACGACTTAGCGCATCTATCCGGCGCGTATCCACAAGCGGTCCACAGTGCTGTCCTGCCCGTCTGTGGAAAGCCACAGGCGCCGAGAGCGGCTTGCCGCGCGCGAACGCGCGGGGTAGAGTGGCGCCTGATTTTTTCGAGCACGCCGCTGCGCGCCGCCGTTGGGCAGCACGCATCAAAGGCTGCCTAGGTCTGCTGTGTTTCGGGTCTGTTTTTTAGTCGATCTGTCGTCGGCTAGTCGAATCGGGGGTCCACGTGTTTTCCATCATTCAAGCGGCCGGCTGGCCGATCTGGCCGCTGCTGCTCGCCTCGGTCATCGCGTTGGCGCTGATCGTCGAACGTTTCCTGTCGCTGAAGCGCAGCAAGGTGCTGCCGCCGAAGTTATACGACGAAGCGCTGTCCGCCGCGCAACAGCGCCGCGCCACGCCCGAGGTCGTCAACAACCTCGAGAAGAATTCTCCGCTCGGCCGTATCCTGGCCGCCGGCCTGCGCCACGTCGTGCTGCAGCCGCATACCTCGCGCGATGCCGCCAAGGACGTGGTCGAGGAAGCGGGCCGTGCCGTCGCCCATGACCTCGAACGTTACCTGAACGCGCTGGGCACCATCGCTTCGGTGGCGCCGCTGATGGGCCTGCTCGGCACCGTGATCGGCATGATCGAGATCTTTGGCAACCAGAACGGCACGGGCGCCAATCCGGAGCAGCTGGCACATGGCATCTCGGTCGCGCTCTACAACACGGCGTTCGGCCTGATCGTGGCGATTCCCGCGCTGATCTTCTGGCGCTACTTCCGCCGCCGCGTGGACGACTACGTGGCCGAGCTGGAATTCCGCGCGACCACGTTCCTCGACGCCATCCTGCCGCAACGGCGTTCGTAAGCGCGCGGGAGCACGCCATGCACTTCCGTTCCCGCCAGCGGCGCGAGGAGCCGGAGATCAACCTGATCCCGCTCATCGACGTCCTGCTCGTGATCCTGATCTTCCTGATGATCACGACCACCTATTCGCGCTTTACCGAGCTGCAGATCCAGCTGCCGACCGCCGACGCCGAACGCGCCCAGCAACGGCCCAGCGAGATCGTGGTCTCGGTGTCCTCGCGCGGCGTTTATTCGGTCAACAAGCAGGTGCTCGAGCAGAAGGATGTGACGAGCCTCGCGGACCAGCTGCGTCATGCGGCCGGCCCCACGGGCAACGGGCCGCCGCCCGTCGTCATCGTCAATGCCGATGCACAGGCCACGCACCAGGCGGTGATCAACGTGATGGAGGCCGCGCGCGTCGCGGGCCTGTCGCGCCTGACCTTCGCCACGCAGAGCGCGCAGCCGCGCTGATCCGCCCGGCCCCGGGCGGCCATCGGCTCGGCGTCGTTGTACCATGCGGGCATTGCCGCTTCTGACCGCACTGCCCGACCTTTCCCCAATGCCCGCACCCCGACACGCCCTCGCCGCCTTTGTCACCGACCAGTGGCAACGCCGCGGCTGGTTCGCCTGGCTGATGCTGCCGTTCTCGCTGCTGTTCGGCCTGATCGCGCGCGTGCGCCGCTACGGCTATCTGCATGGCTGGTTCCGCTCGACGCGGCTGCCGATGCCGGTGGTGGTGGTCGGCAACGTCACGGTGGGCGGCACCGGCAAGACACCGGCCGTGATCGCGCTCGCGCAGGCGCTCGTCGAAGCGGGGCTGCGCCCGGGCGTGGTGTCGCGCGGCTATGGCGTCAAGCTCACGCACCCGCGCCGCGTCAAACCCAATTCGAACGCGGCGGACGTCGGCGACGAACCGCTGCTGATCGCGCGCGCCACCGAGGTGCCCGTGTGGGTGTTCCCGGACCGCGCGCTGTGCGCGCAGACGATGCTGGTCTCGCACCCCGGCGTCAACGTGCTGCTGCTCGACGACGGCCTGCAGCACTACCGCCTGCAGCGCGACTTCGAGATCGTGATGTTCGACGGCCGCATGGGCGGCAACGGCCTGCTGCTGCCGGCCGGCCCGCTGCGCGAGCCGCTGTCGCGGCCGCGCGACGCCACGCTGATCAACGACCCGCACTTCCGCGCCACGCCCGACAAGCCCGATGTCTACGGCATGCGGCTGGAGCTGGACGTGGCCTGGCAACTGTCCGACCCGACCATGACGCGCCCGGTCTCGGCGTTCGCGGACCGGCGCGTGTTCGCGGCCGCGGGCATCGGCAATCCCGAACGCTTCTTCGCAAGCCTGCGGCAGGCCGGCCTGAACCCGGCCACGCTGCCGCTGCCCGACCATTACGACTTCGCCGAAGATCCGTTCGCCACGCATCCGGCCGCCATCGACGCGGAGGTGATCCTGATCACCGAGAAGGATGCCGTAAAATGCGAGCGCTCCGAGTACCATGGCGACCCGCGCATCTGGGTCGTCGCCACCACGCCCGTGATCGACGCGGGGCTCATCGATAAAATCCGCCGCGCCGTGACGGCGCGCGCGCCGGCTGTCGCCACCCCCGTGACCACGGGTTCGGCCGGCCTAGACAAGGAACACCAGGATGGACAACCGGCTGCTTGAGATCCTCGTTTGCCCGCTGTGCAAGGGCAAGCTGGAGTACAACCGTGCCGCCCAGGAGCTGATCTGCCATGCGGACAAGCTCGCGTATCCGATCCGTGACGGCATTCCCGTCATGCTCGCCGACGAAGCACGCCAGTCGGTCCCCGGCCGCGTGATCGACACCGACGCCGACAAGCCGGCCGCCGGGAGCGGCAACGCCAACCCCTGATCGTCCCCGCGCAGTCATGACCCTTCCGGACTTCACCGTCGTCATTCCGGCGCGCATGGCCTCCACGCGCCTGCCGGACAAGCCGCTGGCCGATATCGGCGGCCATCCGATGATCGTGCGCGTGGCCGAACGCGCGCACGCGTCGTCCGCGCGCCGCACGGTCGTGGCCACCGACGCGCCCGCCGTGGCCGAAGCCTGCGCCGCGCGCGGCGTCGAAGCCGTGCTCACGCGCGCCGACCATCCGTCCGGCACCGACCGGCTGGCCGAAGTGGCCACGCTGCTCGGCCTCCCCGACGATGCCATCGTCGTGAACGTGCAGGGCGACGAGCCCCTGATCGACCCGCTGCTGATCGACGAGGTGGCGCTGCACCTGGCCGCGCATCCGGACTGCGCGATCGCCACGGCCGCGCACCCGCTCCACGACATTGCCGACGTCTTCAACCCGAATGTGGTCAAGGTCGTGTGCGACGCCGCGGGCCGCGCGCTGTATTTCTCGCGCGCCCCGATCCCGTGGTCCCGCGACGCGTGGTCGGCCGTGCCGGCCCAGCCCGCCGCCGGCGCGCAGGTCGCGCTGCCGTCGATGCCCGTGCTGCGCCATATCGGCCTCTACGCCTACCGGGCGGGCTTCCTCCGCCGCTTTCCGACGCTGGCCGCCGCGCCGCTCGAGCAGACCGAAGCGCTCGAACAGCTGCGCGCGATGTGGCACGGCGAACGGATCGGCGTACTGGTCACGGCCGCCGCGCCCGCACCGGGCGTCGATACGCCCGCCGACCTCGAGCGCGTGCGCGCGCTGTGGGCGGCCGGGATGGCGCAGGAAGGCCCCTCACCGCATCTCTTCACTTAAGTTCACACTGCTGCAACCGAAGCGGAGGCCGAATTCGCGCCGCCCATGGCATAATGCCTGCCGAAACAGAGCCTGCGCCGCGTGCTCGAGAGCGCGCGTCGCACAAGGCTCGGTGGGGAGATAGAACGAGCCCGTCCGGCAGGAACCCTCCGCCATCACCCATGGCAGCAGGTGTCCCTTGCCGTAAGTCCCGCGTCAAGTTGCGGCGTTACCCTCCTTCGAAGTCTCCCGCGTTACCAGATTCCAAAAAACTTCTGAGGACCCGTAAATGCGTTTGATCCTGTTGGGCGCTCCCGGCGCCGGCAAAGGCACGCAAGCCAAATTCATCTGCGAAAAATTTGGCATTCCGCAAATCTCGACCGGCGACATGCTGCGCGCCGCCGTCAAGGCCGGCACCCCGCTCGGCCTCGAAGCCAAGAAGGTGATGGACGCGGGTGGCCTGGTCTCCGACGACATCATCATCGGTCTGGTCAAGGATCGCCTGAAGGAATGCGACTGCGACCAGGGCTACCTGTTCGACGGTTTCCCGCGCACGATTCCGCAGGCCGAGGCCATGAAGGAAGCCGGCGTCGCCATCGACTACGTGCTGGAAATCGACGTGCCGTTCGACGCGATCATCGAGCGCATGAGCGGCCGCCGCGTGCACGCCGCCTCGGGCCGCACCTACCACGTCAAGTACAACCCGCCGAAGGTCCCCAATGTGGACGACGTCACCGGCGAGCCGCTGATCCAGCGCGACGACGACAAGGAAGAGACCGTGCGCAAGCGCCTGGACGTATATGCCAGCCAGACGCGCCCGCTCGTGGACTACTACTCGGGATGGGCCGCCAACGGCGATGCCACGGCCAAGGTTGCCGCGCCGAAGTATCGCAAGATCTCCGGCCTCGGCGACGTGGACAAGATCACGGCCAGCGTGTTCGAAGCGCTCAAGTAACCGGCGCCTCCCGCAAAAAAAAGCGACCCCTCGGGGTCGCTTTTTTCTTTCCGTCGTACCGAAGCCGCCGTAGAATTGCCTTGAATTGACGTATACGTAAAGTAAGTACATCGATCCCACAACAAGAGGAAGAGACGGCATGGACATCCAGGGCAACGTATTCATCGTCACGGGCGGCGCGTCCGGACTCGGCGCGGGCGCCGCGCGCATGTTCGCGGAGCACGGCGGCAAGGTCGTGATCGCGGACCTCAACGAGAATGCGGGTCTCGCGCTGGCCAAGGAGCTCGACGGCGCGTTCGTGCGCTGCGATGTCACCTCGGAAGCGAATGGCCAGGCCGTGGTCACGGCGGCGCAGGCCATGGGCCGCCTTGCGGGACTCGTGAACTGCGCGGGCATCGCCACGGCCGCCAAGACCGTCGGCAAGAACGGCCCGCATCCGCTCGACCAGTTCGAGAAAACCATCCGCATCAACCTGATCGGCACGTTCAACATGATCCGGCTGGCCGCGGCGGCGATGGTGCAGAACACGCCGGACGCCGAGGGCGAGCGCGGCGTGATCGTGAATACGGCGTCGGTGGCCGCCTATGACGGTCAGATCGGGCAGGCCGCATACGCGGCGTCCAAGGGCGGCGTGGTGTCGATGACGCTGGCCATCGCACGCGACCTGTCGCGCGACGGCGTGCGCTGCATGACGATTGCCCCCGGCATCTTCGAGACGCCGATGCTGCTCGGCATGCCGCAGGAAGTCCAGGATGCGCTGGGCCGCATGGTGCCGTTCCCGCCGCGGCTTGGACGGCCCGCCGAGTATGCGCGGCTCGTGCGCGCGATCGTCGGCAACACGATGCTCAATGGCGAGGTGATCCGCCTCGACGGCGCGATCCGGATGCAGCCGAAATAATTCCCCTGGCCCGGTCACCGCGCGGGCAGCAGCATGACGAGCATGGTTCCGGGTGCCGCGGGCGGGATAAACGTCAGCTGCTCGAAGTAGACGGCGGCCCCCGCGCCTTCGCCCGTGGCGGTGTGAAAGCCCCGCCTGCCGCCCTGCCGCTCCTCAACATCCTGCGACGCCCACGCGTCCCGAAACGCAGGACTTGCCGCCTGCAGTCCCGCCACGAGCGCGCGGGTCGGCGCGTCGCCCGCATGGCGCAGGCTATGCACGCGAAACTCGGCCACGAGCCGCGCCGCGCGATGCGGCCAGTCCTCGACGCGCGCCTGCAGGCGCGGCGACAGGAACATCGCGCGCAGCAGGTTGCGATCGTCGCTCTCCGCATCGAGCCATCCCACGAACAGGTCGGCGGCCGCCGCGTTCCAGGCCAGCGCCGTCCACTGGCGGTCGAGCAGATACGCGGGGCCCGCGATCGCCTGCACGCTCTCGAGCAACGCGGCCGGCACGGATGGATCGGCCGCCGCGCGTGGCTCTGCCTTGCCCGCGAGGGCGAACAGATAGGCGCGTTCGGCCCGCGAAAGCCGCAAGGCCTGCGCGAGCCCGTCGAGCGCGCGCGCCGACATCGCCACGGGCCGGCCCTGCTCGAGCCACGTCACCCACGTCGCACTGAGTCCGGCGAGCTGGGCCACTTCCTCGCGACGCAGTCCCGGCGTCCGGCGGCGCCTGCCCGGCGGCAGGCCCACATCGGCCGGCGTCAGCCGCTCGCGATGATTGCGGAGGAACGTCCCGAGCGCGCTGTCTTTTGAAGAAAATTCGGAGGGAAGTTCGGAGGCAGGTGCGTTGGAGGGGGCGTCGGCGTCCATTGGGTGGTGCGATTTATACCAGGATAAACAAGTGAGTTGTACCGGGACAACCGGCCATCTACAGTACGTGAAGGTTGCCGCTCCGGCAACTGCCTGCCCCTCTTCCCACAAGAACAAGGTCGATCGTCATGCAACAACAGGAACTCGTCGCCGCCCAGTTCGGCGCCACCGCCAATGCCTACCTCACGAGCGCGGTCCACGCCCAGGGTGCGGATCTGACGCAGCTGAAGGAGATACTCGGCAAGCTGGAGACGGTGCGCACGGGCCGCGTGCTCGATCTCGGCTGCGGCGCGGGCCATGCGGGCTTTGCCGCCGCCGCCGTGGCCGGCGAGGTCGTCGCCTACGATCTGTCTTCGGAAATGCTCGACGTGGTCGCCAATGCCGCGCGCGACCGCGGCCTCGCGAATATCGGCACGCAGCAGGGTGCGGCGGAGACGCTGCCGTTCCCCGACGCAAGCTTCGACGCGGTGGTCTCGCGCATGAGCGCGCATCACTGGCGCGACGTGCCCGCCGCGCTGCGCGAAATGCGGCGTGTATTGAAGCCCGGCGGCACGGTCGTGATGATCGATATCGCGGGCGCGGAAGATCCGCTCTGCGATACGTGGCTGCAGTCGGTCGAGCTGCTGCGCGACCCGTCGCATATCCGCGACTACTCGCCCACGGTGTGGCAACAGATGTTCGAGGCGGCCGGGTTCGGCGCCGCGGTGGCGCCGCTCTGGCATATCGACCTCGAGTTCGGCACCTGGGTAGCGCGCATGCGCACCCCCGATGTCGCCATCGCGGCCATCCGCTATCTGTGGGAGAAGGCCCCGCGCGAGGTCGTCGAGCGCTACCGCGTCAAACCCGACGGCAGTTTCTCGCTCGAAACGATGATGCTGACGGCCAAGGCCCCCTGATCAGGCCGCCATCGCCTCGGCCGGGATCGGCAGATTCTGGATCATGTTCCAGACCGCCGCGGCCGCGGGCGACAGCGAGCGGTCCTCGCGCCGGACCATCACGATGCTGCGCTCCTCGCGCGGCACGAGCGGACGCGACACCAGCGGCGAGGCGGCCGGCAGCGGCAGCGAGAACGACGGCAGCACCGACGCACCGATGCCGGCTTCGACCATGCCGAACACGCTGGCCGAATGCCCGAGTTCCTGCACGACCTGCGGCGTCACGCCATGCCGCGCCAGAATGCGGTCGATCAGCGGGCGGCTGCCCGAAGCAAAGTCGAGCAGCGCGAGCCGCTCGCCGTGGAGCGCGCTCCATGGCACGGTCTCCGCGCCCGCCAGCGGATGATCGCGGCGGCAGACGAAGCAGAACGGATCGGTCGCCAGCGACTCGATCGTCAGCCCCTCGCGCGCCATCGGATCGATCAGCACGCCAAAGTCCACGGCACCGGCGCGGATCTGTTCGAGGCCATCGGCCTGGACGTTGTCGCGAATAAACAACCGAATTTCGGGATACTCGCGCGCGCAGGCGGCCACGTACATCGGCATCAGCCGGGCCGATATGGTCGGCGCGCTCGCGATCACCACCCGCCCGCGATACCGTTCGCCCAGTTGCCGGGTTTCCTCGAGCGTGTCGTCGAGCTGGCCCAGCAGCCGTTCGAGCGCGGGCACAAGTGCAGTACCCGCATCCGTGAGCACCACTTCCCGCGTCGTCCGGTCGAGCAGACGCACACCAAGTGCTTCTTCAAGCTCTTGTACACCCCGACTGACCGCGGGCTGGGTCAGGCCCACTGCGTCGGCAGCCCGGCTGAAGCTTCCATGTGCCGCAACAGCCAGAAAGACCCGCAACTGCCGAAGGGTGTAATTCATGCGAACGAAAGATTAATGAATGAAATAAATGAATTTGCATTCTAGACAGGTCTTGTGTCCAATACTAGGCGGAAACCCTTAGGCAATATCCCTAGTCATGACCACCGCCATTCTCGCGCCTTTCAAAAAAACCTACGACCTGATCGACGGCTTCGTCCTGATCATGCTGACCGCGATCGCGATCGCGCTGCTCGCCCCCGAGATCGGCACCGGTGACGGCCCGCTGCACCTCGGCATCGTCACCAACGTCGGCGTCGCGCTCGTGTTCTTCCTGCACGGCGCCGCGCTCTCGCGCGAAAAGCTCGTGGCCGGTGCGAAGCACTGGCGCCTGCACGCATTCGTGCAGTCGTTCACGTATATCGTGTTCCCGGTGGTGGGCGTGATCCTGATGCTCTCGCTGCGCCAGGTGCTGCCGCCCGATCTGCTGCTGGGCGTGTTCTACCTCTGCGTGCTGCCCTCCACGGTGTCCTCGTCGGTGGCAATGACCTCGATGGCGCGCGGCAACGTGCCCGGCGCGATCTTCAACGCCACGATCTCGGGCCTGATCGGCATGGCGCTCACGCCGCTGCTGATGGGCCTCGTCATCAGCGCGAGCGGCGCATCGATGCCGCTGGGCAAGGCACTGATGGGGGTGGCGCTGCAGCTGCTGCTGCCGTTCGCGCTGGGCCAGGCCGCGCGTCCGCTGATCGGCAACTGGCTCGCGAAGAAGAAGCAGATCACCAACAAGATCGATCGCGGCGTGATCGTGCTGATCGTTTATTCGTCGTTCTGCGATGCGACCGCGGCCGGCCTGTGGCACCAGTACCAATGGCAGACGATCGCCGCCGTGATGGCGCTGGCGGCCGTGCTGCTGTTCGTGGTGCTGGCCGCGACCACGTTCACCGCGCGCCGCCTGCACTTCCCGATCGAGGACGAGATCACCGCGGTGTTCTGCGGTTCGAAGAAGAGCCTGGCCAACGGGATTCCGATGGCCAAGATCCTGTTCGCGGGCCACCCCGCGCTGGGCCTGCTCGTGCTGCCGCTGATGGTCTATCACCAGCTCCAGCTGATCGTATGCTCGGTGATCGCGGCGCGCTACGCGAACCGCGAGGACGAGCCGGTGCGCAACCGCGCCGCGGTGCGCGCCTGATCTCGCGGCTGCCGTAACGTCAGACCGAAGGAGCCTTCGCCAGCGGAGGATTCTTCGCGAAGTAGGCCTTGATGCCGCGCAGGATCGCGTTGGCGAGCTGCTCCTGGTGGGCCTCGTCGTTGAGCTTGCGCTCCTCCTCGGGATTGCTGATGAAGGCGGTCTCGACGAGGATCGAAGGAATGTCCGGTGCCTTGAGCACCGCGAACGAGGCCTGCTCCACGCTGCCCTTGTGCAGGCGGTTGATCCCGCCGATCTCCTTGAGCACCGCGTTGCCGACCTGCAGGCTGTCGTTGATCTGCGCGGTCGTGGACAGGTCCAGCAGCACGCGCGCGACCTGCGCATCCTTGTTGCCCATATTCGCGCCGCCGATCAAATCGGCGGCGTTCTCCTTGTTGGCCAGCCAGCGCGCGGCCGAGCTCGACGCGCCGCGCTCCGACAGCGCGAACACCGACGCGCCCTTCGCCTCGGGCGACAGGAACGCGTCCGCGTGAATCGACACGAAAAGGTCCGCCTGCACGCGGCGCGCCTTCTGCACGCGCACGTTCAGTGGCACGAAGAAGTCCGCGTCGCGCGTCATCATCGCGCGCATGTTCGGCTGGGCATCGATCTTCGCGCGCAGCCGATGCGCGATCTGCAGCACCACGTTCTTCTCGTGCGAACCCGATGCGCCCGTGGCGCCGGGATCCTCGCCGCCATGGCCAGGGTCGATCGCGACGGTCAGCAGGCGGCGCAGCTTGAACTGGCTCGGCGGCGGGACGTTGGTCTGCGCCATCGGGGGCGGAATCGCGGGCGCGGCCGGCGCGGAGGGTGCCGCTGGCGTGGCAGGCTTCGGCTTGACCGCGGCGATAGCGGGCGGCGGGGCCGTCGTGCCCGTGGGAATCTGGTCCTTGTCCTCGAGCTTGCGCACGATCGCGCCGATCGCATCTTCCTCGGCACCCGCCGGCGCGCCCGACACGCCCGCAGGTCCGGACGGCGGCTCGCTCGACGCGAAGCGCCGCTGCTTGTCCTCGGTATCGCGCACGAGTTTCCATAACGGATCGGGCGGATTCACGGGATACAGGTCGAAGACGAGGCGGTTACGGTAGTCGCCGACCGGCGCCAGCGTGAACACCTGCGGCGAGACGTCTTCCTTGAGGTCGAACACGAGCCGGACTACGCGCGGCCGGTTCTGGCCCACGCGCACGCTCTGGATATAGGGGTCGTTGGCCGCGATCTTGGCGACGATCTCGCGCAGCGTGGGCGAAAGGTCGAGCCCATCGATATCGACGACGAGGCGATCGGGATTGCGCACCATCTGGTGCGAGGCGGCCAGCGCGCTGTCGGACTCGATGGTCACGCGCGTGTAATCCTCGGCGGGCCAGACACGCACGGCAACGATATTGGCGCCGAACGCGATCTGCGGCCCGGCCAGCGTGAGGACGGCCGTCCCGGCGCCGAACTTCAGGCACTGGGCCATCCACTTGCGGCGCGCCGTCATGACCCCGTCGGGGGCGTTCGAAACATCGGGTCGGTCGGTGGCGATTCGCTTGATCAGCATGCGGTCAGCAACGTAAGTCCAGTGGGAGTATAGGCCCGCAGGGTGGCCATGCGGGCATCGGCGCCCTCGTCGGCGCCGCCCGGCGCCGGATTCTGGCCGCGGCTGTCCGATTGGAGCAACACATGCAGATCAGGTTCCCCGAGCAGGCGTCCGGCCTTCTCGGGCCATTCGACCAGATTGAACGCGGGCTCGGCAAAACAGTCGCGAAAACCGGCATCGATCCATTCCTCGGGATCGGCGAACCGGTACAGGTCGAAGTGGTAGACAGTGAGCGGCGAACCATCGGCGCGCGCCACCTCGTAGGGCTCGCACAGCGTGTAGGTCGGGCTGCGGACCTTGCCGGCATGGCCGAGCGCGCGCAGGACCGCGCGCGAGAGCGTGGTCTTGCCCGCGCCGAGGTCGCCGGACAGCTGGACATGGATCGTGCGCGGCGGCAGCGTGCGGACCGCGGCGGCGAGCGCCGCGCCGAACCGTTCGGTGGCGGCTTCGTCGGGTAGCGCGAGGATGCGTTCTTCGAGCAGGGGCATTGCGTACAATTCGGGGATGACCGAGCGAGCCGTACCCGCGCCAGCCACATCGGCGGCGCCGCAGCGATCCAGCCCCCCTATCGACGCAACAAGCGTCGGTGCGGACGCGCTGGAGGCGCTCGTCACGCGCATTCGTGCATGGGGCGCCGAACTCGGCTTCGATGCGGTACGCATCGCGGACGTCGATCTGAGCCACGCGGAAGCGGGATTGCTCGCATGGATCGCGGCCGGTCATCACGGCGACATGGATTATATGGCGAACCATGGCACACGGCGCGCGCGGCCCGCCGAACTCGTGCCCGGCACCGTGCGCGCGATCGTCGCGCGCATGCCCTATCTGCCGGCGGAAAGCCCCGAAAACTGGCGCGCGCACGAGTTCGCGCGGCTCGACGATCCGGCCACGGCCGTCATCTCCGTCTATGCGCGGGGCCGCGACTATCACAAGGTCCTGCGCAGCCGGCTGCAGCAGCTGGCGTCGCGCATCGAGCAGGCGCTGGGCGCATTCGGCTATCGCGTGTTCACGGATTCCGCGCCCGTCATGGAGGTGGCGCTCGCCGCGCAGGGCGGGCTCGGCTGGCGCGGCAAGCATACGCTGCTGCTCGACCGCGAAGGCGGCTCGATGTTCTTCCTCGGCGAGATCCTCGTCGATATCCCATTGCCCGCGGACCCGCCCGAGACGCCCCGCTGCGGCCAGTGCACGCGCTGCATCGACATCTGCCCCACGCAGGCGATTCTCGCGCCGTACCGCATGGACGCGCGGCGTTGTATTTCTTACCTGACCATCGAGCACAAGGGCGCGATTCCCGAGGCGCTGCGCGCGCCGATGGGCAATCGCGTCTACGGCTGCGACGACTGCCAGCTCGCCTGTCCCTGGAACAAGTTCGCGCATCGTGCGACGCTGCCGGACTTCGACGTGCGCAATGGATTCGACGCGCCGGACATGGCCGCGCTGTTCCTGTGGACGGAAGCGGAGTTCAACCGGCGGCTCGAAGGCAGTCCCATCCGCCGCATCGGCCACGAACGCTGGCTGCGCAATCTTGCCGTGGGCCTCGGCAACAGCCTGCGCGCGGCATCGGCGGCGCACGGCGACGCGGCGCTGGCCGCGCGCATCCGGACTGCCCTGCACGCGCGGCGACACGATGCGAGCGAACTCGTGCGCGAGCACATCGAGTGGGCGCTCGCGCAGGACGTGACGCCCGTCAGCTGACCAGCGCGAGCCAGAGCGGCGTCGTCACGATCGCCGCGACCGTCATCACCGAGATCGTCGCCGCCACCAGCGGTCCGTTGCCGCCCATGCGCACCGCGAGGATATACGCGCTGGACGCCGTGGGCAGCGAGGCGTAGAGCACCACGATCTGATACTGCAGCGTCGTCAGCGGCAGATAACGCCCGACGCACCATGCAAAGCCCGGCATCGCCAGCAGCTTCACACCGCTCCACCACGCCATGGGCCCCACCGTGGACGAGGCGGCCGCCATCTGCAGGCCCGCGCCGACCGTCATCAGCCCCAGCGCCGTCGAGGCGGAGCCGAGCCGGCCGAGGATCATGCCGGCCACTTCGGGCGGATGGAGGCCCAGCACGTTGGTCAGCAGCCCGCCCGCGGTGGCGAGGATCAGCGGGTTGCGCGCGAGCTCGCGCCACAGCCGCGACTCGCCATGCCGCGCGAGCGCCCATACGGCGACGACATTGCAGAGCGGTACCGAGCAGCCGACGATGATGGCCATCAGCGCGAGCCCCTCGTTGCCGCCGAGGCGCGCGGCTATCGCAAGCGCGATATACGAGTTGAAGCGGAACGCGGTCTGCAGGCCCGATGCGAAGTCGATGGCGTCGGGACGCAGGACCCACTTCACGAGGTAGCCGCCGATCATGCCGAACGCCGTGGTGGCCAGCGCCAGGCCGAGCATCGCCGACGTGGAAGAGAAGTCGAATGTCGCGCTGTTGGTGGACTGGAGCAGCAGCGCCGGGAACAGCACGAAGTAGACGAGGCGTTCGATACCGGCCCAGAACGCGCGGTCGAACGGCGAGTACCGCACCAGCAGCCAGCCGATCAGGATCAGGCTGAAGTCTGGAATCAACAGCAGGGCGGATGACATGGGGCCGTGTGTCTCATTGTTATAAGTGCGTCTTAGGGCAGATACGGATGGGTATTGTTCCAGAGATCGGGCAAGATGGCATGCCGAATCCTGTTTTCGGACGTCTGCTTGCGCATACATTTGCGCGTGCAGGACCCGTCCGCCGTGCCGCCGTAGCCATGTTGTCTGTGTTTCGCCTTCCATCCCGTGTTTCGCTGCGCGCCGTCCTGCTGGGTGCGTCGGTGGCGTTCGCCGCGTTCGCACTGTGTGCGCCGCCGGCCGGCGCGGGCGAGATCGAGGGCGTGCGCTTCGACGACGCGGCGCGGCTCGGCGGCAAGGAGCTCCCGCTCAACGGCACGGGCCTGCGCTCCGGATTCGTGATGAAGGGCTACGTCGCCGCGCTGTACCTGCCCGAGCGCGCGCGCAACGCGACCGTGGTGCTCGGCACGCCGGGCCCCAAACGGCTTCAGATCCGGCCTTTGCGCGAAGTGGAATCGGACACGTTCGTAAAGGCCCTCAACGACGGCCTGCGCGAGAACCACAGCGAGCTGCAGGTCAGGATGATGTCCGACCGGATGACCCAGCTCGCACAGGCCATGAACCAGGTGGGCACCGCGCGCCGCGGCGACATCATCAATCTCGATTTCACCCCGGACGCGGGCACCGTCGTGGCCATGAATGGCATTCCGCGCGGCAGGCCGATTCCGGGCGAAGACTTCTACCAGGCGGTGCTGCGCAGCTTCCTGGGCGAACACCCCGTGGACCGCGAGCTCAAGCGCGGACTGCTCGGGGACTGAGCGACCCGACTGGACATACCAACTGGCTTACCCGCCGGGCATTACCGTGCCCGGCCTACGTATCTAAACCGGAGACACCCTCTCATGCAATCTGGCAAAACCGCTCTGTTCCTCGCACTCGCCGCCTCGGCTTCGCTGCCGGCCGTCGTGCAGGCCCAGTCCTACCCGACCAAGCCGATCCGCCTGATCATCCCGTTCGCGCCCGGCGGTACGACCGACATCGTGGGCCGCGGCGTGGCCGACCAGATGAGCAAGATCCTCGGCCAGCCCGTGGTGGTGGAGAACCGTGCCGGTGGCGGCGGTTCGATCGGCGCCGACGCGATCGCGAAGGCCCCGCCCGATGGCTACACGATCGGCATCTCGACCGTGTCGACGATGGCGGTGAACCCGGCCTGCAATCCCAAGCTCTCGTACGACCCGATCAAGGACCTGAAGCCGATCGCCAACGTCGCGAACGTGGCCAACGTGATCGCCGTGAACCCGAACTTCCCGGCCAAGGACTACAAGGAGTTCATCGCGGTACTGAAGGCGAATCCGGGCAAGTACTCGTACGCCTCGTCGGGCACCTGCGGCTTCGGCCACATGCTCGGCGAGCAGTTCAAGGTCTCGACCAAGACCTTTATCGTGCATATCCCCTATCGCGGTGCCGGCCCGGCCCTGAACGACGTGCTCGCGGGACAGGTGCCCATCATGGTGGACAACCTGCCGTCGTCGATGCCGTACATCAAGGCCGGCAAGCTGCGTCCGCTGGTCGTCGCATGGAACAAGCGCATCGAGGGCCTGCCCGATGTGCCGACCTTCGGCGAACTGGGCCTGAAGGAGCCGAACGATCCGGCCTGGTACGGCCTGGTGGCACCGGCCGGCACGCCTGACGACATCATCAACAAGCTCAATGCCGCCGTCGTGAAGGCGCTGCAGGACAAGGGCTTCGCGGATCGCCTGCACGCTGCCGGCGCCGAGCCGTCGGGCAACACGCCCGCGCAGCACGCGGCCGAGATCAAGAAGGAATACGAGAAGATGAAGAACCTGGTCAAGGTGCAGAACATCAAGCTGGAGCAATAACCGGGCCTTGATTTCGGCATGCGGTAACAAAAGGCATAGAATCCGTTCTGTGCCTTTTTTTTCGCCTTGATTCCCTGCCCCGCCGCATGACTGCCCAGTTCGATGCCATCCTCCCCGCACCGTTCGGCAAGGTCGGCGTACGGTCCGACGGCGATGCCGTCGCCGAGCTGGTCTACCTGCCCGATACGTACGACGCCATCGCCCCGGCCAGCGCGCTGATGCGCGATGTCGCCGCGCAGCTCGATGCGTATTACGCCGACGCCGGCTTCGTGTTCGACCTGCCGCTCGCGGCGCGCGGCACCGATTTCCAGCGCCGCGTCTGGCGCGAAATCTGCGCCGTGCCGCGCGGCGGCCTGACCACGTACGGCACCATCGCGAAAGCGCTGCGCAGCGTGCCGCGCGCGGTGGGCCAGGCCTGCGGGCAGAACTGGTTTCCCGTCGTGATTCCGTGCCATCGCGTGGTCAGCGCCACCGGGCTGGGCGGCTTCGCGCATCACGGTGAAGAAGGCTTCCACCTCGGCGTCAAACGCTGGTTGCTGCGCCACGAAGGCGCGATGCTGCTGTGAGCGCCGCGCCCATGCCGGTGGATGACGCCGCGCTGGCGTCGGACCTGTCGCTCGTCGATCGCTTCTGCGACGCGCTGTGGCTCGAGGACGGACTGTCGCGCAATACCATCGACGCCTATCGCCGCGACCTGTCGATGCTCGCGCGCTGGCTGCACGAGAACGACCACGGCGCGCTGCTCGCTGTCAACGACACGTCGCTGTCGGCCTACTTCGCCGCGCGCCATATGGAAACGCGCGCGTCGTCGGCCAACCGGCGGCTGACGGTGTTCCGCCGCTTTTTCCAGTGGGCACTGCGCGAGCACATGGTGCAGGCCGATCCCTGCCTGCTGCTGCGGCCCGCCAAGCAGCCGCCGCGTTTCCCGAAGACGCTGTCGGAAGCGCAGGTGGAAGCGCTGATCGACGCGCCCGATACCGGCACGCCGCTCGGCCTGCGCGACCGCACGATGGTCGAGCTGATGTATGCGAGCGGGCTGCGCGTCTCCGAACTCACGCAGATGAAGACGGTCGAGGTCGGCCTCAACGAAGGCGTGGCGCGCGTGGTCGGCGGAAAGGGCAACAAGGAGCGGCTCGTGCCCTTCGGCGCGCAGGCCGGCGACTGGCTGCGCCGCTACCTCGCCGAATCGCGCCCGGCATTGCTCGCGGGCCGCGCATGCGACGCGCTGTTCGTCACGCAGCGCGGCGAGGGCATGACGCGGCAGGCGTTCTGGCACCTGATCAAGAAGCACGCGCGCGAGGCCGGCATCCATGCCCCGCTGTCGCCGCACACGCTACGGCACGCGTTCGCCACGCATCTGCTCAACCATGGCGCGGATCTGCGCGTGGTGCAGCTGCTGCTGGGCCACGCCGATATCTCCACCACGCAGATCTACACGCACGTCGCGCGCGAGCGCCTGCGCGAGCTGCACCAGCAACATCATCCGCGCGGGTAACCCCGCTCCCGCGGATCGTCCGTCATGAGCAAAGCGAAACACATCTCCGAAACTCCCGCCACGCAGTTCCTGCGGCAGCATCGCATCGCGTTCGGCGAGCATCCCTACGACTACGTCGATCACGGCGGCACGGGCGAGTCCGCGCGCCAGCTCGGCGTGCCCGAGCATGACGTGGTCAAGACCCTCGTGATGGAAGACGAGCGCGCGCAGCCGCTGATCGTGCTGATGCACGGCGATTGTTCGGTATCCACCAAGAACCTCGCGCGGCAGATCGGCTGCAAGAGCGTGCAGCCGTGCAAGCCCGAAGTGGCGCAGCGCCACAGCGGCTTCATGGTCGGCGGTACGTCGCCGTTCGGCACGCGCAAGAAGCTGCCCGTCTACGTCGAGTCGTCGGTGCTCGCGCTGGAAAAAATCTACATCAACGGCGGGCGGCGCGGCTACCTCGTCAGTCTCGCGCCCCAGGTGCTGGTGGACGTGCTCGGCGCGAAACCGGTCGAATGTGCATTGCCCGATTGATTCCTGACGGGCCCCGCGTCCGGGCGCGCTACAATCGCGCCAGCCCAAAAACAGCCAACACCCCGCAATGGTCAATCTGATATTCGCTGTCGCCGCCTACCTGATCGGGTCGGTGTCCTTCGCCGTCGTGGTCAGCAAGCTCATGGGGCTGCCCGATCCGCACAGCTACGGCTCGGGCAATCCCGGCGCCACCAATGTGCTGCGCACCGGCAACAAGAAGGCCGCCATCCTGACGCTGATCGGCGACGGCCTCAAGGGATGGCTCGCGGTCTGGCTCGCGCAGCGTTTCGGGCCGGCATACGGCGTGCAGGACGCCGGCATCGCCCTCGTGGCGGTGGCGGTGTTCCTCGGTCATCTGTTCCCCGTTTACCATCGCTTCGCGGGCGGCAAGGGCGTGGCCACGGCGGCCGGTATCCTGATCGCGATCGACCCGATCCTCGGCCTCGCGACGCTGGCCACGTGGCTGATCATTGCGTTCTTCTTCCGCTACTCGTCGCTCGCGGCGCTGGTCTCGGCGATCTTCGCGCCCTTCTTCCACGTGCTGATGTCCGGCGTCGATATCACGACGGGCGCGATCTTCGTGATCAGCGTGCTGCTGATCATGCGCCACCGCGCGAATATCGCCAAGCTGCTGGCCGGCAAGGAAAGCCGGATCGGCGAGAAGAAAAAGCCGGGTTGAGCCTTAGCGCGCGATCGGGCTCGCCGGAGACGCCGCCGGCTCGCTCGCAATCTCGGTCCCTTCCGCATGCCATCCGCCGCCGAGCGCGGCAATCAGGATCACCGCCGTGGTGTACTGGCGGCTCGTGATCGACAGCGCGGTGCGCTCCGCGGTATAGGCCGCTGTCTGCGCGGTGAGCACGTCGAGCAATGCCGCGGTGCCCGCCTTGTAGCGGTTGTTGACCAGCGCGAGCGCATCGCGCGCGGAGCGCAGCGCGTCGTTCTGCACGACCGACTCCTGCTCCAGCAGACGCGCCGCCGCGAGGTTGTCCTCGACTTCCTGGAACGCATTGAGCACCGTCTGCCGGTAGTTGGCGACCGTCTGGTCGTACACGGCCACGGCCTGTGCCTTGTTCGCGCTGCGCAGGCCGCCATCGAAGATCGCACCGGCCAGTGAAGGACCGAACGACCAGATACGGTCGGGCAGCGACAGCCAGCGCGCGAGCGTGGCCGCGGTGAGGCCGCCCGTGGCCGACAGCGATAGCGTCGGGTAGTACGCGGCCTGCGCCACGCCGATCTCGGCATTGGCGGAAGCCATGCGCCGCTCGGCCGCGCCGATGTCGGGCCGGCGCTCGAGCAGCTGCGAAGGCACCGCGACCGGCACGCGCGGCAGCGTGGTGGCGAAGTCGGCCGCATGCATCGTCAGCTCGGACGGCGACCGACCGATGAGCACCGCAATGGCGTGTTCGAGCTGCGCGCGCGTGATCTGGATATCGATCTGCTGCGCCTGCGCGGACTTGAGCTGCGTCTCCGACTGCAACACGTCGGAGCGCTGCGCGGTGCCCGCCGCGTACTGATTGCGCACGAGCTGCAGCGAGCGTTCATAGTCGCTCACCGTGCGATCGAGCAGCGCGCGCTGCGCATCGGCGATGCGCAGCAGGAAATAGCTCTGCGCGAGCGTCGACTGCGTGGACAGCAATACGGCGGCCAGATCGGCCGCGCTGGCCTGCGCGCTCGCCTGGTTGCTTTCCACCTGCCGCCGCACGCGGCCCCACACATCGAGTTCCCACGCCGCGGACAGCGTGACGCTCTGCCCATTGCGGATATTGCCGGCCTGGCTGGTGGTGCTGCTGCCCGAGCGCGACGCGCTGGCCGAACCGTTGAGCGTCGGGAAGAAGCCCGCGCGCGCGGCCTGCAGCGCGCCGGCGGCCTGGCGATACTGCGCTTCCGCCGCCTTGATGTTCTGGTTCGAGATCTGGACCTGCGCCATCAGGATATCGAGGTCCGGATCGTTGAATACGCGCCACCATTCGGCGCGCGCGGTCTGATCCTGCGGCTCCGCGGTCTTCCAGTCGCCGGTCCACGCGGGCATGTCGGGCGTGGCTTCCTTGAACGCGGAGGGGGTCGGCGCATCGGGCCGCTTGTAGTCGGGACCGACCGCGCAGCCGGACAACAGGGCGAGCAGCAGCGCGCCGGCCAGCGTGGCCAGACGGGGAACGGGGGAGCGGTGCATCGGCATCGTGGATCGCATCAAAGGCTTCGTTCGCTTCAATGGCTCGGCTTGGTTCAATGGCTCGGCTTGGTTCAATCGATCGGTTCTTTTCAATTCGGTTCGCATCAATGGAGACGAGGCTCTGCGTCGGGTTCCTGCCGCCGGTGGCGCGCGCGCCATGCGTTGACCTTCAGGCGCCAGCGGTCGAGCGTCAGGTAGACCACCGGCGTCGTGTACAGCGTCAGCAGCTGGCTGACCAGCAGGCCGCCGACGATCGAGATGCCGAGCGGCGCGCGCAGTTCGGCCCCGTCGCCGCGCCCGAGCGCGAGCGGAATCGCGCCGAGCAGCGCGGCCATCGTCGTCATCATGATCGGACGGAACCGCAGCAGGCACGCGCGATGGATCGCCTCGCGCGGCGACAGCCCGTCGCGCCGCTCGGCATCGATCGCGAAGTCGATCATCATGATCGCGTTCTTCTTCACGATGCCGATCAGCAGGATCACGCCAATCAGCGCGATGATGCTGAAGTCGGTCTTCGAGGCCAGCAGCGCAAGCAGCGCGCCCACCCCCGCCGACGGCAGCGTGGAGAGGATCGTCAGCGGATGCACATAGCTCTCGTACAGCACGCCCAGCACGATATAGATCGTGATGAGCGCCGCGAGGATCAGGTACGGCTGGCTCTTGAGCGAGTCCTGGAACGCCTTGGCGCCGCCCTGGAAGTTCGCCTGCAAGGTCTCGGGTGCGCCGATACGCGCAAGCGCATCGCGAATCGCATCGGTGGCCTGCGACAGCGAGAACCCCTCGGCCAGGTTGAACGAGATGGTCGAGGCCGCGAACTGCCCCTGATGGTTCACGCCGAGCGGCGTGCTCGTCGGCGTGACGCGCGCGAACGCGGAGAGCGGCACGCGATTGCCGCCGCCGGTGACCACATAGATGTCCTGCAGCGCATGCGGACCCTGCAGGTATTCCTGGCTCAGCTCCATCACCACGCGGTACTGGTTCAGCGGGTGATAGATCGTGGAGACGAGGCGCTGCCCGAACGCGTCGTTGAGCACCGCATCGACCTGCTGCGCCGTGACGCCGAGCTTCGAGGCCGTGTCGCGATCGATGATCACGGACGTCTGCAGGCCCTTGTCGTTGGTGTCGGTGTCCACGTCCTCGATACCCTTGATGTTCGAGATCGCGGCGCGTACTTTCGGCTCCCACGCGCGCAGCACTTCGAGGTCGTCCGACTGCAGCGTGAACTGATACGCCGAACTGCTCTGCCGGCCACCGATGCGAATATCCTGCACGGGCGTGAGGAAGAGGCTCGCGCCGGGCTCCTTGGCGAGCTTGACGCGCAGCCGCGCGATGATCGCGTCGGCCGACTCCTTGCGCTCGGAGAGCGGCTTCAGCGTGACGAACATCTGACCCGTGTTGCGCTGGGAGCCGCCCGTGAAGCCCGTCACGTTGACCACGGCCGGGTCGGACCGCACGATCGTGATGAAGTTGTCGAGCTTCTTGGTCATCGCCTGGAACGACGTGGCCTGGTCCGCGCGGATAAAGCCGATCAGCCGGCCCGTGTCCTGCTGCGGGAAAAAGCCCTTGGGCACGATCACGTAGAGCCACACGTTCAGGCCGATCGTCGCGATCAGCACGAGCCAGACCAGCGCGCTGTGGCGCAGCGCCACGCCAAGCGTGCGGGCGTACTGGTCGTGCAGCCAGTTGAACACGCGCTCGCTCGCGTGATAGAAGCGGCCGCGCTTCTCGTCTTCCTTGACCGGACGCAGCAGCTTGGCGCACATCATCGGCGTGGTGGTCAGCGAGACCACGAGCGAGACCAGGATCGCGACCGACAGCGTGATGGCGAACTCCTGGAACAGCCGGCCCACGATGCCGCCCATGAGCAGCAGCGGAATGAACACGGCGATCAGCGACAGGCTCATCGAGATGACCGTGAAGCCGACCTCCCGCGCGCCGCGCAGCGCGGCCTCGCGCGGCTTCATGCCGTTCTCCATATGCCGGGAGATATTCTCGAGCACGACGATTGCATCGTCGACGACGAACCCCGTGGCAATGGTCAGCGCCATCAGCGAAAGATTGTTCAGCGAGAACCCGGCCAGATACATCACCGCGAACGTGCCGACCAGCGAGACGGGCACCGCCACGCTCGGGATCAGCGTCGCGCGCACGTTGCGCAGGAACACGAAGACCACCATGATCACGAGCGCGATCGAGATCAGCAGCGTGTGCTCGACCTCGCGCAGCGACGCGCGGATGGTCGGCGTGCGATCGAGCATCACGTCCATCGAGATCGCGGCCGGAATCATCTTGCGCAGCTGCGGGAGGATGTCGTTGACGCGATCGACGGTCTCGATGATGTTGGCGCCGGGCGAGCGGTTCAGCACGAGCAGCACCGACGGCTTGCCATTGGCGGAGCCCGCGTTGCGGATGTCCTGCACGGAGTCCGTCACATTGGCCACGTCGGACAGGCGCACCGGCACCTGCAGCGAATTCGGTCCCGAGTTGCCGTTGCCGCCGCCCGTGGCGCCGGTGGTGATCGTCGTGGTGCCGCTGCTCGTGGTCAGCGTGGTCGTGGTCACGCCGTTGACGGTCTTGGTGCTGACATTGCCGCCCGCGGTGGCGTTGGCCGTGCTCGCGATCAGCGCGCCCGCCGATGCCGACGAGTAGGTGCCCGGCGTGGCGTAGCGCACGATCAGCGGCATATAGTCCTTGGCCGCCATCGCCTGGTCGTTCGCGTAGACCTGCCAGTTGTTATTGTTGTTCTCGAGGACGCCCAGCGGCCGGTTGGCATTGGTCGCGCTGATCGTGTTGCGCACGTCCTCCAGCGAGATGCCGTACTTGTTGAGCGCGGTCGGATTGAGCTCGACGCGCACGGCGGGCAGCGACGAGCCACCGATGGTCACCTGCCCGACGCCTTCCACCTGCGAGAGCTTCTGCGCGAGGATCGTCGACGCCGCGTCGTAGAGCTGGCCGCGCGTCATGGTCGGCGACGTCAGCGCGATGATCATGATCGGCGCGTCGGCCGGGTTGACCTTGCGATAGGTCGGGTTGTTCGGCAGGCTCGTCGGGAGCGTGGCGCGCGAGGCGTTGATGGCCGCCTGCACGTCGCGCGCGGCACCGTCGATATCGCGCGACAGATCGAACTGCAGCGTGACGCGCGTGGAACCGAGCGAGCTCGACGACGTAATCTCGTTGACGCCCGCGATCGTGCCGAGCGCGCGTTCCAGCGGCGTGGCCACGGTCGCGGCCATCGTCTCGGGGCTCGCACCGGGCAGCGATGCGGAAACCGAGATCGTGGGAAAGTCCACCTGCGGCAGCGGCGAAACCGGCAGCAGCCGCAGCGCCGCCAGCCCCGCCAGCAGGATGCCGATGGTCAGCAGCGCGGTCGCGACCGGGCGTTGGATAAAGGCGGCGGAGACGTTCATCAGGCGTGCGTCTCCCCTTCGGGGTCGCCGAACTTGCGCCGGCGCCAGCTATTGAGCTGGAGCGCCACGCGGTCGAACGCGAGGTAGATCACGGGCGTGGTGAACAGCGTGAGCACCTGGCTCACGAGCAGGCCGCCGACCATCGTCACGCCGAGCGGCCGGCGCAGTTCGGAACCGATGCCGGTGCCGAGCATCAGCGGCAGCGCGGCGAGCAGCGCCGCCATCGTCGTCATCAGGATCGGGCGGAAACGCAGCAGGCAGGCCTGGAAGATCGCCTCGCGCGGCGCCATGCCGCCCTCGCGCTCGGCCTCGAGCGCGAAGTCGATCATCATGATCGCGTTCTTCTTGACGATACCGATCAGCAGGATGATGCCGATGATCGCGATGATGCCCAGATCCTGCCGCGCGACGAGCAGGGCGAGCAACGCGCCGACGCCCGCGGACGGCAGCGTGGACAGGATCGTCACCGGGTGGATCGTGCTCTCGTACAGCACGCCGAGCACGATATACATCGTGATCACCGCGGCGAGAATCAGCCACAGCGTATTGGAGAGCGACGCGCTGAACGCGAGCGCCGCGCCCTGGAACTCGGTAGCCATCGAGATCGGCAGGCCGAGCTCCTTCTCCACCTTGAGGATCTTCTCCACGGCGGCGCCGAGCGACTCGCCCGGCGCGAGGTTGAACGAGATGGTCGCGGCCGGGAACTGGCCCTGATGGTTGATGACGAGGGGACCCGTGCGCTCGCTGATGCGCGCGATCGAGCCCAGCGGCACCTGGCCGCCCGACGACGACGGCAGCCGCAGTTCGGACAGCGATTGCGGGCTCGTGCGGAACTGCGGCATCGTCTCGAGCACCACGCGGTACTGGTTGGACTGCGTGAAGATCGTCGAGACCAGGCGCTGGCCGAACGCGCTATATAGCGCGCTGTCGATCACGGCCGTGGTAATGCCGAAGCGCGCGGCGGCATCGCGGTCGATCTCGACGTAGGCGCGCAGGCCGTTGTTCTGCTGATCGCTGGTCACGTCGCGCAGCTCGCGCTCCTGGCGCAGGCGCTCGACGAGCTTCGGCACCCATTCGGCCAGCACCTTGGGATCGGGGTCCTCCACCGTGAACTGGTATTGCGTGCGCGAGACGCGGTCCTCGATGGTCAGGTCCTGCACGGGCTGCATGTACAGCGAGATACCGCCGAGCTTCTGCGCGGCATCCTGCAGCCGGTCCATCACCACATCCATGCTGTCCCGGTCGCCCTTGGGCTTGAGGTTGATCAGCATGCGGCCCGCGTTGAGCGTGGTATTGGTGCCATCGACGCCGATGAACGACGACACGCTGGCCACCGCCGGGTCTTCCAGGATGACCTTCTGCACGGCCTCCTGCTTGCGGCCCATCGCGGTGAACGAGGTCGTCTGCGCGGCTTCGGTAATCGCCTGCAGCACGCCCGTGTCCTGCACCGGGAAGAAGCCCTTGGGCACCACGAGGTACAGCAGGCCCGTCAGCACGAGCGTGCCGACGGCGACGACGAGCGTCGCGGTCTGGCGCCCGAGCACCCATTCCAGCGCGCGGCCGTAGCGATCGATCACGTTGTCGAAGAAGCGGCCCGTGGCGCGGTGAAAGCGCGACAGGTTCTCTTCGGGCACATGGCGCAGCAGACGCGCGCACATCATCGGCGTGAGCGTCAGCGATACCACGGCCGAGATCAGGATGGACACCGCCAGCGTGATCGCGAACTCGCGGAACAGCCGCCCCACCACGTCGCCCATGAACAGCAGCGGAATCAGCACCGCGACGAGCGAGAACGTCAGCGAGATGATGGTGAAGCCGATCTGCTTGGAACCCTTCAGCGCCGCGGCCATCGGCGTATCGCCCTTCTCGATGTACCGCATGATGTTCTCGATCATCACGATCGCATCATCGACGACGAACCCCGTGGCGATGGTCAGCGCCATCAGCGTCAGGTTGTTGATCGAGAAGCCCGCCAGGTACATCACGCCGAAGGTGCCGACCAGCGAGAGCGGCACCGCCACGCCCGGGATGATCGTCGCGGGGATATTGCGCAGGAAGACGAAGATCACCATCACGACGAGCGCGATGGCCAGCAGCAGTTCGAACTCGACGTCCTTCACCGACGCGCGGATGGTCGTGGTGCGGTCGGTCAGCTGCTGCACGTGCACCGAGGCGGGCAGCGCATTCTGCAGCTGCGGCAGCAGCGACTTGATGCGATCCACCACCTCGATCACGTTGGCGCCGGGCTGGCGCTGGATGTTCAGCACGATCGCCGGCTTGCCGTTGGCCCACGCGGCCAGCCGCGTGTTCTCGGGGCCATCGACGATATCGGCGACGTCGGTAATGCGGATCGGCGCGCCGTTCTGGTAGCCGATGATGATCTGCCGGTATTCATCGGCGGAGCGCAGCTGGTCGTTGGCGTCGATCGTCGAGGCGCGCTGGGGCCCGTCGAAACTACCCTTCGCGCCATTGACGTTGGCGCTGCCGATCGCGGTGCGCAGGTCGTCGATCGACATGCCCAGCGCGGCCAGCGCCGTGGGGTTGGCCTGGATGCGCACGGCGGGACGCTGCCCGCCGCTGATCGTGACGAGGCCCACGCCCTGGATCTGCGAGATCTTGGCCGCGATACGCGTATCGACCATATCCTGCAGTTGCGGCAGGGGCAGCGTGTCGGAGGTCATCGACAGCGTCATGATCGGCGCGTCGGCCGGGTTCACCTTGCTGTAGACCGGCGGCATCGGCAGGTCGGCCGGCAGCAGGTTGCCGCCCGCGTTGATGGCGGCCTGCACTTCCTGCTCGGCCACGTCGAGCGAGAGCGACAGCTCGAACTGCAGCGTAATGACCGACGCGCCGCCCGAGGACGACGACGACATCTGCTTGAGGCCCGGCATCTGGCCGAACTGACGCTCGAGCGGCGCGGTCACCGACGACGTCATCACGTCCGGGCTCGCGCCCGGGTACAGCGTGGTGACCTGGATGGTCGGGTAGTCCACCTCCGGCAGCGCCGACAGCGGCAGCAGGCGGAATGCCACCAGCCCGGACAGCAGGATGGCGAGCATCAGCAGCGCCGTGGCGACTGGCCGCTCGATAAAGATGCGTGACGGGTTCATGCCGCTCCTCGATTCCTTCGCCGCTTACTGCTGCGGGCGCTGGCCGACGTTGCCGGCGGGGTTGGCGGGGGTGTTCCGGGTCGGGTCGGGGACCGCATCCGCATCGCGCTGGCGGCGCGGCTCGGCCATCGGCGCGCTGGCACCGCTCGCCCCGTCGCCACGGCGCGCATGCGCACCGCTCGCGCCGGCGCCGCTCGCGCCGCCCCAGTTGCTGCCCTCGCGGTGGCGGCCGCGCCCGCGCGGCTGGCTCGCAGGTACCAGTTGTGCCGCGCGCGCGGCCGGATCCACGGCCTCCACCGTCATGCCTTCCTTCAGGCGGTCCGCGCCGTCGATCACCACGCGCTGGCCGGGCTGCAGGCCCTTCGTCACCGCCGTGCGCGTGCCATCGCTGGCGCCGAGCGTGACCGTCGCCACATGGACCGTGCTGGCCTCATCGACCACGTACACGAACGTGCCCTGCTGGCCGCGCTGGATGGCCGCCACCGGAATGACCGTGGCGTCCTCGAGCGTATCGATGCGCGTGCGCACGTTGACGAACTGGTTCGGGAACAGCATGCCGTCCTTGTTCTCGAACTGCGCCTTGAGCTTGACCGTGCCGGTGGTCACGTCGATCTGGTTGTCGGTCGTCAGCAGCGTGCCTTCGGCCAGCTGCGTGCGCATCTGGCGATCCCAGGCCTGCACGGGCAGCTTCTTGCCCGCATTGAGCTGCCGGAGCACCTGCGGCAGGTTGTCCTCGGGAATCGTGTACAGCACGGTGATGGGCGTGATCTGCGTGATCAGCGCGATGCCGTTGGTGTCGCTGGTGCTCACGATATTGCCGGGGTCCACCTGGCGCAGGCCGATGCGGCCGGACACCGGCGCGACGATGCGCGTGTAGCCCAACTGGATCCGCGCGTTGTCCACATTGCCCTGATCGGTCTTGACCGTGCCTTCGTACTGGCGCACGAGGGCGTCCTGCGTGTCCACCTGCTGGCTCGAGATCGAGTCCTGCTGGAGCAGCGTCTTGTAGCGCTTCTGGTCGAGCCGCGCATTCTGCAGCAGCGCCTGATCGCGCGCGAGCTGGCCCACGGCCTGGTCGTAGGTGGCCTGGAACGGACGCGGGTCGATCTCGGCCAGCACGTCGCCGGCCTTGACCATCTGGCCTTCCTTGAACAATACGCGCAGCAGCGGGCCGGAAACCTGCGCGCGCACGGTCACATTGGCCAGCGGGGTCACGTTGCCCAGCCCGTTGAGCACGACATCCATGTCCCGGCGCGCGACCGTGGACACGACCACGGGAGAGCGCGGCATATTGGCGCCCGGTCCACCGGGCCCGCCCGGGCCGCGCGCCTGCCGGCCGCCCGCCGCGGCCCCGCTCGCCCCGGCCTGGCTCCCGGCGCCATCGGCCGCCGCGCGATGGCCCTGCCACCAGTACCAGCCGGCACCGGCCAGCACCACGACGACCGCGATCGCGATCCATGTGCGGCGCGATGACGCGCCGCGCTGTGGCGAGGGCCCCCGGGGCGGGGTGGGTGGCGAGGAGGGTTGACCGTTTTCGGGTTGCGACATATCCGGAATCCTGGGAACGGCGCGCCCGGGATGGGGCACGCCAACGATATTCGCGCGGCGGCCGGGGGCCGGCCAGCGGGCGAAATGGCAAAGTATGCCAAATCGCGCTACCGGAAAGACCATTCGCCCTGGCCGCCTATGGAGGGGCTTCCCTTTCGGGTCCCGTTTTTCCTCTGGGGCAAGGTTCGGGAGGGCGATCGATCCGGTGCGGCTGGCAGGTAGGCGCCGCGCGATTGGCAGTGGCGAAAAATATCGCCACGTTGGGACGAAGCATAATGTGCCGGGATGACCGCGCCTGTTTCTGGCACCCGCTCTTTTATTACAGCGGATTACCAGCGGGCCGGGTGTAACCTCCGGAAACAAAACCGCGGACGCCAATCGCGTTCCCACGCCGCCAGCCTGACTATCATTTGCCTATGCGAACGAACCAGCCCACCCAGATCCTCGTCGTGGACGACGATCCCGAACTTCGCGACCTGCTGCGCGAGTACCTGACCTCGCAGGGCTTTGCCGTGTCCGTGCTGCACGACGGGGACGGCCTGCAGGCGCGCCTCGAGCGTGAACGGCCCGCGCTGATCGTGCTGGACCTCATGATGCCCAAGGTCGATGGCCTGACGGCGCTGCGCAACCTGCGTGCGAAGAACGACGATATTCCGGTGATCCTGCTGACCGCGCGCAGCGACGAGATCGACCGTATCGTCGGGCTCGAGATCGGCGCCGACGACTACCTCGGCAAGCCGTTCTCGCCGCGCGAGTTGCTCGCGCGCATCAACGCGGTCCTGCGCCGCAAGCTCGCCCGGCCCGCGGCTGCACCCGAGGACCGCGAGTCGATCGCGTTCGGCCCGTTCCGCGTGAACTTCCGCCAGCGCTCGCTGCTCCGGACCGGGCAGGCGGTATCGATCAGCGACACCGAGTTCGCGCTGCTCAAGCTGCTGCTCATGCATCCGCTGGAAGTGCTGTCGCGCGAGCGCATCGTCGAGCTGATGTACGGCACCGCGAGCGGCATCAGCGACCGCGGCATCGATGTGCAGATCTGGCGCCTGCGCCGGCTGCTGGACGAGGACGCGCAGCGCCCGCGCTATATCCAGACCGTGCGCGGCAGGGGCTATACGTTCGTGCCCGACGAGGCCGAAGAGATTCCGCAGTAGGACTTTCGCACCAAAGACGCTGAGCAATGAAGCTGAGGATTGACACCCTGTTCGGACGCATGGCACTGCTGATTGCAGCGGTGCTCATGATCAGCCATTTCTCCTGGCTGACGATTCTTCGCATGGATCGTCGCCAGCAGCAGGTCGACTATTCGGTCGAACAGATGCTGTTCCAGCTGCAGAGCATCGAGCACGCGCTCGATGCGCGGCCGCCGCTGCCGTTGCCGAGCCTCGTCGAGATCGGCGACAACACGCGGGCGGAAGAATTGTCGGCGGTCCCGCAGGGCGGCCGGCCGCGCCGGCTGATCGAACAGTTCGGCAGCCGCCTGCCGAAGGGCAGCGAGTTGCGGATCGAGGACGAAGCCACGCCGCGGCTGTGGGTCAAGCTGCCGACGCGCGCGCAGTGGATCGCCATGCCGATCCTGTGGGTGCACAACCCCCCGCCCGACAACCGGCTCGTACCCGGCGTCATCCTCGTGGTCGCCGTGGCGACGATCTTCGCGCTGCTGATCGCGTGGCAGATCCAGCGGCCCGTACGCGACATGGCCGAGGCCGCGGCGCGATTGTCGCGGCAGGAGATGGTGCCGCCGCTACGCGAGCGCGGGCCGCATGAGCTGCGACAACTGATCGAGCGTTTCAATCGCATGGTCGCCGACCTCGTGCGCACGGACCAGGAGCGCAACACGATGCTCGCCGGCATCGCGCACGACCTGAAGACCCCGCTCGCGCGGCTGCGGCTCCGCGCCGAGATGCTGAGCGACCCGAAGGCCGCCGCGGGCGTTACGCGCGATGTGGAGTCGATGTCGGCGATCGTCGAGCAGTTCCTGACCTTCGCGCAGAGCAGCGAGCCGACCGCGCGGCCCGTGCCCGTGGAGAAGCGCATTTCCGAACTCGCGGCATCGCTGGCGGAGCAGGACCGCTTCGTCGAACTCGACCTCGCCGCGGGCGACGGCTTCCGCATGATCGCGACGCAGCTCGACCGCATCGTCGGCAACCTCGTCGATAACGCCTATGCGTACGGCGCACCGCCCGTGCATGTGTCCACCGCGCGCACGAACGAAGGCTGGCGCCTGACCGTGGAGGATCACGGCACGGGCATTCCCGACGATGCGATGGACCGCGTGACGCTCCCGTTCGTGCGGCTGGATCCGGCGCGCGGCGGCAACGCGCACTCGGGGCTGGGACTCGCGATCGTCGATCGCCTGGTCCGCCAGGGCGGCGGGCGCCTGAACCTCGTCAACCGCGAGGAAGGCGGCCTGCGCGTGGAGATGGTGTTTCCGTTTGCGCCGCTGGCGCAGGCGGCATAGGCGGTGCCCCTTATTGCCGCCCCTTATTGCTGCCTCCTACCGCCGCGCCGATCCGCCGCCCGAGACCGGAACCGGCAACGGCTCGCGTTTCACGCGCTCCCGCAGCCATGTCGCCGCCTTGCCGAGCGGCCGCTGCTTGTGCCACACGAGCTCCATCGCCACGGGCCAGTCCTTTTCCTGAAACGCGAGTTTCGGTGACACCAGTTGTGCCGCGGCCGGCGAGTTCGCGGCCACGTGCCAGGGTACGAATCCCCAGCCCAGATTGCGCTTGATCAGTTCGACGATGACCCACTGGCTCTCGACCCACCAGACATCGGCCGCGACGCGCAGGCGCTTCTTTTCTTCGCTGTCGCTGCGCGTGGCCACCATCAGCTGGCGATAACGCTTGAGCTCTTCCCAATCGACGCGCGGCTGGTGCGCGAGCGGATGCTCGGGCGCGCAGAGGATCGGCATCGGCACCCAGCCGAGCGCATGAAACGCGAGTTCGGCCGGCAGAATTTCCTGCCGCCACATGATGCCGAGGTCCGCGCACTGGCTCATCACGAGCCGGCTTACGTCCTCCATCAGCGGAAACAGCAGTTCGAGCTCCACCGCCGGAAACTGCCGCGAGAACTCCTCGAGCATCACGCCGAGAATCTCTTCCGGATACAGCTCGTCCACGGCCAGCACGAGCCGCGTCTCGACGCCCTCCCCCAGGCTCTTGGCCACGCCGCGGAAATGTTCGCAGCGTTCCAGGATCACGCGCGCCTCGGCCAGCAGGCGCTCCCCCGCGGGCGTGAGCACGGGATAGCGCGCGCTGCGATCGAACAGCGCATTGCCGAGGTCGATCTCGAGGTTGGCCACGGCCGCGCTGACCACGGACTGCGCCTTGCCGAGTCGGCGCGCGGCGGCCGAGAACGAGCCCGTTTCGGACGCCGCGACAAAGGCCTGCAACTGGTCGATGGAGAGACTCATACGCCTCCTTTTCTGCTATCTATCGGATAAACCGATGGTATCCAACTTGGCAATATCAATCCATCAGATAGACTGTGTCCCATCGTCGTTTTTGCTGGAGAGGATCATGCGCACTACCGGAGACCGGATCCGACACGCGATCGGTTTCGAGTTGATCGGCCTGTTGGCCTTCGCCCCGCTTGCCAGCTGGGTGTTCGGCTATGCGCTGCATCAGATGGGCCTGATCGGTGCGGTGGCATCGCTGATCGCCGCCGCATGGAACTACGTCTACAACCTGATGTTCGACAAGGCGATGCTCCGCGTCCGTGGGGACGTCCACAAGACGCCGGCCATTCGCGTGCTGCACGCGATCCTGTTCGAGGGCGGCCTGCTGATCGTGTTCCTGCCGTCCGTCGCGTGGTACCTCGACATCAGCCTGTTCGACGCGTTCATCATGGACATCGCGGTGGCCGGCTTCTACATGGTCTACGCGCTGATCTACAACTGGGCCTACGACCTCGTGTTCCCGATTCCGAAGGCGCCCGCCCCCGTGAGCGGCGCGCGGTCGACTTCGCTGTCGAATTGACACGGTAACCGAGCGTTTCACGTCATCCGAACCGCGTTGGGCATGCGTTAACATCTCCGCCATGCCCATGCCCAATGCCCTGCCCCGCATCGTTCCGGCCGCCGCGCTCCTGGCGTGCCTTGCCGCCGGACTCGCAACCGTCCCCGCGGACGCCAAGGCCGCCAAGGCCAAACCGGCCGCGGCGGCAAAGTCCACCTCCCCTTCTTCGTCCGCGCCGGCAAAGCATGCCGCCGCGGAGACCGTCGATCCCGCCGCCCTGCGCGCCGGGTTGCCGGCCAACGTCGTCACGGCATTACGCCGCGCCAACGTGCCGTTATCGGCCGCGAGCTTCTATGTCGTGAAGGTTGGCGCGCCCGCGCCGCGCGCGAGCTGGAATGCCGAGCAGCCGATGAATCCCGCCTCGACGATGAAAGTCGTGACGACGTTTGCGGGACTCCAATTGCTGGGGCCCGACTTTCGCTGGCAGACGTCGCTCTATGCCGACACGCAGCCCGGTGTCGACGGTTCGCTCAACGGCAATATCTACCTGCGCGGCCGGGGCGATCCCAAGCTCGTGCCCGAAGAGATGGCCAAGCTCGTGTCATCCGCGCGGCGCGCGGGTGTCAACAATATCAATGGCGACCTCGTGCTCGACCGCAGCTTCTTCGCGGATGGGCTCGATGGCAACGGCACGATCGACGGCGAGTCCACGCGCGCGTACAACGTGAATCCGGACGCGCTGCTGTATGCGTTCAAGACGCTGTCCTTCACGATCAGTCCGGACCCGGCGAGCCGCTCGGTGGCGGTGTCGGTCACGCCCTCGCTGGCGCAACTGCGGGTGGACAACCGGCTGGCGCTGACGAACGGCCGTTGCGGCGACTGGCGGACGCGGGCGAACCCGGCCATCATGCCGCAGCCGGACGGCACGGTCGTGGCCGCGTTCGACGGCAGCTATTCGACCGATTGCGGCGAACATGTGATCAACCTCGCGACGCTGTCGCACAGCGATTTCATCTGGGGTGGATTCGTCGCCGAATGGCAGCTCGCGGGCGGAACGTTCACGCATGCGCCCGGCGTGCGCAGCGGCCCGGTGCCGCGCAACGCGGTGCTGCTGGCGCGGCACTATGGCGAGCCGCTCGGCGATATCGTGCGCGATATCAACAAGTATTCGAACAACGTGATGGCGCGCCAGCTGTTCCTGACCATCGGTGCGGAAATCGACCGTGGCGGCCCCGCGAGCACCGCGCGTTCGGCAACCGTGATCCAGCGCTGGCTGCAGAAGCAGGGGCTGGACCTGCGCAGCCTCGTGCTCGACAACGGCTCGGGCCTCTCGCGCGACGAGCGCATCAGCGCGTACGACATGGCGCGCCTGCTGCAGCAGGCGCTCGCGAGCAACGTGGGCCCGGCCCTGCTCGACTCGCTGCCGATCCTCGGCGTGGACGGCACCCTGCGCAACCGCCTCACGCGCGCGAACGCGGCGGGCAATGCGTATCTGAAGACGGGGACGCTGCAGGATGTGCGCGCGCTGGCGGGCTATGTCGATGCGCTGAACGGCGACCGGTATGTGGTGGTGGCCTACATCAACCACCCGAACGCATCCGCCGCGCAGGAGGCGCACGACGCGCTGATGCAGTGGGTGTACCGCGGCGCGCCTTGACGATCTGAGGACCCGAGGACCTGGAGGCGGCGGCTATTCGAACGCCGCCGCGGCGCGGCCGAGGCGGTCCCGTACGCCATCCCATTCGTGCCCGGCCGGCACCGGCTCGAACACGAGCCGGCCGAACCCTTCCTTGTCGAGCCGGCGCAGCAGGCGATAGAGCTCGCGCGCATAGGCCTCCGGCGTAGCCGGCGCCGCCACGAACGCGCAGCGTGCGTCCAGACCCGAAGGCGCCTCGCGTCCAACGAACGCCAGCCGCCCATCGGCCGGCAGCGCGGCCAGGTAGGCCGGCAGCGCGGACGCATCGGCCAGCACCAGCGCCGTGCGCGGCGCGTAGTGGGCGCGCAGCGTGCCCGATGCCCGCGGCGCGGCCGCATCGGGCGGCAACGGCGCGGTGCCCAGCACGGCTTCCATCATCGCCGGGGTGATCGCACCGGGCCGCAGCAACACGGGGCCGACGCCCTGATCGAGCCGCGACAGATCGACGATCGTCGACTCGATGCCGACATCGACCCCATCGCCTTCCAGCACATAGACCGCATCGCCGAACTCGTCCCGCACATGCTGCGCGGTGGTCGGACTCACCTGCCCGAACTTGTTCGCCGAAGGCGCCGCGATCCCGCCGCGACCCCGCCGGAAACGCGACAGCAGCGCCTGCGCGACCGGATGCGACGGGCAACGCAGTCCAAGACTGTCCTGCCCGCCGGCCACGGCGGCGGGAATATGCGCGGCACGCTTGAGAATCAGCGTCAGCGGTCCCGGCCAGAACGCATCGATCAGCTTCTGCGCCGCCTCGGGCACCGAGTCGGCCCAGTAGCTGACGTCGCCGCCATCGACCACATGCACGATCACGGGATGATTCGACGGACGGCCCTTGGCAGCGAAGATGCGGGCAACGGCCTCGGGATTCTCGGCGTCGGCACCGAGCCCATAGACGGTCTCGGTCGGAAACGCGACCAGCTGTCCCGCTTCGAGCAGGCGAACCGCTTCGTCGAGCTCGGCGGCCGTGGGCATGCGTGAGGACATGAAAAGACTCAGAGCGGAATATGCAGCGCCTGCGCGGCCGCGACGAACGCCGCATCGGCTGCAGCGGCCGCGTCACCGACGCAATTCACATGGCCCATCTTGCGCGCGGGGCGCGCATCGCTCTTGCCATAGAGGTGGAGCTTGGCGCCGGGCTGCGCGATGACCTGATCCCACGCGGGCGTGCGCTCGAGGCCGAACTCGAACCACGCGTCGCCCAGCAGGTTCAGCATCTTGCCGGCCGAATGCTGGCGCGTGCTGCCCAGCGGCATGCGCGCCATCGCGCGAACCTGCTGCTCGAACTGGCTGGTCTCGCAGGCATCCATCGTGATGTGACCCGAATTGTGCGGGCGCGGTGCCATCTCGTTGGCCACGAGCGAGCCATCGGTCAGCACGAAGAACTCGATGCACAGCACGCCGACATAACCCATCTCGGTCGCGATGATCGCCGCCGCGGCACGCGCGCGATCGGCGATATCGTCGGACACGCTCGACGACGGCATCGTCGTCGAGAACAGGATGCCGTCGCGATGGACGTTCTCGGCCAGCGGCCACGTCGCGGTAGAACCGTCCGCGGCGCGTGCGGCCAGCACGGACACTTCGTAGGCCAGCGGCAGCATCTGCTCGAGCACGCACGGCACATGCTGCATCGCGCGCCACGCGGCCCGGACGTCCTCGCGCGTCTTCACACGCGCCTGGCCCTTGCCGTCGTAGCCCATGCGCGCGGTCTTCAGAATGCCGGGCAGCAGCGCCTCGGGCACCTGATCGACGTCCGCATCGTGCTGGATGACCCAGTGCGGCGCGGTGGGCACGCCCGTGCGCTCGGCACACGACGCAAAGAACTTCTTCTCGCCGATGCGGTTCTGGGCAATCGACACGCAATAGCCGCGCGGCGCCACGAACGCACCCAGTTGCTCCAGGCGGTCCAGCGACATCGACGGCACGTTCTCGAACTCGGTACTCACGGCCTGGCAAAGCTTCGCCATCTCGTTGAGCGCGGCCTCGTCGGTGTACGGCGCGCAGATATGACGGTCGGCCACGATGCCTGCCGGGCTGTCCTGATCGGGATCGAGCACGCAGACGCGATAGCCCATCGACTGCGCCGCGTGCGTGAACATGCGGCCGAGCTGCCCGCCGCCCAGCATGCCAAGCCAGGCACCCGGCAGAATCGGCGCACCGGGCTGATCGACGCCGAACTCGGCGCGCGACTCGGGCGTATGGGCTTCGGACAGGTAAGGATGGATATCGGTCGGCATGCGTAGAACAGGAAAGAGCAGCTAAAACAGGCAGCTTGAAACAGGCGGCCAACGCGGCCGCGGAACGCGCGGATCGGACTCAGACGGGCAGCTTCATGGCCCGCGCGGCCTCGGTCTGCTTCGCGCGGAACGCTTCCAGCGCGTCGGCCAGCGCCGCGTCCGTGGTCGCGAGCGTCGCTATCGCATGCAGCGCCGCGTTGGCCGCGCCGGCCTCGCCGATCGCGAACGTCGCCACGGGCACGCCCTTCGGCATCTGCACGATCGACAGCAGCGAATCCTCGCCACGCAGGTACTTCGACGGCACGGGCACGCCGAACACCGGCACGATCGTCTTGGCGGCGATCATGCCGGGCAGATGCGCGGCACCGCCGGCGCCCGCGATGATCGCGCGAATGCCACGGCCGCGCGCGGTCTCCGCATAGCGGAACATGTCGTCGGCCATCCGGTGCGCGGATACCACCTGCGCCTCGAACGGTACGCCGAAATCCTTGAGCATGGCCACGGCGTGCTGCATCACGTCCCAGTCGGAACTGCTGCCCATGACGACGCCCACCACGGGCTTGTTTGCTTCGTTGCTCATGTTGCGAAATCCGTCGTCGATTATTGCAGCGCTTCGCCGGTCAGGCGCGTCAGCGCTTCCTTGTACTTGTCGGCGGTCTTCTGCACGACGTCGTCCGGCAGCTTCGGCGCCGGCGCGGTCTTCGGCCACGGCTTGCCGTCGAGGCGCACGGCTTCCAGCCAGTCGCGCACGAACTGCTTGTCGAACGACGGGGGATTGGTGCCGACCTGATACGAATCGGCGGGCCAGAAGCGCGAGGAGTCGGCGGTCAGCACCTCGTCCATCAACGTCAGCGTGCCGTTCTCGTCCAGACCGAACTCGAACTTGGTATCGGCGATGATGATGCCGCGCGTGGCCGCGAACTCGGCCGCTTCCTTGTACAGGCGAATCGAGATATCGCGCATCTTCGCGGCCAGTTCCTTGCCGATGCGCTGCTCGACTTCGTCGAACGAGATGTTCTCGTCGTGCTCGCCCATCTCCGCCTTGGCGGCCGGCGTGAAGATCGGCTCGGGCAGCTTCTGCGCGTTCTGCAGGCCGGCCGGCAGCGCGATGCCGCACACCTTGCCCGTCGCCTGGTAGTCCTTCCAGCCGCTACCGGCGAGGTAGCCGCGCACCACGGCCTCGACGAGGATCGGCTTCAGGCGCTTGACCACCACCGCGCGGCCCCGCACCTGCGCCACTTCGTCCGGCGCCACGACGCTCTCGGCGGACACGCCGGTCTCGTGGTTCGGCACGATGTGCGCGAGGCGCTTGAACCAGAAGTTGGCCATCTGGTTCAGCACGCGGCCCTTGGCCGGGATCGGCTCCCCCATGATCACATCGAACGCGGACAGGCGGTCCGTCGTGACGATCAGCAGCTTGTCGTCGCCGACGGCATAGTTGTCGCGCACCTTGCCGCGGCCGAGCAGCGGCAGGGATTGAATGGAGGAATCGTAGAGGGCTTCGGACATGGTGGAAGAACTGAGAAACGTAAACGTAAAACTGCCCTCCCCGGAGGGGGAGGGCATCGGGCGTATTACTGCACGACTTGCGACAGCTTGCCCGACTTGTACTGCTGGGCGATGTCGGTCAGCGAAACCGCCTTGATCTTGCTGGCCTGGCCTTCGCAGCCGAACGCCACGTAGCGCGCCTTGCAGACCTGCTTGGCGGCTTCGCGCGCGGGCTTCAGGTATTCGCGCGGGTCGAACTTGCTCGGGTTCTCCGCAAAGAAGCGGCGGATCGCGCCGGTCATCGCCAGGCGGATGTCGGTGTCGATGTTGATCTTGCGCACGCCGTACTTGATGGCTTCCTGGATCTCTTCGACCGGCACGCCATACGTTTCCTTCATGTCGCCACCGAACTGGCGGATTTCCTCGAGCAGTTCCTGCGGCACCGACGACGAACCGTGCATCACGAGGTGGGTGTTCGGAATGCGCGCGTGGATTTCCTTGATGCGGCTGATGGCGAGGATGTCGCCCGTGGGCTTGCGCGTGAACTTGTACGCGCCGTGCGAGGTACCGATCGCGATGGCCAGCGCGTCCAGCTGCGTGGCCTTGACGAAGTCGGCGGCCTGCTCGGGATCCGTCAGCAGCATCGAATGGTCGAGCTTGCCCTCGGCGCCGATGCCGTCTTCCTCGCCCGCTTCACCGGTTTCCAGCGAGCCGAGGCAGCCCAGTTCGCCTTCGACGGTCACGCCCAGCGCGTGGGCCATCTGCACGACCTTGCGGGTCACGTCCACGTTGTACTCGTAGTCGGCCGGCGTCTTGCCGTCTTCGCGCAGCGAGCCGTCCATCATCACGGACGAGAAATTCAGGTCGATCGCGGCCTGGCAGATCGCCGGCGACTGGCCGTGATCCTGGTGCATCACCACCGGGATATGCGGATACGCTTCCACGGCCGCTTCGATCAGATGACGCAGGAAGTGCTCGCCCGCGTATTTGCGCGCGCCTGCCGATGCCTGCATGATCACCGGAGCGTTGACCTCGTCGGCCGCCTGCATGATGGCCTGCACCTGCTCGAGGTTGTTGACGTTGAACGCGGGCAGACCGTAGCCGTTCTCGGCGGCGTGGTCCAGCAGCTGGCGCATGGAAACGAGTGGCATCTCAAACTCCTGAATAAAAAATTGTTTCTGTATTCGTTCCGGTATTGGTTCCGGTATGCATGCTTTCCGGGCCTCGGGAGGCTCGCACACGCGGGCCCGGACGTCTGTCCGGCGGGGCACACACGCGTTGTCGGTCAACTCCCTACGCGCACGATCTTCAGCGTATTCGTCCCACCCGCCTGGCCCATCGGCTCGCCGACCGTCAGCACGATGAAGTCGCCCCGCTGCACCACGCCCTGGGCCAGCAGCAGCGCCTCGGCCTGCTCCAGCGCGGTATCGCGATCCGTGCTCGACTCCAGCGGCAGGGGCACCACGTTGCGGTACAGCTGCATCTTGCGCTGGGAGGCCAGGTTCGGCGTCATCGCGTAGATCGGCACATGGATCCGGTGGCGGCTCATCCACAACGCCGTCGCACCGGAATCGGTCAGCGCGGCAATGGCCTTCACTCCAAGATGATAGGCGGTGAACAGCGCACCCATCGCAATCGACTGATCGATGCGCGAGAATGTCTGATTCAGGAAATCGGTATCGAGCTGCACCACCTCGGATTTCTCGGCCTCGAGGCAGATCGCGGCCATTGCCTCGACCGTTTCCACGGGGTAGCGGCCCGCGGCCGTTTCCGCCGACGTCATGACCGCATCGGTCCCGTCCAGCACCGCATTGGCCACGTCCGACACCTCGGCGCGCGTCGGCACCGGGTTCACGATCATGCTTTCCATCATCTGCGTGGCGGTGATGGTCAGCTTGTTGGCCTCGCGCGCAAGCTTGATCATGCGCTTCTGCAGCGCCGGGACCGCGGCGTTGCCCACTTCCACGGCCAGGTCGCCACGCGCGACCATGATGCCGTCGGACGCCTGCAGGATTTCCTCGAGCACGCCCGGGCGGATGGCTTCCGCGCGCTCGATCTTCGCGATCATGCGCGTCTTGTGGCCATGCGGCTGGCCCGCGACGGCCGCCAGCTGGCGCGCCATTTCCATATCGGTGGCGTTCTTGGGAAAGCTCACCGCGACATAATCCGCGCCGAGCGCCATGGCGGTCTTGATGTCCTCCATGTCCTTCGCGGTCAGCGCCGGCGCCGACAGCCCGCCGCCCTGGCGGTTGATGCCCTTGTTGTTCGACAGGTCGCCGCCGATCTTCACCGTGGTGAAGATCTCCGGGCCGAACACGCGATCGACCACGAGCACGATCAGCCCGTCATTGAGCAGCAGCACATCGCCGGGACCGACGTCGCGCGGCAGGTCGCGGTAGTCCAGCCCCACGCGCTCCTGATTGCCGAGCTCGCAGGTCGCGTCGAGGACGAACGCGTCGCCCGGCTTCAGCGTGACCTTGCCGTGCTCGAACTTGCCGACACGGATCTTCGGGCCCTGCAGGTCGCACATGATCGCGACTTCGCGCGAGCACGCCTTCGCCGCCTCGCGGACGAGCGCGGCACGGTCGATATGGTCCTGCGCGGTGCCGTGAGAGAAATTGAGGCGTACCACGTCGACGCCTGCAGCGATCATGCGCGTCAGCATTTCGAGCGTGCTCGAGGCCGGGCCGATCGTTGCGACGATCTTTGTCATGCGGGTCATGCGGGCAACTCCTTCTGTCGGGGGTTTTCGTGGGGGGCGTTCTTCGGGAGACGTTGGTCAGCCTGCCGCGCGCTGTTCCAGCACTTCGAATGCGGGCAGCTTCTTGCCCTCGAGGAACTCGAGGAACGCGCCGCCACCGGTGGAGATATAGCCGATGCGGTCGGCAATGCCGTACTTGGCGATCGCGGCCAGCGTGTCGCCGCCGCCGGCGATCGAGAAGGCGCTGGAGTCGGCGATCGCCTGTGCGAGGACCTTGGTACCGTTGCCGAACTGGTCGAACTCGAACACGCCGACCGGACCGTTCCAGACGATCGTGCCGGCGGCCTTGAGCTGATCCGCCAGTTGCGCGGCCGTCTTCGGGCCGATGTCGAGAATCATGTCGTCGTCGGCCACATCCTTGACGTCCTTGACCGTCGCGGTGGCGGTGGCGCTGAATTCCTTCGCGCAGACCACATCGACCGGAATCGGCACCGACGCGCCGCGCGCGGCCATGATGTCGATGATGGTCTTGGCGTCGGCGACGAGGTCGGCCTCGGCCAGCGACTTGCCGATCTTCAGGCCAGCGGCCAGCATGAACGTATTGGCGATACCGCCGCCGACGATAAGCTGATCGACCTTGTCGGCGAGCGACTTCAGGATGGTCAGCTTGGTGGAAACCTTGGAGCCCGCGACGATCGCCACGAGCGGACGGGCCGGCTGGCCCAGCGCGCGGCCCAGCGCGTCGATCTCGGCCGCCAGCAGCGGACCCGCGCATGCGATGGGCGCGAACTTCGCGATCCCATGCGTCGTGGCCTCGGCGCGGTGCGCCGTGCCGAACGCGTCGTTTACGTAGACGTCGCACAGGCGCGCCATCTTCTGCGCGAGCTCGTCGCTGTTCTTCTTCTCGCCCTTGTTCACGCGGCAGTTCTCGAGCAGCACCACCTGGCCCGGCGCCACCTGCACGCCATCGACCCAGTTCTGCACCAGCGGCACCGGCTTGCCGAGCAGTTCGGACAGACGGGTGGCGATCGGCGCCAGCGAATCCTCGGGCTTGAGTTCGCCTTCGGTCGGGCGGCCCAGGTGCGACGTGACCATCACGGCGGCCCCGGCCGCGAGGCAGGCCTCGATGGCCGGCACGGACGCGCGGATGCGCGTGTCTTCCGTGATATGGCCCGCGTCATCCTGCGGCACGTTCAGGTCTGCGCGGATGAATACGCGTTTGCCGGAGATTTTGCCTTCGGAAATGAGATCGGAAAGACGCAGGACAGAGGTCATGGCGATATGCGGCGGGAACAGTCGGGGAAACCGGCATTTTACCTGATCGCCGTTGCGGAATTGCGCGTTGGCAGGAACTCTGACGCGACCGACGTTCCCGCCGCAACCAGATCGTCGTCAGATCCGGATTTGATAGTTCGTCGCATTTCTGCCATATCCCCCCCGCAGGCGGGGGTAACCGGCGTTGCCCCCGCAGAGGCAGTTCGAGTACTGTAGCAAGAAATGTATCCAAAACGTCTGCAATGTCAGACAAGTGGGATGCCGCCCGGTAAGGGACGTAAAACAGACGGACGCAAAAGAGACGGCAACCTGCGCACGGGGGCAGGGGGAAAGCGGCGCAGCGTATCGACGACAACGCCGGGGCGGCAAAGACTCGTACAGCAATCGGTACCCGGGGAGATGGCCATGCATGAGACGATCCGTGGCCTCTACGAGGGGATGCTAGACCGCACGGCATGGCGTCGCAGCCTGAAGTCGCTCTGCACCAAGAGCGACAGCGTGCGGGCTTCCATCGTCATCGTGGAGCACGTCAACGCGCACGCTCGCGTGGAAGAGATCGCGCATTCGGAATTGGGAGAGGTCGAGCCGGTCAGCCCACCGCCGCTCAGCCCGCCGCGTGACCCGCGCATGGGCCTGGCCGGTCCGCTGGCCGTGGGGCAATGGCAGATCGGCATCCGGCGCCCGTCGGGCGTGGCACAGATGTTCGGCAATGCGCCGGTTCCGCCCTTCATGACATGCCTCGTCGATCGCAATCCGCGTCGCGAGATCTACCTTTGCCTGCAGCGGCGCCTCGAGCAGCCCCCTTACGATACGGCCGACGCGCAGGCGCTCGACTGGGCCGTTCCGCATCTGCGGCAGGCCATGGCCCTGTGCCAGCGCGCGCAGTCCGAGGCGCTCGCGCTGCGCGCCTCCATCGACGTCATCGGGCGGCTGCAATATGCGGTGCTGGTGGCGCGCGGCAATGGCACGCTGATCGTCGCGAACCCGGCCGGAGAGGCCTGGGCGCGCCGGCTATTGCCGCAGCATTCCAACGGGACCAACGGCACAAGCAGCACCAGCGGCACCAGCGGCACCAGCGGTAGCACGGCCATGCCGCCGGGGGTGGCGGGCGCATCGGGATGGCGCCTGTCGCGGCCGCTGCCGGACGTGCTGCGGCTCGTCTGCGAGACCGCCTCGCCGCCGCAGGCGATTCACGCCATCGGCCACGAGGGCCGTACCGCGCAGATCGTGATCCAGCCGGTACGGCCGGGCGGCGAAATCAACGCGGCGCTCGTGGCCATTCACGAGAACCGCGGCGCGCCCCTGACGATGGCCACGATCCTGCGCGACCTGTACGCGCTCACGCCGGCCGAGTCGCGGCTGGCGTCGCTGATGATGACGGGCATCGGCCTGCCGGAAGCCTGCACGCAACTCGGCGTCAAGCGCGAGACCAGCCGCACGCAGCTCAAGTCGATCTTCACGAAGACCGGCACGGGCACGCAGGCACAGCTCGCGCACCTGCTCACGCGGCTCGGCAGCGTGCTCGCCGGCCCCGCCTGAAGTCAGCGGAAACGATCAGCCGATAAACCGCAGCACCGTGTAGACGGCCATGCCGACCGCGATCATCCCGACCATGCGGCGCGTGGCCAGATAAAACAGCGTGGCCGCGATGCCGGCCATCATGCGGTCATTGGCGGGCGAGATCGTGAAGTGCCCCTCGAACGTCAGGAAGTCGGGCAGGATGATTGCCGCGAGCGCGGCCGCCGGCGCATAGCGCAGCGCGCGCTGGATGCGATCGGGCAGCGTCACGCGTTCGCCGGCCATCAGGAACAGCGCGCGCGTGACGATCGTCACGGCCGCCATGCCGACCAGCGCGATCCAGATTTCGCTATGGCTCAGCGGCGTCGTCATCGCGACTCTCCCGACTTGCCCACGCCCTGCGCGCGGTTACGGAGGCGAATGGCGCGCAGCGTGGCGCGATTTGCGAGTTCGTCGCTGGCCATGCCCGCCGCGATCGCGCCGACCACGGCCACCACGAGGCTGAGGCGGTACGGCAGGTCGAAGCACAGCAGCGCGAGCACCGAGGACACCACCACCGCCAGCATCGTCGAGCGCGAGGTGATCGTCGCGATCATCACCGGAATCAGCGCCATCGTCCCCGCGAGGCCGAGGCCCCAGCTATCGGGGAACAGGCTCGCGAGCAGGATGCCGACGATCGACGATGTCTGCCACATCGTGAAGTTGGTCAGCGCCATCCCCCAGAAGAATCCTTCCTTGCCGGGCGTGTAACCGATCTGGCTGCCATAGCGCTGCATGAAGTAGACGAAGTGCAGGTCGCCGTTGAACGACCCCATGAGCGTCCGGCGCCAGAGCGGCATGTAGCTGAAGTGCGGCTGCAGCGCCGCGCTGAAGATCACGAAGCGGAGATTCACCACGGCCGCGGTCAGCCACACGGTCCAGATCGGCAAGCCCGCCGCGAACAGCGGCAGCGCGGCCAGTTGCGCGGAGCCGGCATAGACCAGCAGCGACATGCCGATGGCCTCGGGCACCGTCAGCACCGACTTGCTCATGGCCACGCCGGTGACCAGACCCCATGAGAACACCGCGGGAAGGGAGGGCGCGAAGTAGCGCGCGCCTTCAAGGAAGCCCGTGCGCTCGGCCTCGGCAAAGCGATGCCAGAGGCGTTGCCACACGGGGGACGACATTCGGGGCGTCATGGCGAAATGAAAACCGGAAAGGCCAACGGCCGCACAGGACGCGCGGCCGTTGGCAGAGAGCCCCCATTATAGGCCCGTGGCGCCCGCTGGTAAGCAGCGACTTAAAAGCGCCCCGGGGAGTGTTGTTTCGAGGTCAAAGCGGTCAGGCGAGCTTTCCCGCCGGCGTCACCGGCGACGGCGCGCCCGCGACGGGCCCCACCGTATCGCGGTTCTCGCGCTTGTCGCGCGCGTCGCGGTCATCGTCACCGCCGCCGGCCTCGCCAAGGTCGATCCCCGACGTCTCCGGCAGCAGCGCCGCCGACACCATCACGAGCGCATACCCCACGCCCGCCACCATGGCGATGGCCAGCGCCAGCGACGTCCGGCCGCTGTTGAGCCAGCCTACGGCCAGCGGGAAGAACGAGCCGATCACGCGGCCGAGGTTGTACGCCACGCCGTAGCCGGTGGCCCGTACGCCGCTCGGGTACGACTCGGAGATCGTCGCGCCGATGCCCGAGAACACCCCCTGCATCAGCACGCCAAGCGGAAACCCGAGGAAGAGCATCGAGGTATTCGAGACGGGGATGATCATGTAGATCATCGCCATCACGAACGCACCGGCCGCGAACGCGATGTAGGTCAGGCGGCGGCCCCAGCGGTCGGTGGCATAGGCGCCGGCCACATAGCCGACCAGCGAACCGAGGATCGTCACGGCCAGGTAGGAACTGGTGCCGAACACCGACAGCCCGCGTTCGGTCTTCAGGAACGTCGGCAGCCACGTGGCGATCGCATAGTAGGCGCCCAGCATGCCGCCGGACAGCAGGCTGCACAGCACGGTCTTGCGCAACAGCGGCCGCCGGAACACGCGCGACAGGTCCGCCATCGGCGAATCGTTGCCCCCGCGGCTACCGCGCTCGGCCCGGCTCTTCAGGAAGACTTCGGGCTCCTCGAGGTTGCGGCGCAGATAGACGACCACCAGCGCGGGGAGGATGCCGAGGAAGAAGCAGACGCGCCATGCCACCTCGGGCTCGAACAGGTTGAACGTGATGGCGTACGCGATGGCCGCGCCGCCCCATCCGAACGAGTAGCTGCTGGCCGTAAAGCCCGAATACTTGCCGCGATGCGCCGGATTGCGGATCAGCTCCGTCACCAGCACCATGCACAGCGACGACTCGCCGCCAAACCCGAGTCCTTGCAGCATGCGGAACGCCATCAGCTGCTCGGGCGAATTGGCGATGCCGCACAGGAAACACGACACCGCGAACACGAGGATCGTCCAGCGCAGCACGCGCACACGCCCGAACCGGTCCGCCAGCAGGCCCGCGCCGATCGCCCCGACGAGCGACGACACCAGCGTCCACGTGACGATGGCCCCCGCCATCGACTTGCTCATGCCCCACTGCGCGAGCAGTGTGGAAATCAGGAACGAATAGATCATGAAGTCGAACACATCGACCGCATGCCCCAGGAACGCTCCGTAGAAGCCTTTGCGCTCCGCGCGCGACAACTCCCTGAACCAGTCCAGCATGATCTCCCTCCCCTGTTTGTCTTTCAGCGATGATGTTCAGGCCGGCGGCGGACGGAACGCATGGCCCGCGTCTTCCAGCAATTGCGCGAAGCGCAGCGACGTCAGGTCGCCATAGCGGCGCGCCACGATCTGCACGCCGACGGGCAGGCCGTCGCTCGCGGGCCCGATCGGCGCGACCGTGGACGGCAGGCCGCACAAGCCGGAATGGCCCGCCCAGAACAGTTGCGACGTGAGCGGCAGCGGCTGGCCGTTGACCGTGATCGTGCGTTGCCACGGCTCGCCGCGCTCGTCGATCGGAAACGCGGTGGTCGAGGCCGCTGGGCACAGCAGCACGTCGTACTCGCCGAAGAAGCGGTGCCATGCGCGCGCGAACCCCTCGCGCGCCTGCTGCAGCAACAGCCATTGCCGATGGCTCAGCGCGGCGCCCGCGAACTGCAGCGTGGCGTAGTCGCTCGACGCGCGGTCACTGCCATCGGCGCGCAGCAGCGCATCGGCAAACGCCGCGTCGTCCATATAGACGGATGTGGTCGCGCGCAGCAGCAGCACGTACACGTGCCACAAGTGCGCGGCATCGAAATCGGGCCGGACGTTCCAGCTCACGCGCGCACCGGCGCGCGCCAGGTCGTGCCCGAGCGACTCGATGGCCCCGCTCACCGCGACGTCGGCCTCGGCAAGCGGATGGGTGGGGAGCACGGCGACGCGGAAATCGGCCAGCCGCGTGTGTCTGCACGCCGGCAGGTCCATGCGCCATGCAGACGCCTCGGCACTGTCCGGGCCGGCAATCGCGTGCAGGACCAGTTCGAGGTCGCGGGCGCTGCGGGCAATCGGGCCCGCCACGTTGATGTCCTGTTCGGCAAACCCCGCGGGCGCGTTGCCGTGGCCACGCAATGGCACGATGCCGTGGCTGCTCTTGTGCGAGAACACGCCGCAGTAATGCGCGGGATTGCGCAGCGACGACCCGATGTCCGAGCCGATGTCGAAGTAGCTCATGCCCGCGCACACCGCGGCCGCGCTGCCGCCGGACGAACCGCCCGGCGTGCGCGACGGATCGTGCGGGTTGCGCGTGGTGCCGTAGATCGCGTTATAGCTTTGCCAGTCGCGCAACCCCAGCGGCACATTGGTCTTGCCCAGCAGCACAGCCCCTTGCGCGCGCAGGCGCTCGACCACCGCGGCGTCTCCCGCGGCGCGATGGGCCGCGCGCGCGGGTACCCCGCACGTCGTCGGCCACCCCTCGACGTCGAACGATTCCTTGATCGAAAACGGCAATCCGTCGAGCGGCCCGCGCGAGCGTCCGGCCTGTCGCCGGGCGTCGCTCTCGGCAGCGGCTTCGCGCGCCGCTTCGAAATCGGCCAGCACCATCGCATTGACCGCCGGATTGCGCGCGGCCCATGCCGCGTGGCAGGCCTCGGTCAGCGCCATCGAGGTGGTCTCGCCGCTCGCCATCCGCGCGGCGGCGATATGCGCCGGCACCCAGCAGTCGGCAAGCGGCGCCTGCGCGACGCGCGGCGGAACGGGGTCGGACACGACTTCGGGGGACAAGGGGGCTCCGGTCTGTTTTTGTGGTTCGGTATACTATATTCAGATATCCCAAAACCTCAAGGCCGGGTTTATGCGAAGGCCCCGTTGCACCGCAACGGGCCAGAACCGCCACCCGATGCGCCATAACCGTACCTCGTATGCGCCAAAACGGCGCCGCGGGCATATCGCACCGCACCAGCAGGCAGCAAGATAAGCGGCAATTTGTATACCGTTTGAGAGTCAAGCGCCTTGACTCGCGTTAATCAACGGCGCAGCAATCCCACGAGCTCGTCGATATCGGGCAACGCCGCCTCCCTGCCCACCGCTTCCCCCGCGGTGGCGTCCAGCACCCCTTCGGCCAGCGCACGCTTGCCCAGATGCAGATCGACGATGCGCTCCTCGATCGTGCCGGCCGTGATCAGCCGGTAGACCGTGACGGGACGGCTTTGGCCGATACGGTGGGCGCGGCCCATCGCCTGATCCTCGGCAGCGGGGTTCCACCAGGGGTCCGCGATCACGACGTAGTCGGCCGCCGTGAGATTGAGCCCAAAGCCGCCGGCCTTCAGGCTGATCAGGAAGACGTCGCCCTCGCCCGCCTGGAAGGCGGCCACGCGCCGCGTGCGTTCGTCGGCCGGCGTGGCGCCATCGAGGTACTGCCACGCCAGCCCCGCCTCGTCGAGCGCCTGCCGCAGCAGCTGCAGGAAGTCGACGAACTGGCTGAACACGAGCGTGCGGTGCCCGTTGGCGGCGAGCGTGGCGGCCAGATCGGCAAACGCCCGCACCTTCGCGCCCGCGTGCCCGATCTCCGGTGTCACCAGCCGCGGGTCGCACGCGGCGCGGCGCATGCGCATCAGCTGCGCGAGGATGTGGATGCGCGCTTCGGGCTCGGGCAGCCGCGCGCGCCTGACGCGGCGCCGGCCTTGTTCCTTCGGTTGCAGCAGGGCGCGCTCGGCTTCGGAGAGCGCCTGCCGCCGCAGCGCCTCATAGTGCGCGGCCTCGGCGGGCTCGGGGGCGACGCGGATCACGAGTTCGGTGCGCGGCGGCAGTTCGTCGAGCACCTGCGCCTTGGTCCGCCGCAGCACGAACGGCGCAATCATGCGGCGCAGGCGCGCACGCGGATCCCGTGCGCCATTGCGCTCGATCGGGTTCGCAAAATGCTCGTTGAAGCGGACGAGCGAACCGAGCAGGCCCGGATTGCAGAAGCGCATGACGGCCCAGAGCTCGGCCAGCCGGTTCTCCACGGGCGTCCCGGACAGCGCGATGCGGCAGTCCGCCTGCAACGCGAACATCGCCTGCGCCCGGCGCGAGGAAGGATTCTTGAACGACTGCGCCTCGTCGGCGACCACCGTGTGCCACGCGCGCTCGCAAAACGCCTTGCGCGCCTGCTGGAGCAGCGTATAGGAAACGATCACCACATCCTGCGCGCCGGCCTGTTCGACGATGGCGGTGCGATCGCCATCGGCATAGACGTGGACCCGCAGCGAGGGCGCGAAGCGGCGCGCCTCCGCGGCCCAGTTGCCGCAGACCGATGTCGGCGCCACGACGAGCGCGGGCCCCTCCGCCGCGCGCGCGAGCAGCACGGCGAGCGCCTGCAGCGTCTTGCCGAGCCCCATGTCGTCGGCCAGACAGGCGCCGAGACCGGCCCGGGCGAGCGACATCATCCAGCGATAGCCCTCCAGCTGGTACGGACGCAGCTCGGCGGCCAGCGTGGCGGGCACCGGCATATCGGCCTCGCGGGCCTCGCGCAGCCGTTTGATGCGCGTGCGGAAGTGCGCGTCGGGGTCGATGCCGGCCCCGGCGAGCACGTCGTCGAGCCAGGGCGTGGCCACCAGCGGCACACGAATGCCGTCGCGCACGGCGTCCCCGACGGCGGCGAGATCCCGCAGCCGGTCGCGCAGCTGGCGCGTCAGCGCGACGTACACCCCGTGCTCCATCGCCATGAAGCGGCCCGCGTGGCCGTGCGCCCAGGCCACGAGTTTTTGCAGGGACAGCACGAGCCCCTCGGCTACATGCAGTTCGCCGACCAGCTTGAACCACTCGCTGCCCGTTTCCACGCTCACGGCAAGTTGCGGCAGATCGGCCGGTATGACGCGAATCTCGCGGCCCCGCGGCCATTCGAGATCGATCACGCCATCCAGCCCCGGCAGCGTCTCCACCACCGTGAGCGCGTCCTCGGGATCGTCGAGCGTCCACACCAGTTCGCCGCTGCCCGGCGCCTGCCGCACGAGGCACGGCAGCGCGTTGAACACCTCGGCCACGTGAGCCAATTCGGCATCGAGGTCGCGGCGCGTCGCGAGCGTTTCCACGCCGATGGTCGCCATCAGCTGCGCGCGGCCGTGTCCGGGCGCGAGGCGCGGCCCCATGGCGCCCAGCGGCGTCACGACCAGCCGCAGGCTGATGCCACGCCCCACCGGCGCCACTTCGGCACGCAGGCGCGAATCGGGATCGCGTTCGCGCGCGTCGCCGGCGCCATCGGCATGGATCTGGAAATGGCCCGCAAGCGCCCGCAGCGTGCCGTCCAGCCGCGCCTGCGCGCTGGCGGGGACGGCGAGCCCATCGGCGATCAGCCGCGCCGCGGCCTGCTGGGCGGGCGTGAACCGCACGATGCGCAGGCGGCGCGGGCCGTCCTGCAGCACGGTGATCTGCCGCAGCGCCTCGGCTTCCTGCCGCGCGGCGGCCGGCAGAAAGTCCTCCATCGCGCGCGCCTGGCGCAGCGGCGGCACGATGCGGAGCACGAAGCGGTCTTTCTCGCGCACGGCCTCCAGCGCGGGCGAGGACTCCAGCACCTCCACGGGCACCGTCGGCGCGTGCGCCAGCACCACGGCCGGATGGCCAACCAGCGCCATGATGGCGGCGGCGCGGTCCAGCACATAACGCCGGTTGCGGGAGGCGTCCCGCCGCACGGCCTGCGCCACGCGGGCGTCCCACGGCGGCAGCGTGTCATCCTCGGCCACGCGGGCGAGCGGCACGGGCCGGGGCTTGCCCCAGCCGCGCGCGCCCCACGCCTGCTCCATCGGCTCGATCGTGCCCACCTCTCCGTCGGCATCGAACGTCAGCGCCCAGATCAGGCGCCGTCCGGCGCCGGGGGCTTCCGGGGCCGCGTCGCCGCCGGCCAGCGCCTGCAGCGCGCCCAGCGCCGATTCCCAGCGATCCTCGGCGGGGGGCGTGCCGGCATCGGTATTGGGGTCGGTGGAGGCGGAAAGCTCGGAAGTCGGACGCACGCGTGCGGGGGGTGGGTCGGGAAGGTGCGATTGTAGATCCACAAGGGCCCGCGTTGGCACGCAAGGCCTCGCGGCTTACAATGGCGATCTTTCGATTTTTTCTGGTGCTCAGGAGACCAACCATGTCGATGGCGGATCGCGACGGCAAAATCTGGATGGACGGCAAGCTGATCGAATGGCGCGACGCCAAGATCCACGTGCTGACCCACACGTTGCACTACGGCATGGGCGTCTTCGAAGGCGTACGCGCTTACAAGACGCCGGAAGGCACCGCGATCTTCCGCCTCAAGGAGCACACGCGCCGCCTGTTCAACTCGGCAAAGATCTTCCAGATGGAGATGCCGTTCGACCAGCCGACGCTCGAAGCCGCGCAACGCGAAGTGGTGCGCGCGAACAATCTGGAATCCTGCTACATCCGCCCGCTGGTCTGGATCGGCTCCGAGAAGCTCGGCGTCTCCGCCCGCGGCAACACGATCCACGTGGCCATCGCCGCATGGCCCTGGGGCGCGTACCTCGGCGAAGAAGGCATGGAGCGCGGCATCCGCGTGAAGACCTCGTCGTTCACGCGCCACCACGTCAACGTGTCGCTCGTGCGCGCCAAGGCGAGCGGTTACTACATCAACTCGATCCTGGCCAACCAGGAAGCGACGGGCCTCGGCTACGATGAAGCCCTGCTGCTCGACACCGACGGCTATGTCAGCGAAGGCTCGGGCGAGAACGTGTTCATCGTGCGCAACGGCGTGATCTACACGCCGGACCTGGCCTCGTGCCTGGACGGCATCACGCGCGACGCCACGCTGACGATCGCGCGCGACCTCGGCATCGAGGTGCGCGAAAAGCGCATCACGCGCGACGAGATGTACTGCGCCGACGAAGCGTTCTTCACGGGCACGGCCGCCGAAGTCACGCCGATCCGCGAACTCGATGACCGCGTCATCGGCGAAGGCCGCCGCGGCCCGGTCACGCAGCGCATCCAGGAAGCGTTCTTCGCCGCCGTCGGCGGCACCGATGAAAAGTACAAGAAGTGGCTGACGCTGGTCTGAGACCCGCGCGCCGCCCCGATTGCTAACACCCCTGCAACTGGCAACACCATGACCCAAACCGCCACCGTCGTCGAAATCGGCGCGGAAGACATTCCGCTGCACTGCCCCACCGGCAATACGCCCGCCTGGAACTACCACCCGCGTGTGTTCCTCGATGTGGCCGATACCGGCGAGGTCAAGTGCCCGTATTGCGGTACCGTGTACAAGCTCAAGCCCGGTACCGTGCTGAAGGGTCACCACTGAACCGCGGCCGCCTCGTCGCGCAACCCGCATCCATGGCTGGCAACCGGCACGCCCGGTTAGCCGGCCGTTGCCGCTGGCGCCGCCGTCATTCATGAAGAAAGCTCTCGTCATCGCCCCCAACTGGATCGGCGACGCGTTGATGGCCCAGCCGTTGTTCTCGCTGATCAAGGCTCGTCATCCGCGTCTCGAAATCGACGCGCTCGCGCCCAAGTGGGTGGCGCCGGTCCTGACGCGCATGCCCGAGATCGGCCGCGTGTTCCCGAGCGACCTCGCGCACGGCAAGCTGCAGCTGTCGGCACGCCTGATGTTCGCCCAGCAGCTCAAGAACGAAGGCTACGACATCGCCTACGTGCTGCCGAACTCGCTGAAGTCCGCGCTGATTCCATGGCTCGCCGGCATTCCGCTGCGTATCGGCTACCGCGGGGAGGCGCGCTTCGGCATGCTCAACGTGCGGCATGCCAACCCGCCGCGCGACCACCGCCCGCCGATGGTCGAACACTACGCCCGCCTGGCGCTCAAGCCCGGCGCGCGCCTGCCCGAAGATCTGCCCGAGCCGCGCCTGCGCACCGACCCCGCGCGAATGGCGGCCACCGCGGCGCGCTTCGACATTGCGCCGCACACCCGCGTCATCGCGTTCTGCCCGGGCGCCGAATTCGGTCCGGCCAAGCGCTGGCCCGCCGCCCACTTCGCGGAGCTCGCGCAGATGCTGCGCCGCTCGTTCCCCTACGCGCAGATCATCGCGCTCGGGTCGGGCAAGGACGCCGAGATCGCCGACGAGATCGTCGCGGGCGCGCCGTTCGTGCGCAACCTCTGCGGCCAGACCTCGCTCGACGACGCGGTGGACCTGCTCGCGCTGTCGGAGGCCGCGGTCTGCAACGATTCGGGCCTGATGCACGTGACCGCGGCACTGAATCGCCCGCAGGTGGCCGTGTACGGCTCCAGCGATCCCCGCCATACGCCCCCGCTGTCACAGGCAGCGAGTATCATGTGGCTTCAGCTCGAGTGTAGTCCCTGCTTCAAGCGCGAGTGCCCGTTAGGACACCTGCGTTGCCTGAAAGATATCGGACCCGAGATGGTGTTCGTCGAGCTTCGCAAGCTGTTGCAACGGTCCCTGCGTCCGTGACAGCGGTCCGTGACGACGCTCCCGAAGCCAGCGCCCTGAATCCCTGACACGCCACCATGCCACGTTTCGCCCGCCTGTTCGATTCCGCCGAAGACATCGTCGAAGCCTTTCGCGAAGCCATGAAGTTGCGCGATGCGGATGGCGCGCTGCGGCTATGGCTCGACGAGGACTCGGTGACCTGCGTGCTCCCGGACGGCCAGCGGCTGATCGGGCACGAGCATCTGCGCCAGGCCTTCACGACGCTGCTCGACTCCCAGCCGGTCCTGATCGACGCGATCGAGACCAGCAGCCATGCATCGCTCGGCGTGTCCATCTTCGACGTGACCGAGGCGCTGCGCTTCGGCGCGGACCGCGTCGAGGCGGACCTCTACGTGCACACCACGTACGTGCTGATGCAGAACCACGAGGGCTGGCGCCTCGCCCATATCCATTGCAGCCCCGCCAACGCGGTGCAGGTCGCCACCGTCGCAGCCGCACCGGGACAGGCGCTGCACTGACGCAGTCTTCCGCCATGTCGGCAATCCCCATGGCCGCCCCCGCGTTCGGCGACGACTTCCATACGCCATGGTGGCTGCGCGGCGGCCATGCACAGACGATTCTGGCGGCACGCTTCACGCGCCACGCGCGCCTGACGTTCCGGCGCGAACGCTGGAACACGCCGGACGGCGACTTCATCGACCTCGACTGGACCACGCACGCCACGCAGCCCGACGCGCCGCTCGTGGTCATGTTCCACGGCCTCGAGGGCGCCTCCGACAGCCACTACGCGCAGACGCTGATGGACGCGTTGCGCGCGCGCGGCTGGGCGGGCGTGATTCCGCATTTCCGCGGCTGCTCGGGCGAAATCAACCTGGCCCCGCGCTTCTATCATTCGGGCGATGCGGCCGAGATTCGCTGGGTCTTGCAGCGGCTGCATGCGATCGATCCCGCGCGGCGGCTGCTCGTGGTCGGTATCTCGCTCGGCGGCAACGCGCTGCTGCGCTATCTGGGTGAAGATGGCAACGCCGCGGGCTTCGTGTCTGCAGCCGCGTCGGTCTCGGCGCCGCTCGACCTCGCGGCCGGCGGCGCGGCGCTCTCGCGCGGGTTCAACCTCGTCTATACGCGGATGTTCCTGCAGACGCTCAAGCGCAAGTCGCTCGCGAAGCTCGGCCAGTACCCGGGTCTGTTCGATCGCGCCACGATGCTCGCGAGCCGCGACCTCTACGCGTTCGACAACGTGGTTACCGCACCGCTGCACGGCTTTCGCGATACCGACGACTACTGGCACCGCGCCGCGAGCAAGCCGATACTCGGCGAGATTCGCGTGCCGACGCTCGTGCTCAACGCGCGCAACGATCCGTTCCTGCCCGGCCACCATCTGCCGGGCCCGGCGGACGTGAGCGACGATGTGGTGCTCGACCAGCCCGCCTATGGCGGCCACGTCGGCTTCATGACGCCGCGCGGCGGACTGCTGGGGCAGCTGCCATTGCTGCCGGTGGCGGGACACCTCGACTATCTGCCCGCACGCATCCTGCGATTCTTCGACGGCGCGGCATAAAAAAGACAGGAGACAGCGGTTATGGATGAGATCGTCAAGGCGGCCATGGCGCGCTGGCCCAATGTGCCGAACTGCTACGGCTGGCTCGCGCTCGACCGGCGCGGCCAATGGCGCATGCGCAACGAGTACGCCCAGCAGCACGGGCTGTCCGGCGATCCGATTCGCCATGCGGCGCTGATCGCCTTTATCGAACGCAACTACCAGCGCGACGAGACGGGTGGCTGGTTCTTCCAGAACGGCCCCCAGCGCGTATTCGTGTCGCTCGGCTATACGCCGTGGATCGTTCGGCTGCACGATGGCGCATTGCGGACGACCAGCGATCTCGCGTTTTCGCCGAGTGCCTGCCTCGCGGACGAGCACGGCAACGTGCTGATGACGGGAACGGTGGACGGGGTCGATGGCGAGCAGGTCGCGCTGCTGCACGACCACGACCTCGACGCGTTTGCCAGCACGAGCACATGGCATGGCGAGGCCTGTGGCGCGGCGCTCGGCGTGTTCCACTTCGGCGGCAGGGACTTCGAGATCGCGCCGATCGCGGAGGACGAGGTACCCGAGCGATTCGGCTTCCGGAAAACTCCAGCTCCACCGGCCACATAAAGCCCGTCACATAACGCGTGCCGGTCAGTTCGGCATCCCCTTGTTGTCCTGCTTTTCCTCGCGGAACTGGCGTTCGAGCTGGTGCAGGCGCGCATCGACCTCGGACAGCGTGTAGAAGTCGCCGTCGCCGGCCTTGCGCGCGATCTGCAGCTGCTCGATGGCCGCCTGGTACGAGCCATCCATCGCATACTTCTCCGCCAGCGCCTGATGCTGCTGCAGCCGCTTGCCCTGCGCGGCGTACGCGCGCGCGAGCAGATCCCACCATTCGCTACGTGACGATTCCTCGCGCGTGCGGGAACGGATAAACGTCACCGCATCGTCGAGCCGGCCCGTGGCCAGCAGCGTGTCGGCGTAGTTCAGCGCCACCGCATGCGAGAGCGGATAGGCGCGCAGCGAGGCGGTGGCCTGGTTCATCGCATCCTGGGGCCGCTTTTCCTGGAGCGCGAGCTGGATCGCCATCACGTCGAGCATCGGGCTACCCGATGCCGCACCCGGAATATTGCCGTAGAGGCGGCGCGCCTCCATCAGCGCCTCGTCGGCCTTCTGATAGCGCTGGAGCCGCTGTTCGACGAACGCCACGCCGTAATAGAGCGCGGGCAGCCGCACGGGCGACGCGGTAGCCATCTGGTTCTGGAATGTCGAGCGCGAGGCCACGAGGTCCGCGCGGTCCTTGTCCTGGATCACGCGGGCCCGCACGCGCGCGAACTCGTACTCGGGCGTGTTGCCGACCTTGCGGGCCGTCACGTGGCGCACACGGTCCTGCATGTCGGCAAGGCGCTCGGACGTCAGCGGGTGGGTACGCACGTAGGCGGGCACCGAGCTTTCGGAGATGCCCATCACACGCTGCAGCCGCGCGAAAAAATCGGGCATGCCCTGCGGATCGAAGCCGGCCGCGGTCATGATCTGAAAACCGACCCGATCGGCTTCGCGCTCGGCGCCGCGCGAGAACGACAGCTGGTTCGCGATGGCGGCACCCTGCCCGCCCATCGCGAGCGCCGCGGCCGCATCGCCGCTCTTGGTCGCGGCCAGGCCCGCCAGCACCATCGCCGCGAGCGCGATCCACATCGACTGGTCCTGGCTCGTGATGCCGCGCGCGATATGGCGCTGAAGCACGTGGCCGATTTCGTGGCCCAGCACCGAGGCGAGTTCCGACTCGGTTTCCGACTGCACGAGCAGGCCCGTATGCACGCCGATATAGCCGCCGGGCAGCGCGAATGCATTGATCGTGCGATCGCGCACGCCGAACAGCTCGAACCCCGTGGTGAACGTACCGCCGCCGGCCGAGCCCGAGATGTTCTGTTTGCGCGCGGCCTGCACGAGGCGGTAGCCGAGCGCGTTCAGGTAGTCGGACATCAGCGGGTCGCTGATGTAGTCGGGGTCGCGGCGGATATCGCGCATGATGCGGTCGCCGAGCCGCTTCTCCATGTCCGGCGACAGGCTCGCGCTGGACGGGTCGCCGAGGTCGGGCAGCTGGATGCCGCCGCTCTCCACGACCGGATTGTTCGTGCGCAGCCCGAACTCGGACTTCTGGCCCGCGCGGACGCTGCGGTTCAGGTTGTCGTAGACCTGATCGCTGGCATCGCCGTCGTTCGGCGAGGCCATGGCGAACGGGGCCTGCGATCCCGCGCCGCTTCCTGTGCCCGCGGGAGCGGCCAGCGACGGCAGCGAGGCCTGCGTCGGCCGCACCGGCGGCGGTGCGCCCATCGGCGCCTGCGGCCACGCCGGCGCCGACATCGTCAACACGAGCGCCGCCGCCAGCACGCGAACGCGCAGACGCGGCGCCGCGCGCATGGCAGGCGCGGCGGTGGAGGCAGGGCGACCGGGGCGGCGGATGGGGCTCCCGGACCATGGGAAATCGGGCATGTTGCTATGATAGCGGCCTGCGCTGCCCGTTCCCATCGGGCAAGCCCTTCCCGCGCTTTTTCACACCAGACCTTCACACCTTTCCCGTCATGAGCGAGCTCACACACTTCGACAAGGCCGGCCAGGCACATATGGTGGACGTCGGCAACAAGGCCAGCACGCACCGCGTCGCGGTGGCCACCGGCACCATCACGATGGAACCGGAAACCTTCGCGCTGGTGCGCGACGGCAACGCGCGCAAGGGCGACGTGCTGGGCATCGCGCGCGTGGCGGCCATCATGGCGACCAAGCGCACGTCGGACCTGATCCCGCTCTGCCACCCGATCGGCCTGACCAAGGTGGCCGTGGACTTCGCCCTGGACCCGCCCAGCTCGACCATCGCCTGCATCGTCCGCACCGAAACCCACGGCCAGACCGGCGTCGAGATGGAAGCGCTCACGGGCGTGCAGGTCGCCCTGCTGACGATCTACGACATGTGCAAGGCCGTGGACCGGGGGATGGTGATCGGCAATGTGCGGTTGCTGGAGAAGCACGGCGGCAAGTCGGGAGACTGGGTGGCGAACCCCTGATCCTGACCGACTTGGTTCGGTGATGACATAAGGGCACCCTGCCCCAAGGTAACCTATCGGGAAAACATACTCGTACACCACTGAGACTCACAGGGGGTCCCATCGCCATCACCGTCCATTTCGGTGTTTGGACAGTTCTTCAGGAAGTACTTGGCCTCTTTGCAAGAAGTCATCTGGGAACAGTATTTCCGTCCATCACACTGAAAGGGACTAGCCGCCTCCGAGGTTGGCGCTTGGATCGAATCGGAGGCCAGTGTTTCGGACGGGCCGAATTTCGGGGCAACGTACTTGTACCCAACAGCGACGAGGACGGCGGCAGCGATGAATCCAAGCAGACGGTGGCCGATGGACCGTCCTTTGCTGGCTGGCGATTGCGCACGACCTCGACGTGACCCTGTCGGATTGACGCCGGGCCGTTGGACAAAGATGGCCTTCTTCTTGCCATCCTTGTTGAGCATGACAAGGAACGTTAGTGACTCACCAACCTTCGGCTGACCACCCTGCTTGGGGTAATCCGAGATATGCACGAAGATGTCCTGACCACCTTTCGACGGCGCGATAAACCCGAACCCTTTGTCGTTCCACGCTTTGAGGGTCCCGTCGATCCTTGTATTCATGGGCTCCGTCGATTCAGCCGTCATCACGCGGTATCAGTCAGTAGTTTCCGATGCGATCTTGGCGGCTTCGGGCCTTGCGCATATGTTCCGAACAAAACTACCAAAAATATCAGCGGGCCGCTGCAAGCGCGAAGAGGGGTGTGGCGCTTGCGAGACGAGTGCATGGCGCGCCGTCGCCAGACGCACGGAGGCGCTCAGGGAGGGATTCGGAAAGCTGGTCCGTGCGATCAGCGGCCGCGGCATACAAGCCCGTCTGGCAGCCGTGTCGTCTAAGCTGCGTGACGACAGCAGTACAAATCCTTCACGGCCGTTGTCTGCCCCGTAATAAAGGTAACGTCACATTTCCAACGTGCCTTCCGGTCAGCCGCGTGAGGCAAATTGGCGTTAAATAGAAGGAACACCTTTGGGGTATCGATCATGAACGGGCGCAAGATTGGCCTTATCGTATTGGCGGTGGCAGCGGCGGTGGCGACCATCGCCAGCGGCACCGCGGAAGCGCGCACGCGTGTTGGCGTGGGCGTGTATGTCGGGCCGGGCTGGGGCCCGGGATGGGGTCCCGGATGGGGGCCGGGCTGGGGCTATCCGGCCTATGGTCCCTATTACTACCCCGGTTATTATCCGCCGCCGGCCGTCGTCGCCGTGCCCGCGCAGCCGCCGCAGTACATCGAGCAAGGCGCCGACGGGAATCCGGTCGAGGCGCCTGCCGATCCCGGCCAATATGGCGGGCAGAACTATGGCGGACAGTCCTATGGCGGCTCCGCTGGCGGCGCGCCGCAGGCCGGACAGGATTCCAATGCGAACCAGTACTGGTACCACTGCGCGCGGCCGGAAGGCTACTACCCGTATGTCAAGACCTGCCCAGGCGGCTGGGAGCAGGTGCCCGCGCATCCTCCGGCCGGATCCTGAGACATGGGAAACACGATCATGCAAACCCGTTCCATCGTTATCCTGCTGGCCGCAACGCTCGCGCTGGGCGCCTGTGCAGTGCTGCCGTCGGGCCCGAGCGTGATGGCGCTGCCGGGCACCGGCAAGAATTTCGACCAGTTCCGAGCCGACGACTATAGCTGCCGTCAGTACGCGTTCGGGCAGGTGGGCGGCACGACGGCGCAGCAGAATGCCAATGCCAGCGCGGTCGGTAGCGCGGCGATCGGTACCGCGCTCGGCGCGGCCGCCGGCGCGGCGTTCGGTGGCGGGTCCGGTGCGGCGGTCGGCGCTGGCGTCGGCCTGCTCACGGGCGCCGCGGTCGGGGCGGGCAATTCGTACGAGTCGGGCTACGGCACGCAGCAGCGCTACGACTCCGCGTACACGCAGTGCATGTACGCGAGCGGCAATCGTGTGCCCGTGTATGGCACGATGGCCACGCAGATGGCACCGCGCCGCGCGGCCGCCGCACCGCCGCCGAATTACCAGCCGTACTATCCGCCGCCTCCGCCGCCCGGATACGTGCGGTGACGTAAAAAAGAGCGCACCCCGGTGCGCTCTTTTTTGTTCCGCCCTCGCCCTTCAGCCGCCCGACCATCGGCGGGACTTCGCGCGAACCCACGCGCAGAATTCGCGGGGCTGCTCCGCGGCCTCCCGCGTGCCCGCTTCCGCCATCTCGTCGCACGCGCTCGCCAGCGATGCAAACTGCGCGCGTTCGTCGCCCTGATAGTAGTAGCGCAGGCGATCCATCCACAGCCGTGCGCGATCCTGCTCGCCTGTCAGCGCGAAGAGCCACGCGGTGCGGGCGATGGTCGCCGGCATCGGCAGCAGATGGAGCGATGCGATATGCGCGGGCAGCAGCGCGCGCGCATTGTCCGCGGTGATGATCGCGTCCTCGGCCGTCTGCGCGCGGGCGTAGGCGTCGAACCAGAACGCGGGCCGCGGCATCGTATCGCGCGACCCCTCGGCGGCGTACTCGCGCGCTTCCACGCGGCGATAGTCGCGCCACGTGGTGGCCAGCACCACCAGCCCCACCGCACCGACGACGATCGCGAGCGGCTTCACCCATCGCGCGTCGCCGGTACCGCCCGTCTCCAGCCAGCCGAGCAGGAAACAGCACGGCAGCAGGAAATAGAGGTAATGCAGCGGGTATTCGAGCATCGAATGCATGCCGAACATCGCGAGCCAGACGAGCAGCATCACGGTCTGCGCACGTTCGTCGGCGCCCGTGCGCAGCAGGCGGTCACGGACCACGCGCCACACCCAGGCGAGCAGAACCGCCACGACGCCAGCCGTACCGATCAGGCCGGTCTTGGCGAGCATGTCGAGCACCGCGTTGTGCGCGTGCAGCGCCATTTCCGGGCGCGCGCCCACCTCCGCGAGCTGCTGGAACTCGACCCAGCCGAACTCGCCGTAGCCGATACCGAGCCACGGATGCGCATGGAACATCGCGAGCGCGTGCGCCCACAGTGCATTGCGCCCGCTGAGCTGGCCGCCGCCCTTGATCAGCGCGATGGTGTCGAACAGCTGCCAGCCGAACGTCTGCCCCGCCGCGCGGATCAGCGGCTGCAGGATCACGAGCAGCCCGACCATCACGATCGCGGTGACGACGAGCGCGGCCGGGCGCTGCATCACGTTCGCGGGGCCCGTCCCCTGTGTGCGGTGCCGCGCCATGGCCGCCGCGATCAGCGCATAGATCGCCGCGATGCCGACATGAACCACGCCCGTGCGCGAGCCCGACAGCACGATGCCCGTCTCGAGCAGCAGCACGGCGATCAGCCATGCGGGAAACCGCAATCCACCGCGCGCGGCGAGCCACACGGATGCCACGAGCGCGAGGCCCTGCACGGTGGCCTGGTGATTGGGCTGATTGAGGTTGCCCCATAAGCGGCGGTTGGCCGGGTGAAAGTATTCCGAAACGAGGCCGAACATCTCGCGCTCGAGGCGGAACACCTGGATCCACTGGGCGAGGGTGCCGAGCAGGCCGGCGACGAGAAACGCGACGGCCAGCGCATCGACGATCGCGGCGCGCTGGTCCACGGTCTGGCGCTGGCTCATCCACGAGGCGGCCATGATCATGGCGGCGGCGAGGGCGAGCATCACCTGCGTCATGGCGCGCGTACCGGTGATATCGGCCATACCGCTCGCGGCCTGCAATAGCGTGGTGGCGATCAACCACAACGGCATGGCCGCAATCCATGGGAAAAATCTGATTCTCTGCGGGAGGCCCGATTTCGTCGCCGAGACGCTCAGAACGAGGATCAGGACGAGACCGAGCACGCCGGCAGCCCATTCGCCATAGAAGGTGGCGAGGGGGAGCGTGTGGCGGGAAACCAGCAGGGGGAAGGCGAAGGCAACGACGATCGCCGCTGCGGGGAGAGAGGCCCGGGATGGCGGCATGAGGCGGCCGGTGGAGGAAAAGGCACCATGATAGCGTGGCACCAAAAGAAATAGCGCCCGGAGGCGCTATTTGTCAGCTTGGGCGAGGGAAAGGCTCGCTGTGGGCTCGTGTAGCTAATTATCAGGGAGCTGCGCAACCCGGCGGCATGTACGACGCGTCCCAACCAGCACCTGCGCCAGTGATCGTGCAGGACCAAGTACCAGCATTGTTGCGATTCCAGCTGATACGGGTGTTCAGAATCTTGTTGGAAGCGTTACCGCCGAGTTGAGCGGTAATCGTGTCCACGGCAGCATTGAGGTTACCGGTCGGGTAGCCAGCACCAGTCACGAGGCTCGACTTCGTAGCACCCCAAGCGCACTCACCATCTGCCGGAGCAGCACCGTCTACGGGCGTGACCATCTTGTTTTCGGTAATGCACAGCTCAGCAGCCGTACGCAGCGCCGACAGTTCACCCACCACACGCGAAACCTGCGACTTCGCGATGTAGTTCTGGTACTGCGGAATCGCGATAGCGGCCAGGATACCGATGATCGCCACGACGATCATCAGTTCGATCAGCGTGAAGCCTTTCTGAGCTTGGCGGCCCAGTTTTTTAAGTTGTACCCGTTGCATAGGAATTGACCCCTCAAAGAGAATTTCGTTACAGGACGATACATCCTGTTTCATGTGATGCATTCCCTATAATGCAGGGAGCGTGCCAGCTCGAAACTCCCCGATTTCACGGGTCAAGGTGACAAACTTTGACAGACCAACGCGCGTATACCGCTGCCGTGAAACAGGATTTGTCACATGACGGTGACGAACCCCGGCAAATTTCCGGCACCCGCACCCTCCGAGGGGTCGATCGAACCCGGAGCGCCTCAATACATTTAAAGCGCTCCGTACATCACTTAACCATAATCGCTCAACGGACATCGCCAGACGCCGTCGTCGTGCATACACGCGGCAGATATTTCGCCGCGACCGACGAGCGGCATTCCCATTTCACCGAGCCCTTGTCCGCGTCGAGCATCGTCAGCGTCACGTCCTTCCCGGCCAGTCCCGAAGACACGCCCGAATCCTTGAACGCCGCGATGATCGTGCAGCCGCCTGACGCCCCGGCCGTGCCGCCGACCTTCACGCTCTTGACGTAGTTGCCCGTGATATCGGTGAACAGCGGAATGCCATCCGCCGCGGCCGTCGAGTTGTCGGGGCAACTGCCGCCCGACGAGTAGGACTCGGTCACGCCCACCTTCTGCCCCGACGCAAGGCTCATGCCCTCCGCGAACTGCGAGCGCGCGATGTAGTTCTGATACTGCGGAATCGCGATGCCCGCCAGAATGGCGATGATCGCGACCACGATCATCAGTTCTATCAGCGTAAAGCCTTGCTGGCGCGTTCGCGCTCCGCGCGCGCGCCGGTGGCGGATTGACTGCCGGATGGTCCCGTCGACATGAAGTGGATATTGCATGGTTGACCCTTTCAGAAATGTTGTTGGAAACACGTCTCACCAGGCACGGTGAAACGTGACACATCATCCCCATCGGATCGGTCCGACCCGTTTGACCCAGCGCAAGGGCCATGAAACGGTCACACTCTGTCGCACTCCGCTGCGTACCCGCATCAATCCACCATCAATCCGGATCCACAAAAGGAAAGAGGCGGTCCCAAGACCGCCCCTTTCGAGCTTTTGGCAATCATGCAATGCGACGAATCTGAATTCGCTTCAGACTCCCGTTGAAGCGCTCAAACCCGCCGCACCGACTGGCGTCGTCAGGCCGCCTGACGCTGGCCGCGTTTCTGCAGCAGCTTGCCCAGCAGCACCACAAAGGCCGCGCCCGCGATACCGAACACCAGATGGGCGTGCGGCACATTGGCTTCGAACCACAGGTGATCCACCGGATCGCTCACGAGCATTTCGCCGGCGAGGTAGCCCAGCAGCGCGGCGCCCAGCACGATGATGATCGGGAAGCGCTCCATCACCTTGAGCAGGATGGTGCTGCCAAACACGATCAGCGGAATCGACAGACCCAGGCCCAGCACCAGCAGCATCAGCTGGCTGCCTTCAGGACCCTTCTGCGCGGCGGCGGCCACGGCCACCACGTTGTCCAGCGACATCACGAGGTCGGCAATCAGAATCGTGCGGATGGCGGCCCAGATGTTCTCCTTGCCTTCGTGGCCTTCCTCGTCGTCGTCACCGGTCAGCAGTTGCACGCCGATGTAGACCAGCAGGATGGCGCCCACGATCTTCAGGTACGGCAAGGTCAGCAGCTTGACGGCTGCCACGGTCAGCACCACGCGCATGATGATGGCGGCGGCACTGCCCCAGAAAATGGCTTTCTTCTGCTGCGCGGGCGGCAGGTTGCGCGAAGCGAGCGCGATCACGACCGCGTTGTCGCCCGACAGGACGATATTGGTCAGGATGATCGAACCCAGCGCGATCCAAAACGCACTGCTGGACAACAATTCCACGGCAAAGCTCCTCGTATTCTCGGTAATGACTCATCGCCCGCTTTACGGCTGACTGCGGGCTTTCGGATGTCTGAAACTACAGACATGCAGGTTTATCGTACGAACCTTTCGATTCGGTTTCAAACCCGCGATGCACGCCTCCGGACATACCCTGAGATGCGGTGCACCAGAATGACATTGCCCCCGCGCGCGGGGGCAATGACGACAACAAATACCACGTCTGCGGCGATCGTGCTGGCATGCGCGGCAGCTCACACTCGAGCATGCCGCCCACGTCACGGCAACGGCATCACCGCATGACGCGCGATCCCGAAGGCAATTACAGGATCGACTTCAGCAGACGGCCCATTTCGGACGGGTTCTTGGTGACCTTGATACCGCAGGCTTCCATGATTTCCAGCTTGGCTTGCGCCGTGTCGGCACCGCCCGAGATCAGCGCGCCAGCGTGGCCCATGCGCTTGCCCGGAGGCGCCGTCACGCCGGCGATAAAGCCAACCACCGGCTTCGTCATGTTGTCCTTGATCCACTGCGCGGCGTTCGCCTCGTCCGGACCACCGATTTCACCGATCATCACCACGGCGTCCGTTTCCGGATCGTCGTTGAACATCTTCATCACGTCGATGTGCTTCAGACCGTTGATCGGATCGCCACCGATACCGACGGCCGACGACTGGCCCAGACCCAGCGCGGTCAGCTGGCCCACGGCTTCGTACGTCAGCGTGCCCGAGCGCGACACCACGCCGATGCGGCCCTTGCGGTGGATGTGACCGGGCATGATGCCGATCTTGATTTCGTCCGGCGTGATCAGGCCCGGGCAGTTCGGTCCCAGCAGCAGGGTCTTCTTGCCTTGCTTGCGCATCTTGTCCTTGACTTCCATCATGTCGCGGACGGGAATGCCTTCGGTGATGCAGACCACGAGGTCCAGATCGGCGTCAACGGCTTCCCAGATCGCGGCAGCGGCGCCTGCGGGCGGCACGTAGATGACGGACACGGTCGCGCCGGTCTGCGCCTTGGCATCCTTCACGCTCGCGTAGATAGGAATGCCTTCGAAGTCTTCGCCTGCCTTCTTCGGGTTCACGCCGGCCACGAATGCGTTCTTGCCGTTCGCGTAGTCGCGGCAGCCACGGGTGTGGAACTGACCGGTCTTGCCGGTGATGCCCTGGGTGATGACCTTGGTATCTTTATTGATCAGAATCGACATGCTGTAATCCTTTGCTAGTTGGGCGGACCGGCTTACTTGCCAGCGGCGGCGGCCACGACCTTCTGCGCGGCATCTTCCATCGCGTCGGCCGAGATGATGGGCAGACCCGAGTCGGCCAGCATCTTCTTGCCGATCTCTTCGTTGGTGCCCTTCATGCGGACCACCAGCGGCACGGACAGCGACACGGCCTTCGAGGCAGCGATCACGCCTTCGGCGATCACGTCGCAACGCATGATGCCGCCGAAGATGTTGACCAGGATGGCCTTCAGGTTCGGGTTCTTCAGCATCAGCTTGAACGCTTCGGTCACCTTCTCGGTGGTGGCACCGCCGCCCACGTCGAGGAAGTTGGCCGGCTCGCCGCCGAACAGCTTGATGGTGTCCATGGTGGCCATGGCCAGGCCGGCGCCGTTCACCAGGCAACCGATGTTGCCGTCCAGCGAGATGTACGCGAGGTCGAACTTCGAGGCCTCGATTTCGGCGGCGTCTTCTTCATCCAGATCGCGGTAGGCCACGATTTCCGGGTGACGGAACAGCGCGTTCGAGTCGAAGTTGAACTTGGCGTCCAGTGCGATCACCTTGCCGTCGCCGGTCAGGATCAGCGGGTTGATTTCGGCCAGCGAAGCGTCGGTTTCCCAGAACGCCTTGTACAGACCTTGCAGGGCCTGGCGGGCTTGCGGAATGCTCGCGTCGGGCACGCCGATCTTGCGGGCGATGTCGTCGGCGTCGGCATCCTTCAGGCCTTCGGCCGGATCGACGATCAGCGTGTGGATCTTCTCGGGGGTGTGGGCTGCCACTTCCTCGATGTCCATGCCGCCTTCGCTCGAGGCCATCAGCGCAACCTTCTGCGACACGCGGTCCACGACCAGGCTGACGTACAGTTCCTTCTTGATGTCCGCGCCTTCTTCGATCAGCAGGCGGTTGACCTTCTTGCCTTCCGGGCCGGTCTGGTGCGTGACCAGTTGCATGCCGAGGATGTTGCTGGCGTAGGTCTTGACGTCATCGATGCTCTTGGCCACCTTCACGCCACCGCCCTTGCCGCGGCCACCAGCGTGGATCTGCGCCTTGACGACCCACACCGGGCCGCCCAGCTGCTCAGCAGCCTTCAGGGCTTCGTCAACCGAGAACGCGGGAATGCCGCGCGGAACCGGCACGTTGTATTTGCGCAGGATTTCCTTGCCTTGATACTCATGGATATTCATGCGTGTTTCCTTTCGGGTAGGCGTAAAAGGGGGAAGAAGGAGAAATTCGTGGGAGACGAACAGCTCTCGCCTGTGGGCCGACCGTGACGGTCAGCCTGAGGTCCGGGGTTTCGGCTGGTAACCATACCAGCGCGGGTAAAACTGCCGAACCACCTCGCCTTCGAAATGCAGCGCGTGGCAGCCGTGAAGCTGGTAAGGCGGTTCGGGGTTGGAATCGTTCGCGCCGTCGTCGCGCGTCTTGAAGACGTCGCCGGCAAAGGCCTGGATGGCCGTGGTCGGCAGCACGCCGGCCAGTTCGGTCAGATGGGTACAGCCTTCCACGCTGCCGAGCAGCTCGCGCACGGACTTGCGGAAGCCGCGCATCAGGTTCAGGCCGATCAGCTTGCGGTAAGCGGGCCCGATCGTGTCGCAGTGGGTCGGGTACGGCACCCAGTCCGAGCAGGCCTCGGCGTCCACGATGTTCATGCGCAGGTCGATCGTCACGCGCAGCCACAGGTCGTGGAGCGGTTCGCCCTCGGGCCGCACACCGCCGCCCGCCAGCGGGATGTCCCGCGGCTTGGTGTCCGTGAGCCGCGCCTCGATATCCCACAGGCCATCCTCGCGCAGATACGCCTCGGCCGTGATGGCTCGACGGTGACGCAGGGCGCGGTTGACGGGCGGGGAGAGGGGCATGCTGCGAACGGATGCAGGGACCGGCAAGGATCGTGAATCGGGGCGTTACGGCGCTATGGGGTCAAGACGGCCATGGCGCTGGCGGCTTGAAGCCGCGCGGCCGCCGGGGGCCGAAAAAACCCAAGGAGTTTAACATGCCGCGACGCTCCCACCGGGAACATCCTGCCGAACGCATTGTCCGGTGCCGATTGTTGCACCTTCATCGCCGTGAAACCCAACTGTGACAACGGTTTGCGGGTCGGTGTGGTTTTTGGCGCTGCAGTGCGCCACGACAAAATTGCGGGCGAATACACCTGCTGTGCGCGCAGGTATACAACGGCGTCATGCGCGTTCCCGGCCGCACATCAGACGTCAGTCATCCGTGTCCGGATGGTCCTCGAAGCCCTCTTCCGCGCCGCGAATGACCTTGCCGATCGTGGCCCGCGAGAAGCCGCGCGCCATCATGAAGCGGATCTGCTTCGCACGCGCTTCGGCGGAATCCGGCGCTTCACCGAAGCGCTTGCGCCAGACCTCGCGCGCGCGGTCGAGTTCGGTCTCGCGCAGGCGCTCCTGCAGATCCTGGAGCTGGTCGCTGCCGAGCTTGTGGGTCTTGGCTTCCTGCAGCACGCGGGCCGTGCCATAACGGCTGGCGCGACGGTGCACGAGGCTATCGACAAAGCGGGTATTGGAAAGCCAGTTCTCGCGCTCGAGGGCGTCGAGCAGGGCATCGACTTCCTCGGGGGATTCGGCATGCGGGGCCAGCTTGCGCGCGAGTTCCACGCGGCTGTGCTCGCGCCGCGACAGATAGCCGATCGCGCGGGCCTTGAGGGAAAGCGGGGGGCGGGTAATCATGAAGCGCCCTCCCCCAGCATGGGAGAGGGCAATCGCGTGTCAGTCGTTGCGACCGATCAGTTGTCGGCGTCAGCCGTCGCGGCCGCCTTGGTGACGTTGGGGTTGGTCGGCACCACACCCAGCGCGGCGCGCACCTTGTTCTCGATTTCCTCGGCGATATCGGGATTCTCGCGCAGGTATTCGCGCGCGTTGTCCTTGCCCTGGCCGATCTTCTCGCCGTTGTAGCTGTACCACGCACCCGACTTCTCGACGATCTTTGCGTCCACGCCGAGGTCGATGATCTCGCCCTGACGCGAAATGCCCTGGCCGTAAAGGATATCGAAGAAGGCCTCGCGGAACGGCGGCGATACCTTGTTCTTCACGACCTTGACCTTGGTCTCGTTGCCGATCACGTCGTCGCCCTTCTTGATCGAGCCGATCCGGCGGATATCGAGACGCACCGATGCGTAGAACTTGAGCGCGTTACCGCCCGTGGTCGTTTCCGGCGAGCCGAACATCACGCCGATCTTCATACGGATCTGGTTGATGAAGATCACGAGGCAGTTCGTGCGCTTGATCGTGCCGGTCAGCTTGCGCAGCGCCTGGCTCATCAGGCGGGCCTGCAGGCCCGGCAGCGAATCGCCCATTTCGCCTTCGATTTCGGCCTTCGGCACCAGTGCCGCGACCGAGTCGATCACGATCATGTCGATCGAGCCCGAGCGCACCAGCGCGTCGGCGATTTCCAGCGCCTGCTCGCCCGTGTCCGGCTGCGAGATCAGCAGGTCGTTGATGTTCACGCCAAGCTTGCTGGCATAGCTGACGTCCAGCGCATGCTCCGCGTCGATAAACGCGCAGGTGCCGCCCGTCTTCTGCATTTCGGCCACGGCCTGCAGCGTCAGCGTGGTCTTGCCCGACGATTCCGGACCGTAGATTTCCACCACGCGGCCGCGCGGCAGGCCGCCAACGCCGAGGGCGATGTCCAGACCCAGCGAGCCGGTGGAGACGACCTGGATGTCCTGTTCGACATCGCCGTCGCCGAGCCGCATGATCGAGCCCTTGCCGAACTGCTTCTCGATCTGCGAAAGCGCGGCAGCAAGCGCCTTTTGCTTCTCCGCGCTCACGCCGGCGCCCGCCTTCTTGTCGTCCATGGTCGTCCTTCAGTCAATGGTGTATAAATAGGCCGAATGTGGCGCACGCCCCGATAGATATCGATATATAGATGGGATCGGCCCCGGTATTCGGCCCCTGCGCATCGCACCAATGGCACTGCGCGCGGAATGTCGGATACTGTATAAAAAAACAGTATGCTTGGCAAGCCCCACCGCATGCCGGCACGAGGGTGGAGACAAATCATGCGCATTCTGATCGCCGAAGATGACGATGTTCTGGCAGACGGCCTGACCCGGTCGCTGCGCCAGTCCGGCTATGCCGTCGACCACGTCAGCCATGGCGTGGAGGCCGATTCCGCGCTGTCCACCCAGCATTTCGACCTGCTGATCCTCGATCTGGGCCTGCCCCGGATGTCGGGGCTCGAGGTGCTCAAGCGCCTGCGCGCGCGCGGGGCCATGCTGCCGGTGCTGATCCTGACCGCGGCGGACAGCGTCGATGAACGCGTCAAGGGCCTCGATCTCGGCGCCGACGACTATATGGCCAAGCCGTTCGCGCTCTCGGAACTGGAGGCGCGCGTGCGTGCGCTCGTGCGCCGCGGCGCGGGCGGCGGCGCCACCCTCATGCGGCACGGTCCGCTCGCATTCGACCAGGTGGGCCGCATCGCCTATCTCAACGAGCAGTTGCTCGACCTGTCCGCGCGCGAGATCGGCCTGCTGGAGATCCTGCTCACGCGCAGCGGGCGGCTGGTATCGAAGGAGCAGCTCGTCGACCATCTGTGCGAATGGGGCGAAGAGGTGAGCAACAACGCGATCGAGGTCTACGTGCACCGGCTGCGCAAGAAGATCGAGGTGGGCGGCATCCGCATCGCCACGGTCCGCGGCCTCGGCTACTGCCTCGAGAAATTCCAGCCCGCGATGGCCGCGCACGGCTGAGCGCGCGGCACCCATCCTCCGGAGATCCGTCGCGATGAGTCTGTTGTGGTTGCCATTGCGACGCGCGTCCCGACCTGCCGCCGAGACCGCTGCGGAGACTGCTGCCGAGGCTGTCGATACGGCCGTCACCGACGAAGCGCTCGCCGACGCCCTGCCCCATCTCGAAGAGAGCACCGCCCACCCTGCCCCGCGCTCGCTGTTCGGCGAGATCCTCGACTGGATGCTCGCGCCGCTGCTGTTGCTCTGGCCGATGAGCATCGCGGTGACGTACCTCGTCGCCAAGTCGATCGCCAACGGGCCCTTCGATCGCTCGCTCGAGGCAAGCGCCATCGTGTTGTCGCAGCAGGTACGCGAGGTCAATGGCCGCGTCACGCTGCAATTGCCGCTCTCCGCGCGCGAGATCCTGCGCGCCGACGAGACCGACAACATCTACTACCAGGTGGTCGGCAAGCGCGGCGAGTACGTGGCCGGCGACCACGACCTGCCGCTGCCGCCCGAGGACGACCAGGCCCATGCGGGACTCGTCTCGCTGCGCGACGACCACGTCGGCGGCAACGACGTGCGCGTGGCCTATACCTACGTCGACCTCAAGAATGCGAGCGGCACGCAGCCCGTGCTCGTGCAGGTGGCGGAGACGCTGGACAAGCGCGCGCGGCTCGCCAACGAAATCATCAAGGGCGTGATCCTGCCCCAGTTCGTGATCCTGCCGCTCGCGGTGGTGCTCGTGTGGTTCGGCCTCACGCGCGGCCTTGCGCCGCTTACCGCCATCCAGCAGCGCATTCGCGCGCGCAACCCCGGCGACACGAGTCCGATCGACGAGAGCGCGGCGCCGCAGGAGATCACCCCGCTCGTCGCGTCGTTCAACGATCTGCTCGCGCGGCTCGACCAGTCGGTGCAGACGCAGAAGCGCTTTATCGCCGATGCCGCGCATCAGATGAAGACACCGCTCGCCGGACTTCGCATGCAGGCCGAACTCGCGCAGCGCGAGCAGTCGCCCGAGGAACTGCGCCGCTCGCTCGCGCAGATCGCCGGCAGCTCGGAACGCACCGCGCATCTGGTCACGCAGCTGCTGTCGCTCGCGCGCATGGAGAACCTCGCGGGCGTCGGCGGCATGGCGCCGCTCGACCTCGCCTCCCTCGCGCGCGACGTGGTCAAGGACTGGCTGCCGCAGGCATGGGCCCGGCGCATCGACCTCGGGCTCGAGGCCGACGATCACCCCGTGATGATCGTCGGCAACCGCCTCATGCTGACGGAGATGCTCAACAACCTGCTCGACAACGCCATCCGCTATACGCCGGCCGAAGGGCATGCCACGGTGCGCGTGAGCGCCGATGCGTTCGAACCGTTCGTCTATCTCGACGTGGAGGACACGGGCCCCGGCATTCCACCGGGCGAAAGGGAACGCGTGATGGAGCGCTTCTACCGCGTGCTGGGCACGAACACCGAAGGCAGCGGGCTGGGCCTGGCGATCGTGCGCGAGATCGTCCAGCAACACGGCGGCGAGGTGTCGATCGGCGACCATGTCTGGCAGGCCGAACCGCGCCGCGCGGGCGCGCGCTTCCGCATCACGCTGCGCCGCCCCGCCGACCACGACGCGGGCGCCGGCTTCGGGGGCCTGCCCGGCGGAGGCGGCATCGCATGAAACGCGCGTTTCCGCCCGCCACCGCGGCCGAACGCCGCGCGTGGCGCCGCAACCTGCGCTGGATCGCAAGCCTGCTCGCCATCTGGTTCGTGGTCACGTTCGTCGTTGCCTGGTATGCGCGCGAGCTGCGCTTCGCCTTCTTCGGCTGGCCGTTCTCGTTTTGGGTGGGCGCGCAGGGCGCGCTGATCGTTTACGTACTGATGGCCGCGCTGTACGCCTGGCGCATGAACCGCGCGGACCGGACCGCCGAGCCCGGCGATGCCCGCGGCACCGATCCGCACCCCGTCGAGCCCGAAGCGGGCGGGCAGGGCAAATCCGCCCGGGATGCTGCATAGCACGATGTGGCACGCGTCATACCACGCGCGGCAGGCAGCCCCGACGCCACCTCCAGCACCCTCTGAAACGCCGCACCGCAGCGCGCCGGCCGCGCGCCGCAATGTGGCGAATCGCTAGCGTATACCCCGACCATTCCGGTCGATTCCTGTCAGAACTCAGTAAGTTTCGCCTCCCACAATCGATTTCAACTTCGGTGCGGGAGTCCGCACGCGCGCGCATTGCGCCGGGCGGAGGGGACCGGAGATCCCAACGTAGAGGAGACAACAACATGGCAAACGGGCAGAACGTAGCGATGCCGGGGGGCAGCGCAAGCAGCGCGCCGATGACGCGCGAGGAGAAAAAGGTCATTCTGGCCTCCTCGCTCGGCACGGTGTTCGAGTGGTATGACTTCTATCTGTACGGTTCGCTGGCCGCCGTCATCGCGAAGCAGTTCTTCGCGGGCCTCGATCCGACTTCCGCCTTCATCTTCGCGCTCCTCGCGTTTGCGGCCGGCTTTATCGTACGGCCGTTTGGCGCCCTGGTATTCGGCCGCCTCGGCGACATGATCGGCCGCAAGTACACATTCCTGGTCACCATCCTGATCATGGGCGTGTCCACGTTCATCGTGGGCCTGCTGCCCAGCTACGCGACCATCGGCTGGGCCGCGCCGATCATCCTGATCCTGCTCCGCATGCTGCAGGGCCTCGCGCTCGGCGGCGAGTACGGCGGTGCCGCCACGTACGTGGCCGAGCATGCGCCGCACGGCAAGCGCGGCGCGTACACGGCATGGATCCAGACCACGGCGACGCTGGGCCTGTTCCTGTCGCTGATCGTGATTCTGCTGTGCCGCGAGATCACGGGCCCGAACTTCGAAGTCTGGGGCTGGCGTATCCCGTTCCTGCTCTCGATCCTGCTGCTGGCCATGTCGGTGTACATCCGCCTGTCGATGAGCGAGTCGCCGGCGTTCCAGCGCATGAAGGCCGAGGGCAAGACCTCCAAGGCACCGCTGACCGAATCGTTCGGCCAGTGGCGCAACCTGAAGATCGTGATCCTGGCACTGATCGGCCTGACCGCCGGCCAGGCCGTGGTCTGGTACTCGGGCCAGTTCTACTCGCTGTTCTTCCTGACGCAGGTGCTGAAGGTCGATGCGAAGACCGCCAACCTGCTGATCGCGGGCGCGCTCGTCATCGGCACGCCGTTCTTCATCTTCTTCGGCTCGCTGTCGGACAAGATCGGCCGCAAGTGGATCATCATGACGGGCTGCGCGCTGGCCGTGCTGACGTACTTCCCGATCTTCAAGGGCCTGACGCACTACGCCAACCCGGCACTCGAGCGCGCGCAGCAGACCGCGCAGATCGTCGTGTCGGCCGACCCGAAGACCTGCTCGTTCCAGGGCAGCCCGATCGCCCGCGAGATCGACTTCCGCAGCTCGTGCGATATCGTCAAGCGTACGCTGGCGCAAGCCTCGGCCAGCTATGACGTGGTGCAGGCCCCGGCCGGCACGGTTGCGACGGTGAAGATCGGCGACAAGGAGATCAAGGCGTTCGACGCCAGCGTCGTGGGTGGCCACAGCTTCGACGACGCCAGCAAGAAGCAGATCGCCGCGTTCAAGAAGGAAGTCGCCGACTCGATGGCCGCCGCCGGTTACCCGACCAAGGCCGATCCCGCGCAGATGAACACGATCATGGTGCTCGTGCTGCTGGTGATCCTGGTGATCTACGTGACGATGGTGTACGGCCCGATCGCGGCGATGCTGGTGGAAATGTTCCCGACCCGCATCCGCTACACGTCGATGTCGCTGCCCTACCATATCGGCAACGGCTGGTTCGGCGGCCTGCTGCCGACGATCTCGTTCGCGCTGGTGGCCCAGAACGGCAACATCTACTACGGCCTCTGGTACCCGATCATCATCGCCGCGATGACGTTCGTGATCGGCGCGCTGTTCATCCGGGAGACCAAGGACGTCGATATCTACGCCCACGACTGATTTGAGAAAAGGGTGTTGACAGTCCCAAAACCGTAGGTATAATTGCGGTCTTCGTCGGCGAATTAGCTCAGTCGGTTAGAGCGACGGAATCATAATCCGCAGGTCCGGGGTTCGAGTCCCTGATTCGCCACCAGTATTTGAGAAGGGGTTAGCGCAAGCTAACCCCTTTTTCATTTTCCGCATCAGTTTCTCTGCGCACGTTGCTGGGCCCTGGGCCGGGTTTCCTAACCCGGAAACTCTCGCGCGAACACGTCCGCGATAAAGTCCATCACCGCGCGGATCGCGGTCTGCCGTCGCATATCGGCGTGCACGACCAGATAGAAGTCGCGCGCAAGCGTTCGCGCTTCGCCCGGCACGGCGGCCACGCCGTCTCCCGCATCGACGCCCGCCGTCATCCCCGCCAGATAGCGCGGTAACGCCGCGACGCCCATGCCGCCCCTTGCCGCCGCGAGCTGGCTCATCAGGTCGTTGCTGCGAAACCCGATGCGCCGGCCCGCGGCCATCTCGTAGATCCATTTCTGCTCGGGCAAATGGTCGAACGACAGGTCGTAGGCGATGAACTGCCACTGATCCGCCGGCAGCGCCGCATAACCGGGCGCCGCATACAGGCCGTAGGAGATCTGGCCGATGCGGCGGGCCACATAGTCGAGCTCCGTCGGCCGGCCGATGCGGATGGCGATATCGGCTTCCTGCCGGTGCAGCGAAGCCAGCGCCTGCGTGCCGTGCAGCGTGAGGTCGATCTCGGGGTGCCGTGCGCCGAATACCGCGAGGCGCGGTGCGAGGAAGATGCTTGCGAATGCGGGCGGCGCGCTGACGGTGACGCGCGCGGAACGTCCCTGCCGGCGCGCGAGCACCGCGCGCTCGAGCGCATGGGCCTGCGTCTGCATGCCCTCGGCCGCCCCCGCGATGTCGCGGCCGGCCTCGGTCAGATGCCAGCGGCGCGCGGACCGGTTGACGAGCACGATGCCGATTGCCTGCTCCAGCGCCGCCACGCGCCGGGCCACGGTGGCGTGCTCCACCTCCATGCGGCGCGCCGCGCCCGACAACGTGCCCGCTTCCGCCAGCGCAATGAAGTGCCGCATGTCATTCCAGTCGAACATTGGTGCGAAATCTCACAAGCGATGTGAAGTCCGGCGCAGTTCCCGGCCCGGACCCACGGTGCTATTTTTCATGATGATTGACATCTTAACGCGCGGCATCCGATCTCGCAGGCGGGTGCATGCGAACCTCCTCTTCTGTCATGAAAGCTATCCAGTACCGCACTTTTGGCGGGCCCGACGTCCTCGAGTATGTCGAGCTGCCCGACCCCACGCCCGGTCCCGATGAAGTGCTGATCGACACGACCGCGATCGGCGTGAACTTCCCCGATATCCGCGAACGCCTCGGCGTCTACAACCGCGCGGATACGCGCGTGGGCGGCGTCACGCTGCCGCAGGTCGGCGGTCTGCAGGTAGTCGGTCATGTCGTGCGCAGCGGCAGCGCCGCGCATGCTTACCTCGTGGGCCGCAAGGTCATGGCGCTGATGGCCAAGGGCGCCTATGCGCAGCGTGCCGTCGCGCGCGCCGACATGCTCGTCGAACTCGCGGACGATGCGGACGACGTGGCGATGGCGAGCGTGCCGTGCCAGGGTGTCACCGCGTATCTCGCCCTGCGTGTCTGCACGACGCTGCGGCGCGGCGAGAGCGTGCTCGTCCATGGCGCCGCGGGCGGCGTGGGGAGCCTCGCGGTGCAGATCGCGCGCATGCTCGGCGCCGGCATGATCATCGGCACCGCGAGCAGCGAGGACAAGCGCGCGTTCGCGCGCAGCCTCGGCGCGGACCATGCCATCGGCTACGACTACCCGCGCTGGCCGGAGACGGTGCTCCACTACACCGAGGGCAAGGGTGTCGATGTCATTCTGGAGACGATCGGCGGCGAAGTCTTCGATCAGAACTTCAACTGCCTCGGCATGCTCGGGCGATGCATCGTCATCGGGTCCACGCAGGGCCCCGGCGCACCGCTCGCGCCGCGACGGCTGATGGCCCGGGCCCAGACGCTCACCGGGGTGTATCTGCCCACGTTTTTCCAGCGGCCGGACCTGATCCAGCGCGGACTGCATTTCCTGCGCGACGGCGTCGCGCAGGGCATGATCCGGCCGACCGTCGCCGCCACGCTGCCGCTCTCGCGCGCGGCCGAGGCCCACGCGATGCTCGAGCGGCGCGAGGCGCGCGGCGTGATCGTGCTGGACCCTCGCGGCTGACTGGCGGCTGAATTACGCCACCGCGATACGCGGCGGCACCACGCGATCGAACTGCCCGCCCGCCGCGCTCTGGCGCAGCGCGGGCGCGTCGATCATCGAGCGCGGGAAGATCGCCGGGGCCTGACTCACCGCGTCCAGCCGGGCCACCTGCTCCGGCGACAGCGCGAGGTCGGCCGCGCCGAGGTACGCATCGAGGTGCGCGAGCGAGCGCGGACCGATGATCGGCAACGCGCCCTTCCGGAGCACCCATGCCACGGCCACCTGCGCGGGCGCGACATCGAGCTCGCCGGCGATGGCCAGCGTGGTATCCACGATCGCGGTACGCTGCGCCGAATTCTCCTGCTGGAACACGGCACCGCCGAGCGCCTCGAGGCGGCCCTGCTCGCCGCGTCGATACTTGCCAGTCAGCACGCCGCCACCGAGCGGCGACCACGCGACCATGCCGAGCCCGAGCGCTTCTCCCGCCGGCATCAGTTCATGCTCGCTGGTTCGCTCGACCAGGCTGTGCTCGAACTGCAGCCCGGCCAGCGGCGCCCACCCGCGCAATTCCGCGAGCGTCGCGGCGCGCGCCACACGCCATGCCGGGAAATCGGAAAGACCGATGTACAGCACCTTGCCGCTGCGGACGAGGTCGTCGAGGCCGCGCATGATCTCGTCGGTCGGCGTCACGCCATCGGCATAATGCACCCAGTACAGATCGATACGATCGGTCTTCAGACGGCGGAGGCTCGCCTCGACGGACATCCGCATCGCAAGCCGGCTATTGCCGGTGGCGAGCACACCGGCCTCGGGACGCGCGGCCTGTGTGTACTTGGTGGCGATCACGAAGTCGTCGCGCCGCCCCTGCAGCAGCGTACCCAGAAACTCTTCCGACTGGCCGAACTGATAGACGTCCGCGCTATCGATGAAGTTGCCTCCCGCCGCCGCATAACGGTCCAGCATCGCCCGCGATGCATCGAGGTCCGCGCCATGCCCCCAGCCGAGGCCGAAGTTGGCCGCGCCGAGCACGAGCTCGGACACACGCAGCCCCGTGTGTTCACCAAACAGTCGATATCGCATGATCGTTCCTTTTATATGTGCAATTACACATGTAGTGACCAGAAAATGGCCGCGTGCGGCGGCCACCGTTTTCAACCGAACACCGCTCCCAACAAGTCGCTGCGCAATGCCACGGCTTCCTTGCGTCCCATTTTGGTCTCGAACTCCGCCTGCGCCGCGCGCCAGTACGGCTCGGCTTCGGCCAGCCTGGCCATGCCCGCCGCGGACACGGTGAACGACAACGCGGCGCGCGCGCCCTCCGTGCTGGCCGTCAGCAGTCCCGCGTCCCGCAGCGGCTTGAGCGCGCGCATAAGCGTGGTGCGCTCCATGACCATCCGCTCGGCGAGATCGCCCACCACGATGCCCGGCTGCGCCTGCACGAGCGCAAGGATCGAGAACTGGGAGATGGACAGCCCCACGGCGGAAAGATGACCGTCGTAGATACGCGAGGTGAACCGGGCCGCGCGGCGCGCGGCCAGGCAATGGCAGAGATCGGGTCCGGTAATGCGGTTCATGGTCGAAAGTTTGGTGTGCAATTGCACAGAAGTCAAGCGGCAGGATGCGCAATACGGCGTTGCGGAAATATCAGCCTGATCTCTCGGACGCTTCCGCATGCAATTCCAGACGCTTCGGCGAGGCAATTCGCGCGCCGAAGCCTATGCTCACCGGACCACCTGCACATGAGGAGCATATCGATGCCCGTAGCCTTGATCGTTGATGACCATCCCGCCGTCCGTGTTGCCGTCGCCGCGCAATTGTCGCAGCAGCTCGGGTACCAGACCCACGAAGCCGCGACCGCCGCCGACGCCATGCAGCTGATCGGCGAGGTGACGCCAGACCTCGTGATCGTCGATCTCGACCTGCCCTCGGTGCCGGGCGAAGTGGTCATCGAGGCCGTCGAGGAACGCCACCCTTCGGCCCGCCTCGTCGTCCTGTCGGCGGTATCGAGCGCGTCACTGCGCGCGCTTCAGGCGGGCGCGCACGGCCAGGTGGCCAAGGACTCGGGCCTCGATGAACTCGGAAAGATCGTGGACGCCGTCATGGCCGGCTACGTCGTGTTCCCCGCGGCACTGCTGGAGTCGCTGCATCGAATGGCCGGCGGCCAGAACGATCCGATGGCCGAACTCAGCCGCCGGGAAGTGACCGTCCTCCGTTTTCTCGCGGGGGGCCAGTCCAACAAGGCGATTGCCGAAACCCTGCATATCAGCAACAAGACGGTGAGCTCGCACAAGACCAGCATTATGACCAAGCTCGGCCTGAAATCGATGATCGACCTTGCCGAGTTCGCGCGCAAACACCGGCTGATCGGCACGGACTGACATGCCGATGGCATCGATCACGGCGCGGGACGCGCCGGGATAAAGCGCGGCGCGGGCGCCGCCTGCACGACCTCGCGCCCAGCGTGCGCATAGACGCGGTACGTCTCGCGCGCGACGTTGTGCGGATGCCGCGCGGCCTCGTCGATCGTCAGCACCGGCGCGAAGCACGCATCGGTGCCTTCGAAGCGCTCGCGCCAGTATGCGAGCGGCGCCCCGGCAATCGCCGCGGCAAGGCGCGCCTTCAGCGCGGGCCACTGCGCGCGATCGTATTGCGCGGCCGGATCGACGTCGTCGAACCCGAGCCGCGCAAGCAGTTGCCGATAGAACGGCGGCTCGAGCGCGCCGAAGGTCAGCGCGCGCCCATCGGCACAGCGGTAGACACCGTAGAACGGCGAGTCGTGAAACGGACTCGGCGAAGGACCATCGACCGAGCCCGCGGCACGTGCGACATTCAGCAACCCGCCGAGCATCGCGACGATATCGGTGATCGCCGCATCGACGACAGAGCCCTGCCCCGTCGCGCGCGCATGCAGGATCGCACTCGTGATGCCGAACGCGAGCCCGAGCGCGCCCGTCGCATCGCCCATCACCGTCGGTGGCGTTCTCGGCAGCGCGCCCTCGCCCGCGGCGCCGTGCAATAGCCCGGACAGCGCGAGGTAGTTGATATCGTGACCCGCCTGCTGCGCGAGCGGCCCCGTCTGGCCCCAGCCCGTCATGCGCCCGTACACGAGCCGTGCATTGCGTGCGTGACAGTCCGCGGGACCGAGGCCCAGGCGCTCCATCGCGCCGGGACGCAGCCCTTCTATCAACGCGTCGGCCTTCGCCACGAGATCGAGCGCGGCCGCACGTCCGGCGTCCGTCTTGAGGTCGAGCGACATGACATTCTTGTCATGATCGAGCGCTACCTCGGGGGGCATGTCACCATCGAGCAACAGGCGCCGCGCTTCGGGCGCGACCGGACGCGTGACCAGCGTCACGTCGGCGCCGAGACCGGCCAGCATCGCGCCGCACAACGGGCCGGGCCCGATGCCTTCGAACTCGACGACCCGGATACCTTCCAGCGGCCGCAAACCCGCCGGTCTTTCTTGCTGCGATGGATCCATCGGAAATGCCTCCCCTCGCGGAACGGTGATGTGGAACGAATCTGCGATGCGTTTGATCCAAATCGTGACATCGTAAATTAGCGACTGTCATGATGCACATGGGCACTGGCCCTAGTCGTAGGGCTCACTCTTCAAGGAGATCCAGTCATGACCCAGATCGTGCTTGCCACCGATGGCTCCCCGTTCAGCGACGCCGCGGCGCGCTTCCTTACCCGCGGCGACCTGCTGCAGCCCGGCTACACCGTGCATGTATTGCATGTCACCCCGGACGTCACCGGCCAGGTCCGCGCGTTCGTCAGCAAGGAGGCGGTCGAAGACTGGCATCGCGAGGAAAGCGAGAAGGCGATGCAATCGGTCTGCGACATCCTCGCCGCGGCCGATATCGCGTTCGAACGCCACCCGTTGCATGGCTTTGCGCCGGACAAGATCCTTGGCTATGCGAAGTCGGTGAATGCCAGCGCGATCGTGATGGGCACGCACGGCCGGGGCACGTTCTTCGACGCGGTGCTCGGCTCGGTGGCCGGGCGCGTGCTCGCCCAGGCCAGTTGCCCCGTGATCATGATCAAGGCGGAGAAGGACAGGAAATAACCTGTCGCGGGCTCACCCCCAGAGCGGGGGTTCGTCCATCAGCGCGATCTGCTCGCGCAATTCGAGGATGCGGTCCTGCCAGTAGCGCGCCGTGCCGAACCAGGGGAACGCGGCCGGAAACGCGGGGTCGCGCCAGCGGCTCGCGAGCCATGCGCTGTAGTGGATCAGGCGCAGCGTGCGCAACGCCTCCACGAGCCACAGTTCGCGGGTCTCGAACTCGGCGAAGTCCTCGTAGCCCGCGACGATGTCGGCAAGCTGGTCCTGCATCGCCGCGCGGTCGCCTTCGAGCAGCATCCAGAGGTCCTGCACCGCGGGACCCATGCGGCTGTCGTCGAAATCGACGAAGTGAGGCCCCGGCACGCCACGGCCGCGCGCATCGTCGGCGTCGATCCACAACACGTTGCCGCGATGGCAATCGCCATGCAGACGCAGCATGCGCACATCGCCGGCGCGTTCATAGCAGCGGCGCACACCGTCGAGCGCGAGGTCCACGGCCGCGCGCCACGGCGCAAGCAGGTCCCCCGGCACGCAGTCGTGCGCGAGCAGCCAGTCGCGCGGCGCCACACCGAAAGTCTCGATATCGATCGCCGGGCGCGACGCAAACGGCTGGCGCGCGCCCACGGCATGGATGCGTCCGATAAACCGGCCGAGCCATTCGCGCGTCTCCGCGACGTCGAGCGCGGGCTCGCGGCCGCCGCAACGCGGGAAGACCGCGAAGCGAAAGCCGTCATGCACATGCAGCGTGGAAGGCGGGGCGCCCGCCTCGGCGGCCAGCGCGAGCGGCGGCACCGCGGGAATCTCCGCATCGGCGAGCTCGCGCACGAATGCGTGCTCCTCGACGATCGCCGCGTCGGTCCAGCGGCCCGGACGATAGAACTTGGCGATAACGGGCGCGGCATCCTCGATGCCGATCTGCCACACGCGATTCTCGTAGCTGTTGAGCGCCAGCAGGCGTCCGTCGGAACGCAGTCCCGTGGACTCCAGCGCATCGAGGATCCGCTCGGGCGTCAGGCCGGCATACGGTACGTCGCTGTCGGCGTTCGGCGCGAGCGGAGCGGTCATGGCGGTCAGCCCTTGCGCTGGCCGCCGAGCAGCGCGGCCTGCGGCGCCGGGCGGCGCTTCTGCTGGGACTGCGGCTGCGGGTGGGACTGGGACTGCGGCTGGGCTTGCGCCGGCGACCGCGCCGGGCGCTGCGAACCTTGCGGCTGTGCGGGTCGCTGCCCGCCCTGCGGCTGGCCGCCGCGGGGTTGCGCGCCATTGCGCGCGGGCGCACCCCCTGCGTGCGTGCCTGGCTGCCCGCCACGCTGACCGCCTGCCGGCGCACCCTGCTGTCCGCGGGGCTTGGCCGGCGCGGGCTTCTGGCCCTGCGCCTGGCGCGGAGCGGGCGCGGCTTGCGCGGCCGGCGCACGGGCGGGTTCCCGGCGCTGGCCCTGCTGCGCGCGTTGTGCGCCACCCTGTGCGCCCTGGCCACGGCCCTGTCCGCCACCGCTGCCGCCACGACCCTGGCGGGTCTTCTGGATCGGCTCGGCCGCGATGGTCGGATCGACCTCGAAGCCCGGCAGCACGGTCTGCTCGAGCTGGCGCTTGATCAGCCGCTCGATATCGCGCAGCAGGCCATGCTCGTCCACGCAGACCAGCGAGATCGCCTCGCCTTCGGCCCCCGCGCGGCCGGTCCGGCCGATGCGGTGCACATAGTCCTCGGGCACGTTCGGCAGGTCGAAGTTGACCACGTGCGGCAGCTGGTCGATATCGATGCCGCGCGCGGCGATATCGGTCGCGACAAGCAGGCGCAGCGTGCCGGCCTTGAACTCGGACAGCGCGCGCGTGCGCGCCGACTGGCTCTTGTTGCCGTGAATCGCCAGCGCGGACAGCCCGTCCTTGGTCAGTTGCTCGGCCAGACGGTTGGCGCCATGCTTGGTGCGCGTGAACACGAGCACCTGGTGCCAGTCGTGCTCGCGCACCAGATGGGCCAGCAGCTCGCGCTTGCGGTCGCGGTCCACCGGGTAGACGCGCTGATCGACGGTCTCGGCCGTGGTGTTGCGGCGCGCGACCTCGATCGAGGCCGGGTTGTTCAGCAGACGGTCCGCGAGCGCGCGGATGTCGTCCGAGAACGTCGCCGAGAACAGCAGGTTCTGGCGCTTGGCCGGCAGGATGTTGAGGATCTTGCGGATGTCATGGATAAAGCCCATGTCGAGCATCCGGTCGGCCTCGTCGAGCACCAGCAGTTCGACCTGCGACAGATCGATCGTGCGCTGCGAAACGTGATCGAGCAAACGCCCCGGCGTCGCCACGACGATATCGACGCCGCGCTTGAGCGCATCGATCTGCGGGTTGATCCCCACACCGCCGAACATCACCATCGAGCGCAGCCGCAGGTACTTGCCGTAGTTGCGCACGCTCTCTTCGACCTGGGCCGCGAGTTCGCGCGTGGGCGTCAGCACGAGCGCGCGCACCGGACCACGCTGGCCGCGTGGCGTGGGATGGCGCTCGATCGATTCGTTGAGCAGCTGCAGCATCGGCAGCGTGAACCCCGCGGTCTTGCCGGTGCCGGTCTGGGCGCCGGCGAGCAGGTCGCCTCCCTTGAGAATCGCAGGGATGGCCTGCGCCTGAATCGGGGTGGGCGTGGTGTAGCCTTGTTCGGCCACGGCACGTACAAGCTTGTCGGACAAGCCTAGTTCGGAAAAAGACATGAAATGACGCTTGAGCCGCTCACCGCGCAAAGATTGCGGCAATCGTGGAGCGGCGTGACACAGGATGGCCGGTGACTTGCGCCCCGGGGGCGCTTGCCGGCGTGACGGGTCGATTGCAACCGTCGTCGGAACAGGAAAGGCCCGTAGTGTACCAGTCTGTCGCCAACTGCCTCGCCGGGTCGCCCGCCGAGTGGACGAACAGGTAGAATTGCGGGTTACCTTGCCTCGTCGGAGCCTGCAATGCCCGTTGCTTTCAGCCGTCGCCTTCCGCGCCAACCTGCCGGCGCAAGCCTGCGCCTTTCCCGTCACGTCCGGCGGACGTTGCCACGTCTGGCGCTGGCCCTGGCGCTGGTGCCAGCACTGGCGCCCATCCTCCCGGCGGCGCTGGCGCAGCAGGCCACGATCGTGTCCGACGGACCGGGCATCACGGGCGGCCCGACGAACAACCCCGTCGGTGTCGGCGCGCCCGTCCGGGCGATTCCCGACGATGCCGGGCAGGCACGCCTCGTGATGGCCGCGCCGAGCGCGTCCGGCCCGCAGACGGCGAAGCTCGGCAGCAAGACCGTGAGCATGGCGCCCGGCCTGCGCGTGTTTTCGACGGACATGCAGCTGACGCCCGTGAGCGCGCTGATCGGACAGAAGCTCGAAGTGCGTTACCGGCTGGACGTGTATGGCCAGCTGCTGACCGCATGGATCATGACCGATGCCGAATACAAGGCTTGGAAGGCCGCGCACTGAGCCTTTCGGCCAACCCGTAGTACCGTGGTCCCCACCGCGGATGATTTGTCGATGTCACCCGTTGCAAAAGCGGATGCCCCCAGGTTAAACCACTGAGACCGGCACCAACCATGAAGAAAGTTTTCGTCAAGACGTACGGCTGCCAGATGAACGAGTATGACTCGGACAAGATGGTGGACGTGCTCAACGCCACGCAGGGCCTCGAGCCCACCGATAACGTCGAGGAAGCCGACGTCATCCTGTTCAACACGTGCTCCGTGCGCGAGAAGGCCCAGGAGAAAGTGTTCTCCGAGCTGGGCCGCATGAAGGCGCTCAAGGCCGCCAAGCCCGACCTCGTGATCGGCGTGGGCGGCTGCGTCGCCAGCCAGGAAGGCGCGACCATCGTCAACCGCGCGCCGTATGTCGATGTCGTGTTCGGCCCGCAGACCCTGCATCGCCTGCCCGACCTCATCGCGCGCCGGCGCCAGACGGGTCTCTCGCAGGTCGATATCTCGTTCCCCGAGATCGAGAAGTTCGATCATCTGCCGCCCGCGCGCGTGGACGGTCCGAGCGCATTCGTCTCGATCATGGAAGGCTGCTCCAAGTACTGCAGCTATTGCGTTGTGCCCTACACGCGCGGCGAGGAAGTGTCGCGGCCGTTCGAGGACGTGCTCGCCGAAGTCGCCGGCCTGGCCGAGCAGGGCGTGCGCGAAGTCACGCTGCTGGGCCAGAACGTCAACGCCTACCGCGGCGCGATGGGCGGCACGAGCGAGATTGCCGACTTCGCGCTGCTGATCGAATACGTGGCGGAGATTCCGGGCATCGAGCGCATTCGCTATACGACGAGCCATCCGAAGGAGTTCACGTCGCGGCTGATCGAGCTCTATGGCCGCTGCGACAAGCTCGTCAACCATCTGCACCTGCCCGTCCAGCATGCATCGGACCGCATCCTGATGGCGATGAAGCGCGGCTACAGCGTGCTCGAGTACAAGAGCATCATCCGCAAGCTGCGCGTGCTGCGGCCCGAAATGTCGATGTCGTCGGACTTCATCATCGGCTTCCCCGGCGAGACCGATGCCGACTTCGACAAGCTCATGGCGATGGTCGAGGAAGTCGGCTACGACACGTCGTTCTCGTTTATCTTCAGCCCGCGCCCCGGCACGCCCGCCGCGAACCTCCACGACGACACGCCGCGCGAGGTCAAGCTGCGCCGCCTGCAGCGGCTGCAGGCGACGATCGAGGACAACGTGCAGCGCATCAGCCGGAACATGGTCGGCTCGGTGCAGCGCATCCTCGTGGAAGGTCCCGCGCGGAAGGACCCGACCGAGCTGCATGGCCGCACCGAGAACAACCGCGTGGTCAACTTCGCGCTGCCCGGTGTCCCGCAGTCGCAGCGCGATCGCATGATCGGCCAGATGGTCGATGTGAGCATCACCGAAGCGTTCCCGCACTCGCTGCGCGGCGAGATCGTGGTGCGGCAGTAAGCCCCCGTACGACACCGACGATGAAGAAATCCACCGCAGCGATTACCGCAGAATTCGTCGCCCCCCGCGACGACAACACCCGGCTGCAGAACCTGTGCGGCCCGCTCGACGAGAACCTCCGCCAGATCGAGCAGGCGCTCGACGTGACGATCCAGCGCCGCGGCCATCGCATGACCGTGCGGGGCAAGCTGGCGCAGGACGCCGCGCTCGCGCTCGAGCGCTTCTACAACGAGGCGCGCATGCCGCTATCGATCGACGACGTGCAGCTGGGTCTCGTGGAGTCCCGTCAGATCGGCGCCCATGGCAGCTATCTTCCCGATGACGCCGAGACCGAAACCGACGGCGGCACCTCGGTGGATGACGACTCCCCCGTGCTCCATACGCGCCGCGCGGGCCTGCAGGGCCGCACGGCCGCGCAGCGCGAGTATCTGCGCCATATCCTCTCGCACGACCTGACGCTGGGCATCGGGCCCGCGGGCACCGGCAAGACGTACCTCGCGGTGGCCTGCGCCGTCGATGCGCTCGAGCGCGACGCGGTCAAGCGCATCGTGCTGACGCGTCCCGCCGTCGAGGCCGGCGAGCGCCTTGGGTTCCTGCCCGGCGACCTCGCGCAGAAGGTCGATCCGTACCTGCGCCCGCTCTACGACGCGCTGTACGATCTGCTCGGCTTCGACCGCACGCAGAAGATGTTCGAGCGCCAGATGATCGAGATCGCGCCGCTGGCCTATATGCGCGGCCGCACGCTGAACCATGCATTCATCATTCTCGACGAGGCGCAGAACACCACGCCCGAGCAGATGAAGATGTTCCTGACCCGGATCGGTTTCGGCTCCAAGGCCGTGATCACGGGCGACACCACGCAGATCGATCTGCCGCGCGGCCAGAAGAGCGGCCTCGTGGAAGCGCAGCATGTGCTGCGCGAGGTGCGCGGCGTTTCGTTCACACGCTTCACGAGTATCGACGTGGTCCGGCATCCGCTCGTGGCCCGCATCGTCGATGCCTACGACGAGTATCACGCCCAGCACAAGGACGCCTGATCCAGGCGCCACGGCACTCCCCCACAAAGGACGCAGTATCTTGAAGAAGTCATCCCCCACCACCGTCACCCTGTTCGACGCGGACGGCCGCGCGCGCAAGACCGCCGCGCATGCCCTGCGCGTGCAGCTGCCCGACGGCCGCAGCGTGACGATCGACCTGTCGCAGGCCGCCGACGGCGTGGTCGCGCTGCTCGCCGAGCACACGGACACCGCCCAGCAGGCGGGCCTGCTGGTCCGCCCCGACAATCACGACGCGCTGTCCGTCGCGGTGACGGCCACGCCGCTGACCACCACGACGGGCACGCCGGCCACGCCGCCCGCGCTGGAACTCGATCTCCAATATGGCGACGGCGTGCGCAAGGGCGATGGCCTGCCCCGCCGCAAGCAGGTGGAGACGTGGGTCAAGTCCGCGCTGTATGCCGATGCCGCGCTGACCGTGCGCTTCGTGGGCGAAGACGAAGGCCGCGCGCTCAACCGCACCTATCGCGGCAAGGACTACGCCACCAACGTGCTGACCTTCGCCTACGCGGAGAACGCCGACGACCCAGTGACGGGCGATATCGTCCTGTGCTGCCCCGTGGTGGAGTCCGAAGCGCGCGAACAGCACAAGCCGCTGCTTGCCCACTATGCGCACCTGATCGTCCACGGCGTGCTGCACGCGCAGGGCTACGAACACGAGGACGACGCCGAGGCCGAGGAAATGGAAGCGATCGAGACCGAGACGCTGCAGGCGCTGGGCTTCGACGACCCGTACCTGCCCGTGCGCGAACATTAAGGCACGTCTGTATTGAGGCACGTCTGTACGGCGGCGCGCGGGGTTCCGGCCCCTTTTGCGCCGCCTTCGGCACTCCAGCCCGGGTGCGAGGGCGGGCCGTAAAGCTTTTAGTGTATGCTTCAGACGATCTCCACCACGCGCTAGCCGCGACATGAACGACCCCTATCCCAGTTCGAAAGCTGCCAATTTCAAGCAGTCGGATCGCCCCAGATCTCTTCTCGAACGCCTTTCGGATTTCATTTCTCCTGAGCCGGACACCCGCGCCGAATTGCTCGAAGTGCTGCAGGACGCGCACGGGCGCAATCTGATCGACGCCGATTCGCTCTCGATGATCGAGGGCGTGTTCCAGGTCTCCGAGCTCACCGCGCGCGACATCATGGTGCCGCGCGCCCAGATGGATGCGGTCAATATCGCCGACGCACCCGAGACTTTTATCCCGTACATGCAGCAGACCGCGCACTCGCGGTTTCCGGTCTACGAGGGTAGCCGGGACAACATCATCGGCATCCTTCTCGCGAAGGACCTGCTGCGCTACTACACCGACGAGACGTTCGACCTGCGCGAAACGCTGCGGCCGGCCGTGTTCATCCCGGAGTCGAAGCGACTGAACATCCTCCTGCGCGAGTTCCGCATCAACCGCAATCACATCGCGATCGTCGTCGATGAGTACGGCGGCGTGGCCGGGCTGGTGACCATCGAGGACGTGCTCGAGCAGATCGTGGGCGACATCGAGGACGAGTTCGACCTCGACGAGGATCAGGACAAGATCCTTCCGACGTCCGACGGTGCATGGCGCGTCCATGGGCTGACCGAGATCGGACAGTTCAACGAGGCGTTCGGCACCGCATTCTCCGACCACGACGTCGATACCGTGGGCGGGCTGCTCATCAACCATCTGGGGCATGTGCCGCACCGCGGCGAGATCATCACGCTGCCGCCGATCCGCTTCGAGGTCCTGCGCGCCGACGCGCGCCAGGTCCATCTGCTGCAGGTGCGCCGCGAGGCCACCAGCGACGCCCTGGCCGTAGCCGACGCATGAAGCGTTCCGACACCGGCGCGGCGGAAGCACGCCGCGGCGATGCCAATGCACGTGCCGGGGTTTCCCCCGAACCAACATTTTCACCATCGATGACCTCTGCTTCGGGCAGCCCCACGGGCGACCTTTCGCGCGCGACCGCGCCTGGCCCTCGACTGCGCCTGCTGCTGGCGGCGGTGCTCGGCGTCGCGCACACGCAGGCATTCGCGCCCCACGACTGGTGGTGGCTGCAACTGCTTGCGCTGGCCGGGCTCGTGGCGCTGATGGCCGACGCCGGCCGCGCGCGAATGGCCGCGGCCACCGGCTACGCGTTCGGCATGGGCTGGTTCCTCTCGGGCATCTGGTGGCTCTATATCAGCATGCACGTCTATGGCGAAATGCCGGCCTGGATGGCGGCACCCGCGGTCGTGCTGTTCTCCGCGTACCTGTCGCTGTGGCCGGCACTGGCCGGCGGCGTCTGGTACGGGCTGACGCAGGCGCGCGGCCGCGCGGCCGGTGTCATGGCGGCGGTGCTGTTCGGTGCCGCATGGGGCCTCTCGGAGTGGCTGCGCGGCGTGGTGTTCACGGGGTTCCCGTGGCTCGGCAGCGGCTATCCGCATACCGAAGGTCCGCTGGCGGGCTATGCGCCGCTGTTCGGCGTGTATGGCATCGCCACGCTGGCCGCGACACTCGCGGCGCTGATCGTGGTGGCCGTGCGCGCGGCCGGCCTGCGCCGCCGGGCCAGCGTGGGGGCCGCCCTTGCCTGCGCCGCCGCGATCGCGCTCGTCGGCGCGCTGCTGCGCCCCGTGGCCTGGACACAGCCGGCCGGCAATCCGATCTCGGTGCGGCTGCTGCAGGGCAACGTCGCGCAGGACATCAAGTTCGAGCCCGCCGGCATCCAGCGTTCGCTCGAGCTCTATCGCGATCTGATCACGGCCAAACCGGCGGACCTCGTGGTCACGCCGGAAACGGGTTTCCCGGTGATCCTGCAGGAATTGCCGCTCGATATCGCGCAGGACGTACGGCGCTTTATGGAAAGCTCCGGCAGCACGGTGCTGTTTGGCGCAGTCGGCGCTGACTCACCCGTGGATTTCACGAACAGCGCCTTCGCGATCGGTCCCGAGCATCCGACGCTGTACCGCTACGACAAGCACCATCTGGTGCCGTTCGGCGAGTTCATTCCGTTCGGCTTCCACTGGTTCGTGGACATGATGAAGATGCCGCTCGGCGACTTCCGCCGCGGCGGGCTCGATCAGCCGGCGGTGCCGGTGCGCGGCATTCGCGTGGCACCCAATATCTGCTACGAGGATTTGTTCGGCGAAGAGATCGCGCATACGCTGCGCCACCAGCAGGCGCCGGCCAACATGATGGCGAACATGACCAACCTCGCGTGGTTCGGCGACACGATCGCGCTCGACCAGCATCTGCAGATCTCGCGGATGCGCGCGCTGGAAATGCGCCGGCCGATGCTGCGGGCGACGAATACGGGCATGACGGCGGTCGTGAAGCCTGACGGCTCCACGGAGCGGCTGCCCACGTTCGAGGTCGGCACGCTGGCCACGACGGTTCAGGGCATGCAGGGGCTGACGCCGTTCATCCGCTGGGGGAACGTGCCGTTCCTCGCGGCGAGCGGGCTGGTGCTGGCGGCCGCGCTGGTGGCGCGCGTGATGGCGCGCCTGATCGCGCGCAGGCGGGGCTGAGGGCCGACGAGGGGCCGACTAGCGAAGTACCACCGAGACAGCGGCGGCGACGGCCATCACGGCGATGGCGACAAGGTAAGGCTTACGAGGCAACAACGACATGACCGGATCCCCTTATCAATGTGGATGGCAGTTCTGCACGACTGCGTTCTTTGCACTGTATACAAAAACTGTATCGGCACAAATCGTCCTTCTCTGAATATCGCGTCAGTGTTTTCCCGACCCGTTGCCCGAATCTGACACCGCGGCAACCCGCGAAAAATCCGGCATTCCACGCAAACGCCCCCCATCCATGGGGGGTGGCGGTCAAAAAACGATAGAATTCGGGGTTTGGCAAATCCGCCTGCCTGGATTGCCGCCGCATTCATTTCCGTCCTTTCTATGCTGACCTTCCAACAAATGATTCTGACCCTGCAGGCCTACTGGGACCGGCAGGGTTGCGCGTTGCTGCAACCGATCGATCTGGAGGTCGGCGCGGGCACGTCGCACGTGCATACGTTCCTGCGCGCGATCGGCCCCGAGCCGTGGCGTGCCGCGTACGTGCAGCCGTCGCGCCGGCCCAAGGACGGCCGCTACGGCGAGAACCCGAACCGCCTGCAGCATTACTACCAGTACCAGGTGGTGCTGAAGCCCGCGCCCGAGAACATCCTCGAGCTGTACCTCGGTTCGCTCGAGGCGCTCGGACTGGACCTCAAGCAGAACGACATCCGCTTCGTCGAGGACGACTGGGAGAATCCGACGCTGGGCGCATGGGGCCTGGGCTGGGAAGTCTGGCTCAACGGCATGGAAGTGACGCAGTTCACCTACTTCCAGCAAGTGGGCGGCATCGACTGCAAGCCCATCACGGGCGAGATCACGTACGGCATCGAACGCCTCGCGATGTACCTGCAGAAGGTCGAGAACGTTTATGACCTCGTATGGACCGAATGGGTCGAGAACGGCGAGACACGCCGGCTGACCTACGGCGACGTGTACCACCAGAACGAAGTGGAACAGTCGACGTACAACTTCGAGCACAGCAATACCGACATCCTGTTCCGCCATTTCTCGGAACACGAGGGTGAGGCCAAGCGCCTCATGGGCGAGGTCAAGGAAGGCGAAGCGCCGAGCGGCACGCGCCTGGCCCTGCCCGCCTACGAACAGGTGCTCAAGGCCGCCCACACGTTCAACCTGCTGGACGCGCGCGGCGCGATCTCCGTGACCGAGCGCGCGGCGTATATCGGCCGCATCCGCAATCTGTCGCGTCAGGTTGCGCAGGCCTACTACGATTCGCGGGAGGCCCTCGGCTTTCCGATGTGCGGCAACGGGGCACGCGCATGACGTCCCGCGCGCGCGGCGCGCTGGCAACCCGCGTCACGGTCGCGGCGGCGATCGCGGCGGCCGGCGTGGCGATGGGAGCTTCGGGCAGCGCGCTGGCCGCGCGCACGAGCCCACCCACGCCGCAGGCGCTGTACCTGCCGGAGAGTCTCGCCAACGTGTGCGAGGCCGACCAGCAGCAGCTGCAACAGGCGATCTCGCGCCACTGGCGGCCCGGGCTCAATGCCGTGGACCAGTGGACGCAGCTCGTCCGGTCGTTCTCGTGCGATCTGTCCGGATCGCGCGACCTCGGCTGGCATCGCGTGCCGTTGCGCGCTTATGAAAGCGCGATCCGCTACCCGCTGACCTGGGTCGAGTGGGAAGAGCGCAACGGCCACGCGCGGCGTACCGTGAAGATGTACCGCTCGGCCGCGCAGCTGCCCCAGAAGATCGATTTCTGGATCGGCGGGCGCATCGACGAGATTCGCTACGACCGCCGGCAGCAGCGGATCGATGCGCGTTTTCCCGCCGCGGGCAGCCGCGGCGCATCCGGCGTGGCCGCGCAATGCGCATACACCACGCTGCAGTTCCGGCAACAGAACGGCCTGTGGCTGCTGTCCGGCGTAGAACCCAATCCCGCACCGCGCTGCTGAGCGCGGTGCCTGCCTCATACCCGTTGGATACGATTCATGTCGCAACTGATGACCGATTCGCTGCTGATCGAACTGTTCACCGAAGAGCTGCCGCCCAAGGCGCTGGCCCGACTCGGTGACGCGTTTGCACAAGGCCTGTTTGCCGGCCTGCGCGAGCGCGACCTGCTCGAGCCCGGTGCCGCCGTGACGCCGTTTGCCACGCCGCGCCGCCTGGCCGCGCTGGTCACGGGCGTACGCCGTGCCGCGCCGGACCGCGAGCAGCGCGAGAAGGTGCTGCCGCTGACCGTGGCGCTCGACGCCGCCGGCGCGCCCACCGCCCCGCTCGCCAAGAAACTCGCGGCGCTGGCCAAGTCCATCGGCGTGGAGTCGATCGACTGGCAGACGCTCGAGCGCGCTTCGGACGGCAAGGCCGACGCGTTTTTCCACCGCTACACCGCGCGCGGCGCCACGCTGGCCGGCGGCCTGCAGGCGGCGCTCGACGAGACGCTGGGCAAGCTGCCGATTCCGAAGGTGATGAGCTACCAGCGCCCGGACGGCACCACGGTGCATTTCGTGCGTCCCGCACATAGCCTCATCGCGCTGTTCGGCGCCGAGATCGTGCCCGTGTCGGTGCTCGGCCTCGATGCCAGCAACATCACGCAGGGCCACCGGTTCCTGTCGCACGGCATGATCGAGATTCCGCATGCCAACGATTACGCCGCGCTGCTCGAGTCGAAGGGCCGCGTGGTCGCGAGCTACGCCGATCGCCGCGAACGCATCCGCTCCTCGCTGCTGGCCGAAGCCGGCGCCGATCAGGTGATCATGCCCGACGCGCTGCTCGACGAAGTGAACTCGCTCGTGGAATGGCCCGTGGTCTACGCCTGCCACTTCGAGGAAACGTTCCTCTCGGTGCCGCAGGAGTGCCTGATCCTGACGATGCAGACCAACCAGAAGTACTTTGCGCTCACCGATGCCAGCGGGCATCTGCGCAACCGCTTCCTGATCGTCTCGAACCTCGCCACGGAAACGCCGCAGTCGATCATCACCGGCAACGAGCGCGTGGTGCGTCCGCGCCTGGCCGACGCCAAGTTCTTCTTCGACCAGGATCGCAAGAAGACGCTGGCCTCGCGCGTGCCGCAGCTTGCGAACGTCGTGTATCACAACAAGATCGGCTCGCAGCTGGACCGCGTGCAGCGCCTGCAGCAGATCGCCGGCCATATCGCCGAGACCATGAACGGCACCGGCGCGCCGGTAGACCAGGCTGCCGCGATGCGCGGCGCCGAGCTCGCGAAGGCCGACCTGCTGACCGACATGGTCGGCGAGTTCCCCGAACTGCAGGGCACGATGGGCACGTACTACGCGCGCCACGACCACGAGGACCATGACGTGGCGCTGGCCTGCTCGGAACACTACCGTCCCCGCTTTGCCGGCGACGCGCTGCCGGAAGGCAACGTGAGCACGGCCGTGGCGCTGGCCGACAAGCTCGAGACGCTGGTCGGCATCTGGGGCATCGGCCTGCAGCCGACGGGCGAGAAGGATCCGTTCGCGCTGCGCCGCCACGCGCTCGGCATCCTGCGCATGCTGATCGAGAAGCCGCTCGCGGTAAAGCTCGACACGCTGCTGGCGCTGACCGAGCAGTCGTTTGCCGGCATCGCCGCGGTAAAGCCCGCGCGCGAGGCGATTCTGGACTTCCTGTACGACCGCGTGCGCGGCTACCTGAAGGACAAGGGCTACACGACGAACGAAGTGGAAGCCGTGGTCAGCCTGCGTCCGCAGGCGCTGCACGACATCATGGGCCGTATGGAAGCGGTGCGCACGTTCGCGGCGCTGCCCGAGGCGGAAGCGCTCGCGGCCGCCAACAAGCGCATCACGAACATCCTGCGCAAGACCGACGAAGCCATCGGCACCGTCGATGCGGCACTGTTCCAGGAAGACGCCGAGCGCACGCTGCACACCGCCATCGAGCGCGTGCGCCCGGGCGTGGAAGCGGCGTTCGCCGGCGGCGATTTCACGGCCGCGCTGCGCGACCTCGCGCAATTGCGCGAGGCGGTGGACCAGTTCTTCAACGACGTGATGGTGATGGCCGACGATGCGCGCCTGCGCGCGAACCGGCTTGCCCTGCTGGCGTCGCTGCACGCGCTCGCCAACCGGGTAGCCGACATCTCCAAGCTCGCTGCCTGACGGCCCGGCAGTCACACACGGAAGCCACGCAAGATGCCACAGACACCGCCCCGCTTCGTCATCCTCGATCGCGATGGCGTCGTCAACCTCGACAGCGATCAGTTCATCAAGACGCCCGATGAATGGGTGCCGATTCCCGGCAGCCTCGAGGCGATCGCCGCGCTGAACCAGGCCGGCTTTCGCGTCGTGATCGCGAGCAACCAGTCGGGCATCGGCCGTGGCCTGTTCGAGATGAGCGCCCTCAACGCGATGCACGAGAAGATGTACAAGGCGCTGGCCAGCCTCGGCGGGCGCGTGGAGGCGGTATTCTTCTGCCCCCATACGGCCGCCGATGGCTGCGACTGCCGCAAGCCGAAGCCCGGCATGTTCGAGCAGATCGGCGAGCGTTTCGGCATCGAGCTGCGCGCGGTACCCGTGGTCGGCGACTCGCTGCGCGACCTCGAGGCCGGCGTGGCCGTTGGCTGCGTGCCGCACCTCGTGCTGACCGGCAAGGGCCGGAAGACGCAAGACAAGGGTGGCCTGCCTGCCGGCACGCGCATCCACGACGACCTGACCGCCTTCGCGCGCTGGCTGGTCACCGGCGACGATGCGCAATCGGCGCACAAGTCCCCGGCCCCCTCACACGAGCCTCCGAACGAGGCTCCCCGCGCGCAACCCCGATGATCTTCATTCGTTCCCTGCTGTTCGCCATCTACCTGGTGGTCCTGACGCCGCCGTACGCGTGCGCCTGCTTTATCGTCTTTCCGTTCATGAACGCCGCGAACCGGTTCCGCTTCGTGCAGGGCTGGACGCGGCTCGTGATCTGGGCCGCGCGCGGCATCTGCGGCATCAAGTACCGCATCGAGGGCATGGACCACATGCGCACGATGCTGGACAAGCCCGTGGTGCTGCTGTCGAAGCACCAGTCCGCGTGGGAGACCGTCGCCTACGTGGCGCTGATGCCGAAGCCGCTCTGCTTCGTGTTCAAGCGCGAGCTGCTGTTCGTGCCGTTCTTCGGCTGGGCGCTGGGCATGCTCAAGATGGTCCATATCAACCGCAAGGACGGCTCGCGCGCCTTCGCGCAGGCGGCCAACCAGGGCCGCGAGCGGCTTGCCGAGGGCGCATGGATCATCATGTTCCCCGAGGGCACGCGCACGCCTTCCGGCATGGCGAACCCGCGCTACAAGAGCGGCGGTGCGCGCCTCGCCGCGGAAACGGGCGCATGGATCCTGCCGATGGCGGTGAACTCCGGCCGCGTCTGGCCGCGCAATTCGTTCCGCAAGTATCCGGGCACGGTGACGATCTCGATCGGCCCGGCCATCAGCTCCGCGAACCGCACGGCCGACCAGCTCAACACCGAAGTGCAGACGTGGGTCGAGGCGGAGATGCGCCGCATCGACGCGGACAGCTACCGCGGCGAGCGCGGCGCGCAGGACAAGGCTCCCGCATGAAGCTGCTGCGGCCCGCCCCCGATACCACCGACGCGCAGCTCGAGCTGCTGTTCGGGACGACCGGCCATGCCGTCGAGACCGGCGAACGGTTCACGGCGGCGCCCGGCGACGCCGCGCTGGCGGCCGAGCCCGCGCCGCTCGTCGCGGAACCGCCCGCGTGGCCGCCGCTGCAACCCAACGCCCGTGTGCTCCATATCGGCGAGCGCGCGCTGCATTACACGCTCAAGCGGTCGGCGCGCCGGACCATCGGCTTCACGATCGACGATCGCGGCCTGTCCATCACGGCGCCGCGCTGGGTCACGCTCGTCGATATCGAATCGGCGATCCTCGAAAAGCAGCGCTGGATCTTTACCAAGCTCGGCGAGTGGCGCCATCGCGAAGCGCGCCGTGTGTTACCGACCGTGCAGTGGCGCGACGGCGCGAGCCTGCCGTTCCTCGGCAAGCCGATCACGCTGCAGCTGGACTCGCCGTTCGGCGCGCTGCAGTTCGATGCGGCCACGCGCGTGCTGCATCTCGCGTTACCGGCGCATGCCGACGAACAACAGATCAAGGATCGCGTGCAGGGCTGGCTCCAGCATCAGGCACGGCGCCTGCTGGCCGAGCGGCTCGATATCTACGCGGAGAAGCTCGGCGTGCGCCATACCGGTTTTGCGCTGACGTCCGCGGCCACGCGCTGGGGCAGCTGCACCGCCGACGGCAAGATCCGCCTGAACTGGCGCCTCATGCATTTTCCGCTGTCGATGATCGACTACGTGGCCGCGCATGAGCTCGCGCACCTCAAGGAAATGAACCACGGCCCGCGGTTCTGGGAAACGGTCGAATCGATCTTTCCCGAGTTTCGCGATGCCCGCGCACAGCTGCGCGCGCATCCCCCCGAGTTGTTACCGACGTTCTAGACAACCACAGAAGGACCCCACATGCGACTCCTCCACACCATGCTCCGCGTTGGCGATTACCAGCGCTCGATCGAGTTCTATACGCGCGTGCTCGGCATGCAGCTGCTGCGCGAAAGCGACAACCCCGAGTACAAGTACCGCCTGGCCTTCGTCGGCTACGGTCCCGAGAGCGAAGGCGCGGTGATCGAGCTGACCTACAACTACGGCGTGGACAAGTACGACCTCGGCACGGCCTACGGCCATATCGCGCTGGAGACCGACAATGCCGCCGCGGCCTGCGACCGCATCCGCGCGGCCGGTGGCAAGGTCACGCGCGAAGCGGGCCCGGTCAAGGGCGGCACGACCGTGATCGCGTTCGTGGAAGATCCGGACGGCTACAAGATCGAACTGATCGAGCGTCATTCGACGCGCGACGCGAACCGTCCGTAAGCACCGGCCCCGCGATGAGCGTTGCCGCGCAGGCCCTCGACCGCCGTCCGCTCGACGCCATTGCCGTGGGTCTCATGTTGTTGCTGTGCGCGTCATGGGGCCTGCAACAGGTGGTGATCAAGGTCACCGCACCGCTGATGGGTGCGGTGATGCAGGCCGGCGTGCGCTCGGCCATCGCGGCGCTGCTGGTCTACGGCTTCACGCTGTGGCGCCGCCAGCCGCTGTGGCAGCGTGACGGCACGCTGCCCGCGGGGTTGCTCGCCGGGCTGCTGTTCGGCGGCGAGTTCCTCTGCATCTTCGTCGGACTGGGCCATACCACGGCCTCGCGCATGGCGGTGTTTCTCTATACGGCGCCGGTGTTCACCGCGCTCGGCCTGCATTTCACGGTGCCGGGCGAGCGGCTGCGGCCCGCGCAATGGCTGGGCGTGATCGCCGCGTTCGCGGGCATCGTGATTGCGTTCGCCGATGGCATAGGGAACGGCATAGGGGGCGCGACTACGTCGCCCACGCAGGGTGGTTCCACATTGATCGGGGATGGGCTCGGCGTGCTTGCGGGCGCGCTATGGGCGGCCACCACGCTGCTCGTGCGTGCCAGCCCGCTGGCGAGCGCACCGGCCAGCAAGACGCTGCTGTATCAGCTGGCCGTCTCGGCCGTGGCATTGCTGGCGCTGGCGCTGATGGCGGGCCAGCATATCGATGTGCAATTCAACGGGCTCGTGTTCGCGAGCCTGTTCTACCAGTCCGTGCTGGTGGCGTTCGCGAGCTATCTGGCGTGGTTCTGGCTGCTGCGCCAGTACCTGACGTCCCGGCTCGCGGTGTTCTCGTTTCTCACCCCGTTGTTCGGCGTGACGTTCGGCGTGGTGCTGATGCACGACGTCGTCGGCGTGCGCTTCGCCATATCGGCGCTGCTGGTGCTCGGCGGCATCGTGCTCGTCAATCGCCGGGGTTGACTCTCCGTCAGAACGAGAACATGCCCAGCGCGCTGCGCACTTCGTCCAGCGTCTGCTGGGTCAGTTCGCGCGCTTCGGCCGTGCCCTTCTTCAGGATATCGAATACATAGCCCGGATCCTTCGCGAGTTCTTCGCGACGCTCGCGGATCGGACGCAGCATCTCCTGCAGGATGCCTTCGATCCGGCGCTTGAGCACCATGTCGCCCAGACCGCCGCGGCGATAGTGTTCCTTCAGGGCCTCCACTTCCTCGACGTTCGGATCGAACGCGTCGAGGTAGGTGAACACCACGTTGCCCTCCACCTGCCCCGGATCCGACACCTTGAGGTGGTTCGGATCGGTGTACATACGGTGCACGGCTTCCTTGATCTGCTCCGGCGACGCGCCGAGCGGAATCGCGTTGCCCTGCGACTTGCTCATCTTCGCCTTGCCATCGACGCCGGGCAGACGGCCGTGCTTCGGGATCAGCGCGGCGGCCTCCGGCAGCACCTCGCGGCCCACCTGATGGTTGATGCGGCGCACGATCTCGTTGGTCTGCTCGATCAGCGGCGCCTGGTCCTCGCCCACGGGCACGAGCACGGCCTTGAAGCCCGTGATGTCCGCGGCCTGCGAGGCGGGGTAGCACAGGAAGCCCGCCGGGATATCGCGGCCGAAACCGCGCGCCTGGATCTCTTCCTTGATCGTCGGGTTGCGCTCGAGGCGCGAGACCGTGACGAAGTTCAGGTACATCAGCGTCAGCTCGGCCAGCGCGGGCAGATGCGACTGCACGGTGATCGTGGTCTTGGCCGGGTCGATGCCCACCGCGAGGTAGTCGAGCGCGACCTCGAGCACGTTGCGGCGGACCTTCTCCGGATCGTGCGCGTTGTCCGTCATGGCCTGCGTGTCGGCCAGCAGCAGATACTGCTTGTGCGAGTCCTGCAGCGACACGCGGCTCTTGAGCGAGCCGACGTAGTGGCCGAGGTGCAGCGGGCCGGTGGGACGGTCGCCGGTCAGGATGACGGGACGCGTATCGATGTTCGTTTGGGCTGTCATGGCGTCACAGATGAATCAAGACAAATACGGTAGGAATCAGGGGGCCGGCCGGGCCTGGGTGCCGGCGCTCACGAGCCGCGCCAGATCGACGTACTCGCCGACCGGCACCTCCTCGGCACGGCGGCCGAGATCGAAGCCGAGCGCATCGAAATCGACCTGGTCGCGCAGGAAGGACAACGTGTTGCGCAGCACCTTGCGGCGCTGCGAGAACGCCGCGGCCACCACGTCGCCGAGCACGCTCGTGTCGCACGCGGCATACGGCGACTGAAGCTCGCCGGTGGGCAGGCGCGGCCACGGAATCATGCGCACGACGGCGGAATCCACCTTCGGCGGCGGATTGAACGAAGCCGGCGGCACGTCCAGCACGTGCTCCATGTGATAGCGCACCTGCAGCATGATGGACAGGCGGCCGAATGCCTTGCTGCCCGGCTCCGCGATCATGCGCTCGACCACTTCCTTCTGCAGCATGAAGTGCTGGTCGCGCACGACATCCGCGAAGCTCATCAGATGGAACAGCAGCGGGCTGGAAATGTTGTACGGCAGATTGCCGACGATGCGCAGCGAACGGTCCGGCTCCTGCAGGCGCGCGAAGTCGAAGGCCAGCGCATCGCCGGCGTGGACGTCGAGGCGCGTGCCGTAGCGGCGGTTGAGCCGTTCGACGAGGTCGCGGTCGAGCTCGACCACGTGCATGCGCGGCAGGCGCTCGAGCAGCGGATTGGTCAGCGCGCCGAGGCCCGGGCCGATCTCGACGAGCACGTCGTTCGGCTGCGGATCGATGGCGTTGATGATGCCGTGGATGACGCCGTCATCCACGAGGAAGTTCTGACCGAATCGCTTGCGGGCAATGTGGCCCTGATGAACGTTTGAACGCATGGTGTCTGTGGGCTGTCCGTCAGCGCGGCGCGCGCCCGTTCGTGTGGCGGCCATTCGCGTGGTGGCCCTCGGCATGGCCCGACATTTCCACCGCGCAGCGAATGGCCTCGATCATGCTGCCGTGCTCGGCGAGGCCGCTCGCGGCCAGGTCGAGCGCGGTGCCATGGTCCACCGAAGTCCGAATGAATGGCAGGCCGAGGGTCACATTGATGCCGTGACCGAACGTGCCGTATTTCAGGGGCGCGAGCCCCTGGTCGTGATACATCGCGAGCACGCAGTCCGCGCCCTGAAGATGGCGAGGCTGGAACAGCGTGTCGGCGGGATACGGGCCGCGCGCGTCGATGCCCGCGTCCTGCGCCAGCGTCAGCGCGGGCCCGATGATGTCGATTTCCTCGCGGCCCATATGGCCGCTCTCGCCCGCGTGCGGGTTGAGGCCGGTGACGAGAATGCGCGGGCGCGCGATGCCGAAGCGCCGGCGCAGATCGCCGTCGACGATCGCAAGCGTTTCCATCAGCAGCGGTACGGACAGCGCGTCGGGCACCGCGCGCAGCGGCAGATGCGTGGTCGCCAGCGCCACGCGCAGCATCGCGTTGTCGTGCGCGGGCTGTGGTCCGGCCAGCATCATCACCACGCGCGACACGCCCGCGCGCTCGGCCAGATATTCGGTATGGCCCGTGAACGGCACGCCCGCGTCGTTGATCGTGCTTTTCTGCACGGGCGCGGTGACCATCGCGGCAAAGCGCGTGCTGTCCGACACCCCGCCCGATCCCGGCAGCAGGCCATCGATGGCCGCATCGAGCAGCGACAGCACGTAGCGGCCGTTGCGCGCGTCCAGTTGCCCCGGCACGCAGTCCACGTCGAGCGGAATATCTTCGATGACCACGTCGCCGTCGGCGAGGCGGCGCGCCCAGGCGCGCCCGGCCCCGAGGGCCTCCGCGCGCGCGGCAAGCATGCGCGCATCGCCCAGTACGTGATAACGGATCTCGGGGTTCCCGCTTCTGCCACTCTCACCCCCATCCCGCGCGTCGCCGTGCGCCCCCGCGATCTGCAGCAGCGCGCGGATCGTGATGTCGGGGCCGATGCCGGCGGGTTCGCCGGTGGAGATGGCTAGCGCGAGAGGTTCGGGCATGGACGGGTTGGGCCGCGCCTCAGCGCTGGCGGTTGATCCGGTATTCGACGTAGGCCGCGCTGCGCAGCTGGCGGACCCAGTCGTCATACGCCACGCGCAGCTTCTGTTCGCGCACTTCGGCGCGCGCGAAGTCGCGCTGCTTCTCCGGCGAAACCTCGGACTCGCGACGGTTCAGCACCTGGATTAGGTGCACGCCGAACTGCGTGACCACGGGCTCGGAGATCTCGTTCGGGCGCAGACGATTCATGGCCTGCTCGAACTCGGGCACGAGCTCGCCGGGCGACACCCAGCCGAGATCGCCGCCGTTCGACGCGGAACCGTCCTGCGAGTAGCGCTTGGCCACATCGGCGAAATCGCCGCCGTGCGTGATGCGGTCGCGCAGGCCCTGCAACTGGCGCTTCGCTTCGGCCTCGGGCATGTTCGGACCCGTGCGGATCAGGATATGGCGCACCTGCGTCTGCGTGATGCGGTCCGCCGCCTGCGGGGACGACGCGCTCGGCGCGGTCCGCTTGGCCGTGAGCTTGATCACGTGGAAGCCGTTGGCGCTTTCCACGACCTGCGGCGCCACCGCGCCAGGCTGCAGATCCACCACCGCGTTCGCGAACAGTGCCGGGAGGCGGCCGATCTCGCGGAAGCCGAGGCTACCGCCCTGCGACGCTTCGGGCGCCTCCGAGTTCGACTTGGCCAGTTCGGCGAAGTCGCCGCCGTCCATGGCCTGCTTGAGCAGCCCTTCGGCCTTCTTCTTCAGCTCGGCCTTCTGCGCTTCCGACGCATCCTCGGGCACGCGCACGAGGATCTGCGAAACGTTGAATTCGGCCGGGCCCGATGCCGCGTTAGGCTGGCCGCTGCGGGCCGCGATGTAGTTGTCGATCTCGCCGTCGTAGACCTGCACCTTGGAGTCGACCTCGCGCTCGCGCAGGCGAATCACCTGCACCTGCTTGCGCAGCTCGTCGCGATACTTGGTCCAGCTCATGCCCGTGGCTTCCACGCGGCTGCGCAGTTCGGTGGCGCTCATGCGGTTCTGCTGGGCCACCGACTCGATCGCGCGGTCCACTTCCTGGTCCGTGACGCGAATGCCGGCGTCCTGCGCGGCCTGCGTCTGCACGCGATCCATCACCAGGCGCTCGAGCACTTCGCCGAGCAGGTCCGCGCGCGGCGGCACCTCGCGCTGCTGGGCGCGCAGCTGGCTTTCGATCTCGTCGGCACGGTCGAGCAGTTCACGTCGCGTGATCACGCTGTTGTTCACGATGGCCACCACTTCGTCCACGAGCTGCGAGCGCTTCTGGCCCGACTGCGGCTGGGGAATGCCCATCTGCGGCTGGCTCGGCGCCACCGCGCTCTCCTGCCCCGCCTGCGGCAGGAAGATACCCGTCGCGCGCGACGAGGACCCCGGGGCGCGCAACTGTGCCGCGGCCGGCAGCGCGATCGATGCGATCACGGCGGCGAGCAGCACGCGCTGCCACGATTGACGCTGGAAAGTGAACATGGAAAACACGGAAAAAACTCGACGTTTCATCTTGGTCCGTCATTCATAGTGATCGTACTGGGATGTCGGCACCGGCCGTGCGGTAACGGGCTCGTAGCCCGGCACGTTCAGGCGCAGCATATCCAGCGGATTGGAGCCGATCTTCGACAGCCCGCGGAACTCCACCTGCAGGAAGAACCGGCCGGTGTAGCCATCCGAGGTGTTGCGGAACCGCTGGTAAACCACCCGGCCCACCCAGCAGTCCGCGGCGTATTCGATACCGGCGAGCGCATCCACGAGCTGGTTGGCTTCCTTGTCGAACGCCACGCGGCCGATCCCGTAGGTCCGGCGCGTGAGCGGCCACTGGCTCGACAGCTCGATCTGGTCGATCGCGGTATTGTCCGTCACGGAAGTCGGCCGGCGGTAGCGGTAGCCAAAGTTGACCAGCTTCCGCGATTCCGGACGCCACGAGAACGCCACGTTGGAATAATTTACGCGGTTGTCTTCGGGACTGTACTGGATTCCGGCATCGAGGTAGTAGCCCCGGAACAGCTGAACGGTTGTCGCGGCCAGCAGGTCCGAATAGCTCGGCTTGGTGTCCTGCACGGTGCCGGAGATCTGGACGCGCTGGCCCGTGAAATCGAAACGCTGCGCGATCGTGCCGCGGAAGCGCTCGATACCGGTGTCGGACTCGATCAGGCGCGTGGTAACCCCGGCCGTCAGCTTGTTGTTGTCGGCGATCCGGTCGTAACCGGTAAACGAGTTCTCGGTAAAGATCTGTCCATAGCCAAAGTCTGACTGCGCGGTATCGAACAGCGGAAACTGGCTCTGGTCGCGGAACGGCGTGTAGACATAGAACAGCCGCGGCTCGAGGGTCTGCGTGTACTTGGTCCCGAACAGGCGGCTCACCCCTGGCGCGTCCCGGTCGAACTGCATGCCCGAGTCGATGCTGAACGTGGGCACCGTCCGGTTCAGCGTGTTCGACGCCCCCACGGTGTTCGTGCCCGCATCCATGTTGTACTGCGCGGCGTTGAATATCACCTTCGGCGTGACGTACCAGCCCGCGCGGACGATCGGGTAGCTGATCGACGGCTGGATGAATACCCGTTCGCCCTCGGGCTGCTGGAATCCGGTCGTCGACAGCGGAATGCGGAAGCGCGTGTAATCGGCTTCGACCGCGATGTCGAAACCGCCGAAGTTGTACTTGTTGTACCGCGCGTTGATCTGCGGCTCGCGCTCGTACGACGGTTCGCTCGGCGACAGCGTCTGGAACTTCTGCACGCGCGCCAGCACCGTGAAATCCTGCCAGTTGTAGACGACCCCGCCTTCCTGCGTGTACTGGCGCAGCGTCGACTGCGCAACGGTCCGCGTCAGATCATCCGGGAACTGGTCGTCCGAGACCTTGCTGACATTGGCGTAGGCGCTCAACCCCGGCGCAAGCCGCTGCGTATGCTGGATCGAGTACGACCATCGGTTGCGGTCGGCCTTCTGGTCGTCCGGCAGGATATCGGCCCGGATACGGCCGCTATAGCCGTCGCCGAGGTAGCGGAAGTCTCCGCCCAGCTGCACGCCACGCGACGACAGGATACGCGGGTACAGCGTCAGGTCCCGGTTCGGCGCGAGGTTGAAGTAATACGGCGCGGTCAGGTCGAAGCCCGAGCGCGAGCTGTAGCCGAACAGCGGCGGCAGGAAGCCGCTGCGGCGCTCGTCGTTCAGCGGAAACGAGAACGCGGGCGCGCCCGCGATCGGCACGCCGAAGAAATGCAGGATGCCGCCATACGCCACCCCCACCTCGCGGTCGCTGTCGAGGTCGATCTTGCTCGCGCTGAAGTACCAGTCGGCGTTGTCGGGCGAGCAGGTCGTGTAGGTGGCGTGCTTGATCGTGCTGCGGTCCGGGTCGAGGAAGTCGATCCGCTCGGCCTGGCCCCCGCCGCCGGTCTGCTGGAAATAATAGTCGGGCGAGAGCATGTAGCCCTCGTTGGCCTCGATGCGCATTTTCGCTTCGGGACCGACGGCCACCGTGCCGTTCTTCGACAGCCGCGCGTTGCCCTGCACGTGCGCCTCGTCGGTGTCCTGGTCGTAGGTCAGCTTGTCGCCCTTGACCACGGCGCCGTCACGGCGCAGCTCGGCGTTGCCTTCGAGCGTGACGCCCTTCTCGCTGTAGCCCGTCATGCGGTCGCCCGAGACGAACGCCGGGGCGTTCGGGTTGGGCGGTACCTTGGCCTGCGGCGTAAAGCCGAGCCCGCTCTGCTTCTGGGCGCCCGTGGGCGCGGCCGTGGACACGGCGGGCTCCGAGAGGCGCGGCACCAGTTCGCCCGCCTGCGGCGGCGGTGGCGGCGGCAGCGGCGTCTGCGTGACGCTTTCCGCGGGCAGCACGTCCGGAATCGTCGAGGCGGCACCGTACTGGGCATGCACGTTCACCGACAGCCCGGCCATGGCCAGCACGAGCGGGCGCAGCGCGATGGCGGGCACCCCCCGGCGCGGATGCTGGCGCGGGTGGTGTGGCTCGCCGGCAAGGCGCGGGCGCGTTCGAGTGGCCGTCTGGTTCGGTGTTCGTCGTTGTTCGGTCATGCGAGCGGTGGTCGTTCAACCGGGCGGCGGGCAGCACTGCGGTCCGCCAGAAGGAGGCCACAACGCCCGCCAACCCTTGCCGGAGCAGGCTGCCAGGCAACGGTGGCCCCTCCCGGAGGCCACCCGGCACCCGGGTTTGGTCGGGTATTATACGGGCCAACCTATTCACCCTTTCCGGCATGGCAGCACTTTCTCATGAGCCGGGCCACGATCCGCGTCTCGCCCAACTGAAATCCTGGGTGGCCGGACTCGGCGCCGCCTGGCAGATCGACCCCGATTCCTGCGCCCCCGCGTCCGCCGACGCCAGCTTCCGGCGCTATTTCCGCGTGCGCACCGCGCACCCGGACCACCCGACCGCGATCGTCATGGACGCGCCGCCCGCGCACGAGGACTGCCGGCCGTTCATCCACGTGGCCGCGCTATTCGGCGACGCGGGCGTGACCGTGCCGACCGTGCTCGCGCAGGATCTCGGCCAGGGCTTCCTGCTGCTGGCCGACCTCGGCAGCCAGACGTACCTGTCGAAGCTCGACGACGCGACGGCGCCCGGCCTGTACGGCGACGCCGCGGCCGCGCTCGTGAAGATCCAGGCCGCCACGCGCGCCGGCGAACTGCCGGCCTACGACCGCGCGCTGCTGCAGCGCGAGCTCGACCTGTTCCCGGAGTGGTACGTGGCGCGCCACCTCGGCGCGACGCTGACCGACGCGCAACAGGCGGATCTGCGCGAGGTCACGGATGCGATCATCGCGAACAACCTCGCGCAGCCACAGGTGTACGTGCATCGCGACTATCACTCGCGAAACCTGATGGTGATGCCCGAAGGCGCCAATCCGGGCATCCTGGACTTCCAGGACGCCGTGATCGGGCCGATCACCTACGACGCCGTCTCGCTCTGGCGCGACGCCTATATCGAGTGGGAAGAAGAGCGGCAGCTGGACTGGCTGATCCGCTACTGGGAACGCGCGCGCGCGGCAGGACTGCCCGTGAACCCCGATTTCGGCGCGTTCTACCGCGACTTCGAGTGGATGGGCCTGCAGCGCCATCTGAAGGTGCTCGGCATCTTCGCGCGCCTGTACCACCGCGACGGCAAGGACGGCTACCTCGCCAACCTGCCGCTGGTGCTCAAATACACGCGCAGCGTCGCCGGCCGCTACACCGAACTGCGCAAGCTGCTGCGCCTGCTCGACGCGCTGGAAGGCACCGAGCGGCCCGCGGGCTATACGTTCTGAGCGCCGTGCCAGCGTCTCCGACACCGGCCGCGCCGCCGCCATCGCGTCCCCGCGACGAATGGTGGGCCGGCGTGCGCGCGCTGCTGCCGATGCTGCTCGGCGTGGCGCCGTTCGGCCTGATCTACGGCGTGCTCGCCGTCAACGCGGGCATGCCGGCGTGGCTCGCCTGCGCGATGAGCGCCACCGTGTTCGGCGGCGCCTCGCAGATGATCCTCACGCAGCTGTGGTCGGCCGGCACGCCAGCGCTGATCGTGGTCTTCACGGTCGCGATGGTGAACCTGCGCCACGCGCTCTATTCCGCCACCATGGCCCCCGCGCTCGCGCATCTGCCGCGCCGCTGGAAGGCGCTGATCGCGTACCTGCTCACCGATGAAGCGTTCGCGGCGATGACGCGGCGCCTGACCGATACCGGCGAGCGCATGCGCAACCGCCACTGGTTCTTCTTCGGCGCCGGCGTTTCGCTGTGGAGCTGCTGGCAGGTCTCGACGCTGGCCGGCGTGCTCGTGGGCGCGCAGATCCCGCGCGACTGGCCGCTCGATTTCTTCCTGCCGCTGACGTTCATCGCGATCATCGTGCCGAACCTCAAGCATCGCGCGCAGCTGGCCGCGGCGGTCGTGGCGAGCGGTCTCGCGGTGGCGTGCTACGGCATGCCGCACAAGCTCGGCATCATGGTCGCGGCGCTCGGGGGCATTGCCGCGGGCATGGTGTTGTTGCATCGCTCGCGCCATCGCGAGCAGGAGACCGCGGCATGAGCGCCGCCACGATGAGCCCCCTCACCCTGTTCGCGGTCTTTCTCGCGGCGGGCGCCGCCACCTTCCTGATCCGCCTCTCGTTCATCGCGGTCGAGGGCCGCGTGCGGCTGCCCGCGTGGTTCCGCACGGCGCTGCAGTTCGTGCCGGCCGCGATGCTGTCCGCGCTGATCGCCCCCGATCTGCTGATGCGCGACGGCCAGCTGTTCCTGAGCCCGCAGAACGCGCGGCTGGTCGCGGGCATCGTGGCCGTGGTCGTGGCCGCCCGCACCCGTAGCGTCGCCTGGACGATCGTGGCCGGGATGGCCGCGCTGATCGGGCTGGAAATGCTGCGGTAACCCATCCAGGCAGGGTCCCAACCAGGATTCCAACACGGATTCCAACAAGGATTCCAAGATGAAAGCCATGATTTTCGCAGCCGGCCGCGGCGACCGCATGCGGCCGCTGACCGATACCTGCCCCAAGCCGCTGCTGCCCGCGGGCGGCAAGCCGCTGATCGTCTGGCAGATCGAGGCGCTCGCGCGCGCCGGCCTCACGGACATCGTCATCAACCACGCCTGGCTCGGCGAGCGGATCGAAGCGGCGCTGGGCGACGGTTCGCGCTACGGCGTGCGGCTCGCCTACTCGGCCGAAGGCACGGCCCTGGAGACGGCCGGCGGCATCGCGCGCGCGATGCCGCTGCTGACCGACGACGGACGGGACGGCGTGTTTCTGGCCGTGTCCGGCGATATTTTCTGCGACTACGACTACCGCGCACTGCTCCCGCGCGCGGCCGCGATGGCGGCACAGGCGCAGCCGCACATGCATCTGGTCATGGTGCCGAACCCGCCGTTCCATCCGGCCGGCGACTTCGTGCTGGCCGCGGATGGCGGCCTGCACCTGCCCGGTGCGGAGACCGTGCCCGCCGGCGGCGTGCCGCTCACGTTCGGCAATATCGGGCTCTACGACACGCGCCTGTTCCGGGAGATCGAAGCGGGGCGCAAGGTGGCGATGACGCCGTACTATCGCGCCGCGATTGCCGCGGGCACCGCGACGGGCGAACGCTTCGACGGCCAGTGGGAAAACGTCGGCACGCCCGCGCAGCTGGCCGCGCTCGATGCGGCGCTCGGCGCTCGTCCCCCGTCGCCCCCCGGGGCCATGCCGCACGCATCACGCGGCTGACGGCGTTAGAATCGGGATAATTTCCCCAAAACATTCCCCAACGCGCCCACGCGCGCCCACAGCCCATGTCCGCTCCCGACTCCGCCCTTCTCGAAGCCTGCCGCGGCCGCCGCGAGCGCGTGCTGCAACAATTGCGCGCGGGCGGCGGTGGCGTCGCCATCGTGCCGACGGCCCCCGAGGCCATGCGCAATCGCGACAGCGACTACCCGTATCGCCACGACAGCTATTTCTATTACCTGACCGGATTCACCGAGCCAGAGTCGGTGCTCGTGCTCGTGGCCGATACGGACGGCACCGGCCGCAGCATCCTGTTCTGCCGCCCGAAGCACGAAGAACGCGAGATCTGGGACGGCTTCCGCTTCGGCCCCGAAGGCGCGCGCGCGACGTTCGGCTTCGACGAAGCGCATTCGGTCGAGGAGATCGACGCGAAACTGCCGGCGCTGCTCGCCAATCGCGCGCAGGTCGCCTATCCGCTCGCCGCGTCCACGCGCACCGACATGCAGGTGCGCCGCTGGCTCGATGGCGTGCGCGCGCAGGGCCGCGCGGGCGTTTCGTCGCCATCGGTGGCGATCGACGTCCGGACGTGGCTCGACGAGATGCGCCTGTTCAAGGACGCGAGCGAGATCGCGATCATGCGCCGCGCGAGCGAAATCTCGGCCCAGGCGCACGTGCGCGCGATGCAGGCATCGCGGCAGGGCCTGCGCGAGTACCACCTGGAAGCGGAACTGCTCTACGAATTCCGCCGTCACGGCGCGCAGAGCGTGGCCTACAACTCGATCGTCGCCACGGGCGCCAACGCGTGCGTGCTGCACTATCGCGCGGGCCCCGCGGAACTGCGCGACGGCGACCTGTGTCTGATCGATGCCGGCTGCGAGCTCGACGGCTACGCATCGGACATCACGCGCACGTTCCCGGTTTCCGGCCGTTTCACGCCCGCGCAGCGCGAGCTGTATGACATCGTGCTGGCCGCGCAGAACGCCGCGATCGCCGAGACGCGCGCCGGCGTACCGTACAACGTGCCGCACGACGCGGCGGTGCGCGTGCTCGCGCAGGGCATGCTCGACACGGGCCTGCTCGACCGCAACAAGGAAGGCACGCTCGACGACGTGCTCGCAAGCGGCAGCTATCGCCGCTTCTACATGCATCGCACGGGCCACTGGCTCGGCATGGATGTGCATGACGTCGGCGAGTACCGCGTCCCGGGCCCCGCCGCCGCGGCCGGGCCCGATGGCACACCGGGCGAACGTCCGTGGCGTCCGCTGGAGGCGGGCATGGTGGTGACCGTCGAGCCTGGCATCTACGTACGTCCTGCCGAGGACGTGCCCGAACGCTACTGGCATATCGGCATCCGCATCGAAGACGATGCCGTGGTGACCGGTGGCGACTGTGAACTGCTGACACGCGGCGTGCCCGTGGATGCGGATGAAATCGAAGCGATCATGCGTGCTGGCGCGCGGGATGGCGTACAACATGCAGGAGAGACTCGATGATTGGATGGCTGCGCAAACTGTTTCCTTCCGACGGCGCCGCCAACGGCAATAACGGCAACACCGCGAACCATGCGGCGCGCCGCGCCCCGGCCGCCACCGCGCGCCGCGCCGACTCGGGCGAGCCGTTCGTGATCAACCTCTACGACGACCGTGCCGTCGTGCACCGGCCCGACGGCCAGCGCGAGGAAGTCTCGTGGGACGCGCTGGAGCGCGTGATCGTGCGCGTCTCGGACCGCGCGCCGTGGGCCGGTACCGCCTGGCTGATCCTCGTCGGCGACGGCGACAGCAAGCAGGGCTGCGTGGTGCCGCTCGATGCGGCCAATCATGACGCGCTGCTCCGGCATCTGCGCGACATGCCCGGATTCAACGAACAGAAGCTCGACAACGCGCTGCGCGATGCCGAAGCGGGCCGCTCGCGCTCGGACGCCATCCTCTGGAAGCGGAGCGATGCCGCCCGCGTGGAGGCGGAACGCACCGAAGCGGGAGACCACCATGACCCTGCCGCACACCCCTGATACGGCTTCGCGCGCGATTGCCGATACCGGCGAGCCGCGCGATATCGCGATCGTCGGCGGCGGCCCCGTCGGCCTGACGCTCGCGGCGCGGCTGCTGCGCACGACCGCGTGGCGGCTCACGCTGATCGATGCCGCCACGCCGGCACGCGCCGCGCGAGACCCGCGCGCGATCGCGCTGTCGCATGGCAGCCGGCAATTGCTCGAGCAGATCGGCGCGTGGCCCGTGCCGATGCAGACGATCGAGCATATCCATATCTCGCAGCGCGGCCGCTTCGGCCACGTCAAGCTGCATCACGACGACTACGATGTGCCCGCGCTCGGCTACGTGGTCCGCTACGGCGACCTGTGCCAGGCGCTCGAACGCGCGCTGGCGCGCGCGGCCGAGGCGGCACCCGGGCGGCTTGCTCGCGTTTTCGAGACGCGCATCGACGAGATGGAACAACAGCAGGACAGCGGGACCGTGCGCCTCACCGGCACCTCGCATGGCGATCACGACGGCCTGCCCGTCGCCTTCGCGGCGCGCCTCGCGGTGCAGGCCGAAGGCGGCCTGTTCCACCAGCAGATGCGCCGGCACGGCGGCGGCCACGGCGATGGCGACACCGGACGCCGCCGCGACTACGGCCAGACCGCGGTCATCGGCCATGTGACCGCCTCGCGCCCCATGCCCGGCTGGGCATGGGAGCGCTTTACCGAAGAAGGCCCGCTCGCGCTGCTGCCGCACGAAGATCACGGCACGCCCGGCTATGCGCTGGTCTGGTGCTGCGCGCCCGATGCGGCCACGCGCCGGCTGGCGCTGCCCGAGGCCGAGTTCGCGCGCGAGCTCGGCGAAGCGTTCGGCACCCGGCTCGGCACATTCACGCTGCATGGCAAGCGCCACGCGTTCCCGCTCGGCCTCAATGCCGCGCCGGTCACCGTCGATGGCCGCATCGTGGCCGTCGGCAACGCGGCGCAGACGCTGCATCCGGTGGCGGGACAGGGGCTGAACCTCGGCCTGCGCGATGCGTTCGCGCTGGCCGATTCCCTGCGCGCGAGCTGCACGCCGCAGGCGCTGCAGGCCTTCGCGGCACGCCATCGCGTGGACCGCGCGGTGACGATCGGCGTGACGGACCTGCTGCCGCGCGTGTTCGGCGTGGGCGGCCCACTGGCGGCCCATGCGCGTGGCGCGGCGCTCGCCGCCCTGTCGTGCGTGGCCCCGCTCAAGCATGCGGTGGCGCGCCAGATGATGTACGGCGTGCGCCGCTGATTCCCTTCCGGGGGCATCGCGCAACGGTCGAGCGCTGCGGGCAGCGATTATTGCCGCCCGCGGCGCGTCCCATACGATATTTGCTCATTTCTTGAGCACCCGCCTCCGTTTGGCGTTAAAATCCCGCCCTCGCACACGCTCCCAGCCAGCCGCCTGCCGGATCCTGCTCCGCTCGATCCGACGCCAGACACGTCTGCCGCGCGTGCATCGCCGCGACCGGTACCAGGGGTGCCGGTCGTGAATCGCTGTTTCTTTCCCGCTCTTATCGTGCAGATCGGCCCGCATCGTCTCCGCAACAACCTGTTCGTCGCGCCCATGGCCGGTGTGACGGACCGGCCGTTCCGCCAGCTGTGCAAGCAGCTCGGCGCGGGCTACGCGGTGTCCGAGATGGTCGCGTCCAACGCGCAGCTCTGGAAGAGCGAGAAGACCATGCGCCGCGCGAACCATGCCGGCGAGGTGGAACCGATCTCGGTCCAGATCGCCGGGGCCGAACCCGGCATGATGGCCGAAGCCGCGCGCTACAACGTCGATCGTGGCGCGCAGATCATCGACATCAACATGGGCTGCCCGGCCAAGAAGGTCTGCAACGTTGCCGCGGGGTCCGCGCTGCTGCAGAACGAACCGCTGGTCGCGCGCATCGTCGAGGCCGTGGTGGGCGCCGTGGGCGACCGCGTACCCGTCACGCTCAAGATCCGCACGGGCTGGGACCGCGAGCATCGCAACGCGCTGCGCGTCGCGCATATCGCGGAAACCTCGGGCATCAGCATGCTGACGGTCCATGGCCGCACGCGGGCCGACCTGTATCACGGCGAGGCCGAGTACGACACGATTGCCGCGGTCAAGGCGTCGGTTCGCATTCCGGTGGTCGCTAACGGCGACATCACCACGCCGCAGAAGGCCCGCCACGTGCTGGCCGTGACCGGCGCCGATGCCATCATGATCGGCCGCGCGGCACAGGGTCGTCCGTGGCTGTTCCGCGAGATCGAACACTTCCTCGCAACCGGCGAATTGCTGCCGTCGCCCGAGGTCGCCGAGATCCGCGCGATCATGAACCACCATCTGGCCGATCACTACGGGTTCTATGGCGAGTTCACGGGCGTGCGCACCGCGCGCAAGCACATCGCCTGGTACACGCGCGGCCTCAAGGGCGCGAACCTGTTCCGGCATCGCATGAACACGCTCGAGTCCACGGACGCGCAACTGCAGGCCGTGAACGCGTTCTTCGACGAACAGGCCATGATCTCCGATCGGCTCGTCTACGTGGACGAAAACAGCGACAACAACGACGGTGGCCCCGATGCCGCCGACAACAACAAGAAACGGGAACTGCTTGCCGCATGAGCCGCAATGCCATCGACCAATGCATCCGGGACAGCCTGGATACCTACTTTCGCGATCTCGACGGTGAAGAGCCATCGAACATGTACAACATGGTGCTCGAAGCCGTCGAGCGCCCGCTGCTCGAAGCCGTGATGGCACGCACGGAGCGCAATCAGTCGCTCGCCGCCGCCTATCTCGGCATCAATCGCAATACGCTGCGCAAGAAGCTGCAACAGCACGGCTTGTTGTGAACCGAATTATTTTGAATTGAAGCGTCTCCCCCGATCATGATCAAGCAAGCCCTTCTCTCCGTTTCAGACAAGACCGGCATCGTCGATTTCGCGCGCGAACTGAATGCGCTCGGCGTGGTGCTGCTTTCCACGGGCGGTACCGCCAAGCTGCTGGCCGACGCCGGCCTGCCGGTGACCGAGGTGGCCGACTACACCGGTTTCCCGGAAATGCTCGACGGCCGCGTCAAGACGCTGCACCCGAAGGTGCACGGCGGCATTCTCGCGCGCCGCGACCTGCCCGAGCACATGGCCGCGCTGGCCAAGCACGATATTCCGACCATCGACCTGCTCGTGGTCAACCTCTACCCGTTCCAGCAGACCGTGGCGAAGGACGACTGCACGCTGCCGGACGCGATCGAGAACATCGATATCGGCGGCCCGACCATGCTGCGCTCGGCCGCGAAGAATCATCGCGACGTGACCGTGATCGTCGATCCGGCCGACTATGCGCCCGTGCTCGAGGAAATGCGCGCGAACGCCAACGCGGTGGGCTACGACACCAACTTCCGCCTGGCCACCAAGGTCTTCGCGCACACCGCGCAATACGACGGCGCGATCACGAACTACCTGACCTCGCTCGGCGCCGACAAGGCCCACCAGACGCGTAGCGCCTACCCGCAGACGCTGAACCTGGCCTTCGAGAAGGTGCAGGAAATGCGCTACGGCGAGAACCCGCACCAGTCGGCGGCGTTCTACCGCGACCTGAAGACCGTGGACGGCGCGCTGGCCAACTACGTGCAGCTGCAGGGCAAGGAACTGTCGTACAACAACATCGCCGACGCCGATGCCGCGTGGGAGTGCGTGAAGTCGTTCGACGCCGCCGCCGGTGCCGCCTGCGTGATCATCAAGCACGCCAACCCGTGCGGCGTGGCCCTCGGCGTGAATGCGCTGGAAGCCTACGACAAGGCGTTCAAGACCGATTCGACGTCGGCCTTCGGCGGCATCATCGCGTTCAACGTCGAACTCGACGAAGCGGCCGCAAACGCGGTAGCGAAACAATTCGTCGAAGTGCTGATCGCCCCGTCGTTCAGCACCGCGGCGCGCAACGTGTTCGCGGCCAAGCAGAACGTGCGCCTGCTCGAGATTCCGCTGGGCAAGGGTGTCAACCAGTACGACCTCAAGCGCGTGGGCGGCGGCCTGCTCGTGCAGAGCCCGGACGCGCGCAACGTGCAGCAGTCGGAACTGCGCGTGGTCACGCGCCGTCAGCCGACCCCGAAGGAGCTGGACGATCTGATGTTCGCATGGCGCGTGGCCAAGTTCGTGAAGTCGAACGCCATCGTGTTCTGCGGCGGCGGCATGACGCTCGGCGTCGGCGCGGGCCAGATGAGCCGCGTGGACTCGGCGCGCATCGCCAGCATCAAGGCGCAGAATGCCGGCCTCACGCTGGCCGGTTCGGCCGTGGCATCGGACGCGTTCTTCCCGTTCCGTGACGGCCTCGACGTGGTCGTGGACGCCGGCGCCACCTGCGTGATCCAGCCGGGCGGTTCCGTGCGCGACGACGAAGTCATCGCCGCAGCCGACGAGCGCAATATCGCGATGGTGCTCACCGGCACCCGCCACTTCCGCCACTAAGCCTGCCCCCGGGAGCGGACGCGGCGTTACACTACGCCCTATTCCATCCGCTCCCGACTCCTCCATGCGTATCCTGGGCATCGACCCCGGCCTTCGGACCACCGGCTTCGGCGTCATCGAGAAGCACGGCAACCGGCTTGCCTACGTCGCCTCGGGGACCATCAAGAGCAACGGCGACTCCAGCCTGCCCGAACGCCTCAAGACGTTGTTCGACGGCATCAGCGAGGTCACGCGCGTGTATGCGCCCGACTGCGCGGCCATCGAGAAGGTCTTCGTCAACGTCAATCCCCAATCCACGCTGATGCTCGGCCAGGCCCGCGGCGCCGCGATCTGCGGCCTCGTCGGCCATGGGCTGCCCGTCTTCGAATACACGGCGCTGCAGCTCAAGGTCGCCGTGGTGGGCTATGGCCGCGCCAACAAGGAGCAGGTGCAGGAAATGGTCACGCGGCTGCTGTCGTTATCGGGGCGTCCCGGCTCCGATGCGGCCGATGCCCTCGGCGTGGCGATCTGCCATGCCAACGGCGGCGATACGCTGCAAACCCTCTCCGGCCTCGCGCCCGAGCTCGTGCGCAAGGGCATGCGCGTGCGCCGCGGCCGCCTTGTCGGCTAACCCCCCCTTTTACGCTTCCGGACTCCGAACGTGAACGCTTTCCGACGACGCGCGCCGCTCGCCGCCATCGCAACGGCCGCCGCGACCCTGTTGCTCGCAGCCTGTGTCTCCACGCCGCCGCAGTCTGGCGTATCGGCCCCTGCCGCGCCCGAGGCCCCCGACGTACCGAAGGCGAAGCCGCTCGTGATCGGCCATCGCGGCGCCAGCGCATTGCGGCCCGAGCACACGCTCGCGTCGTACGGCAAGGCGATCGACGACGGTGCGGACTTCATCGAACCCGATCTCGTCGCCACGAAGGATGGCGTGCTGGTCTCGCGCCACGAGAACGACATCACGGGCACCACGAACGTTTCCACGCTGCCGCAGTTCGCGGACCGCCGGCGCATCAAGGTCGTCGATGGCGAGCGCCTGACGGGCTGGTTCACGGAAGACTTCACGCTCGCGGAGCTGAAGACCCTGCGCGCGCGCGAACGCATTCCCAAGCTGCGTCCGGCGAACGCGCGCTACGACGACCAGTTCGAGATCGCCACGTTCGACGAGATCGTGAAGCTGGCCAGCCAGGGCGCGCAGAAGCGTGGCCGCCCCGTCGGCATCTACCCCGAACTCAAGCATCCGAGCTATTTCCGCGGCATCGGCCTGCCGCTCGAGGAAAAGCTCGTCGCGGCGCTGCAGGCGAATCCGTACACCCGCACCGCGCCGGTGTACATCCAGTCGTTCGAATCCGGCGCGCTGCGCAATGTCCGGCGCCTGCTCGGCACTTCGATGCCCAACGTGCGCCTCACGCAGCTGATCGGCGGCGCGGGCACGCGTCCCGCCGACTGGCGGCTGGCGGGCGACACGCGCACGTACGCGGCCATGCTCACGCCGCTTGGCCTGCGTGAAGTCGCCACCTACGCCAACGGTATCGGCCCCGAGAAGAGCCTCGTGATGGCACGCAATGCGGGCGGCGCGATCGGTGCGCCCACGGCGCTGATTCGCGACGCCCATGCGGCGAACCTCGTCGTGCATCCGTACACGTTCCGCCCCGAGAACAACTTCCTGCCGAAGCCGTTGCAGGTCGCCGGCGACCCGGCCACACGCAATCCCAATGGCATGGTGCGCGAGCTCGACGCCTTTATCGCCGCGGGTGTCGACGGTTTCTTCACCGACGACCCCGCCCTCGGCCGCCGCGCGGTCGATGCCCCCGCACCCTGACACGCAGCCCCCAGGAAAACATGATTGGAAGAATCGCAGGCACGCTCCTCGAAAAGAATCCCCCGCATCTGCTCGTCGACTGCCACGGCGTCGGCTACGAAGTCGATGTGCCGATGAGCACGTTCTACAACCTCCCGCAGGTGGGCCAGCCCGTCACGCTGCTGACGCAGCTGATCGTGCGCGAGGACGCCCATCTGCTGTACGGCTTCGGCACGGCGGCGGAGCGCAATACGTTCCGCGAGCTCATCAAGATCACGGGCATCGGCGCGCGCATGGCACTCGCGGTGCTGTCGGGGCTGTCGGTGACCGAACTCGCGCAGGCCGTCACGCTGCAGGAAGCGGGCCGCCTCACGCGCATTCCCGGCATCGGCAAGAAGACCGCGGAACGGCTGATGCTCGAGCTCAAGGGCAAGCTGGGCGCGGAACTGGGCCATGCGCCGGGCAGCACCCCGGTGCCCGATTCGGCCGTGGACATCCTCAACGCGCTGCTGGCGCTGGGGTACTCCGAGAAGGAAGCGACGCTGGCCATCAAGCAGGTCCCGGCCGGTACCGGCGTATCCGACGGCATCAAGCTCGCGCTCAAGGCGCTGTCCAGGGGCTGACGGCCGGTGCGCGCGAGTAGAATAGCGGCATGATCGAAACCGACAAGCTCACCGGCGCCGAGCGCGCCCCCGAACGCGGCACCGAACGTGTGATAGCGGCTACTCCCGCTTCCACGCAGGAAGAAGCGTTCGAGCGCGCGCTGCGCCCGAAGCTGCTGGACGAGTATGTCGGGCAGGAAAAGGTCCGCAACCAGCTCGATATCTTCATGCACGCGGCGCGCAACCGCCGCGAGGCGCTGGACCACGTGCTGCTGTTCGGGCCGCCGGGCCTCGGCAAGACCACGCTGGCCCACATCATCGCGCGCGAGATGGGCGTCAGCCTGCGCCAGACATCGGGCCCGGTGCTCGAGCGGCCGGGCGACCTCGCCGCGCTGCTGACGAACCTCGAAGCCAACGACGTGCTGTTTATCGACGAAATCCACCGGCTCTCGCCGGTCGTCGAGGAAATCCTGTATCCGGCGCTCGAGGACTACCAGATCGACATCATGATCGGCGAAGGGCCGGCCGCGCGATCGGTCAAGCTCGACCTGCAGCCGTTCACGCTCGTCGGCGCCACCACGCGCGCGGGCATGCTGACCAATCCGCTGCGCGACCGCTTCGGCATCGTGGCGCGGCTCGAGTTCTACACGGCCGAGGAACTCGCGCGCATCGTCACGCGCTCGTCGCAGTTGCTCGGCGCGCGGATCGATCCCGAAGGCTCGCTCGAGATCGCGCGCCGCGCGCGCGGTACGCCGCGGATCGCCAACCGCCTGCTGCGGCGCGTGCGCGACTACGCCGAGGTCAAGGGCGACGGCACCATCACGCGCAAGATCGCCGATGCGGCGCTCGCGATGCTCGACGTCGATAGCGTCGGCTTCGACCTCATGGACCGCAAGCTGCTCGAGGCCGTGCTGCACAAGTTTGGCGGCGGGCCGGTCGGCATCGACAACCTCGCGGCCGCGATCGGCGAGGAGCGCGACACCATCGAGGATGTGCTCGAGCCCTACCTGATCCAGCAGGGCTATCTGCAACGCACCCCGCGCGGCCGCGTGGCCACCGCGTCCGCCTATCGTCACTTCGGCCTGGCGTCGCCGCAGGGCGGCGGCGAGCTGTTCGACGCGCCCTGAGTTTCATCCAGGCGCCCCGATCAGACTCCGAGTTAAACGATTTAGGATTCGCCGCAAATTTTTTCGAAGTGGATTGCCGGCCTCTGCCCGGTTGTCCACAATGGTCTGCATCGACTCCCAATCACTCGCGCCCTGCGCGCGATGCAACCATGGTCCCCTCGTTCCGACTTCCCTTCCGCCTGCTCCCTGTCGCGCTGGTCGCCGCCCTGGCCCTCGGCGCGGCCACCGCGCACGCGCAACCGAAGACACCGCCGGCCGTCGGCATCGCCGAAGAAGCCGTCATCAGCGGCAAGGTCATCGACATCGATCCCGACACCAAGGCCGTCCTCGTGCAGGGTCCGCGCGGCAATGTCGTGGAGCTCGTGGCCGGCGACGAGGCGCGCAACTTCGGCAATATCCGCAAGGGCGATATCGTGACGCTCACGCGCGGCGCGGTACTCGTCGCGGGGCTCGAGCCCGTCGGCAGCAAGGATGTGGCTATGGCGGAGCAGGTCGAACGCACCTCGCGCGCGGCGGAAGGCGGCAAGCCCGGCCTGACGCGAGAGGTCACGACCACGGTCACCGGCCAGGTCACGCGCGTCGATGCCAACGCGCGCACGCTCACGTTCCGCGGTCCGCGCGAGAACCTGCGCACGGTCAAGGTTCAGGATCCGGCCATCGACCTCGCCTCGATCAAGGTGGGGCAGATGGTCAAGATCGTGCTGCGCGAGGTCATCGCGATCAGCGTCAAGTCGCCGTCCGCGGGCTAGGCCGCGCCGGCTCACCAAGGGAGGTCAGCCATGAATCGACGTCAGTTCGTGACCCGCGTCACGGCATCGGGTCTTGTCGTCGCCACCGCGTTCGCGGCGGGCTGCACGACGACCGGGCCGGATTCGCCATCCGATGCGGCCGCCAAACGCCAGGAAATCGATGCCGGCGTGGACGGCGCGCTCAACCGGCTCTACGGCTCGGTGGACGGGTCGCGGGAATTGGGCAACAAGGCGCAGGGGATCCTCGTGTTTCCGCGCGTGCTGTCCGGCGGCCTCGTGGTCGGCGGCGCGTATGGCGACGGCGCGCTGCGCGCGAAGGGTGCCACGGTCGGCTACTACCGCACCATCGCGGCATCGTTCGGCCTGACCGCGGGGGGCCAGTCCAAAGCCGTCATCATCATGTTCATGACGCCCGAGGCCTACAACAAGTTCGTCCAGAGCAGCGGCTGGACGGTCGGGGCCGATGCGAGCGTGGCGCTGGCCAAGATCGGCGCCAATGGCAAGATCGATACGGTAACGGGCCAGCAGCCCGTGATCGGCTTCGTGCAGACCAACGCGGGGCTGATGTTCGACGCCTCGCTCGACGGCTCGAAGATCAGCAAGCTCTCGCTGTAATCCACCCGGCGCCCCCTCTCTTCCGTCCCGCGGAGAGAGGGGCGGGCGTCTCTCCGCAGTTCCCGGCATAATCGCGCGAACGTCCCCTCGGACCGGACCCCGACGATGCCCGAACCCATCACCACCCCCGCCCCGCCTCGCACCGGCACGCCCTCCGCCCCGCATACGGGCCGCGTCTACCGGTACTACGACCTCGTGATGGTGGCATTCGTCACGGTGCTGCTGTGCTCGAACCTGATCGGCGCGGCCAAGGCGGCCCAGGTCACGCTGCCCGTCATCGGCACGGTGACATTCGGCGCGGGCGTGCTGTTCTTCCCCATCTCGTACATCTTTGGCGACGTGCTGACCGAGGTCTACGGTTACGGCCGCGACCGGCGCGTGGTATGGGCGGGCTTTGCCGCGCTGGCGTTCGCGACGTTCATGAGCTTCGTGGTGCTGAGGATGCCGGTGGCGCCGTTCATGGCCGACTACCAGAAGAGCCTGCAGGACGTGTTCGGCAACACCTGGCGCATCGCGCTCGGCTCGCTGATCGCCTTCTGCTGCGGGAGCTTCGCCAACAGCTTCGTGCTGGCGAAGATGAAGCTGTGGACCGGCGGCCGCTGGCTATGGTCGCGCACGATCGGCTCGACGCTCGCGGGCGAGCTCGTCGATTCGTCGCTGTTCTACATCATCGCGTTCTACGGGGTCTGGCCCCTGCACGAGGTCATCCAGGTGGCGATCGCGCAGTACGTGCTGAAGACGATGTGGGAAGTCGTGATGACGCCCGTGACCTACAAGGTCGTGAACTTCCTCAAGCGCGCGGAGAACGAGGACTGGTTCGACCGCGATACGAACTTCACGCCGTTTCGTCTGCGCGTGTAGGGCGTGTAGGGCGTGTAGGGCGGTGTAGGGCATGTAGGCCGCGGGGCGCGCCTCGGGCCTCAGGGAACGCGGCGGTCCACCTCGTCGAGCGTCATGGCCGCCAGATGGCTCACGTCGCCCCACTGCAGCAGCGTCAGGTGGGCCGTGTCGCAACGCAGCCGGTTGACGCTCGCGTTGAGCAGTTCGTGCTGGCGCGGCGCTTCCAGCGTCATGCCCGTCGCCTCGCGATAGAGGCAGTCCAGCACACCGCCGTGCGCGACCAGCGCGATCCGCTCGCCGGGGTGCCGGCGCGACAGCGACAGCGCGATCTCCACCGCGCGGTCCTGAAACGCGCGCAGCGATTCGCCGCGCTCGGGCGCGTAGTCGGGCACGCGCGCCTGCCACCGCGCGAAATCCTCGGGCCGCTGCTCCGAGACTTCCGCGTAGGTCATGCCTTCCAGCACGCCATAGCAACGCTCGCGCAGTTGCCGCTCGGGGCGCACGGTCAGCCCGAGCGCCGCCGCCAGCGGCGCCGCGGTCTGCATCGCGCGGCCGAGGTCGCTCGAATACACCGCATCGATCGGCTCGCCGGTCAGCGCCTCCGCCAGCGCACGCGCCTGCGCGGCGCCCGTCTCGTTCAGCGGCACGTCGAGCTGCCCCTGCAGGCGCCGCTCGCGGTTCCATGCCGTCTCGCCATGGCGGATCACGATCAGGTGGGTAAAGGCCAGCGGCCCGGTGCTTAACGACATGCCATTTCCTTTGGGGGCGGCCTTGCTTCAGGCTTCAGCGAGCAAGCTTCGGGTTCAGCGTGTAGGTGCCGGTATAGCTGGCCTGCCCCAGCACGTGGCCCTGGATCGCGTCCAGCACCTGCGCGCCGTTGAAGCGGCCTTCGATCGGCAGCCGATCGATATCGAGCGCATACACGGTGAACACGTAGCGATGCTGGATCGCATCGTTCCACGGCGGGCACGGGCCGTCATACCCGTAGTAGTCGCCCTTCATGTCCGGATCGTTCGCGAACCAGCCCGTGTAGTCGTTCACACCGTGACGCAGACCGCCGGCGGTCGCCGTGCCGACCAGCGCCTCGGGGCCCGGCTTGCCGCGCGCGATCACGCCGTCGCTGTGCGTGCCGGCCGAAATCGTGTTCAGGCCGGGCGGAATGTCGATGAGCACCCAATGGTAGAAGTCCACGCGCGGCAGCGAGGCCGGCACCTCGCGGCCTTCCTGGTTCACGTCGTCGCCCTTGCTGGGCACGTCGGGATCGTGCACGACCAGCACGAACGAACGCGTGCCGTGCGGCACGTCGTCCCAGTGCAGATCGGGGTTGCGGTTCGTGGACAGCGTCACGTGCGTGGCCGCATCGGGCACGCAGAAGGCGAACTCGCCGGGAATCGGCGCGTTGTCGGCGAAAGCCTTGCTCCAGAGTTTCATCGGATGCTCCTTCGGTCGTTCGGGGTTCAGGACGCCGCGGCGCCCGGAGGCACGCGCAGCCAGAATGTCACGGGACCGTCGTTGGTCAGGCTGACCTGCATCATCGCGCCGAACTCGCCGGTCTCCACCGTCGGGTGCGCGGCGCGTGCCCGCGCCACGAAATGATCGTAGAGGCGCCGGCCATCCTCGGGCGACGCGGCCGGCGTGAAGCTCGGACGCGTGCCGCTGTTGGTATCGGCGGCCAGCGTGAACTGCGACACCACGAGCAGCCCGCCCGCGTTGCCGTGTCCATCGATGTTCTGCACGGACAGGTTCATCTTGCCCGCGTCGTCGGAGAACACGCGGTACGCGAGCAGCTTGGCCAGCAGGCGCTCGGCCTGGCTCTCCGTATCGCCGCGCTCCGCGCAGACGAGCGCGAGCAGCCCAGCGCCGATCTCGCCGGTGGTGCGGCCGCCAACGGTGACGCGCGCCTGCGAGACGCGCTGGATCAGCGCGATCATGCCAGCGTGACGCGCGCGAAGCGGCGCTTGCCGACCTGTACCACGTACGTGCCGGCTTCCACCCTGGTGCCCTTGTCGCTCACGACGGCACCGTCGATCTTGACGCCGCCCTGCTCGATGTTGCGGTTTGCCTCCGAGGTCGAGGGCACGAGGTTGGCCTGCTTCAGCAGTTGGCCGATGCCGAGCGGCGCGCCCGCGAGCTGCACCTCGGGGATATCGTCCGGAATGCCGCCGCGCGCGCGGTGATTGAAGTCCTCGAGCGCGCGCTCGGCCGCCTCCGCGCTATGGAAGCGCGTGACGATCTCCTGCGCGAGCGCCACCTTGCATTCGCGCGGATTGCGGCCCAGCGCGATCTCCTGCTTCATCAGGTCGATCTCGCTCATCGGGCGGAACGACAGCAGCGTGAAGTACTGCCACATCAGGTCGTCCGAGATGCTCATGAGCTTGCCGAACATGTCGTTCGGTGCCTCGGTCACGCCGATGTAGTTGTTCTTCGACTTCGACATCTTCTCCACGCCGTCGAGCCCCACGAGCAGCGGCATGGTGAGAATGCACTGCGGCTCCTGCCCGTACTCCTGCTGCAGGGCGCGGCCCACCAGCAGGTTGAACTTCTGGTCGGTGCCGCCCAGCTCGAGGTCGGCCTTGAGCGCGACCGAATCGTAGCCCTGCATCAACGGGTAAAGGAACTCATGCACCGAAATCGGAATCCCAGACCGGAACCGTTTGGTGAAGTCGTCGCGCTCCATCATCCGCGCCACCGTGTACTTGGCCGCGAGCTGGATCATGCCGCGCGCGCCGAGCGGATCGCACCATTCGCTGTTGTAGCGGATCTCGGTACGGTCCGGATCGAGCACGAGGCTCGCCTGGCGGTAATAGGTCTGGGCGTTGGCCTCGATCTGCTCGCGCGTGAGCGGCGGACGCGTGGAGTTCCGCCCGGACGGATCGCCGATGGTGGAGGTGAAATCGCCGATGAGGAAGATGACCTGATGGCCGAGATCCTGCAGTTGCCGCAGCTTGTTCAGCACCACGGTATGGCCGAGGTGGATGTCGGGCGCGGTGGGGTCCAGACCGAGCTTGATCCGCAGCGGCACGCCCGTGGCTTCGCTGCGGGCAAGCTTCTGCGCCCACTCGGCCTCGATCAGCAGTTCGTCGCAGCCGCGCCTGGAGATCTCCAGCGCCTGCATCACCGACGGTGTCAGGGGATATTTGGCCGCGACGGCCGGGGAAACATCAGTCATGACGTAAGTCGTTGAAATACATGGAAAATCCGCGCTGGCAACCAAAATTTTCTCTGGTATAATCCGCGCTTTCTATGTCGCCGAAGAGCAGAGACCCATGAGTCTCGCGTGCCAGGCGCCAAACCGCCATTGTAGGGTAGGCGGCAAACAATCAAGGCCGTGCCGCACCTCGGGGGAGGAAGGCAGACGACACACATCGTTGCGGACGCGTGCCCGTTACAAAGAGTGAATTTTACGTGATGTGGTCCAGACTCCGCGAAGTTTTCGCGCGCGAGCTGGTGGTGCTCGTCGACCCCACCAATCCTCTGCATGCGCGCCGGCGCAAGCAGCTGACGGCTTCCGTCGGTACCGTGTTCACGCTCGGCATGGCCGCGGCGATGGGCGTGGCGCCCCGCAATGCCTATGACGACCCCGAGGCGCCCCGCGTCCAGGAATCGATGCGCCTGCCCGATCTGCGCCAGCAGCTCGCGCAGCTGACCGACGCTGACAGCGGCGTCTATATCCGCCAGGAACACATGCAGCGCGGTGACACCATCGCCGCCCTGCTCCGCCGCCTGGGCGTGGACGATCCCGACGCGCAGGCCTTTATCGTCAAGAACCGCACCGCGCGCGGGCTGTTCGACCTCGCGCCGGGCCAGATCGTGCAGGCCCAGGTCGATGACGACAACCTGCTGGTCTCGCTGCAGGCGAACCTCGGTGGCGACGCCGCCTCGTCGCGCGAGCTCGTGATCGAGCGCGTCGCCCCGGTCAAGGCCGATGGCGAATACACGTACAAGGCACGTATCAACACCGTCGATAACGACCTGCGCTACGACATGGCGTCGGGCGCGATCGACGGGCGCGGCTTCTTCAAGGCGATGGACGCGGCCAACGTGCCGGACGAGATCGTCGCGCAGATGATCTCGATCTTCTCGGGCGTCATCGACTTTCATCACGACATCGCCAGCGGCGACCGCTTCCGCATCATCTTCGAAGCCGGCTTTCGCGACGGCACGTTCGTGCGCAACGGCCGCGTGATCGCGGTCGAGCTCATCAACCGGAACTCGCTACACCAGGCGCTGTGGTTCGCGCCCGAAGACGGCGGCCAGGGCGGCTATTACACGTTCGACGGCCGCAGCATGAAGCGTCCGTTCCTGCGTTCGCCGATCGAGTTCTCGCGCGTGTCGTCGGGCTTCGGCGGCCGCGACCATCCGCTGCATCACCAGTGGGCCCAGCACAAGGGCGTGGACTTCGCCGCGCCGCAGGGCACCAAGGTCTTCGCTTCGGGCGACGGCACGGTGGACTTCGTGGGCCAGCAGAACGGCTACGGCAATATCGTCGTGCTCGAGCACGCGGGCGGCTACTCGACCTACTACGCGCATCTGTCGCGCTTTGCCACGCTGCGGCAGGGCCAGCACGTGTCGCAGGGCGAGGTCATCGGCTACGTCGGCCAGACGGGCTGGGCCACGGGCCCCCATCTGCACTACGAATTCCGCTACAACGATGTGCCGCAGAATCCGCTGACCATCACGCTGATGGAAGCGCCGGCGCTGACCGGCAAGGCCCGCCAGGAATTCCTGAGCTACACCAGCAGCATGCTGGGCCGCATCAACGCACTGCGCACCTACAACGTCCTGACCGCCGCCAACTGACATGACCGCACCGTCCGCAGTGCCCACGGATTGCTATATCGGCCTGATGTCGGGCACCAGCATGGACGGGGCGGACGGCGTGCTCGTGGACCTGTCCGGCCCGCGCCCCGTGGTCCGCGCGGCGGCGCACGCGCCGTTTCCGGCCGAACTGCGCGAAGCGTTCGGCGCACTCCAGCAACCGGGCGATGACGAGATCCACCGCGAAGCCATGGCCGCGAACGCGCTGGCCCGTGTGTACGCGGCGTGCGTGGCCACGCTGTTGCGCATAGCGGAGACCGAGGCCGGCGCGGTGACCGCCATTGGCGCGCATGGCCAGACCATTCGCCATCGTCCCGGCCAGTACGACGGCATCGGCTATACGCGCCAGAGCCAGCATCCGGCGCTGCTGGCCGAGCTGACCGGCATCGACGTCATCGCCGACTTCCGCAGCCGCGATATCGCGGCCGGCGGCCAGGGCGCACCGCTCGTTCCCGCTCTGCACGCGGCGCTGTTCGGCGCGCCGGACGAAACGCGCGTGATCTGCAATATCGGGGGCATCTCGAATATCAGCATCGTGCCCGCGGCTGGGACGGGCCGTCCGGTGTCGGGTTTCGACTGCGGCCCCGGCAATGCGCTGCTCGACGACTGGATCCAGCGGCATCGCGGCGCGCCGTTCGACGAGGACGGCCAGTGGGCCGCCAGCGGTCAGGTCGATGCCACGCTGCTGGCCCGCTGCCTCGATGAACCGTATTTCCGCATGCCGCCGCCCAAGAGCACGGGCCGCGATCTGTTCCACCGCCACTGGCTCCAGGATTGCCTCGATGCGTGCGGTTCGCGCGTGCCGGCCCCCGCCGATGTGCAGGCCACGCTGGCCGTGCTGACGGCGGAAGCGATCGCGCGCGATGTCCGGCGCCACGCGGCCGACGCGCGCCGGCTCATCGTCTGCGGCGGCGGCGCGCGCAATGGCTTCGTCATGGCGCGGCTTGCGCAGTTGCTGCCGGGTGTGAGCGTGCAGACGACCGACGATTTCGGCGTGCCCGTGACCCAGGTCGAGGCCATCGCATTTGCGTGGCTCGCGCGCCAGTGTGTGCATCGCGCGCCCGGCAATGTGCCCACGGTCACCGGCGCGGCGGGGCCGCGCGTGCTTGGCGCGCTGTATCCCAGATAAAGGGGCCCGGACAAAAAAAAAGCGCACCGCAGGGTGCGCTTTTTCTTTGAGGCGGGAACGTTCAGACCGAGAACGACGAACCGCAGCCGCAGGTCGTGCTGGCGTTCGGGTTCTTGATCACGAACTGGGCGCCATTGATGTCTTCCTTGTAGTCGATCTCGGCGCCGACCAGGTACTGGTAGCTCATCGAGTCGATCAACAGCGTGACGCCGTTCTTGTTCAGCGTGGTGTCGTCTTCGTTCACGTCTTCATCGAACGTGAAGCCGTACTGGAAGCCGGAGCAGCCACCGCCCTGCACGAACACGCGCAGCTTCAGGTCGGCGTTGCCCTCTTCCTCGATCAATTGCTTGACCTTGTCGGCTGCGCTGTCGGTAAAGACGAACGGTGCCGGCACGTCCTCGGTTACGGGTGCCTCTGCGACTGCGTTCATGGGGGGTTCTCCTAGTTAGATACGCTCGTATTCTAAGCGCATCGGAAAGATCGTGCCGAAACCCCTCGCTTTCAAGGGGCACTGGGCTCGGGGGATACATCCTTGCGGTCGGCTTCCACGAGCTCGGCCGCGACGGCGGCGGGGGCCGACAGGTTCGGCAGCGCCTTCGGCTCGCTTTGCGACAGCGGCACGAGGCGGCCCTCGACCAGCGCGCCCTGATGCATTTCCAGCGCTGCGTAATGCACTTCTCCATAGACCCGCGCATTCGGCTGGAGTTCGAGCAATTCGGCCGCATGTACCGGACCGGTCACACTGCCGTTGAGAATCAGATGACCGACGCGCACTTCGCCCTCGATCACTGCCTTCTCGCTCAATACGAGCATGCTCGGCTTGCCCTCGGTGCCCGTCACGTTGCCACGCACACGGCCATCCAGTCGCAATCCCCCGGCAAACGTCACATCGCCCACGATCACGGTATCCGCGCCGATCAGCGTGTCGATGGACAAACCTTTCTTCTTCGAGAACATGTTGTTTTCTCCTGAATCGCTTTCCTGCTTCCTGCGTCCTGCTTCCTACGGCGCGGCCGACTGCACCGCGCGGACCTGCCCGTTCTGGACGATGCGCACCGACACCGACCGGATCTCCGCATCCTGCGGAACCGGCAGATCGCCCTCGATCCGCTGGTAATGCTGGAACTTCACCGGCGGCAGCCCCGGCCCCCCGGCCTGCGGCACCGCCAGCATCGTCGGCTTGCCCGCGCGCATTGCCGAGATCGTGAATTCCAGGTTGCCCTGGAATTCCGGCTGCGGCACGAATGCGCGCGACCCGCCCTGCATGACGAGCAGCCGGTAATGCAGGGCATGCGGTTGTGCCTCGTCGCGCGTCACGCGAAAGCTGCGCACATGCACGCCCGAGGTGTCGCCAGTGGCCGGCAGCAGCGTCTCGAAGAACCCGAGGTCCTCCTTGAGCTGCGCGGTCTCGGCCTCCGCGGCCTTCAGCTGCTCCGCGAGCCGTTCCTGCGCGGCACGGGCCATTCGCAGTTCGGCCTCGGCCGTATCGGCCCCCGCGCGCAACCGGTCGCGCTCGTCGGTGGCCGCCTTCAGCTGGGCGAGCAGTTCGGCCTGGGCCGGCACGGGCTGCCCGGCATTCGCGGCACCGGTCTCGGGCGCGGACGTCGGGCGATGCCCCGCGTCGTAGGCCCATACGGCCAGGCCCGCGCCAATGGCGAGCAACAGCACGGCACCCATCATCCAGCTACGCCACGGACGGTGCGCGCGAATCACGGCACGCGAGCCGCGCAAGCCTCTGCGTGGACGCAGCGGCCGGTATTTCATGCGATCTCCTGCTACTGCGCCGCAAATGTCTCGGCGGGCGTGCATTATCCCTCCAAAATCATGACAGGCGCCGGATTTGGCAACACTTTCAGCTGATTCGGCGAAATTGCCACGTTCGGTCAGAAGCGGAACGAAAAAAAACCGCACGCGAGGCGTGCGGTTTTTCTGACCTCGCAGTATCCGGAAGACCGGACCCTGCGATGGCGCATCAACGCTTCGAGAACTGCTTGCGGCGACGTGCCTTGTGCAGACCGACCTTCTTACGCTCGACTTCACGCGCGTCGCGGGTCACGTAGCCTGCCTTCGACAGTGCCGACTTCAGCGTGGCGTCGTAGTCGATCAGTGCGCGGGTGATACCGTGGCGCACCGCACCGGCCTGGCCGGTTTCGCCACCGCCGTTCACGTTGACCTTGATGTCGAAGGTCTGAGCGTGAGCGGTCAGTTCCAGCGGCTGACGCACGATCATCAGGGACGTTTCGCGAGCGAAATATTCCTGGATAGGCTTGCCGTTGACGATGATATCGCCCTTGCCCGACTTGATGAAGACACGAGCCACAGCGCTCTTGCGGCGGCCAGTGCCGTAATTCCAGTTACCGATCATGGATTGGCCCCCTTAGATGTCCAGCGTCTTAGGCTGCTGTGCTTCATGCGGATGCTCGGCTTCGGCGTAAACCTTCAGCTTCTTGATCATCGCATAGCCCAGCGGGCCCTTCGGCAGCATGCCCTTGACAGCCTTTTCCAGGGCACGGCCCGGGAAACGCTGCTGCATCTTGCCGAACGTCGTTTCGTAGATACCGCCCGGGTAACCCGAATGGCGATAGTACTTCTTGTCTTGTTCCTTGGTACCCGTGACGCGCAGCTTCGCCGCGTTGACGATGATGATGTAATCGCCAGTATCGACGTGCGGGGTGAACTCCGGCTTGTGCTTGCCGCGCAGTCGGCGTGCCACTTCGCTGGCAACACGGCCGAGGACCTTGTCCGTCGCGTCAATCACGTACCAGTCGCGCTTTACCTCATGAGGCTTGGCGGAAAAGGTCTTCATGATTTTTCCTGAATCGTAGAAATGCTGCCCGATATGACGGTCGCCGTTTTAGCGTCCTGTCGGTACTGCCTGTCACTGCTCTTTTTCCGGGGGCAACGACCGGAAAAGTCGTCGATTATACTGCGGGCTTGTCGGCGCGTACAAGCAATGTGCGAAAAAAAACCCAAGCGGCTTAGGCTTGGGTTCGAATCCACCAAAGGAGGAGGGTGGAGGAGACACTGGGAGATCGACGAAGGGGGTTCGGTGCCGAAGGGCTCGATGCCGAGGTTCGGTTTCGCACACCAGCGCGTCGTCGTTCAATGCTTCGAATTATACAGCCGGGTCTTGCGGGCGCAAGGGAATTTACACTGCGAAATTGAATTTCGCATTATAGAATGCTGAATAAGACACTCATTGGCCTGTGAGTGTCTTTATAAACAATGACTTAGCGAAACAGCGCCGATGATGCGCATTCGCGACAGTAGAGGAAACCCTCCAAAAAATGCGGGAAATCCCTGCCATCCGTCGGTGGGGAACGATGATAAGGCGTTGCGGATGGCAAGATTCGCCACCATATTGGAAACAGACAAGGAACGAACACAATGGAATGCAAAGTGACATGGATGGGCCCGGAAGGCATGAGCTTCGTGGCCCAGACCGGCAGCGGCCATATCGTGGCGATGGACGGCGCACCCGACGGCGGCGGCAACAACCTTGCGCCGCGCCCGATGGAAATGGTGTTGCTGGGTACCGGCGGCTGCACGGCCTATGACGTGGTGCTGATTCTCAAGCGCGGGCGCCAGGACGTGCGCGGCTGCAGCGTCAAGCTCGAGGCCGAGCGGGCGAACGAGGACCCGAAGGTGTTCACGCGCATCAATTTCCATTTCGTGGTGACGGGCCGCAACCTGAATCCGGCGACGGTGGAGCGCGCGATCACGCTGTCGCACGACAAGTACTGCTCGGCGTCGATCATGCTGGCGAAGACCGCCGAGATCACGCACACGATGGAAATCGTGGAAGGATAAGAAGCAAAGCAGGCCGATAAGCCGGATTCTGTGCGCCTGGCCCGCCTTGCGGCGGACCGGGCGTGACAACCATTCCTCTAGGCCGGCCGTTACCGGCCGGCTCCAGCTCCCTACCCGCAGGCTCAGCGGGCCGCCTCGATGCCTGCCTATTTGGGATTGCTCCAGGTGGAGGTTACCGCGTTTCACCCTTCCCGCCGGGCGAACCCGATGGGAAGACTCGTCTCTGTGGCCCTATTCCGCACGTTGCCGTGGATGGCTGTTAGCCAACACCCTGCCCTGTGGAGTCCGGACTTTCCTCCCCTTGGCCCTTGCGAACCAAGCAGCGATTGTCTGGCCTGCTTTGCGGCCCGCAGTCTATCACCGACGGCGCCCGGGGCGAAACACCGATCGATCGGCGTAGAAGCTGGCGTCCGCATTTTCCGGGCACCAGCCCGGGATGCCCATCACCGGCAACGGGGCAAAACTGCGTCCGCCGCGCAGCGTGTCGCGCGCCTCCCGCAGCGACGCCGCGAGCGCGCGATCGATCGTATCGGGCCGGCTATCGACCGGTAGCCGCAGCGGCCACGCATGGGCCGTGACCGACTTGTACGGCGCCATCAGCTTTTCCAGCAGCGCATGGCCGAAGGGCACCGCCGCGCAGTCGCGGCCCCAGGCGGCGCGCGCGTCCACGAACAGCGTGTGCCACTGGAAGTCGCGCAACGCGGCCTCGAGGGCGGCGTCCTCGCAGAGAAAGATCACCGCGTTCTCGTCGAACAGCGTCGCGGCATCGCGCACGCCCCCGCGCTCGCTGGCCACGCCGGCGCGCGCGATCTCCTCCGCCTGCAGGCGGTTCAGCCATTGCTTGGTTTCGGGGAAGTGGAGCCACACGAGCGCGTTGAATGCGTCGTGCAGGTTGTCGCGGGTGGGGACTTCGCCGGTAGCGAAGATATGCGATTCGTAGGCGGTGTCCGCCGGCAGACGGTCCTGCGGCACGAACCGCAGCGGCAGCCCGCGCGCGTTGCGCAGGTCCGCCGCGCGGCGATTGAGGTCGGCATGGAGCGTCGGCGCGCCCGCCATGCCCGCACCCACCGCGGCAAACGGCTGGAACCACGGGCGGCCCCAGTCGATGCCGCGCCAGCCGGCGCTCACGCCGCCGTCGTGGCCTTCCAGCGCATCGTCTCGCCGGCGCGCAGCGGCACCAGCGTCGTCTCGCCGTATGGCACTTCCGTCGGCAGTTCCCAGTCTTCGCGCGCGAGCGTCAGCGTGCCCGTATTGCGCGGCAGGCCATAGAACGCCGGGCCGTTGAAACTGGCGAACGCTTCGAGCTTGTCGAGCGCGCCGGCGTTGTCGAACGCTTCCGCGTACAGCTCCATCGCATGCAGCGCCGTGTAGCAGCCGGCGCAGCCGCAGGCGTGTTCCTTGAGGCCGCGCGCGTGCGGCGCGCTGTCGGTGCCGAGGAAGAAGCGCTCGCTGCCCGACGTCGCGGCCTTGACCAGCGCCTCGCGGTGCAGCTCGCGCTTGAGCACCGGCAGGCAGTAGTAATGCGGGCGAATGCCGCCGATGAAGATGGCATTGCGGTTGTACAGCAGGTGATGCGCGGTGATCGTGGCGCCGATCGGGCCTTCCGCGTCGCGCACGTACTCGGCGGCGTCCTTCGTCGTGATGTGTTCGAACACGACCTTCAGGCCCGGAAAGTCGCGGCGCAGCGGCTTCATCACGCGCTCGATGAACACGGCTTCACGATCGAACAGGTCGATGTCGCCATCGGTCACCTCGCCGTGCACCAGCAGCGGCAGGCCCTCGCGCTCCATCGCCTCGAGGGTCTTCGCGCAGCGGCGGATATCGGTCACGCCCGCGTCGCTGTTGGTCGTCGCGCCGGCCGGGTACAGCTTGACCGCGTGCACGAAGCCGCTGGCGCGCGCCGCCTTGATTTCCTCGGCCGGGAGGTTGTCGGTCAGGTACAGGGTCATCAGCGGCTCGAACGTCATGCCGGCAGGCAGCGCCGCGAGAATCCGCTCGCGGTAGCCGCGCGCCTGCTCCACCGTGGTCACGGGCGGCTTCAGGTTGGGCATGATGATCGCGCGCGCGAACTGGCGGGCGGTGTCGGGCAGCACGGCCGCGAGCGCCGCGCCGTCGCGCAGGTGCAGGTGCCAGTCGTCCGGGCGGGTGATGGTCAGCGTTTGGGTCATGGTTGCAGAATCAGGATGGCGCGATAGTCGTTCACGTTGGTGCGCGTGGGGCCGGTGACCACGAGGTCGCCGATCGCGTCGAAGAAGCCCCAGGCATCGTGCGCGTCGAGCTGTCGGCGCGCGGGCGTGCCCGCGGCATCGGCCCGGGCAAGCGAAGTCGGGTCGGCGATCGCGCCGGCATTGTCCTCGGAGCCGTCGATGCCGTCGGTATCGGCGGCAATCGCATGGACGCCGGCCATGCCGCCCAGTTCCAGCGTCAGCGACAGCAGGAATTCGGAGCAGCGGCCACCGCGCGCGCCGCTGGCCCCGGGGGGCAGCGTCACCGTGCATTCTCCGCCCGAAATCAGCGCCACGGGGGCGGCGAACGGCGCATTGTACGCGCGAATCTCGCGCGCCAGCGCCGCGTAGACCTGTGCCACCTCGCGTGCCTCGCCGGTCACGGTATCGCCGAGCACCACGGGCTGGATGCCGTGCGCGCGGAACACCGCCGCGGCCGCTTCCAGGCTGCCGTGGGCCGTGGCGATCATGCGATTGTCCACACGCGCGAACAACGGATCGCCGGGCTTCGGCGTTTCGTCGATCTCGCCGCGCGCGCCGCGCTCCAGATGCGCCTGCACGGTGGCGGGCACGGTCGCGCCGAAGCGGCGCAGGATCGCGAGCGCATCGGCATAGGTGCTCGGGTCGGGAACGGTCGGCCCCGAGGCGATCGCGCTCGGGTCGTCGCCGGCCACGTCGGACACGATCAGCGTCGTGACCGGCGCGCGGCTGGCCTGCGCGAGGCGGCCACCCTGGATGCGCGAGATGTGCTTGCGCACGATGTTCATCTCGGTGATCGGCGCGCCGCAGCGCAGCAGCTCCCGCGTGGTGGCCTTGAGGTCGGCCATCGGGATGCCCTTGGCGGGCAGCGACAGCAGACTCGATCCGCCGCCCGATACCAGCACGATCAGCCGGTCGTTCTCGGTCAGGCCCTCGACGCGCGCGAGGATATCGGCGGCGGCCTGCTCGCCGGCCTCGTCGGGCACCGGATGCCCAGCCTCGATCACGCGGATATGGTCGGTCGGCATGCCGTGCGCGTAGCGCGTGACCACGAGGCCCTCGAGCGTGGCGCGGCCCGCGGGATGGTTCGCATAAGCGCGCTCGACCGCCGCGGCCATCGACGCGGCGGCCTTGCCGGCGCCGACCACGAGCGTGCGGCCGCCCGCGTGCGGCGGCGGCAGATGGGCCGCGACGATTTCGAGCGGGTCCGCGGCCGCTACCGCGGCGCGGAAGGACTCGAGCAGCAGCGCGCGGGCGCTGTCGCGCCGCGAATCGGGGCCGCTCACAGGGCCTCCGCGATCGCGCGGCCGAGGTCCGTGGTGCTCGCGGTGCCACCGATATCGCGCGTCAGCGGCGCGTGCGCGGGCCCCGCCCCCAGTACCTTCTCGATCGCGGCCAGCACGGCGGCGCCCGCCTCGGGGTGGCCGAGGTGCTCGAGCATCATGCCGCCGCACCAGATCTGCCCGATCGGATTGGCGATGCCGCGGCCCGCGATATCGGGCGCCGAGCCGTGCACGGGCTCGAACAGGCTCGGATAGGTGCGGTCCGGGTTGATATTGGCCGACGGCGCCACGCCGATCGTGCCCGTGCAGGCCGGACCCAGGTCGGACAGGATGTCGCCGAACAGGTTACTGGCCACGACCACGTCGAACCAGTCCGGATGCTGGACGAAGTGCGCGGTCAGGATGTCGATGTGGTACTTGTCCACGTTGATGCCGGGGTAATTCGCGGCCATCGCCTCCACGCGCTCGTCCCAGTACGGCATGGTGATCGAGATGCCGTTGGACTTGGTGGCGGAGGTCAGGTGCTTCTTCGGCCGTTTCTGCGCGAGCTCGAACGCGAACTTCAGGATGCGATCGACGCCGGTCCGGCTCATCACGGTTTCCTGCACCACGATCTCGCGGTCCGTGTTCGGGAACATGCGCCCGCCGATGCTCGAATACTCGCCTTCGGTGTTCTCGCGCACCACGTAGAAGTCGATGTCGCCGGGCTTGCGGTCCGCCAGCGGGCTCTTGATGCCGGGCAGCAGGCGCACCGGGCGCAGGTTCACATACTGGTCGAACGACCGGCGGAACTGGAGCAGCGAGCCCCACAGCGAGACGTGATCGGGCATTTTTGCCGGCCAGCCCACCGCGCCGAAATAGATGGCGTCGTACTTCGTCAGCGTGTCGAACCAGTCGTCGGGCAGCATCTTGCCGTGCTTCTCGAAGTACGCGTAGCTCGAGAAATCGAAATGGTCCCACTGGAAATCGATGCCGAAGCGGCGCGCGGCGGCATCCATCACGCGAATGCCTTCGGGCATCACTTCCGTACCGATGCCGTCTCCGGGAATGACTGCGATCTTGTATTGGCTCATGGCGGGGCGCTTTCAGTATGCGTTCGGAGTGTTGGCAGCACCCCGCGCGCGCGTGATAATCTGCGCATTCTATTGCAAATGCGGCAGCCCCCTGCCGCGCCGGGTTCCCGCCATGTGCCAGTTGCTAGGCATGAACTGCGCCACGCCGACCGACGTGACGTTCTCCTTTACAGGCTTCGCCTTGCGCGGTGGCCTGACCGACCATCATTCCGATGGGTTCGGGGTGGCGTTCTTCGAAGACAAGGCCTGCCGCCTGTTCATCGACAACCAGTCCGCCGGCACGTCGCCGGTGGCGGACCTGATCAAGCGCTATCCGATCAAGTCCAAGAACGTCATCTCCCATATCCGCAAGGCCACGCAGGGCACCGTGCGATTGGAAAACTGCCACCCGTTCATGCGCGAGCTGTGGGGCCGGCACTGGATCTTCGCGCACAACGGCGACCTCAAGAATTTCAGCCCGTTCCTGTCCGGCGTGTACCAGCCCGTGGGCGACACCGACAGCGAACTCGCGTTCTGCACGCTGATGCAGGGCCTGCGCAAGCGGTTCCCGGGCTCGCAGCCGCCGCTGAACGAGCTTTGCCACGCGCTGGCCGACATCACGCGCGACATCACGCTGCACGGGGTCTTCAACTATCTGCTGTGCAACGGCCAGGCGCTGTTCGCGCACTGCTCGACGTACCTGTACTACATCGTGCGCCAGTGGCCGTTCTCCGAGGCACATCTGATCGATGCGGACCTGTCGATCGATTTCGCGCAGGTGACCACGCCCGACGACCGCGTGGCCGTGATCGCCACCGCGCCGCTGACCGACAACGAGACCTGGACGCGCTTCGCCCCCGGCGAGCTCATCATGTTCGAGAACGGCCTGCCGTCGATGACGCTGACCGTGCCGATTCCGCCCGAAGTCCAGGCCAAGAACGCCGCCAATACCGCATGCACCTAGCGTGCACCCAGCCGCGCGGGCCTGAGCCGCTTTGCGTTTTGCGAAAAACAGGTCTGCGCTAAACGCCTCTCACACCCTGCTTCCGCCTGAGATACTTCGCGATCGGATTTGAACGATCAGGAGACGGAAGCATGTTCGGTAACAAGAAAAACGCTTCGCTGCGGCGATGGATGGCGGGTGCGGCGGCACTCGTGACGGCGATGCTGGCGGGGACCGCCAGCGCGGCCTGGCCCGAGAAGGCCGTCACGATCGTCGTGCCCTGGCCCGCCGGCGGTCCGTCGGATATCGCCGCGCGGCCGCTGTCCAAGGGCCTGTCGGAAGCGCTCGGCCAGCCGTTCGTCATCGACAACCGCGCCGGCGCCGGCGGCAATATCGGCACCAACCTCGTCGCGCACGCCAAGCCGGACGGCTACACGCTGATGATCACGGCCAGCGGCCCGATCGTCATCAACCAGCATCTCTACAAAAAGATGCCGTTCGATGCGAAGACCGACCTGAAGCCCATCACGAACCTGCTCAAGGTGCCGCAGGTGATCGTCGTGCATCCGTCGGTACCCGCGAACACCCTCCCCGAGCTGCTTGCCTATATCCGCGCGCAGAAGGGCAATTTCTCGTGGGCATCGGCGGGCAACGGCACCACCCAGCACATGACGGGCGAGCTCCTCAAGACCATGACGAAGCTCGAGATGAACCATATCCCGTTCAAGGGCTCGGCGCCGGCCATCAACGACCTCGTCGGCGGCCATGTGCCGATGCTGATCGACAGCACGATCGCCGTGGTGCCGATGATCAAGAGCGGCAAGGCCAAGGCCATCGCCGTCACGGGCAAGCAGCGCGCGTCGCAGCTGCCCGACGTGCCCACCGTCGAAGAGTCGGGCATCAAGGATCTGAAAGGTTTCGAGTCGTACGCGTGGTACGGCCTGTTCGCGCCCGCCAATACGCCCGCCGACGTCGTGGCCAGGCTCGAGAAAGCTTCGCTCGACTACATGCGCACCCCGGAGTTCAGGCACGTGCTGGAGAGCGCGAGCTCGCAGTACGTCGGCAGCGATCCGGCCGCGTTTGCCGCGTTCATCAACGAGGACGCAAAGCGCTGGGCCAGGATCGCCCCGACGCTGAACCTCACGCTCGATTAAAAGTTTCCGATGACCACCACCCCGACCTCCCCTTCCCGCAATGGCGGCCAGATCCTCGTGGAAGCGCTGCGGCGCAACCACGTGGACACCATCTATTGCGTCCCCGGCGAAAGCTACCTGCCCGTGCTCGACGCACTGGCGGACCACGCGAGCATCCGCACGATCGTCACGCGCCATGAAGGCGCGGCGTCGAACATGGCCGATGCGTACGGCAAGCTGACGGGCCGTCCCGGTATCGCATTCGTGACGCGCGGCCCCGGTGCCACGCATGCGGCCAATGGCGTGCACACCGCGATGCAGGACTCCACGCCGATGGTCCTGTTCGTGGGCCAGGTGGCCAACCAGATCAAGGAACGCGAGGGCTTCCAGGAAGTCGACTATCGCCGCGTGTTCGGCGGCCTCGCCAAATGGGCGACCGAGATCGAGGACATCGCGCGCATTCCCGAGATCGTGAGCCGCGCGTTCAGCGTGGCCATGTCGGGCCGCAAGGGCCCCGTCGTCGTGGCGCTGCCCGAGGACGTGCTGTTCGGCGCCGCGGCCGTGGCCGACGTGCCGCCGGCACGCGTGAGCGAGGCCGCGCCCGATGCGGCCGCGCCGGCCGAGCTCGCGGCCCTGCTGCGCGAGGCACAGCGTCCGCTCGTGGTCGTCGGCGGAACCGGCTGGACCGCGCCCGCTCAGGACGCGCTGCGCGCGTTCGCGAGCGCGTGGAACCTGCCCGTCGCCGCCTCGTTCCGCCGCCAGGATGTGCTCGACAACCGCGATGCGCATTACGTCGGCCAGCTGGGCCTTGGCGTATCTCCCGCGCTGGCGCGCATGGTCGGCGAGGCCGATCTGCTGATCGTGATCGGCAGCCGGCTGTCCGAAGTCACGTCCGGCAATTACGAACTGATCCGCAGCCCGCGCCCCGCGCAACGGCTCGTGCATGTGCATGCGGACCCCGAGGAGCTCGGCCGCGTATTCCTCGCGGATCTGCCCGTCAATGCGTCGGTGTCCAACGCCGCCATCGCGTTCTCGGCGCTGAAGCCCGAAGGCGCGGCATTGCCGTGGCATGGCTGGACCGAGGCCGCGCGCGCGGCGTACGTCGCGCACAACACCCCGCTCGCGCGCGGTGCCGCGCAGCGTGGCGTCGAGATGTCGTCCGTGGTCGCGCATCTGTCGAACACGCTGCCCGACGATACGGTCATTACCAATGGCGCCGGCAACTATACGGTGTGGGTCCACCGCTTCTATCGATACAAGCAGCTCGGCACGGAACTCGCGCCGACCAATGGCGCGATGGGCTACGGCCTGCCCGCGGCCATCTCGGCCAAGCTGGCCGCCCCGGACCGCACCGTGGTGTGCTTTGCCGGCGATGGCTGCTTCATGATGTATCCGCAGGAGCTCGCCACCGCCATGCAGTTCGGCGCGGCGGTGATCGTGATCGTCGTGAATAACGGCATGCTCGGCACCATCCGCATGCATCAGGAGCGCGAGTACCCGGGCCGCATTTCGGGCACGCAGCTGGCCAACCCGGACTTCATCGCATTGGCGAAGGCATTCGGCGCGCATGCCGAGCGCGTGGAGCACGAATCGGACTTTCCGGCCGCGCTCGAGCGCGCGCGGGCATCGGGTCGTGCAGCCGTGCTGGAACTCGTGACCGATCCGCAGCAGATCACGCCGGCACTGCGGCTGGATCAGGCGTAATCAGCCGCGCGCCGGGCCAGGCGCCGGTCTTCACGAGATCGGTCGCCACCTCGCGGATGGCGGCGCCCAGTGCCCACAGCGTGGCGGGCTCGAGGTCCGTGCGGCCGAGCACGAGGCTGATGCAGCGTTCGGCATCGTCGCCCGGCAGCGGAAACCCCCGCAGCCGGCCCGCGGCGATATCGTCGGGCACGGCCGCGAGCGGCAGCACGGTACAGCCGCAGCCCTTGTGGACCAGCGCCGCGGTGATCGCGTTGGAGCCGTCGCTCTCGAGCGCCAGCTGCACGCTGTGCCCGCGCCGCGCCGCCATGGCTTCGACGAACACACGAATGCCGTGGTGCGTGCTCGGCAGGATCATCGGCACCCCCTGCAGCCCATGCGCGTCCACGCGCTCCTGCGTCATCGCGAAGCGCGGCGGCGTCAGCAGGTAGAGGCGCTCCAGCAGCAGCGGCTCGTAGCTCATGCTGCCCGGATATTCGGGCCGATACAGAATCGCGATATCGATGGCGCCGGCCTGCAGGTCGGTCAGGATGCTGCTGGCGAGCCCTTCGGTGAAATGCAGCCGGCTGTGCGGGAACTGCCTGTGCAGGACGTGATAGAGGTCGCCGAACACGGTCCGGGCGAGGGTCGGCTGCGCCGCGATGCGGATACGCGGGGGACCCATTCCCGCGTTGCTGGAGACCGCGGCCTCCGCGGCGGCGAGCGTTTCCTTGATCTGGCGGGCATAGGCCAGCAGCGCGCTGCCCTGCTCGGTCAGCGATACGCCGCGGCCCGTGCGATGAAACAGGCGGGTGCCCAGCTGCTTTTCGAGCTGCGTAACGCGGCGGCTGATACTGGAGGCATCGACGCCGCCGGCGAGCGCGGCGGCGGAGAAACTGCCGGAATCCGCAACGAGCGCGAAGATCGACAGATCGTCGGAATTCATGGGCATAAAGCGGTACTGCGGCGCTCACCCCCGCGCGCTGAAGCCCAGCGCGCGGAGGGGGCGTGGGTTTAATGCTGCAGGATCTTCGAGAGGAACTGCTTGGCGCGGTCCGAGCGCGCTTCGCTGTTGCCGAAGAACTCTTCCTTCGGGCAATCCTCGACGATCTTGCCGGCGTCCATGAAGATCACGCGGTTGGCCACCTTGCGCGCGAAACCCATTTCGTGGGTCACGCACATCATGGTCATGCCTTCCTGCGCCAGCTGCACCATCACGTCCAGCACTTCGTTGACCATTTCCGGATCGAGCGCCGAGGTCGGCTCGTCGAACAGCATGCAGATCGGGTCCATCGACAGCGCGCGCGCGATGGCCACGCGCTGCTGCTGGCCGCCCGACAGCTGGCCCGGGAACTTGCCGGCCTGGCTCTTCAGGCCCACGCGCTCGAGGTACTTCAGGCCCTTGGCGGTGGCTTCTTCCTTCGAGCGGCCGAGCACCTTCATCTGCGCGATGGTCAGGTTCTCGGTGATCGAGAGGTGCGGGAACAGCTCGAAGTTCTGGAACACCATGCCGACGCGCGAACGCAGCTTCGGCAGGTTGGTCTTCGGATTGCCGACCGAGGTGCCATCCACGAGGATGTCGCCCTTCTGGAACGGCTCGAGCGCGTTCACGGTCTTGATCAGCGTGGACTTGCCCGAACCCGACGGGCCGCACACCACCACCACTTCACCCTTGGCGACCTTGGTGGTGCAGTCGGTCAGCACCTGGAAAGCGCCGTACCACTTGGAAACGTTATTGATTTCGATCATACAGCCACCTTTTTCTGGTAACGCTTGACCAGCAGCGAAGCGGAGAAGCAGATAACGAAGTAGACGAGGCCCGCGAACAGCAGCAGTTCGACGATCCGCCCGTCACGCTCGCCGATACCGTAGGCCTGGCCGAAGAAGTCCGCCAGCGCGCTCACGTACACGAGCGAAGTATCCTGGAACAGGATGATGCCCTGCGTCAGCAGCAGCGGCACCATGTTGCGGAACGCCTGCGGCAAGATCACCAGACGCATGGTCTGGCCGTAGGTCATGCCGAGCGCCTGCGCCGCGAACATCTGGCCGCGCGACACGCTCTGGATACCCGCGCGGATGATCTCCGAGTAGTACGCGGCCTCGAACAGCGCGAACGCGATCAGCGCGGACGTCATGCGCAGATCCGTGGCCGGCGACAGGTTGAAGAGCTTCTGCAAGACCTGCGGGATGATCAGGAAGAACCATAGCAGCACCATCACCAGCGGGATGGAGCGGAATATGGACACGTAGCCCTGCGCAAACCAGTTCAGCGGCTTGAACGAGGACAGGCGCATCATCGCGAGCACGGTGCCCCAGACGATACCCACCACCACGGCGGTTACCGTGATCTTCAGCGAGACCAACATGCCCTCGCCGAGCACTTCCAGCGTGGCGGGATTGATCGAGCTGAAATCGAAGTCGTATGCCATCGTGTCCCCTTACTTGCCGCCGATGAAGCCGGGCACGCGCGTGCGCTTTTCCACCCAGCGCATGATCAGCATGACCGTCACGTTGATCAGCATGTACATCACCGTCACCGCGATAAACGACTCGTACGGCCGTGCCGTGTAGTCGACCAGCTGACGACCCTGCGCCGCGAGCTCCAGCAGACCGATCGTCGACGCGACCGCGGAGTTCTTGAAGATGTTCAGGAACTCGGAGGTCAGCGGCGGCACGATCACGCGGAACGCCATCGGCAACAGCACGTGCCGGTAGGTCTGCGACAGCGTGAAGCCCATGGCGAGGCCCGCGTTGCGCTGGCCGCGCGGCAGCGAATTGATACCCGAGCGGACCTGTTCGCAAACCCGGGCCGCCGTAAAGGTGCCCAGGCAGAGCATCGCCGCCAGGAACTGCTGCGTGAACGGGTTCATCTGCTTGATCGCCTCGCCGAACGGCAGCAGTTCGGGAATCACGAAGTACCAGATGAACAGCTGCACGAGCAGCGGAATATTGCGGAAGATCTCGACATACCACGCCGCGATCCCCGACAGGAATTTGTTCGGCACGGTGCGCAGCACGCCGAGCACCGAGCCAATGACGAGGGCGATGACCCACGAGGTGAGGCCCAGCGCGAGCGTGACCTTCAGACCGGAAATCATCCAGTCGAGGTACGTCTCGTTCTGCGCGGCCTGCTCGAGGAAAACTCCCCAATGCCAGTTGTAATCCATCTTGCGTCCTCAAAAAGAAACGGAAGGACTTCTCCTTCCGTTTCGCACTCCCATGACTGAAGGATCAGTCGAGCGCCTTGTCGTTCGGGTTCTTGAAGAGCGCCTTCATGTCTTCCGACAGCGGGAAGTCCAGGTTCAGGCCCTTCGGCGGGACCGGTTGCTGGAACCACTTGGCGTACATCGTGTTGATCGTGCCGTCCTTCATCAGGCCGGAAATCACGTTGTCCGACAGCTTCTTGAACGGGGCGTCATCCTTGCGGATCATGCAGCCGTACGACTCGCGCGACTGCGGCTTGCCGACCACGATCCAGTCGTTCGGGTTCTTGGCCTTGGCGCGCTCGCCGTACAGCAGCGCGTCATCCATCATGAACGCCACGGCACGGCCGGACTCCAGCGTCAGGAACGACTGACCGTGGTCCTTGGTGCTGATGATGTTCATGCCCAGCTTCTGGTCGTCGTTCATCTTGCGCAGCAGACGCTCCGACGTGGTGCCGGCGGTCGTCACGACGTTCTTGCCCTTCAGGTCGGCCCAGTCCTTGATGCCGCCATCCTTCTTCACCATGATGCGGGTGCCGATGATGAAGATGCTGTTCGTGAACGAAGCCTGCTTCTGACGCTCGAGGTTGTTCGTCGTCGAGCCGCACTCGATATCGATCGTGCCGTTCTGCAGCAGCGTGATACGGTTTTGCGACGTGATCGGGATTTCCTTGACCTGCAGGTTCGGCAGCTTCAGCTGTTCCTTGACGGCTTCCACGATCTTCGTGTTGATGTCATAGGAGTAACCGACCTGGCGCACGCCGCCCAGGTTGTAATTGAACGGAATGGACGAATCCCGCACGCCCAGCGTGATGACACCCGTTTCCTTGATCTTCTGCAGCGTGCCCGAAAGCGGCTCGGCGGCTTGTGCGGCGCCGCTCAGAATCCCTGCCGCGACCATGAGGCCAGCCAGCTTGGCAAAATTCATAACATCTCCTTGACCATGAAGAGAAAGGCGGCACTCTAGCAAAAAACGCCCCGCCAGCGAAATAGTATTGCTTAGCCGCTTATATCCGACAACGGGTTTTCCCCTAACTGGTGCAATTTCCGGCACGGTGTCTCGCCGCCGCGCCATATCGAGGCGAAATCGTTCAAACGGAAAAAAACGCAAAAAAACGCGGTCGCCGGCATGGACCGGCAACCGCGTTTCTCGCGTCGTCCTGGCGCGTCACGGTGAATATTGCATTGCAACACATCATCATGACGCGCATCCGTATCAGGGATACAGTCCGCGCATTTCGCGCGCCTGCAGGATTCGCGTGCACGCCACGATGAACGCGGCGGTGCGGAGCGTGACCTTGTTGTCCTGGGCCACCTGCCAGATCGCCCGGAAGGCTTCTTGCATGATTCGTACCAGGCGCTGGTTGATTTCCTCCTCGGTCCAGAAAAAGCTCGAGAAATCCTGCACCCATTCGAAATAGGACACCGTCACGCCGCCGGCGTTGGCGATGACGTCCGGCGCGACGAGGATATTGCGCTCGCGCAGCACGTCGTCGGCCTCGGGCGTGGTCGGGCCGTTGGCGCCCTCGATCACGAGGCGCGCCTTGATCTGCGACGCGCGTTTCGCGGTCAGCTGGCCTTCCAGCGCGGCCGGGATGAGGATGTCGCAATCGACTTCCCAGAACTGGTCGCCCGAGATCGCCTCGGCGCGGAAGCCCTCGATGGTGCCGCTATGCGAGGCGTACTCGATCATCGCGGGCACGTCGAGGCCGGCCGGGTTGAACAGCGTGGTGCGGTGGTCCTGCACGGCCACCACGATCGCGCCCGCTTCATGGAACAGCTTGGCGGCCACGGAACCCACGTTGCCGAAGCCCTGCACGGCCACGCGCGCGCCCTTGACGTCCATGCCGATGTTGCGCGCGGCCTCCGAGCCCACCACGAACACGCCGCGGCCGGTGGCCTCGCGGCGGCCCAGCGAGCCACCGAGCGAGATCGGCTTGCCCGTCACCACGCCCGTAGCCGTGCTGCCCTCGTTCATGGAGTAGGTGTCCATCATCCACGCCATGATCTGCTCGTTCGTGTTGACGTCCGGTGCCGGGATGTCCTTGTTCGGGCCGATGATGATGTTGATTTCGCTGGTGTAGCGGCGCGTGATGCGTTCCAGCTCACCCTGCGACAGCTTGCGCGGATCCACGCGGATACCGCCCTTGGCGCCGCCGTACGGCACATTGACGGCCGCGTTCTTGACCGACATCCACGCGGACAGCGCCATCACTTCCGACAGCGTGACGTCCTGGTGGAAACGCACGCCGCCCTTGCCCGGACCGCGCGAGGTGTTGTGCTGCACGCGATAGCCCTCGAAATGGGCGATCGTGCCGTTGTCCATCTCGATGGGCACATCGACGATCAGCGCGCGCTTGGGGCGCTTGAGCGTTTCCACCCAGCGCGCGAGCGAGCCCAGATAGGGCGTGACGCGGTCGACCTGCTTGAGGTAGATGCCCCAGGGGCCGAGCTCTTCGGCGTTGAGGTAGGACGGGAGGGGATGGGTAATGATCGAGGAGGGTTGCGACGGTGCTGCGGAAGACATGGCTGGTTTCCACGTTTGAAGGTGATGCACAGGATATCGGCGCCACCCTTTCACAATCCAATGCCGTTTGCTCATCCGCCCTGACAGGGTTATGCAAGACACGCATAACCTTTCCGACATGGTGCGACGCGCCTCAGCCCGGTGCAGTCTGCCCCGCCAGCGTGCTCCAGATCTGGTCGACGAGCTGGCGCTTGCGCCGACCCTGTCCGCCGCGCCGGTCGGCGCCGTTCTCGCCGGGCCGTTCGCGATAGAGGCGAATCTCCATGTCGATCGACTGCGGCAGCCCGCGTCCGCCCTCGGCGCGGACCAGCCGGCCCTGCTGCACGTCGTCGCGCACGGCGCTCTCGGGCAGGAACGCCATGCCGTGGCCGGCCAGCGCCATGACCTTGAGCGCTTCGGCCATATCGGTCTCGTAGCATTTGTCGAGCTTGAGCCCGTCCGCCGCGGCTTCCGCCAGCAGCATATCGACCATGCGGCCGAGAAACGCGTTGGGCGTGTAGCTGAGGAACGGCACCGGCTTCTTGTCGGTGCCCGGCAGCCGGAACAGCGGCCGGCCCGTGGCATCGGGGACGCTGTATGGCGACAGCCGCTCGGTGCCGAGCACGAGCATGTCGTAATGGGCGGGGTCGAGCTGGATGGCCTGGCGCGGATGGTGATAGACCATGACGAGGTCGCACCCGCCTTCCACGAGCGTGAGCACCGCGTCGTGGACATTGAGCGCGCGCAACCGGCACGGCAGCGTGCCGAGCTGGCGCTCGAGCGCCTTGAGCCATTCGGGGAAGAACGTCAGCGAGAGCGTGTGGGGCACCGCGAATTCGAGCACCTGCGCGTTGGCGGACCGCTGGCCGCGCATCAGCGCGCGCGTCTCGCTGACCTGCGCGAGCATCGCCAGCGCCTGCTCGTAGAACACCTTGCCGGCGGCGGTGAGGCTTGTCGGGTAACTCGACCGGTCGATCAGCTCGGTGCCGACCCACGCCTCGAGCGACTGGATACGGCGCGAGAACGCCGGCTGCGTGACATGGCGCAGTTCCGCCGAGCGCGAGAAGCTGTGCGTCTCCGCCAGGCTCACGAAGTCTTCAAGCCATTTGATTTCCATGGCCGCAATTATGCCGCGCCCATCGCGGAATGCGCAGGAGAACAAATTGCTACGAATCGACGTCCATGAAGAACAGGATTACAATTTCCGCGCAATCCGGACCCGATTACGCACGTTGCGACTCTGCCGGGCGGCCTATGATGGGCTATCCGCATGCCCAGCGCACGCCGTCCCCGAGCAAATGCAACCGGAGCCCGCCATGTCCCGTCTTTCCGCCATGCCTGCCACGCCCGCCCCCGGCCGCGCCGCCCCGCCGCCGCTGATGCCATTCGCGCAGACCATGGAGGACGCGCTCGCGCAAGGGGCGCGGCTCGTGGCGGACGGCATCGTCGCGAGCCTGCCCGATGCGGACACGCTGCTCGCGACGCTGCCGCCGGGCGCGCTCGACGGCAGCGCGGAAACCTACACCCGCCATCTGATCCATGCCGATCCGTTCGGCCGGTTCTCCGCGATGCTGCTGGTCTGGCGCCCCGGACAGGCGAGCCCCGTCCACGGCCATCGCGCATGGTGCGCGTATCGCGTGCTGCGCGGCACGATGACCGAGCATCATTACCGCTGGAACCCCGCCACGCGCCATGCCGCGCTGGCCAATACCGTGACGCGCGCGGCCGGCGATACGTTCAGCGTGCCGGCCGGGCTGCGCCATATCCATCGGCTCTCGAACACCGGCGACAATATCGCCGTCTCGCTGCACGTCTACGGCGTGGAGCCGCAGCACATCGCCACCGGCGTGAACCTGCTGGTGGATACCGTCCCCGCCTGAACCCCCGTTACCGTTACCCATGGATCGCTACGACCGCCAGATTCTCTCCCTGCTGCAGGAAGACGCCACGATGCCCGTCGCCGAGATCGGCGAGAAAGTCGGCCTGACTTCCACGCCTTGCTGGCGGCGCATCCAGAAACTCGAGGAAGCCGGGCTGATCCGCCGGCGCGTGGCGCTGCTCGATGCGGCCAGGCTCAATGTCGGCGTGACGGTGTTCGTCTCGATCCGCACGAACCAGCACAACGCCAAGTGGCTGAAGACGTTCCACGGGCTCGTGCAATCGATCCCAGAGGTCACCGAGTTCTATCGCATGGCGGGCGACACCGACTATCTGCTGCGCGTAGTGGTGCCCGATATCGCCGCGTACGACGCCGTGTACAAGAAACTGATCCAGGGCGCCGAGCTTTCCGACGTGAGCTCGCGCTTCGCGATGGAGCAGATCAAGTACACCACCGCGCTGCCGCTCGATTACGCCTGATCACGCGCGACTCAGGCATGCGCGACGCCCTCCGCGTCGTCGGTTTCGCCTTCGACGGCATTGCGTGCCTGGATGCGCCACATCTCGGCGTAACGCCCGTTGATGCGCATCAGTTCCCCATGCGTGCCGCGCTCGATGATCTGGCCATGGTCCATCACGAGGATCTGGTCCGCATGCACGACCGTGGACAGGCGGTGCGCGATCAGCAGGGTCGTGCGGTTCTGCGCCAGGCGCATGAGCTCGGCCTGAATCGCCTGCTCGGTGCGCGAGTCGAGCGCGGACGTCGCCTCGTCGAACACGAGGATCGGCGGATTCTTGAGCAGCGTGCGCGCGATGGCCACGCGCTGTTTCTCGCCGCCTGACAGCTTGAGCCCGCGCTCGCCGACCGGCGTGTCGTAACCCTGCGGCAGTTCGCGGATAAACGGATCGATCTGCGCCGCGCGCGCGGCCGCGATGACTTCGTCGTGCGAGGCCTCAGGACGGCCGTACGCGATGTTGTAGTAGATGCTGTCGTTGAACAGCACGGTGTCCTGCGGCACGATGCCGATCGCGCGGCGCAGCGTATCCTGCCGGATGCCGCGTATATCCTGCCCATCGATCTCGATGCCGCCGCCGCTGACGTCGTAGAACCGATAGAGCAGCCGCGCGAGCGTCGATTTGCCCGAGCCGCTGTGGCCGACCACGGCCGTGGTGGTGCCCGCGGCGATCGTGAAGTCCACGTCGTTCAGGATCACGCGGTCGGACTCGTAGCCGAAGCCGACATGGCGGAAGCGCACGGCGGCGCCGCGCACCTCCAGCGCCGGCGCGCCGGGCACGTCGGCCACCTCCTGATTGGTGCCGAGCAGCACGAACATGCGGTCCATATCGGTGGTGGCCTGCTTGATCTCGCGATAGATCACGCCAAGGAAATTCAGCGGGATATAGAGCTGGATCATCAACGTGTTGACGAGCACGAGGTCGCCGAGCGTGAGGCGCCCCGCCGCGACGCCCACCGTCGCGCGCCACAGGATCAGGATCAGCCCGATGGCGATGATCGTCTGCTGGCCGAAGTTCAGGAAAGACAGCGAGTTCTGCGAACGCACCGCCGCGGCGCGGTACTTGAGCAGGTTCTCGTCATAGCGGCGCGCCTCGTATTCCTCGTTGCCGAAATACTTCACCGTCTCGAAGTTGAGCAGCGAGTCGATCGCCTTCTGGCTCGCGCGCGAATCGAGTTCGTTCATGCGGCGGCGGAAATGCGTGCGCCACTCGGTCACGACGATCGTGAACACGATATAGCCGATCAGCGCGACGGCCGTGATGCCCGCGAACCAGATGTCGTAATGGAGCACGAGGAACCCGATCACGAGCGCCATTTCCACGAGCGTCGGCAGGATGCTGTAGAGCGAATACGAGATCAGCTGCTGGATGCCGCGCGTGCCGCGCTCGATGTCGCGGCTCATGCCCCCCGTCTGCCGCTCGAGGTGGAACCGTAACGACAGCGCGTGCAGATGGCGGAAGACCTGCAGCGCGATCTCGCGTACCGCGCTCTGCGTGACCTTGGCGAACAGGATTTCGCGCAGCTCCGTGAACAGCGTGCTGGACAGGCGCAGCACTCCATACGCGACGATCAGCCCGACGGGTACCACGAGCAGCGCGTGCGCATCGCCGGGGGCCACGTCCATGGTGTCGATCAGGCGCTTCATCAGCACAGGCACGCCGAGGTTCGCGACCTTCGCGAGCACGAGGCACGCCAGCGCGAAGATCACGCGCCATTTGTAGTGCCAGACGTAGGGCAGCAGGTTACGGACGGTCTGCCAGTCGCTGCGCGGCGCGCCCCGGCTGGAGAAAATCGAGTTCGAGGGTGCCGTGGCGGCACTTTCGTCGGTGCTGGGGGCTGTCGTGGAGGAACGGCGCATACGTTAGAATTCTGGCCAATGCCGCGATTGTCGCAGAGATCGCGATGGACGGCAGAGGCCGCCCCGGCCGACGCCGGTCCTGCCACCCGGATCGGCACCCTTGCCGTCATCCGAACCTTCATCGGTCCCTTCACCGATCCCTTCATCCGTATCTTCAACACCGCCTCATGACCCAGCTCGCTCCCCTGTCCACCCTCCCCGAAGGCAAGAACCCCGCCTTGCGCGTGGTCCCGATGCCCGCCGACGCCAACGTGCATGGCGATGTTTTCGGAGGCTGGATCATGGCGCAGGTCGATATCGCCGGGTCGATTCCGGCCGTGGAGCGCGCGCAGGGCCGCGTGGCCACCGTCGCGGTGAACTCGTTCCTGTTCAAGAACCCGGTATTTGTCGGCGACCTCGTGAGTTTCTATGCCGATATCGTGAAGACGGGCCGCACCTCGATCACGGTGTCCGTCGAGGTCTATGCGCAACGCATGCGCCACAGCAATGCGATCGTCAAGGTCACCGAAGCCACGCTCACCTATGTGGCGACCGACGAGAACCGGCTGCCGCGCGAATTGCCGGTATGAAAATGGGGGCTTGCGCCCCCATACCCTGCTTGCCTGTCCCCCGGCCTCCGTTACTGGAACTTCGAGAAATCCGGTTTGCGCTTCTCGAAGAACGCCGTAAAGGCCTCCTTCGCCTCCGGTGCCGCCAGCATGCGGGCAAACACGCCGGCCTCTTCGGCCATCTGGCGCTTCACCGCCGCGGCCTCGCCACCCTTCATCAGCCGCTTGGTCTCGCGCAGCGACGATGCCGGCAGCGCGGCGAGCTTGGCCGCCTGCCGCCGCACGTGCGCATCGAGTTCCGCCACGGGCAGCACCTTCGTCACGAGTCCGATCTCGAACGCTTCCTGCGCGCTGAACGGCTCGCCCAGCAACAGTTTCTCGGCGGCACGCTGATAACCGACCAGCCGCGGCAGCAGCAGGCTCGACGCCGCCTCCGGGCATAACCCCAGCTGCGTGAACGGCAGCGTGAGCTTGGCGGTATCCGAGGCATAGACGAGATCGCAGTGCAGCAGCAGCGTCGTGCCGATGCCGACCGCCGCCCCGCTTACCGAAGCGACCACCGGTTTGCCCGCCTCGGCGATCGCATGCAGGAACTGGAACACCGGCGCCGGTGCCCCGCCCTCGCCGGACGTGGGCGGGCGCTTCATGAAATCTTCGAGGTCGTTGCCGGCCGTAAAGATCTCCGGCTTGCCCTCGATGACGATCACGCGCACCGCGCTGTCCGCCTCGGCCGACCGCAAGGCATCGGCCAGCGTCTGGTACATCGCCGCCGTGATCGCGTTCTTCCGGTCGAGGCGATCGAAGGTGAGGGTCAGAATCCCGTTGTCGATCCGTGTGGCGATGCTCATGGTGGCTCCCCTCTCAAACGCGTTCGAAGATACCCGCGGCGCCCATGCCCGTGCCGACGCACATGGTCACCATGCCGTACTTGAGGTTGTGGCGGCGCAGCGCGTGCACGACGGTCGCCGAGCGGATCGCGCCCGTCGCGCCGAGCGGATGGCCCAGCGCGATCGCGCCGCCCATGCGGTTGACCTTCGACGCGTCGAGTTCCAGGTCGCGGATCACGGCCAGCGACTGCGCGGCGAATGCCTCGTTGAGTTCGATCCAGTCGATCTGGTCCTGCGACAGCCCCGCCGCCTTCAGCGCCGCGGGAATCGCCACCTTCGGGCCGATGCCCATGATCTCCGGCGGCACGCCGCGCACTGCGAACGACACGAAGCGCGCGAGCGGCACGAGGTTGAACTGCTTGAGGATCTTCTCCGAGACCAGGATCAGCGCGCCCGCGCCATCGGACGTCTGCGAGCTGTTGCCGGCGGTCACGCTGCCCTTGTTCGCGAAGACGGCACGCAGCTTGCCGAGGCCTTCCATCGACGTATCGGGACGCGGACCTTCGTCGAGCGCGAGCGTGCGCGTCTTGACGCTGACCTGACCCGAAGCCAGATCCGGAAACTTCTCGACGATCTCGATCGGCGTGATCTCGTCGGCGAACTCGCCGGCCTGCTGCGCGGCCATCGCCTTCTGGTGCGAGGCGAGCGCGAACGCATCCTGGTCCTCGCGGCTGACCTTCCACTGGTTCGCCACCTTCTCGGCCGTCAGGCCCATGCCGTACGCGATGCCCACGTTCTCGTCGCGCAGGAAGATCGACGGCGACATCGACGGCGAGTTGCCCATCATCGGCACCATGCTCATCGACTCGGTGCCCGCCGCGATCATCACGTCGGACTCGCCCACGCGAATACGGTCGGCCGCCATCGCCACGGCGGACAGGCCCGATGCGCAGAAGCGGTTCACGGTGATGCCGCCGACGGTGTTCGGCAGGCCCGACAGCAGCGCGCCGATACGCGCGACGTTGAGGCCCTGCTGCGCCTCGGGAATCGCGCAGCCGACAATCGCGTCTTCGATCAGCGCCGGGTCCAGCGACGGCACCTGCGCCACGGCGGCCTTCAGCACGGTAGCGAGCAGATCGTCGGGGCGCGTGTTCTTGAACGCGCCCTTGGGCGCCTTGCCGATCGGCGAGCGGGTGGCCGCGACGATGTAAGCGTCTTGCAGTTGTTTCATGATGTCGGTTCCTCGCTTGCCTGTTAGTTACGCACCGGCTTGCCGGTCTGCAGCATGCCCATGATGCGTTCCTGCGTCTTGCCGGTGCCGAGCAGGTCGACGAATGCCTTGCGCTCGAGCGCGAGCAGCCAGTCCTCGCTGACCAGCGAGCCGGCTTCCACGTCGCCGCCGCACACCACCTCGGCGATACGGCTCGCGATCAGATAGTCGTGCGCGGAGATGAAGTTGCCGTCGCGCATGTTGACGAGCGAAGCCTGGATGGTCGCGATACCGGAACGCCCGGCCACCGGCACGAGCGCGCCCGGCAGCGGCGAACGATAGCCAGCCTCGGCCAGCGCGCGCACCTCGCTCTGCGCCACGTGCAGCAGTTCGTGCACGTTGAACACGATCGGGTCTGTCGCCTGCACGTAGCCGATCTTGCGCGCGTCGAGCGCCGACGTGGACACCCTGGCCATCGCGGCGGCCTGAAACCGGCCAGTGATGAAGTTCAGGTAGTTCGTGCTGCCGGCCGCATCGGCCGCGCGCGCGGCCGCCAGCACGGCCTCCTTGAGGCCGCCGCCCGCGGGCACGAGGCCCACGCCGACTTCGACGAGGCCGATATACGATTCCATCGCCACCACGCGCCGCGCGGCGTGCAGCATCAGTTCGCAACCGCCGCCGAGCGCGATGCCCGACACGGCCGTTACCACGGGCACCGCCGCGTACTTGACGCGCATCATGCCGTCCTGGAACTTCTTTACGAACGGCTCGATGCCCTTGGCGCCGCCCATCATGAAGGCCGGCATCGCGGCTTCGAGGTTCGCGCCCGCGGAGAACGGGCCGCCCGGATTGCCGAGCTGCAGCGACGTCGGCTGCCAGATCACGAGGCCCTTGTAGCCCGCTTCGGCGAGGTCGATGGCGCGCGTGAGGCCGTCGATGACGTCGGGGCCCATCGTGTTCATCTTGCTCTTGTAGGAGACGATCAGCACGTCATCGGCACCATCGCTGGTCCAGATGCGCACCGCGTCGTTCTCTTCGACGGTCTTGCCCGCCTTGCGCGGGTCGGCGGCGTCGGTGCCGCGCAGCGACGCGCGGAACGCCTGCCGTGCATACACGGGCAGCCGCGGGCGCGCGACGAACGCGTTCGTCGCCGGCGACCACGAACCGTTCGGCGTGTGCACGCCCTGCGCCTCGGCCACGGGACCGCTGAACACCCACGCGGGCAGCGCGGCATTGGCCAGCGCCTTGCCGCCGTCGATGTCTTCCTTCACCCATTCGGCCACCTGCTTCCAGCCGGCCGCCTGCCAGTCCTCGAACGGACCGGTATTCCAGCCGAAGCCCCAGCGAATGGCGAGGTCCACGTCCGCGGCCGAACCCGCGATCTGGTCGAGATACACGGCGATGTACTGGAACACGTCGCGGAACACGGCCCAGAGGAACTGCGCCTGCGGATTGGTCGATTCGCGCAGCAGCTTGATGCGCTCGCCGGGCTCCTTCTTGAGGATGCGCGCGACGATCTCGTCGGCCTTCTTCCCCGACTCGACATACTGGCCGGTCTTCGCGTCCAGGACCTTGATGGCCTTGCCTTCCTTCCGGTAGAAGCCCGCGCCGGTCTTCTGGCCGAGCGCGCCCGCATCGACGAGGCCCTTGAGCACGGCCGGCGTCTGGTACACGGGCGCGAACGGGTCGTCGCGCAGGTTGTCCTGCATCGTCTTGATGACGTGCGCCATCGTGTCGAGGCCCACCACGTCGGCCGTGCGGAACGTCGCCGACTTCGCGCGGCCGAGCTTCGAACCGGTCAGGTCATCGACCACGTCGAACGGAATGCCGTACTTCTCGGCCTCGGCGAACACCGCGAGGATCGAGAAAATACCCACGCGGTTCGCGATGAAGTTCGGTGTGTCCTTCGCGCGCACCACGCCCTTGCCGAGCGTGGTCGTCAGGAACGCCTCCAGGCGGTCGAGGATCTCGGGCTGCGTGCTCGCGGTGGGAATCAGCTCCACCAGATGCATGTAGCGCGGCGGGTTGAAGAAGTGCACGCCGCAGAAGCGGGACTTGAGGCCGGTATCGTCACCGAGGCCATCGGCCAGCGCGCCGATCGACAGGCCCGACGAATTGGTCGCGAAGATCGCGCCCGGTGCAATGTACGGCGCGACCTTCCTGTACAGGTCGTGCTTCCAGTCCATGCGCTCGGCAATGGCCTCGATCACGAGGTCGCACTCCTTGAGCAGCGCGATATCGTCCTCGTAATTGGCGGGGCGGATCAGGCCGGCTTCGTCCTTGATGCCGAGCGGCGCCGGCGACAGCTTCTTGAGGTTCTCGATCGCACGCAGCGCGATACCGTTCTTGGGACCTTCCTTGGCCGGCAGGTCGAACAGCACCACGGGCACGCGCGCGTTGACGAGGTGCGCGGCGATCTGCGCGCCCATGACGCCGGCGCCCAGCACGGCGACCTTCTTGACGATGAAATTGGACATGCGCGCTCCAGTATTCGGTGAGCGTTGATGAGAGGGTTCGGGGGCGAGCGCCCCCGGAACGATCAGAACAGGTCGGCGTCGAGTGCCATCAGCGTGGCCGCGCCGGCGCGGGCCTTGCGGATCTCGGCGGCGGTCTCGGGCTGCAGCTTCGCGAAGTAGAAGCGCGCGGTAGCCAGCTTGGACGTGTAGAACTTGTCGCCGCTGCCCTGCTTCTCCAGCGCGATCTTGGCCATGCGCGCCCAGAAATACGAGAACACGAGGTGGCCCACCACGCGGAGATACGGCACCGCGGCAGCGCCGACTTCATCGGCATTGCCCATCGCCTTCATGCCGATTTCCATCGTGAGCTTCTGCACCTTGTCGCCAAGGTCGGCCAGCGGGTTGACGAACTCCTGCATCGCCTCGTTCGTGCCTTCCTGCTCGACGAACGCCTGCACTTCCTTGCCGAAGGCCTTGAGCTTGGCGCCCATGTCGCCGAGGATCTTGCGGCCCAGCAGGTCGAGCGCCTGGATCGTGTTCGTGCCTTCGTAGATCATGTTGATCCGCGCATCGCGCACGTACTGCTCCATGCCCCACTCGGCGATATAGCCGTGGCCGCCGAATACCTGCATGCCCTCGTTGGTCGAGGTGAATGCGTTGTCGGTCAGAAAGGCCTTGATCACGGGCGTGAGCAGCGCGACGAGGTCGGCCGATTGCTTGCGCACCGACTCGTCCGGATGCGACAGCTCGCGGTCGATCTGCAGCGCGGTCCAGTACGCGAACGCGCGGCCGCCTTCGGCGTAGGCCTTCTGCGTCAGCAGCATGCGGCGCACGTCGGGATGCACGATGATCGGGTCGGCCGCCTTGTCCGGTGCCTTTACGCCCGTCAGCGAACGCATCTGCAGGCGATCCTTCGCGTAGGCCAGCGAGTTCTGGTACGCGACCTCGGTCAGGCCAAGGCCCTGCGCGCCCACGCCGAGGCGTGCGGCGTTCATCATCACGAACATCGCGTTGAGGCCCTTGTTCGGCTCGCCGACCATCCAGCCCTGCGCGCCGTCCAGGTTCATCACGCACGTCGCGTTGCCGTGGATGCCCATCTTGTGCTCGATGGCGCCGCACTGGATGCCGTTGCGCTCGCCGGGATTGCCGCTCGCGTCCGGCACGAACTTCGGCACCACGAACAGCGAGATGCCCTTGGTGCCCTGCGGCGCGTCCGGCAGGCGCGCGAGCACGAGGTGAATGATGTTGTCCGCAAGGTCATGCTCGCCCGCGGAGATAAAGATCTTGGTGCCCGTGATGCGATAGGAGCCGTCGGCCTGCGGCTCGGCCTTCGAGCGCAGGATGCCGAGGTCCGTGCCGCAGTGCGGCTCGGTCAGGCACATCGTGCCGGTCCATTCGCCCGAGACCAGCTTGGGCAGGTACGTCTGCTTGAGCTCGGGGGTGCCGTGCGCGTGCAGCGCCTCGTAGGCGCCATGCGACAGCCCCGGGTACATCGTCCACGCCTGGCTGGCCGAGTTCAGCATCTCGTACAGCGCGTTGTTGACGACGATCGGCAGGCCCTGGCCGCCGAACTCGGGATCGCATGCGAGCGCCGGCCATCCGGCTTCGATGTACTGCCGATAGGCCTCGCGGAAGCCCTTGGGCGCGCGCACCACGCCGTCGCCGACGTAGGTGCAGCCTTCGCGGTCGCCGCTCTGGTTGAGCGGGAACACGACGTCGGCGCAGAACTTGCCGGCTTCCTCGATGACCTGGTTGATGGTGTCCGCGTCGACGTCCGCGTGGCGCGGCATCGCCTTGAGTTCGGCTTCCACGCCGAGCAGTTCATGGAGCACGAACTGCATGTCGCGCAACGGTGCGGTGTACTGGCCCATCAAAGACTCCTTGGAGGTTCACGATGCCGCCCGCCGCCGGCTCCGCGCGACGCGGAGCCCGTTGCACCGGACGACTTCAGGTACGGTAGGACTGAATCAGCTTGTTGAGCGCAACCATGGCAAGTTCGGCACTGTCGGGCAGGCGCAGGAAGCGGGCATCGTGATGCAGCCCCAGTTCGAGGCTATACATTTCGAACAGCATCAGGCGCGGATCGCAATCCGCGCGCAGATGGCCTTCTTCCTTCGCCTGGTCGATCGCACGCAGCAGCGCGGCACGCCAGATCGTGACGCTCCTGACGAGTTCGTCGCGAACCGGGCTTTCCGCACGGTCGTCGTATTCGACGGCCCCGCTGATGTAGATGCAGCCCGTGGTCACTTCCTGGATGCGCTTCTCCATCCAGCGGCGCACCATCGACCACAGGCGCGGCAATCCGCGCGGCTCCTGCAAGGAAGGGTAGAACACCTCCTGCTCGAAACGGCGGTGGTACTCGCGCACCACTTCCACCTGCAGGTCCTCGCGCGAACCGAAATGCGCGAACACGCCGCTCTTGCTCATCTGCATGCGTTCGGCGAGCAGCCCGATGGTCAACCCCTCGAGCCCGTCGCGCGACGACAGTTCCAGTGCCGCATCGAGAATCGCCACACGCGTCATCTCACCCTTGCGCAAGGGCGCGGGTGCAGCGGCGGCGGATTCAAGACGAACTGACTGGTGGCGCATGATTTCTCTCTCCGTTCAGTGGATGGCTTTGATCTAGCGCAGTCTAAGCCAAAAAAGAACGGTCGTTCAGATTATTCGGGCGAGCCGCGTCGGCATCAAGTACTTAATTAGACCTTGGTTTCTAAACGGCGGGCAATCAGTAGCGCCCCGTCACGCCCGCGATCACGACGCCCAGACGCAGGACGAAATACGCGGCCCAGTTGGCAAAACGCCGCACGCGCGGCAGCCGCGCATGGACTTCCGGCGCGATGCGCGCACTCCGCTGCGCCATGGCGCGCTCGAGGTGCGCGCGCAGATCGGTGGCAAAGGCGCGGTCGTACACCGACACGTTGGCCTCGCGCGCGAGCAGGAGGCTGAAGGGGTCCATGTTGCTCGACCCGACTGTGGCCCAGCTTTCGTCGACGACGGCCACCTTCGCGTGCAGGAAGCTCGCCTCGTACTCGTAGATCTCCACGCCGGCCGCGAGCAGCGTGGCATACAGCGCGTGCGTGGCGTAATGCTGGAGCCGGTACTCGACCACCCCCTGCAGCAGCAGCCGCACGCGCACGCCGCGCTTGCGGCATGCCAGCAGCGCGCGGCGCATCTTGTGGCCGGGCAGGAAGTACGCATTGGCGATGATCACGTCGTGGCGCGCGGCACCGAGCGCGTACAGGTACTCGCGTTCGATCGTGCGGCGATTGCGCAGGTTGTCGCGCAACAGCAACGCCGCGGGCACGCCGTCGGGCTGCATGTCGCGCGGCGGACCATCGGCGGCGGCCGTCAGCGCCTCCATCTCCTGCAGCGCGCGCGCGGCGTCCCGCATGCCGTGGCGCTGCGCGATGCGAAACCACAGCCGCGCCGCCGCCAGCGCGATCTGCGTGACCAGCGGCCCACGTACGCGCACGGTGAAGTCGTAACGCGGACCGAGTTCGGGCAGATCGAGCGGACCGTGGTTATGGTCGCTGATGATATTGATACCGCCGACAAACCCGACCGAATCGGGCAACTGCGCATCGATCACCGCGATCTTGCGATGGAGCCGGCGCAGATGGCGCCGGGCCAGCCGGAAGCCGCGCATCGGCCGGTAGATCTCGAGCTGGACGCCGCCCTCGCGCAGGCGCGCCGCGAGCGCCGCGGGCAGGTCGCCGGCGCCGAAGCCATCGACCACGAGCCGCACGTCCAGGCCCCGGCCGGCCGCGCGGATCAGGGCATCGCCCACGGCCGCGCCGACATCGTCGTCGGCATAGATATACGTCTCCACGACCACGCTCGCGGTGGCCGCGTCGATCGCCTCGATCAACGCGGGAAAGAAGGCCTCGCCGTTGCGCAGCAGATCGACGCGGTTGCCGGGCACCGTGCGGCCGCTGCGGGCGGCCCATCGCAGCACCCCCGCGCGGCGCTCGAGTGGACGGTAGGGGCGCGACGGCGCCTGGTCGGGATGGTGCGGTGCAGTATCCGCGCGATCGAATATCCGTGACATGCCTCGATTATCGGCGAACCGGCGCGACAAGCACATCGGTGCGCCTTCTCTGCTATCGTCCGGTTCATTCTGACGCTTGATTGGGAACGGATCGTGAAGGTCTTCGGTATCGCCGGCACATCGGGCAGCGGCAAGACGACGCTGCTGGAACAGCTGATTCCGCGCTTCGTCACGGCGGGCATGCGCGTGGCCGGCATCAAGCACACCCACCACGGCTTCGATCCCGACACGCCGGGCAAGGATTCCTGGCGCATGCGCGCATCGGGCTGCGAGAACGTGGTGCTGGTCGGCGCGCGCCACCTGACGCTGATGCGCAACTATCCGGCCGAGCGCGCCTCGCCCGAGATCGCCGAGGCGCTGGCCGTGCTGCCGGCCGGGACCGACCTCGTGCTCGTGGAAGGCTACAAGTGGAGCGACTTCCCGAAGCTCGAGGTCTTCCGTCCGGCCACGGGCAACGTGCCGCTGTGGGGAGAGGTGCCGGGCGTGGTGGCCGTGGCCACCGACGACCCCGATCATGTCCGCGCGCGCACGCCGCTGCCGATTCTCGACCTCAACGACGTCGACGCCGTCTTCCGCTGGATCCGCGACTACCGGTAACCGCTAGGCCTCGGGAATGGCCACGCGCCGCGCGAGTTCGGCGACGAGCGGCACATGGTCGGACCGCTGCGCCCAGTCGCGGCCCGTCAGCGCCAGCGAACGCTCGATGTCGAATCCGCGCACGTAGATGCGGTCCAGCTGCCACCACGGCATATGGCTCGGAAACGTATGCAGGCGTCCGGTCTTGGCCTGCGCGGACTCCATGCAGTTCAGCGTGTTGCAGATCTGCGCGTCGAGGCGATGGTTCCAGTCGTTGAAATCGCCCGCGATGACGAGCGGCGCATCGGCCGGCACCACGCTGCGCACGCGCTCGACCAGCGCCTTGGCCTGCCGCACGCGGCTGCGCGCGAAGAGGCCGAAATGCACGCAGATCAGATGCGCCTCGATGCCATTGATATCGGCGACCGCGTGCAGCAGCCCGCGCTGCTCGAAGCGATGGTCGGAGACGTCGAGGTTCTCCGACATCAGGATCGGATGGCGCGACAGGATCGCGTTGCCGTGATGCCCATGGTCGTACACCGCGTTGCGGCCATAGACCGAATGCGGATAGGCGTCGGTGGCGAGGTAGTTGAGCTGCGTGTGGTCGGGGTCGAACAGCTCCGCCGCGATCAGCCGATCGTTGCGGTCCTGCACTTCCTGCAGGAACACGATGTCCGCATCCATCGACTGCAGGCCCGTGCGGACGCTCTGGATGCGCGGTTTGCCCGAAAAGCCGGTCACGCCCTTGTGGATGTTGTAGGTGACCACGCGCAACTTCATCATGCCACTCCGGGTATGGGCTGGGGGCCCGCGGCGGGCACGCCGGCCACGCGCCACGCGAGCTGGCGCACGGCTTCGGCATTGCTGCGCGAAAAACATCGCTCGGCCGCGGCCTCCCAATGCAGCCATTCATGGCGCGTATGCTCGCGCGGCGCGAGCGTCACCGGCACCGGATACGGCACGCAAAGACCGAACCAGTGCTCGGTATTGCGGACGACGCCGGGCGCATAGCGGTGACGCCACTGCGGATAGATTTCGTAGTCGATCGTGTGATGCCAGTCTGTAAGCGTGTGCTCACTGGCAATAATGCCGGTTTCCTCGGCGACTTCGCGCGCGGCCGTGAGCGCCAGCGGCTCGTCCGTGGCATCGAGGCTGCCGGTTACCGACTGCCAGAAGCCGGGCCGGTCGGCACGCTCGATCAACAGCACTTGGAGGTCTGGCGTATAAATGACGACCAGCACCGATTCGGGAATCTTGTAGGGCATGGAGGCGGAATGCGGAACAGACCCAAGCATAACGCAGCCATCCGCGGTCGGTATCAGACAGCGCTGTGAGAAGTGGGCTCCGTTGTCCTACCCGCGACGGGCTCCGGCGCCACGGCGGGCTGCCGGGGCTCCCCACCCGACTGCGGCGCATTGTGGAGCCACGTGTCGAACACTTCGGGCGAATCCCCATGGCCCCACGACGCGCGCAGCTGCTGCATCAGCGGCGCGAGGCACTGCGTGTAGCGCTGGGCGGCCACGTGTGCGTGCGCGGCCAGCGCGTCCGCGCTTTCCCGCATCTGCGCCTCGATCGCGGCGCGTTCCTCGCCGATCTCCTTCTCGCGAAGGCCGAGCGCGTTGTACTTCTGGATCAGGAAACGCTGGTAATCGCCAGCGTCCGCGCCCTGCACGCCCTGCGCGTTGACCTGCTCGAAACGCATGACGATGCTGCCCGTCTCGCGCTCCACGTGCGCGGCCTCGGCCACGAGCGCCTGTGCCGCGTCCTGCAGCCGCAACGCCTCGCGGCGGTGGGTCTGCAGGCGCGAGGCTTCATCCTCGAATATGCGCTGGGCGGTCAGGTACGCCTGCACCAACGGCTGCGGTGCCACGACCAGCAGCGGATCCGCACCGCCCGCGCCGCGGCCGCTCATCAGCGCATCCTCGGGCACCCGCAGGTTGCCCATGTCCTCGAGCCAGCGTCCGCGCGCCATCACGGTGGCGACGGTATCGAGCGCGAGCTTGCGCAGCGCGTCGGCGCGCTGCGTTGCAACAGGCGTCCCCTCCGGCGTACCGGTCTCGGCATCGGCCAGCGGCCGCGCCGACTGGGCCGCGTGCGCGATCTCCGGCACGCAGGCGGCCACCGTGGTCGCCACGGATTCCGACATGGCCTGCGCGGAGCGCCGCACCGCGCGGCGCAGCTCGAAGCGCGCCAGCAGCATCATCAGCAGGCCGGCCACGAGCCAGGTCAGGATCGTTTCCGCATGCGCCAGCAGGAACTGGCGGATCTGTTCGACATCAAGGTTCACGACTATGTCCTCCCGCGTCGCGGCGGTCTTCGTCGTGGACCGGCATCGCGCGCTTCCTTCGGAAGACATTGTTCCCGGCCCCATCGTTCCGGAACGTAACAAATGGAAACGCATTGTTGTGGGGGCAACAAAAAAGCCGCGTGGAGACGCGGCTTTTTTGTGGTTTCGCGGAAGACGTCAGGCCGTCTTCGGCTCCTGCGTGCGCAGGCGGATATGGAGTTCGCGCAGTTGCTTCTCGTCGACGCTGCTCGGGGCCTGCGTCAGCAGATCCTGGGCACGCTGCGTCTTCGGGAAGGCGATCACGTCGCGGATGGAATCGGCGCCGGCCATCATCGTCACGATGCGGTCCAGGCCGAAGGCCAGGCCACCGTGCGGCGGTGCGCCATATTGCAGCGCATCGAGCAGGTAGCCGAACTTGGCACGCGCTTCTTCCTCGTTGATCTTGAGCGCGCGGAACACCTTGCTCTGCACGTCCTCGCGATAGATCCGCACCGAGCCGCCGCCCATTTCCCAGCCGTTCAACACCATGTCGTAGGCCTTGGCGATGCACTTGCCCGGATCCGTTTCCAGATACTGCAGGTGCTCGTCCTTCGGGCTCGTGAACGGGTGGTGCATGGCCACCCAGCGCGCGTCTTCCTCGTCGTACTCGAACATCGGGAAGTCGATCACCCACAGCGGCTTCCACACGTCCTCGAACAGGCCCGTGCTCTTGCCGAATTCCGAATGGCCGATCTTCAGGCGCAGCGCGCCGATCGAGTCGTTGACGATCTTGGCCTTGTCCGCGCCGAAGAAGATGATGTCGCCATCCTTCGCTTCCGTGCGCTTGAGGATCTCGGCGATCGCGGCGTCGTGCAGGTTCTTGACGATCGGCGACTGCAGGCCGTCACGGCCCTTGGCCACTTCGTTCACCTTGATCCAGGCGAGGCCCTTGGCACCGTAGATGCCCACGAACTGCGTGTACGCGTCGATCTCGCCGCGCGAAATCGCGCCGCCGCCCGGCACGCGCAGGCCGACCACGCGGCCGCTGTCGCTGTTGGCCGGACCCGAGAACACCTTGAAGTCCACGTCCTTCATCACGTCGGTCAGCTCGGTGAATTCGAGCTTCACGCGCAGGTCGGGCTTGTCCGAACCGAAGCGGGCCATCGCCTCGCGGAACTCCATGACCGGGAAGGTCGCGTCGAGGTCAACGTCGATCGCGTTCTTGAACACCGTGCGCATCATGTCCTCGAACAGGTCGCGAATCTCCTGCTCGGTGAGGAACGACGTTTCGCAGTCGATCTGCGTGAATTCGGGCTGGCGGTCGGCGCGCAGGTCCTCGTCGCGGAAGCACTTGGTGATCTGGTAGTAACGGTCGAAGCCCGAGACCATCAGCATCTGCTTGAAGATCTGCGGCGACTGCGGCAGCGCGAAGAAGTGGCCCGGGTTCACGCGGGACGGCACGAGGTAGTCGCGCGCGCCTTCGGGCGTGCTCTTGCCGAGCATCGGCGTCTCGATGTCGATGAAGCCCTGCGCGTCCAGATACTTGCGCACTTCCATCGCCACCTTGTAGCGCAGGCGCAGGTTGTACTGCATCTGCGGACGGCGCAGGTCCAGCACGCGGTGCGTGAGGCGCGTGGTTTCCGACAGGTTGTCGTCGTCGAGCTGGAACGGCGGCGTGACCGACGGGTTCAGCACGCTCAGCTCGTGGCACAGCACTTCGATCTTGCCCGAGGTCAGGTTCGCGTTCTCGGTGCCGGCCGGGCGCGGACGCACCTTGCCGGTCACGCGGATGCAGAACTCGTTGCGGATTTCCTCGGCCACCTTGAACATCTCGGGGCGGTCCGGATCGCACACCACCTGCACCAGGCCCTCGCGGTCGCGAAGGTCGATGAAGATCACGCCGCCATGGTCGCGGCGGCGCTGCACCCAGCCAGTGAGGGCCACTTCCTGGCCCGTCAGTTGTTCGGTCACCAGACCGCAGTAGTGAGTACGCATGGAGGACATAGGAAAAATTCCGGGTTGCGCGCGGGCGCTGTGCGGCCCGCTCGAATTCAATGAGTATCGGTGGGATCGGCGGCAGTGACCGCTTCGGCGTCGCCGGCGGCCGCGCTCGTCACGGCAGCGGCTGCCACGGCGGCCGTGACCGCCACGGCTTCCTCGGCCACGGCGGCGCGTTCGTCCTGCTCGCTCTTGCGCGGCAGGTCGATCGGGGCCACCACGCCCATCGAGACAATGTACTTGAGCGCGGCATCGACGGTCATGTCGAGCTCGATCGTATCGGCCTTGGGCATCATGAGGAAGAAGCCCGAGGTCGGATTCGGCGTGGTCGGCACGTAAACGCTCACGTACTCGCCCTGAAGGTGATTCTGCACGTCTCCGCCGGGCCGTCCGGTCAGAAACGCGATGGTCCAGGAGCCCTCGCGCGGATACTGCACGAGCAGCGCCTTGCGGAACGCGTTGCCCGACGAGGACAGCAGCGTGTCGGACACCTGCTTCACGCTGGTATAGATGGGGCCGACCACCGGAATGCGGCCCAGCAGCATTTCCCACCAGCGCACGAGGCGCTGGCCGATGAAGTTATGCGTGGCCACGCCCACGAGCAGGATGAACAGCAGCGTGAGGATCGCGCCCAGACCCGGAATGCGGCGGCCGAACAGGTTCTCCGGCTGCCACGACAGCGGCAGCAGGGCCATGCTCTGATCCATCGTGCCGATGATCAGGTTCAGCACCCAGAGCGTGATGCCGAGCGGCACCAGCACGAGCAGCCCGGTCAGAAACCAGGTCTTGAAGGCGGAGGTCTTCTTGGTGGCCACGATGGTCCCGGTCAGGTGGCGGTGCCGCCGGACGACGCCGCCGGTTTCGCGCCACCGCTGTCGCCGCCCGAGGACGAGGACGACGGCGTGGAGGAGGCGGCGGACGACCCGGCGGAGGACGAGGCAGCGGACGTGTCCGATGCCGGCGCGCCCGACGAACCCGAAGCGGGCGCGCTGGCGCCGCCGCTACCGCCGCGGAAGTCGGTCACGTACCAGCCGGAGCCCTTGAGCTGGAACCCGGCCGCGGTCAGTTGTTTCTTGAAGCTGCCGGCCGTGCCGCAGGACGGGCAGTCCGTGAGCGGCGCATCGCTCATTTTTTGCAGCACATCGCGCCCGTGGCCGCAGGCTTCGCAACGGTAGGCATAGATCGGCATGGTCGTTCTTTCGCGAGAAAACTGAAAATCAGCGGAACAAAACCTCGGATTATAAACCGTGGCTGGGTATTGGCCGCGAGGAAAAGCCGGTAAACACGAGCGTTATCCCGCGATCGACAAAAAGTTATGCGGTGTGCACTTTCTCGACGCGCGGATGGTCGACGATCCACTGCGGCAACAGCGAGCCGAACACCATCCCGCCGAGGGAGAACATCAGGCCCACGAGTTGCGGCGGCACTGCGGCATCGGCGAACGCGACCTCGCACACGATCCACGACACGAGCCCGAGCAGAATGGACGCCAGGCCGCCCTGGCGGGTGGCAGGCTTCCAGAACAGGCCGAAGGCCAGCGGCACGAACGAGGACACCAGCGTGACCTTGTAGGCGTTCTCGACCATATGGAAGATGGACAGGTGCGAGTTCAGCGCGAACAGCGTCACCAGCGTCGTGAACACCAGCACCACGGCCTGCATCACGCGCAGGAACTTGCGGTCGTCCAGATGGCGGAAGTACGGGCGAAGGATGTTCTCCGCGAACGTGACCGACGGCGCCAGCAGCGTGGCCGAGGCGCAGCTCTTGATCGCGGACAGCAGCGCGCCGAAGAACATGACCTGCGCGAACAGCGGCGCGTGGTTCAGGATCAGCTGCGGCAGGATCAGCTGCGAATCGGTGTCGATGTACTTCTGCACCATCGCGGGGTCGATCAGCGTGGCCGAGTAGGCCAGGAACATCGGGATGAACGCGAAGCAGAAGTACAGCACGCCGCCGAGCACCGACGCGTGGCCCGCGATCTTCTCGGTGCGGGACGAGGTCACGCGCTGGAACACGTCCTGCTGCGGAATCGACCCGAGCATCATGGTGAACAGCGCCGCGGCAAACCCGATGATCTGGAGCAGGTCCAGCGACGGCAGGAATTCGAACTTGCCGGCCGCGGCCGCGTGGGACACCACGGTCATCACGCCGCCGGCCTGGCTGCTGACTTCCATGCCGATATAGAGCATGCCCACCACGATGATGATCATCTGGAGGAAGTCCGTCACCGCCACCGCCCACATGCCGCCGAACAGCGTGTACACGAGCACGCTGGCCGCGCCGATCATCATGCCGGCTTCCTGCGACAGCGCGCCGTCGGACACCGTGAAGAAGACCAGGCCCAGGGCCTTGATCTGCGCCGCCACCCAGCCCAGGTACGACACCACGATGCACAGCGTGGTCAGTACCTCGGCCACGCGGCCGTACCGGTTGTGATAGTAGTCGCCGATCGTCAGCAGGTTCATCCGGTACAGCGGCCGGGCGAAGAACAGACCGACGAGGATCAGGCACAGCGAGGAGCCGAATGGGTCGGAGACGACGCCCGATAACCCTTCGCGCAGGAAGACGGCCGGAATGCCGAGCACCGTTTCGGAGCCGAACCACGTCGCGAAGACCGTCGCGGTGACGATATAGAACGGGAGGCTGCGGCCGGCGACCGCGAAGTCCTTGGTGTTGCGGACGCGCAGCGCCGCCCACAGGCCAATACCGACCGAAATGACCCAATAGATGATGACGAACCAGATCAGCATGCCGGTGCCGTAGCCGATTTGAAAACGCGGATTATAACGGCATGGCCCGCGGGATCAGCGCGGTTTTATCCGAGGTGCCCGCCCCAGGACAAAATCTGCATGATCACCACGCCGGCCATGAAGCCGCCCACGAGCATCAGCGCGGCGGCGAAGATGCGGTTGGTGCGGCGCTGCTCGGCCACGAGCATGGCCAGCAGCTTCTCCGTTTCGCCATTGTTGTGCAACGCGCGGCGTTCCAGGAACTGATGCGCGAGGCGCGGGAAGTCCGGCAGCATCTTGGCCCACTGCGGCGCTTCCACCTTGATGCGCTCCCAGGCGCCCTGCCAGCCCACCTGCTCGTGCATCCACCGTTCGAGGAACGGCTTGGCGGTTTTCCACAGGTCGAGGTCGGGGTCGAGCTGGCGGCCGAGGCCCTCGATATTGAGCAGCGTCTTCTGCAGCAGGACCAGCTGCGGCTGGATCTCCACGTTGAAGCGCCGCGAGGTCTGGAACAGCCGCATCAGCACGAGGCCCAGCGAGATCTGGTGCAGCGGCTTGTCGAAGTACGGCTCGCAGCACGCGCGCACCGCGCTTTCCAGTTCCTCCACGCGCGTCTCGGGCGGCACCCAGCCCGACTCCACGTGCAGCAGCGCCACGCGATGGTAGTCGCGGCGGAAGAACGCGATGAAATTCTGCGCGAGGTAGTTCTTGTCGAATTCGGACAGCGCGCCGACGATGCCGAAGTCCAGCGCGATATAGCGGCCGAACGTCTCGGGTGCCACCGACACGAGGATATTGCCGGGGTGCATGTCCGCGTGGAAAAAGCCGTCGCGGAACACCTGCGTGAAGAAGATCTCCACGCCCTCCTCGGCCAGCTTGTGCATATCGACGCCGGCGGCCCGGAGCGCTTCCGTGCGCGAGATCGGAATGCCGTGCATGCGCTCCATCACGAAGACGCAGCTCGTGCACCAGTCCCAGAACACCTCGGGCACCAGCAGCAGGTTCGTGTCCTGGAAATTGCGGCGCAGCTGGCTCGCGTTGGCGGCCTCGATCATCAGGTCGAGCTCGTCGTGCAGGTACTTGTCGAACTCGGCGACCACCTCGCGCGGCTTCAGGCGACGGCCGTCGGCCCAGACGCGCTCGAGCCACGTGGCCATGTCGCGCATCAGCGCCAGATCGCTGTCGATCACGGGCAGCATGCCCGGACGCAGCACCTTCACGGCAACCTCGCGGCCATGGCTCGGGCCGCCGCGCAGCGTGGCGAAGTGCACCTGCGCGATCGACGCGCTGGCCACCGGCTGCTGCTCGAAGTTCTGGAACAGCTGCTCGAGCGGCTTGCCCAGCGAACGCTCGATGATCCCGACCGCGATCGCGGAGTCGAACGGCGGCACCTGATCCTGCAGCATCGCGAGTTCGTCGGCGATATCGGGCGGCATGAGGTCGCGCCGCGTGGACAGGACCTGGCCGAATTTCACGAAGATCGGGCCCAGCGCGGTCAGCGCGAGTCGCAGACGGACGCCGCGCGGCTGTTCCAGTTTCCGGCCGATCGTGATGACACGGACGAGGAACTTGATCTTGCGGTCGTTGAAGCCGGACAGCACGAGTTCGTCGAGACCGTAATACAGCACGACGAAGAGGATCTTGCAGAGACGCAGAAGGCGGGTCATTCGGGGGAGTGGAATCCGGAAACCGGGCCGCGCATGGCGGCAGGAAACAGCGAGTGTAGCCGACGCACGTGTCGGCGCTTCAGCGGCCCGCGCGGTCGAGCCGCTCCAGCCGCTTCTCGAGCCGGGCCAGATCGTCGCGCAGCCGCGAGACGTCGCCGCCAAACTGCTCCAGCGCCGTGTGGCGCACCAGCGTCGGCCGTTCGTCCAGCAGGTATTCGGTCACGTTATCCACGAGCGCGCGGCCCACGCGGGTCGCGCCCTCGTGCACCTGCCGGGCGCCATCGACCGCGCGCTGGGCCACGCTGTCCGCCAGCGGGCCGCCGATCGACCCGCCCAGCACGCCGCGCAGCGCGCGCGACAGGTCCTCGGCGGCATCCCAGCGCAGATGGCGGGCCAGCGTGGAGACCACGTTGGCGAATTCGGCATCGCCATCGATGCGCACATGGCGCATCGCGGCGGCCTGCCCGCCCTCGGCCACATCGGCGACGACCAGCGGCCACTGTTGCAGCGGCACGCGCAGCGTCACCGCGGGCGCATCGGCCGGCGAATCGCTATCGGGCGCCCGCTCGATGCCGCCCTGCGCCGTGACCTTGAGCGACAGCGCGAACGCCGCGGCATCGAAACGGATCGTGCGGCCCGCGAACGGCGCCAGCAGCCCGCAGGCCCACGGTTCCTGCTCGATCAGATGATTGAGGGCGGCGACGACCGGCGCGGCCAGGGGAGTAGGCAGAGCGTTCATGGCGTGCGTGAAGATGCGGAAAAAAGAAGGCCCACGCGAGCGTGGGCCTCCATTCTAAGCTACTTGCCCGCCGCATCACTTGCCGGCAGGCGGCGCGGGATCAGGCGTCCTGCTGAATGCCCGCCAGCAGCCAGCCACCGCCGTTGACCGGCTTGGCCAGGTTCCAGACCTCGGCGAACGGCTGGGCGGCTTCGCCCACGCGCTCGCGGATCATGCCCGAGAAGCGCACGCTGGCCACATGCTGCGTCGGCGTCGATTCGATGCCCAGCAGCTGGGCTTCCAGCGTGACCACGTCGGTCTTGTTGACCTCGGCGCCGCGCTCGGACAGGTCCATGCGGATCTCGGCGAACATTTCCGGCGTGGTGAATTCGCGGATATCGTCGAGGTTGCCCGCATCCCACGCGGCCTGCAGACGCACATAGTGCACCTTGGCATTGCGCAGGAAGTTCTCGGTATCGAAGTCCGCCGGCACGCCCCAGGCCTGCTGGGGGGCCGAACCGGCCGCCACACCGGCGACGGCGCCGGCGGCCCCGGCGGCGGGCTGCTCGGCCTGACGGAACGTGGGCTCCGACTGGCGAACCTCGGGCTGTGCCACCTTGGGCTGACCGAACGCCGGCTCGCGGTTACCGCCCGCGGCCCCATTGCCCATGCCCGCGAAGGCCGGCTCGCGGCGCTGCGCGCCACCGCCACGGAACTTGCGGATCAGCCAGATGGCCGCGAACGCGATCAGCGCGATGATGATCAGGTTACCGAGGAAGCCGGCCATCGCTTCGCCCAGACCGAAGTGCGAAAGCAGGTAGCCCAGGCCCAGACCGGCGGCCAGGCCGCCGAGCATGCCGCCCCAGTTGCGCTTGGGCGCGGCGGCTGCCGCGCCGCCCGCCGCGGCGCCTGCCGTGGCCGGTGCCGCCTGCTGCGCGGGCGCGCCCTGCTGCGCCGGCGGCGTCTGCGGCGCCTGCTGGCGCTGCTGCGTCACCTGCGACGATTGCTTGCCCACACTGCGCGATCCGCCAAGCCGCTTGGCTTCGGCGTCCAGCGCGACCCCTAGCGCCAGCGTCATGATCAGCGACGCGGCAAGGAACTTTCCGCGAAAAGTAGACATATGTTGTGATCCCCTGTCAGATCCGGTCATTGTTCATATAACTGAGGCCGTTGCCCCGTCTTTTCAATGACCATGCATGGCGAGTTAGTACTTTCGCCCGACGTGGAGCGCCACCACTCCGGCCGTCAGATTGAAGTATTCGACCTGTTCCAGGCCAGCTTGTTCCATTAAGCGTACAAGCGAAGCCTGGTCTGGATGCATTCTGATCGATTCGGCGAGGTAGCGATAGCTAGGGGCATCCCCTGCCACGCGCTCGCCGAGCCATGGGAGCACCTTGAACGAGTAGACATCGTAGGCCTTCTCGAGCGGTTTCCATACCTTGGAGAACTCGAGCACCATGACCTTGCCGCCCGGCTTGGTCACACGCCGCATCTCGGCGATGGCGCGGTCCTTGTGGGTCATGTTGCGGAGGCCGAACGCCACCGTCACCACATCGAAGTAGTTGTCCGGGAACGGAATCTTTTCCGCATCGCACAACGCCACCGGCGTCACCACGCCCTTGTCCAGCAGGCGGTCGCGGCCCACGCGCAGCATCGACTCGTTGATGTCGGTGAGCCAGACCTGGCCGGTCGGGCCCGCCGCCTTGGCGAACGCGCGCGCGAGGTCGCCCGTGCCGCCGGCGATGTCCAGCACCTTCTGGCCGGGCCGCACGTTGGCCTGCCCGATCGTGAACATCTTCCAGAGCCGGTGCATGCCGCCCGACATCAGGTCGTTCATCACGTCGTACTTGCTGGCCACCGAATGGAAGACGCCCGCGACCTTGCCGGCCTTCTCCGTCTCCTCGACCTTCTCAAACCCGAAGTGGGTCTCGCTCATGTTCCAGAACTCCTGCTATTCAATGATGATGGCCACAGGCGTGGCCGCCCGGCGCGGCCATCGGCGCATCGCGGTCGAGGCCGGCGGCCTCGAGGCGCTTCAGGTAATCGTTCCACACGGTGTCCTGCTGGTCGCCGAGGCGGTGCAGCAGCTCCCACGAGTAGATGCCGGTCTCGTGGCCGTCGTCGAAGCGGATCAGGATCGCGTAGTTGCCCACGGGCTCCACGGCGGAGATACCGACATCGCGCTTGCCGGTCTGCAGCGTTTCCTGCCCCGGACCGTGGCCCTGCACTTCGGCCGAGGGCGAGCAGACGCGCAGCAGTTCGAACGGCAGCCGGTAGGTGCGGCCGTTGTCGAAGCCGATTTCGAGGACGCGCGACTGCGTGTGGACCGTCAGCGCGGTGGGGTGCGGGGTATCTTTCTCTAGGCCAGCCATAGATGGGGTCATGCCTCCTGTACGACCTGATAGCTTACTCCACCCCCAATGGCTTGCCCATCCCGGGGGCCCGCACCGCTCTCGTCGCGCCCCGCGCGGTAGTCGGCCGCGCCATCGACCGGCACATAGCGCAGGCGCCGGTCGTGGAATGCCGCCACCGTGCTGCGGTGCGCGATGCTGACGATGGCCGCGTCAGGCAGCGTATCCACCATCAGGCGGTACATCGCACTTTCGGTCTCCTCGTCGAGCGCGCTCGTGGCCTCGTCCAGGAACAGGTAATCGGGTTTCTGCAGCAGCGCGCGCGCGAAGGCGAGGCGCTGCTGTTCGCCCGGCGACAGCCGCAGCGACCAGTTGTCGAACGTGTCCAGGTGGTCGGCCAGCATGGCCAGCCGCGCGTCGCGCAGCACGCGGCGCAGCGTCTCGCGGTCGTGGACGGTGCCCGCATCGGGGTACGAGAGCGCGTCCGCGAGCGTGCCGATGGGCAGATAGCTGCGCTGCGGCAGGAACAGCATGCGCGCGCCGGGACGCGTCACGCGGCCGCTGCCGTAGGGCCAGATGCCCGCGAGCGCGCGGAACAGCACGCTCTTGCCGCAGCCGGACGGCCCGCTCACGAGCCAGCGCTCGCCGCGGCCGATGGTCAGCGAGAACGGCGCCACGAGCGGGCGCTCGGGCGGGTGCGACACCGGACCGATGCCTTCCTCGTCGACGCTGACGCCGCCGCGCACGGGCAGCGCGAGCGCAAGCTGGTCCACCGTCATGGCATCGCCCTGCCCGTCCACGACCTCGATGTCCTGGCGGCCGTGCGGGCCGGCCTCCTCGCGCTCGGCCAGCCGGATCGCGTCCTGGAAATCGATCAGACGGTTGGCGGCGGCCTTCCAGCCGACCAGCGTCGCGTAACTATCGACGAACCACGACAGCGCGCCCTGCACCTGGCCGAACGCGGAACCGATCTGCATCAGGCCGCCGAGCGTGAGCTTGTTGGCGAAGTAGCGCGGCGCCGCGACGAGGATCGGGAAGATGATCGCGAACTGCGCATAGCCCGACGTCACGAACGTCAGGCGCCGCGTATAGCGCATCAGTTGATTCCAGTTCGCGCGAATGCGCTCGAAACGCGCGCGCAGCCCGGCCTGCTCGGTCGGCTCGCCCTTGTACAGCGCCACGGGCTCGCTGTTCTCGCGCAGGCGCACGAGCATGAAACGGAAGTTTGCTTCGTACTGTTCCTGCTGGAACGACAGGCCGATCAGCGGGCGGCCGACGAAGTGCGCGATCACCGAGCCGATCACCGCGTATCCGACCGCGAACCAGACCATGTAGCCGGGAATCTCGACCGGCGTGCCGCCGAGCGCGAGCGTGATCGGACCCGAGACGGCCCACAGGATGCCGACGAACGAGATCAGCGTGACCACGGAGTTCAGCAGGCCCATCGACAGCGTCAGCGCGCCGTCGGTGAACTGGCGCAGGTCGTCGGCGATACGCTGGTCGGGGTTGTCGGTCGAATGCGTCTGCTCGATGCGGTAGTACGCCTGATGCCCGAGCCATCGCTCCATGAACGTGCCCGTCATCCATGTCCGCCACCGCATCTGCAGCATCATCTGGTAGTACTGCCGCGAGATCGCCAGCACGATGAAGCAGCCGGCGATCCACGAGAATCGCACCAGCAGCGTCTTGAACGAGACGAAGTCACGCTGCTCCAGCGCGTTGTAGAACACGCGGTTCCACTCGTTGAGCAGCACGTTGATATAGACGATGGCCAGGTTCAGCGCGACGACCAGTGCCAGCAGGCCCAGGCCCGCCTTGCGGTCCTCGGACTTCCAGTACGGCTTGATGAGTTCCCAGGTGGCCGCGAGCCGCAGCCGGCTCTGGTTCCTGAGGGCCTGGACGGGAACGGCCGGACCCGGCACGGTGGCCGAGGAGGGCGTGACCTGTGGCGTGACGTTCGACATGAGCGGGCAAGCCTCGTTGTTGTTCGTGGAGTCGTGCGATCCGGGAGTGTGACAGCTCGCGGCCAGCAAGGTCACCTTAACCGCGATTACTTAAAATGCGCTTAATGCCGCCGCGCCCGGGGTCGCCCCCGAAAGCGGTCAGTCTTCGGCGTCGGGAATCGACAGCGCGATGCGCAGCGCGGGCAGCCGGCTGGCGAGCTCGGCCACGCGCGCGGCATCGGCCGCGCGTTGTGGCGCGGCCCAGATGGCTTCCGGGAAGTGCGTGTCCCAGCGATAGCGCGGAATGATGTGCCAGTGCAGATGCGGCACCATGTTGCCGAACGCGGCCAGGTTGACCTTGTCCGGCGTCATCACCTCGCGCACCACGCGCTCCACGCGCGCGACCAGGCGCATCAGCCATGCCTGGTCGGCGTCGTCCAGATCGGACAGCTCGGCCACGTGGTCGTTCCACACGATGCGGCAGAACCCCGGGAAGCGGTCATGCTCGACGAGGATCAGCCGGGCGCGGTCCCCCATCCAGACCAGCTCGCCGCCATCGGCTTCGCACAGGGGGCAGTTCGGCACACGGGTCTGGGCGGGAGCGTGGGAATGGGTCATGGAAGCCGGACCAGCCTTGCGTTATACGAGCACGCGCTCGATACCGCCCGCGTTGGCGCGTTGCACATACTCGGGCAGCCAGTTCTCGCCCAGCACGTACTTGGCCATCTCCACCACGATATAGTCGGCGGTGACCGAGGCGTCCTCGTTGTAGCGCGACAGCCCCTGCAGGCACGACGGGCAGCTCGTGAGGATCTTGACGTCGCCGCCGAAACCCTCGGTGCGCAGCTTGTCCGCGCCCTTGCGCATCTCTTCTTCCTTGCGGAAGCGGATCTGCGTGGACACGTCGGGACGCGTGACCGCGAGCGTGCCGGACTCGCCGCAGCAGCGGTCGTTCTTCTCGATCTTGCCGCCGCCGTCGTTGCCGCCCATCAGCTCGTTGACGAGCTTGGTCGGGTCCATCGTCTTGATCGGCGTATGGCACGGGTCGTGGTACATGTAGCGCGTACCGGTGACGCCCTCGAGCTTCACGCCCTTCTCGAGCAGATACTCGTGGATGTCGATGATGCGGCAGCCCGGGAAGATCTTGTCGAATTCATACCCCGCCAGCTGGTCGTAGCAGGTGCCGCAGCTCACCACGACGGTCTTGATGTCGAGGTAGTTGAGCGTATTGGCCACGCGGTGGAACAGCACGCGGTTGTCGCTGACCATCTTCTCGGCCTTGTCGAACTGGCCGGCGCCGCGCTGAGGATAGCCGCAGCACAGATAGCCCGGCGGCAGCACGGTCTGCACACCGACGTGCCACAGCATGGCCTGCGTGGCCAGCCCCACCTGCGAGAACAGCCGCTCCGAGCCGCAGCCCGGGAAGTAGAACACCGCTTCCGTGTCCGACGACGTGGTCTTCGGATTGCGGATGATCGGCACGATCTCGTTGTCTTCGATGTCGAGCAGCGCGCGCGCGGTCTTCTTGGGCAGGTTGCCCGGCATCTTCTTGTTGATGAAGTGGATCACCTGTTCCTGCACGGGCGGCTTGCCGACCGTCGCGGGCGGATGCTGGGTCTGCTTGCGCGCGAACTTCTTGAGCACCTCGTTGCCGAGGCGCTGCGCCTTGTAGCCGAGCCCGATCATCGCCGAGCGCGTCAGGTTGATGGTCTGCGGGTTGGTCGCGTTCAGGAAGAACATCGACGCCGCGGTGCCGGGGTTGAACTTCTTCTGGCCCATCTTGCGCAGCAGGTTGCGCATGTTCATCGACACGTCGCCGAAGTCGATCTTGACCGGGCACGGCGTCACGCACTTGTGGCACACCGTGCAATGGTCGGCGACGTCCGAGAACTCGTCCCAGTGCTTGATCGACACGCCGCGGCGCGTCTGTTCCTCGTACAGGAACGCTTCGATCAGCAGCGACGTGGCGAGAATCTTGTTGCGCGGGCTGTACAGCAGGTTCGCGCGCGGCACGTGCGTGGCGCACACGGGCTTGCACTTGCCGCAGCGCAGGCAGTCCTTCACGCTCTCCGCAATCGCGCCGATGTCGCTCTGCTGCATGATGATGGACTCGTGTCCCATCAGGCCGAACGACGGCGTGTACGCGTTGCGCAGGTCCGCGCCCGGCAGCAGCTTGCCCTTGTTGAAGCGGCCCTGCGGGTCGACGCGCTGCTTGTACGCGCGGAAGTCGCCGATCTCGTCCTCGGTCAGGAATTCGAGCTTGGTGATGCCGATGCCGTGCTCGCCCGAGATCACGCCGTCCAGCGAACGCGCGAGCGCCATGATGCGGGCCACCGCGCGGTGCGCGTCCTGCAGCATGTCGTAGTCGTCCGAGTTGACGGGCAGGTTCGTGTGCACGTTGCCATCGCCGGCGTGCATGTGCAGCGCCACGAAGACGCGGCCGCGCAGCACCTGCTTGTGGATCTTCTGCGCCTCGTCGAGGATCGGCTTGAATTCGCCGCCGTTGAAGATCTTGCGCAGTTCGGCGCGGATCTCGCCCTTCCACGACACGCGGATAGTACGGTCCTGCAGCAGATGGAACACGGTGGCGTCCGGCTGCTGCGCCAGGCGCTGCTCGAACGCCGGCCCGAGCAGGCCGAGGCCGTGACCGATCAGCGAGGCGCGTGCCTCGCCGAGCGGCGTGTCCATATGGTCCTGCAGATACAGCCAGCGCGCGCGGATCTCGCGCAGCAGCGTCAGCGCATGCTGCACGCGGTCCTCGAGCAGCTCCGCGCTCGGAATCTCGTTGGCGTCGTCGCTGCGGCCCAGCGGCAGGTTGCCGCGCGCGAAGAACTGCTCGAGCTCGTCGGTGAGCTTGAGCTTGTTCTTGATCGACAGTTCGATATTGATGCGTTCGATGCCGTCCGTGTATTCGCCCATGCGCGGCAGCGGAATCACGACGTCCTCGTTGATCTTGAACGCGTTGGTATGGCGCGCGATGGCGGCCGTGCGCGAACGGTCGAGCCAGAATTTCTTGCGGGCCTCGGGGCTGACCGCGACGAAGCCTTCGCCGCTCTTGCCGTTGGCCATGCGGATGACTTCCGACGTGGCGCGCGCCACGGAGTCTTCGTCGTCGCCGACGATATCGCCGATGAGGACCATCTTCGGGAACGCATTGCGCTTGCTCTTGGTGGCATAACCCACCGCGCGCAGATAGCGCTCGTCCAGATGCTCCAGGCCCGCGAGCACCGCACCGCCCTCGCGCTTCGATTCGGCGTCGAGGAAGTCCTTGATCTCGACGATGCTCGGAATGGCGTCGCGCGGCTGGCCGAAGAACTCCAGGCAAACCGTGCGGATATGCCTGGGCATGCGATGCAGGATCCAGCGCGCGCTCGTGATGATGCCGTCGCAGCCTTCCTTCTGCACGCCGGGCAGGCCGGCCAGGAACTTGTCGGTCACGTCCTTGCCGAGGCCTTCCTTGCGGAACTTGCGGCCTTCGATCGCGAGCGTCTCGGTGCGCAGCACCTTTTCGCCCGGCGCGCGATTGCCGTCCGACCATTGCAGCTGGAACGTGGCCACCGGCACGTCGTGGATCTTGCCGAGGTTGTGGTCCATGCGCGTGATCTCGAGCCAGTTGCCCTCGGGATCCACCATGCGCCACCACGCGAGATTGTCGAGCGCCGTGCCCCACAGCACGGCCTTCTTGCCGCCCGCGTTCATCGCGACGTTACCGCCGATGCACGACGCATCGATCGACGTCGGGTCCACCGCGAACACGAGGCCGGCCTTGTCGGCGGCATCGGCGACGCGGCGCGTGACCACGCCCGCGCCCGAGAAGATCGTCGCCACCTTGTGCGCCACGCCCGGCAGATCGGTCTGCTCGACCGGTCCCAGCTGCTCGAGCTTTTCCGTGTTGATGACCGCCGAGAACGGCGTCAGCGGGACCGCGCCGCCCGTGTAACCGGTGCCGCCCCCGCGCGGGATGATGGTCAGGCCGAGTTCGAAGCAGCCCTTGACCAGGCCGGCGATCTCTTCCTCGCTGTCGGGCGTGAGCACGACGAACGGATACTCCACGCGCCAGTCGGTGGCGTCGGTCACGTGCGAGACGCGCGACAGGCCATCGAACTTGATGTTGTCCTTCTCCGTGACGCGGCCCAGCACGCGCTGCGCGCGCTTGCGCAGCTCGTAGGCATCGGCGAATTCCTGCTGGAACGACTCGATGGCCTGGCGCGCGAACGAGACCAGCTGCTCCACGCGGTGCGAACGGTCCTCGGCGGCCGGCTCGGCGTGCTCGGCACGGTCCGCGGCGCGGCGCTTCTCGATCTCGCCCAGGCGATGATGCAGCGCGCCCACCAGCATCTGGCGGCGCTTCGGGTTCTCGAGCAGGTCGTCCTGCAGATACGGGTTGCGGCGCACGACCCAGATATCGCCCAGCACCTCGTACAGCATCCGGGCCGACCGGCCCGTGCGGCGCTCGCTCCGGAGCTCGTCAAGAATGCGCCAGGCTTCCTCGCCGAGCAGGCGAATGACGATCTCGCGGTCGGAAAAAGACGTGTAGTTGTAGGGAATCTCTCGCAGGCGCGGAGCGGCGTCCTGCGCGGCGAGCTTGGCATCTAGCACGAGTGGGGCGTTCATGGCGGGACCGCTTCCTGCGGGCGCACGGGGACAGTGCGCATTTATTCATTGAAGCGCGATTGTACTGCAAGCCCCCTCCCTCCGCCCCTTGTTGGGGCGGTTGCTGCTCCTTATCCCGCACTGCAGCAAGGGGCATTCGGGTGGGTCAGAACCAGCCCTTGAGGGTCGCGCCGATGCTGTGCCAGAAGCTGTCCGGTATCCAGAGCAGGCTGGCCGTCATGGCCAGGTAACGCAGAAACTTGCCAATGGCCATGTAGGCGAGGCTCGGCCAGAACGACAGCCGCAGCCATCCCGCCAATGTGCACAATGGATCACCAACGATCGGCAGCCACGACAGCAGCAGCGTGGGCGGGCCGAGCCGGCGCATCCAGCGGAAGTATTTCGCATCGAGGGCCGGCTTGCGCGGCTTGCGGGGATGCCGCCGGTGCTGGGCGTGCTCGACCTCGTGCTCGCGATGCTGGCGGCGCAGGTGGTAGCGCACGAGCGCGAGCTTGGCCCAGTAGCCGAGCCACCAGTCGATGGCACCCCCGACCGTGTTGCCGGCCGTCGCGACGAGGATCGCGGGCCAGAACATATCGGGGTTCAGCTTGATATAGCCGAACACCGCGGGCTCGGAGCCCAGCGGCAGCAGCGTGGCCGAGACCAGGCTGACCACGAAGATTGCCGGCAGCCCCACCTTCGGGAGGGCGACCATGCCGAGCAGCGAATCGAGGAACGCTTCCATGAATGCAATGCCGGTCTCCATGAGCGGGTTACCCACATGGCGATACCGTGCTTTTTGTGATTAACTGTTAGAGCCAGTTGCGGTCAAACGTTCACCGCTCATCACCCGGCAAGCACCAATATCACGAAATAGCCGTAGCAACCAAGCGGCAGCACAGCGTCGTGGCCAGTCCCGCGCAGTCAGTGTGTTCGGGATGCCGGTATTGGCCATGCGCGTCACCCACATGGAGACAAGCATGGCGATTCCGATCCGCCTGACGGTCAATGGCAAGCCCATCGACGCGCAGGTCGAACCTCACACCCTCCTCGTCCAGTTCCTCCGCGACACCCTGCGCCTGACCGGTACCCATGTGGGTTGCGACACGGCCCAGTGCGGCGCGTGCACGGTCCATCTGGACGGCCGCGCGGTCAAGTCCTGCAATCTGCTGGCCGTGCAGGCGGACGGCATGCAGGTGACGACCATCGAGGGCTTGTCGGACCATGGCGAACTGCATCCGATGCAGGAAGCGTTCCGCGAATGCCACGGCCTGCAATGCGGCTTCTGCACGCCAGGCATGGTCATGGCGGCCACCGCGCTGCTGCGCGAGCAGCCCAACGCCGATGCGGAAGCCATTCGCGAGCAGCTCGACGGGAATCTGTGCCGCTGCACGGGTTATCACAACATCGTGCGCGCGGTGCAGCAGGGACAGGCGATGATGCAGGCGCCGGTCGCGGCGGAATGAGAGGAGCGACGCCATGAACGCACCCGAAAGACATCCGCTGATCGGCACGCCGGTCCGCCGGAAGGAAGACTATCGCTTCCTCACCGGCAACGGCCAGTACACCGACGACATCGTGCTCGCGCACCAGAGCTACGCGTGCTTCGTGCGGTCGCCGCACGCGCATGCGCGCATCCGGTCGATCGACACCGCCGAAGCGCTGGCCGCCCCTGGCGTCATCGCCGTGCTGACGGGCGAGGACATGGCGGCCGACAAGGTCGGCGGCCTGCCCTGCGGCTGGCTGATCCACAGCATCGACGGCACGCCGATGAAGGAGCCGCCGCACCCCGCGCTCGCGCACGGCAAGGCGCGCCACGTGGGCGACCAGGTGGCGGTGGTCATCGCCGAGACGCTCCAGCAGGCGCGCGACGCGGCCGAGAAGGTCGACGTCGATTACGAGACGCTGCCCGCGGTGGTCGCGCCGGCCGCCGCCGCGCAATCCGCCACGCTGGTCCACGACGATGTGCCCGCCAACACCTGCTACACGTGGGGCCATGGCGACAAGGCGGCCACCGATGCCGCGTTCGCGAAGGCCGCGCACGTGACCACGCTGGAGATCGTCAACAACCGGCTGATTCCGAACGCGATCGAGCCGCGCGCGGTCAATGCGAGCTACGAGCGCCGCGACGACAGCTATACCGTGTACGTGGCCAACCAGAACCCGCACGTCGAGCGGCTGCTGATGGGCGCGTTCGTGCTGGGGCTGCCCGAGTCGCGGCTGCGCATCATCGCGCCCGACGTCGGCGGCGGCTTCGGGTCGAAGATCTTCCTGTATCCGGAAGACGTGGCGCTGACATGGGCGTCGAAGAAGATCGGCCGCCCCGTCAAATGGACGGCCGACCGGTCCGAGTCGTTCCTGACCGACGCGCACGGCCGCGACCACGTGACCCGCGCCGAGCTGGCGATGGACGCCGATGGCCGCTTCCTGGCCATGCGCGTGCACACCGTGGCGAACATGGGCGCGTATCTGTCCACGTTCGCGAGCAGCGTGCCGACGATCCTGTACGCGACGCTGCTGGCCGGGCAATACGCGACACCGGCGATCTACGCCGAGGTGCACGCGGTGTTCACCAACACCGCGCCCGTCGATGCATACCGCGGCGCCGGGCGTCCCGAGGCGACCTATGTGGTCGAGCGCCTCGTGGAAACGGCCGCGCGCGAACTCGGCATGGACCCGGCCGAACTGCGGCGCAAGAACTTTATCCGCGACTTCCCGTATGCGACCCCCGTCGGGCTGACCTACGACACGGGCGACTACGAGCCCTGCCTCGCGCGCGCGCAGGCGCTGGCCGACGTGGCCGGCTTTCCCGCGCGGCGCGAAGCCTCGAAGCAGCGCGGCAAGCTGCGCGGACTCGGGTACTCGTGCTACATCGAGGCGTGCGGGCTGGCGCCGTCGAACATCGCGGGGGCGCTCGGCGCGCGCGCGGGCCTGTTCGAAGTGGGCGAGATCCGCGTGCATCCCACGGGCACCGTGACCGTGTTCACGGGATCGCACAGCCACGGTCAGGGACATGAGACCACGTTCGCGCAGATCGTCGCGGACCGGCTCGGCATCGCGCTCGAGTCCGTGGAGATCGTGCACGGCGATACCGGACGCGTGCCCTTCGGCATGGGCACCTATGGCTCGCGCTCGCTCGCGGTCGGCGGTTCCGCGATCATGAAGGCGCTCGACAAGGTGGAGGCCAAGGCCAAGAAGATTGCCGCGCATCTGCTGGAAGCGTCGGACGCCGATATCGAGTTCAGCGACGGCGTGTTCCGCGTGGCCGGCACCGATCGCACGAAGACGTTCGGCGAAGTCGCGCTGACCGCGTACGTGCCGCACAACTATCCGCTCGACAAGCTCGAGCCGGGGCTCAACGAGAACGCGTTCTACGATCCGACCAACTTCACCTATCCGTCGGGCGCGTATATCTGCGAGGTGGAAGTCGATCCCGACACCGGCGAATCGCAGGTGATGCGCTTTACCGCGGTGGACGACTTCGGCAACGTGATCAACCCGATGATCGTCGAGGGCCAGGTCCACGGCGGCATCGGGCAGGGCCTGGGCCAGGCGATGCTCGAGCAGTGCGTGTACGACGAGGACAGCGGCCAGTTGCTCACGGGTTCGTACATGGACTACGCGATGCCGCGCGCGGGCGATCTGCCCGAGTTCACCGTGGAGACCGCCAAGGGCACGCCGTGCACGCACAACCCGCTCGGCGTGAAGGGGTGCGGCGAGGCCGGCGCGATCGGTTCGCCGCCCGCGTTCATCAATGCGCTCGTCGATGCGCTCGCGCCGCTCGGCGTGCGCGACGTGCAGATGCCCGCGACCCCGCACCGCGTCTGGCAAGCGATGCAGCAGGCGATGCAGCAGGCCAACCATGGCGGCACTCCCACCGTCTGAGCCAGAGGAGCACGACATGTACGCATTCCAGTACGAACGCGCGGCCGACGCCAAGGCCGCTGTGGGCATGGTCAAGGCAGACGCCGATGCGCGCTTTCTCGGCGGCGGGCAAAGCCTGCTCGCCTCGATGAAGCTGCGCCTCGCGGCCCCTTCCACGCTGATCGACGTCACGCGCATTCCGGGGCTCGCCAGTATCCGCATGGAGGGCGACGAACTTGTCATCGGCGCCGCCGCACGCCATGCCGACGTGGCCACGAACCCCGAGGTCATGCGGCGCATTCCCTCGCTCGCGCGCCTGGCCGGCGAGATCGGGGACCGGCAGGTCCGCGCGATGGGCACGCTCGGCGGCTCGCTGGCCAATGACGATCCGGCCGCGGACTATCCGGCCGCGGTGCTCGCGCTCAATGCGATCATCGTGACGGACCGGCGCAATATCGCGGCGGACAATTTCTTCAAGGGCCTGTTCGAGACGGCGCTCGCGCCCGACGAACTGATCACCGCGGTGCGCTTTCCGCAGCCCGATCAGGCCGCCTATGTGAAATTCCGCAATCCGGCGTCGCGGTTCGCGCTCGTCGGCGTGATGGTCTCGCGGTGCGGCAGGACCGTGCGCGTGGCCGTGACCGGCGCGGCCGACTCGGTATTCCGCGCGCCCGCGCTCGAGCAGGCGCTGAGCACGTCGTTCACGCCCGCCGCGGCGCGCGCCGTGCGCATGGACCCGTCCGGGCTCGGCACGGACCTGCATGCCTCGGCCGAGTATCGCGCGCATCTGATTCCGGTGCTGGCGAGCCGGGCCGTGGAGCAGGCGTTGAAAGGCTGAGTGCCGACCGCTCATGCTGCCCGCTTCCATCGACGACACGGTCGCGCTGCTCGCGCGACAGCGGTACTTTGCCGACCGCGAGACCGCCACGGTGGTCTACCTCGCGCTGCGCATGCAGCGGCCGCTGTTCCTCGAAGGGGAACCCGGCGTCGGCAAGACCGCGCTCGCGCAGGCGATGGCGGACGCGCTCGGCACGCGGCTGCTGCGCCTGCAGTGCTATGAAGGGCTCGACGTGGCGAGCGCGCTCTACGAGTGGGACTATCCGCGCCAGATCATGGCGCTGCGGCTTGCGGAAGCGCGTGGCGAGCGGCCCGCGCAGCAATCGCTCTATCACGACGATTTCCTGCTCAAGCGTCCGCTGCTCGAATCGCTGCTGCCCGATGCGGCCGCACCGGGCGTGCCGCGCGTGCTGCTCATCGACGAGATCGACCGCGCCGACGAACCGTTCGAGGCCTTTCTGCTCGAAGTGCTGGCCGACTATCAGGTGTCGATTCCCGAGATCGGCACCGTGCGCGCCGAGCGGCCGCCGCTCATCATCGCCACGTCCAACCGCACGCGCGAGGTCCACGATGCGCTCAAGCGGCGCTGCCTGTACCAGTGGATGGGCTATCCGGACCGGCAGCGCGAGCTGGAAATCGTGGCCGCGCGCGCGCCCGAGGCGGCTGCCGCGCTGCAGCGGCAGGCCATCGATTTCGTGCATCGGCTGCGCGGCATCGACCTGTTCAAGGCGCCGGGCATCGCCGAGGCCATCGACTGGTGCCGCGCGCTTGCGGCACTCGGCGTGACCGAGCTCGATCCGCAGTCCGTGCGCGACACGCTCGGCGTGCTGCTCAAGTATCAGGACGATCTCGCGCGGGCCGACGGTCCGACCGTCGCCGAGCTGTTGTCGCAGCCGTCGCCATGAGCACCAGCGATGGGATCGACGATGGACTGACGCCGCCCGCGCACGCGGACGGCATCGCGCTGCCCATGCTCGCCCGCAACGTCACGCACTTCATGCGCCTGCTGCGCGACGCGGGGTTCGGGCTCTCGCCCGCGCACGCGGTGGACGCGCTCGAGGCGCTGCGCCATATCGATATCGGCCAGCGCGACGAAGTCCGCGCGGCGCTCGCGGCGTTGACGCTGTCCGGCCCCGACCAGCGTCCGCTGTTCGATGCGGCGTTCGACCTGTTCTGGCGCGACCCCGACTGGGAGGGCAAGCTGCGCGCGCTGCTGCTGCCCCGCATCGACGCGGGGGCACCGCCGCCGCCGCGCAGCAACCGGCTCGCGGATGCGCTCGCGGCACGGACGCCGCCCGCGCCCGCCGCGCCGCCATCGGTTTCGGAGGAGCGCATTGCGGTCGCCCTCACCTTCTCCGCGCACGAACGGCTGGGCGAGCGCGACTTCGACACGCTCGATGCCGAAGAATGGCGGGCCCTCCAGCATCTGATCCATACGCGGCGCGCGCATCTGGGCCTGCACCGCACCCGGCGGTTGCGCGCCGCTGCGCACGGCACGCATGCGGACCTGCGCGCCAGCGCCCGGCTGGCCGTACGGCAGCACGGCGAGTGGCTGCGCTGGAAGTACCGCCAGCATGCCGAGCGCAAGGTGCCCATCGTGCTGCTGCTCGATATCTCGGGCTCGATGAGCCAGTATTCGCGCGCGGTGCTCTATTTCTGCCACGCGCTCATGCAGTCGCGCGAGCGCATGCATGTATTCCTGTTTGGCACGCGCCTCACCAACGTGACCCGCGCGCTACGCGAGCGCGACCCCGACGAAGCGGTGAACCTCATCGCGGGGCAGGTGCGCGACTGGGCCGGCGGCACGCGCATCGGCGGCGCGCTGGCTGAATTCAACCGGCATTGGGCGCGCCGCACGCTGTCGGGCCGCGCGACCGTGCTGCTCGTGACGGACGGTATCGACCTCGAGGACATCGACCTGCTCGATGCCGAAATGGGACGGCTTGCGCGCTTTGCGCACCGCATCGTCTGGCTCAATCCGCTGCTGCGCTACGCGGGGTTCACGCCACAGGCGCGCGGCATGCAGGCCATCCTGCCGCATGTGGACACGTTGCGCGCCGCGCACAATCTCGACAGCCTGCTGCAACTCGAATCGTTGCTCGTCACCACAAGGGACCACCATGGAAATGAACCAGACCCAGCGCCTGCCCGTGCCGCGCGACATCGCCTGGGCGGCGCTGAACGATCCTGAGCTGCTCAGGCAATGTATTCCCGGATGTGAGAGCATCGAGCCCGATGGCGAGAATACCTGGCAGCTGGCGCTGACCGCCGCGGTGGGGCCTGTGAAAGCACGTTTCAAAGGCCGTATGGCGCTACAGGATATTCAGGCACCGGAAAGCTATACCATCGCGTTCGACGGCCAGGGCGGCGCGGCCGGCTTCGGCAAGGGCGTGGCGCGGGTTTCGCTCGCACCGGATGGCGACGCGACACTGCTCACCTATGCGGTGCAGGCGCAGGTCGGCGGCAAGATCGCCCAGATCGGCTCGCGGCTCGTCGATGCAGCCGCGCGCAAGATGGCCGATACTTTCTTCGTCCGCTTTACCGAGGTGGTGACCGGGCCGGGCGAAGCGGAGCAGGACAACGACGCAGTGCAACAGGAAGAAGGAAAGCAGAAACGATCATGGACAGCGTGGATCTCGAAGCCCTGAAGAGCAGCGTGCGATGGCAGGCGGAAGGCCATCGCGTGCTGCTCGTGACGGTGGTGCGGACGTGGGGCTCGTCGCCGCGGCCCGAAGGCGCGATGCTCGCGGTGCGCGACGATGGCCTCGTGGTGGGCTCGGTCTCGGGCGGCTGCATCGAGGACGACATCATCGATCGCGTGCGGCGCGAAGGTATTCGCAGCGACAGGCCCGAGTCCGTCAAGTACGGCATCAGCGCCGAGGAAGCGCATCGCTTCGGGCTGCCGTGCGGCGGCACGATCGAGCTCGTGACCGAACCGCTGTCGGCCGCGAGCGGCATCGAGGAGTTGCTGGCGGCGGTGGAATCCGGGCGGCTCGTCTCGCGCCATCTGGATATGGCAACGGGCCGCGCGACGCTCGGGCATGCCGAGGTGACCGACGGCCTGGCCTTCGACGGCGACAGGCTGCTGACGATTCATGGGCCGCGTTACCGCATGCTCGTGATCGGTGCCGGACAGCTCTCGAAGTATCTGTGCCAGATCGCGGTGGGGCTGGGCTTTCAGGTCACGGTGTGCGATCCGCGCGAGGAATACACGGAGACGTGGGACATTCCCGGCGTGTCGATGGTCCGCACGATGCCCGACGACACGGTGCTGGCCATGCGCCTCGACGAACGCTGCGCGGTCATCGCGCTGACGCACGACCCGAAGCTCGACGACCTCGCGCTGATGGAAGCGCTGCACACCCCCGCGTTCTATGTGGGCGCGCTGGGCTCGCGCCGCAACAATCAGGCGCGGCGCGAGCGGCTCAAGGAGTTCGACGTCACCGAGGCCGAGCTGGCGCGGCTGCATGGGCCCGTTGGCATCTATATCGGCAGCCGCACGCCGCCCGAGATCGCGATCTCCATCCTGGCCGAGGTGATCGCCGCGAAGAATCACGTGTCGCTGCCGGACATTCTGCAAGTGGAAGGCGCCAAGGCCGCGCGCGAGATCGCCGCGGGCGAGGCAGCCTGTCCGATCCTGCCGGAAGATCGGACGGCGGCTGCCGCGGCGTCCGTGGCTTCCGCGGCATCGTGACGGTCTGGGCTAGCGCATGATCCCGGCGCCGCTGACCACCACCGACCTGCCGACCGGCGTGCTGCTGGCGGCGGGCTTCGGACGCCGTTTCGACCCCGCCGGCCTGCGCAACAAGCTGCTGCAAACGCTGCCCGACGGGCGCACCGTCGCGTGGCGCAGCGCGCGCACACTCGCGGTGGCGCTGCCTGCGACGATTGCGGTCGTGCGGCCCGGGCACGACGAGCTTGCGGCACAGCTGCGGCATGCGGGTTGCCGCGTGGTCGAAAGCGCGGCGGCCGAGGCCGGAATGGGTGCGGCGTTACGCGACGCGGTGGCCGCGAGTCCCGATGCGCGCGGATGGGTGGTGGCGCTCGCCGATATGCCGTGGGTGTCGATCGAACTCGTGCGCGCGGTGGCGCTGACGATCACGACGCCCACGACGATCGCCGCGCCGTGGCGCGACGGTCAGCGTGGGCACCCCGTTGGATTCGGCGCGGCGTGGCGTGAGGAATTGCTGAAGCTCGACGGCGACGAAGGCGCGCGGGCGCTGCTGAAGTCGCAGCCCGTCACGCGCATTCTCACCGAGGACGATGGGGCGTTTCGGGATATCGATGTCCCGGGCGACCTGCGCACGCCACCCACCTAACCACCGCCCCCCCTCGCTCAAACGTTTTCCGTCTCCGCCAGCGCGCGCAGAAACTCGCTGCTCCACCAGTGCACATCCTGCTCCCGGATGCGTTCGAGCAGCCGCTGGTGCCGCGTGCGGCGTTCCGTCAGCGGCATGTGCAAGGCCTGCTGAATCGCCTGCGCCGTGGCGCGCGTGTCGTACGGGTTCACCAGCAGCGCTTCCTTCAGTTGCTCGGCCGCCCCCGCGAACCGCGACAGCACCAGCACGCCGGGATCGTCGGGGTCCTGCGCGGCGATAAACTCCTTCGCCACAAGGTTCATGCCGTCGCGCAGCGGCGTCACGAGCGCCACGCTGCTCGCGCGGCAAAGCCCCGGCAATCGCTTGCGCGCGGTGGACCGATGGATATACCGCACCGGCATCCAGTCGAGTTCGCCGTACTCGCTGTTGATCGCGCCCGTAATGCCTTCCATATCGCGCCGGAGGTCCGCATACGCATCGACCGACTCGCGCGACGGTGCCGCGATCTGGATCAGCGTCGCGCTGGACCGGTTCTCCGGATACTCGGCCAGCAGCGTCTGGAATGCCTTGAGGCGCTGCGGCAGGCCCTTGGAGTAGTCGAGCCGGTCGATGCCGAGCAACAGCCGGCGCCGCGCATACTGGCCGCGCATCATCTCGTACGTCTCGCGCGAATCGTCGCCCTTGCCAAGCTCGATGAACTCGTCGACATCGATGCCGATCGGGAACGCCTGCGCGCGCACGGTCCGATGGAACGCGCGGAACCGGTACTCGCCCATCGGCTCGGCGCCGGCCTCGTCCTGCGCGTAGCGGGCAAAGTGGTCGACGTCGGCCTGGCTCTGGAAGCCGATCAGGTCGTAGGCGAACATCGCGCGCATCAGCCACTCGTGCTGCGGAATCGCGGCGAGGATCAGCGGCGGCGGCAGCGGGATATGCAGGAAGAATCCGATCCGCTGGCCACAGCCGATCGCGCGCAGCTCCGCCGCGAGCGGAATCAGGTGATAGTCGTGAATCCAGATGACATCGTCCGGCTTCAGCAGCGGCGCGAGCTTGCGCGCGAACAGCTGGTTCACGCGGCGGTAGCTGTTGAGATTGCCCGCCGGGTCGAAGTCCGCGAGATCGAGCCGGTAGTGGAACACGGGCCAGAGCACGCCATTGCTGTACCCGAGGTAGTACGCGTCATAGTCCTCGCGGCTCAGGTCCACCGTGGCCAGCGTCACGTTGCCGGCCTGTTGCAAATGGAGTTCGCCCTCGCCCGGCGTGCCGCCCTGGTTCGCCTCGACGGCCTTGCCGCTCCAGCCGAACCACAGTCCGCCTGTCTTCGAGAGCGCTTCGGAGAGCGCGACGGCAAGACCGCCCGCCGCGTGGTTACGCGGATCGGCGACCCGGTTGGATACCGCTACAAGTCTTCCCATTGGCTGTTTGCTTTGGCTATTTGTTGTTTGGATCGCCGCGTGGAGCGCTCGTGCACCGCGGCGTCAGATCACACTGTCCCATGGCGCGGACAACCGCATGGCGCCGTTGATCAACCCCACCATCGAATACGTCTGCGGGAAATTGCCCCACATCTCGCCCGTGACCGGATGCGTGTCTTCGGAGAGCAGCCCGAGCGGATTGCGCGCGGCAAGCATCGCTTCGAAGATCTCGCGCGCTTCCTCGCGGCGGCCGATGCGCGCCAGCGCATCGATGCGCCAGAACGTGCAGATATTGAACGCGGTCTCGGGCTTGCCGAAATCGTCGGGCGCTTCGTAGCGGCGCATATAGGGGCCGTCGCACAGCGACGTCTCCAGCGCCTTGACCGTCGAGACGAAACGCGGATCCTTCGGGTCGATGAAATTGACCTCGGCCATCAGCAGCACGCTCGCGTCGAGCTCCTTGCCGCCGAAGCTTTCGGCGAACGCCTGGCGCGACTCGGACCATGACTCGGCGAGGATCTGCGTCTTCATGCGATCGGCATGGTCGCCCCAGTACGCGGCGCGCGCCGGCTGCTCGAGCTTGAGCGCGATCTTCGCAAGGCGGTCGCACGCGGCCCAGCTCATCAGCGCGGAAGACGTATGGACACGCGCGCGCGTGCGCAACTCCCACATGCCCGCGTCGGGCGTGCCGAACACGCGCACGGCCTGCTCGCCGACGTCCTCCAGCCGCTGGAATTCGGCAAGGCCGCCGCGATGGAGCAACCGGTGATCGTGGAAGGCCTGCGCGGCGCCGAGCACCACGTTGCCGTACACATCGTGCTGGAAGTGCTCCTGCGCCTGGTTGCCCACGCGCACCGGGCCCATGCCCCGATAGCCGCACAGATGGTCGAGAATGCTTTCGGGCAATTCGCGTTCGAGCCCGATCCCGTACAGCGGCTGGATATGGCCGTCCTGCGATTGCATGACCACGTTGGAGAGCCACCGCAGGTAGTCCTCCATCGTGCCCACTTCGGACAGGCTGTTGAGCGCGCGCACCACGAAGAACGCATCGCGCAGCCAGCAGTAGCGGTAGTCCCAGTTGCGGCCGCTGCCGGGCGCCTCGGGAATGCTCGTCGTCATGGCCGCGACGATCGCGCCGGTCTCCTCGTAAAGCGACAGCTTGAGCGTGATGGCCGCGCGGATCACCGCGTCCTGCCATTCGCGCGGCACCGCCAGCCGGCGCGTCCACAGGCGCCAGTAAGAGGTGGTCTCCTGCTCGAAGTCGCGCGCCGTCTCTTCCACGCCGCCCGCGAGCGTCTCGTCGGGGCCGAGGATGAAGTTGTACCCGCGCGTGACGAGGAACGGCGTGTTCGACATCACGTACGCAAGCGGCGCGTCGGTGGTCATGCGCAGCGTGGTGCCGTCGCCGATATAGCGCACGTGGCTGCTGCCGCGCGTGATCTCGGGCTTGATGCGGCCCCACTGGAAGCGCGGGGCCACGTTCACGCGCACGCGCGGCGCGCCGCGGACCGGCCGGATGCGGCGCACGAGCGTGATGGGACGGAAATAGCGCCCGAGCCGGAAGAAGCGTGGCGCGAAATCGGTAATCTCGAGGCAGTTGCCGTGCTTGTCCATCAGCCGCGTGCGCAGGATGGCCGTGTTCGGTTCATACCATTGCGTCGCTTCCTGGAAGTCCTCGATCTCGATCGAGAAATGCCCGCCGTTCTCGCTTGGGTCCAGCAGCGCGTTGAAAACGGGATCGCCGTCGAAGCGAGGCAGGCACATCCACACGACGCGGCCGCGCCCGTCGATAAGGGCCGAGAACGCGCAATTGCCGATCATGCCGAGCGAAAGCGAGGCATCGGCGACGCGGCTCGAGCAGTCGCGATCGACGTTCACCGCCGATTCGGAGGCAATGCTCGCGGTGATGGCGGCGCTGGCCGCCGCATCCGCGGCGGTCTTCGCCGTGCCGGTGTCGGCGGCGGGTTCGAGCATCGTGGTGGCGTCGGCGGGGACATGGGCAGGTCCGCCCGACGGGGTATGGGAATGGCTCACAGCGAATCCTCCCTTAGAGTCGGTGTGAAGTGGTGGAACGGGTGACGGTTTCGCGCGCGGCCTGCGCCGAGCGATGCAGCCAGTCGCGCAATGCGGAGGGGGCCGGCAGACTCACGCTGGCCGCGCTCGCGCGCTGGCCCACGAGCACACCGGTGCCGCCGAGTTCGCCGACGACGGAGAATCCCGCCTCGTCGGTGACGTCGTCGCCGGCGAAGACCGGGCGGCGTCCCGCGAACGGCGGCATGCGCATGAACGACGCGATCGCGCCGCCCTTGTCCACGCCGGCGGGCTTGATCTCGACGACCATCTTGCCCGGCAGCGCCTCCAGGCCCGTGGCGTCGCGCAGCACGTCGGACACGGCGGCGCGCACCAGCGGCTCCAGCTCCGGCGCCTGCCGGTAGTGGATGGCCACGGCGATGGTCTTGTCCTCGAGCCGGAGCCCGGGGTGCCTGCGCACGAGGGCCTCGAGCTGCGGCATCAGCAGGCTGATATCGGGCGAAGGCGGTGTAATCAGGTGCTCGCCGATATTGCGGAACTCGGCACCGTGCACGCCCGCGGCGGGCAGTCGCAATGGCTGCAGGAAATGGTCGAGCTCGGCGACGGGCCGGCCCGAGATAATGGCAAGCGCGCCATCCAGCCATCGATGCAGCGTCGTCAGCGTGTCGACCAGTTCGGGCTCCACGCGCACCAGTTCGGGGCGTGGGGCGAGGTCGGCAAGCGTGCCGTCGAAGTCCAGAAACAGCGCGGTATCGGGTGCGATCAGAGGTAGCGGAGACATCGCGTATTACCGTAGCACGGGGATGTGACGAGCCGCCACCGGGCGCTGTCCTACAAGCCACCCCCACGGCCGACCGGTGACGCCCACACCACCCCCGTCGCGCCTGCCGTCCGGAGATCGGGAGGCAGCGAATGGGCGCCATCCATTATCATTGGCGGTTTCCGCCGATTTTTCCGGCTTTTTTTTGCAGTGCCACGTGCCCCAAGCTGCCTGCCCAACATGACCCGCCCGTCCGCCAAGCCCGCCAAACCTGATTACCTCAAGAAGATCCTGACCGCCAAGGTGTACGACGTGGCCCAGGAAACCGAACTGACCTACGCGCACGACCTCTCCGCCCGCACCGGCAACGCGGTCTGGTTCAAGCGCGAGGACACCCAGCCGGTCTTCTCGTTCAAGATTCGGGGCGCCTACAACAAGATGGCGTCCCTTGCCCCCGAGGAACTCAGGCGCGGCGTGATTGCGGCCTCGGCCGGCAACCATGCGCAGGGCGTGGCCATGTCCGCGGCCCGCCTGCAGTGCAAGGCCATCATCGCGATGCCGACCACCACGCCGCAGGTCAAGATCGACGCGGTGCGCGAGCGCGGCGGCGAGTGGGTGCAGATCGTGCTGCACGGCGAGTCGTACAGCGACGCCTACAACCACGCGGCCGAACTCGAGAAGAAGCACAAGCTCACGTTTATCCATCCGTTCGACGATCCGGACGTCATCGCGGGCCAGGGCACCATCGCGATGGAGATCCTGCGCCAGCACCCGGGCCCGATCCACGCGATCTTCGTGGCCATCGGCGGCGGCGGCCTGATCTCGGGCGTGGCGGCCTACGTCAAGGCCGTGCGGCCGGAGATCAAGATCATCGGCGTGCAGACGCTGGATTCGGATGCGATGAAGCGTTCCGTCGATGCGGGCAAGCGCGTGGAACTGAAGGAAGTGGGCCTGTTCTCGGACGGCACCGCGGTGAAGCTCGTGGGCAAGGAGACCTTCCGCATCACGCGCGAACTCGTGGACGAGATCATCCTCGTCGATACGGACGCGATCTGCGCGGGCCTCAAGGACGTATTCCAGGACACGCGCTCGATCCTCGAGCCGGCCGGCGCGCTGGCCGTGGCGGGCCTCAAGGCCTATGCCGCGCGCGAGAAGCTCAAGGGCCAGCACCTGGTGGCCGTGGCCTGCGGCGCCAACATGAACTTCGACCGCCTGCGCTTCGTGGCCGAACGCGCCGAGGTGGGCGAGGCGCGCGAGGCGGTGTTCGCGGTGACGATTCCCGAAGAGCGTGGCAGCTTTCGCCGCTTCTGCGAGATCGTGGGCACGCGCAGCGTGACCGAGTTCAACTACCGTATCGCCGATCGCAAGGCCGCGCATATCTTCGTGGGGGTGCAGATCGCCAGCCGCGCGGAGAGCGACAAGATGGCGGCCAACTTCCGCCGCCACGGGTTCGATACGCTGGACCTGTCGAACGACGAACTGGCCAAGCAGCATATCCGCTATATGGTCGGCGGCCACTCGCCGGAAGCGGACAACGAACTGCTGTACCGCTTCGAATTCCCCGAGCGTCCGGGCGCGCTGATGAAGTTCCTCTCGAGCATGAGCCCGAACTGGAATATCAGCCTGTTCCACTACCGGAACCAGGGCGGCGACACGTCGAACATCCTCGTGGGCATCCAGGTGCCGAAGAACGACAAGCGCGCTTTCCGCGACTTTCTTTCCACGCTCGGTTACGTACACTGGGATGAGACCGAGAACCCCGTCTACAAGCTGTTCCTCTCGCGGCCCCGCGCCGACTGACCATGAGCGACACGCCCAACCATCGATCGCCGGAACAAACCCCGGAACATTCGCCGCTCGGCAAGCCCTCGGCCTACAAGACCGAGTACGACCCGACGCTGCTGTTCCCGATTTCGCGGCAGCCCAAGCGCACCGAGATCGGCCTCGCCGAGGGGCGGTCGCTCCCATTCTTCGGCGTCGATATCTGGAATGCATACGAACTGTCGTGGCTCAACCTCAAGGGCAAGCCCCAGGTCGCGCTGGCCAGCTTCATCATTCCGTCGGACACGCCGAACATCGTCGAGTCGAAGTCGTTCAAGCTCTATCTGAATTCGTTCAACCAGAGCAAGATCGCGTCGCCGGAAGCCGTCCAGCAACTGCTTCACCACGATCTGTCGGAAGCGACGGGCGGCACGGTGCAGGTGCGGCTGGTGACCGAGTCCGACCTCGGCAAGCAGAAGATGGGCGAGCTCGAGGGCCTGCTGCTGGACCGCCTCGATATCGAGACCGATGTCTATGAACCCGATCCGACGCTGCTGTCGGCGGCGCAGGACGAATCGCCGGTCGAGGAATCGCTGGTCTCGCATCTGCTGAAGTCCAACTGCCTCGTGACCGGGCAGCCCGACTGGGGCAGCGTGCAGATTCGCTACGTGGGCGCGCCGATCGATCAGGAAGGGCTGCTCAAGTACCTGATCTCGTTCCGCAACCACAACGAGTTCCACGAGCAGTGTGTCGAGCGGATCTTCACGGACATCCAGCGCCAGTGCAAGCCGGTGAAGCTGGCCGTGTATGCGCGCTACACGCGCCGCGGCGGGCTCGACATCAACCCGTTCCGCACGAACTTCAACACGCCGTGGCCCGATAACCGCCGCAATTCACGGCAGTAAGGCCGGCGTTCGTTCAGAACTCCGCGTGCGCGCGGATGCCGTAAAACTTTGCCGGACCGCGATCCCGGTTGTAGCCGGGGTTGCGGATGTACTGGAAGTCCGGCGACAGCGTCAGCGTTTTCCACACCGCAAAGCTGTAGTAGACCTCGAGCACCTGCTCCGATCCGTAGCGCAGCGCGCCATCGCCAAGGAACGCGCCGAGCCCGCCCGCGGCCAGGTACGCGCGATGATGCGGCCCCAGCATGTTGGCCGCGAATGCCACACCCACCTCGTCCTTCCCCCGTCCCCACGCATTGCCCTTGAGCGTGCCGCCGAACGCGACCTGCCGGCCGATCTCGGTGAACGCGTAGGTTTCCGTCTTGTCGTCCGACCAGTTCGCGCGCAGGAACACGCCCAGCGAGTCGTTGACCTCCTGGAGGAAGGCGACGCCCACGCCCACCTTCGCATGCTCGCGCCGCACGTCGCCGACGTCGGGCGTCACGTTGTTGGCCTGCCCATAGGCCAGCGCGTCCGTGAACGATCCCATGCGCGCCTTGTTGCGCCATAGCAGCAGGCGCGCCTGCCCGGGGCGCCCGGCGATGCTGTAGCGCTTCTCGAGTTCGAGCACGTCGCCGTAATGGTCGAACATCCGCGTATCGAGTTCGCGGCCATTGGACTCGAGCGGCAGCAGAAAGCGGCCATAGCGCGCGGACCAGCCGTCGCCGACGTACTCGAGCGCAAAGCCCCAGTCGTAGCCGCGCGAGTCGGCCGGATAGTCGAACGAGCCGTGCGCGAGAAACGACCAGTTCATGAACTGCGTGCGCGGGTCCGAGCCGTACGGGTTCTGGTCGAACACGTCGATCACGCCGAAATTGCCGGCCGTCAGCACGAGGCGCTGCTTGTCCACGGTCCGCGCAAACTGGTTGAAGTCTTCCTCGAGCGTTTCCTCGCCCCCGCCGAAGCCCCAGGTCTGGCGCACGAACGCGCGCGCGCGATAGAACTTCGGGCTCGTGCTGGCCGTCTTGGCCAGCTCGCCGTTCGACAGGCCGCCGAGGCCGTGCAGATTCGAGAACGGCACGCCCTGCGCCACTTCCGGGTTGAAGTGGAACTCCGCGCCCTGCCACAGCCGCAGGCCGAGGTCGAGCGTGCTCGTGAACGAATAGCTCTTGGCGCGCGCGTCGGTCAGGCTGTTCTCGCCCGAGTAGGCGGCATTGAACGCTGGCTTGCGCTGCCAGATATAGGTGGCCTGCCCGTGGAACGCGAACGGGCTCTCGGTAGCGGCAACGGTGGCTGCAACGGTAGCGGCATCGGGCGGGACGGCTGGCGCCTCCTGCGCGCAGACGCCGTGGGCCGCCAGCACCAGCGCGGCAGCGGCGGCGATGCGATTCAGAAACATGAGCAAGCTGGAAATGCCGTCGCGTCCTGCGTGGGGCGCGTCGTGCGGAGATTGGTTGGGTCACATGCATGGGTTCCCACGCAGCAAGGCCGGGCCAGCATAGCCAAGCGTATGTGACATGTCCATCGAACGTCTCCTCAACGTTTGCACATGCCGTTCCGCCGACATTGTAACGACCCTTGGAATTAATTAACTCGAAAATTAATATGGTCTGAGATTTCAGGAATGCACGATGCCAACCAGATCCAGACCTGCCCGCCCCGGCACGCGCGGTCCCGGCCGCCCGACCGCCGCCGCCGCCGGTGACGGCGACGCGGGTGGCAGTCCGCGCGAACGGCTGCTCGATGCGGCCACCCTGCTGTTCTCGCGGCATGGCGTGGCTGGCACCCCGATCAAGGCCATCGCGGCCGAGGCCGGCGTGACGCCCGCGCTCGTCCACTATTACTTCCGCGACCGCGACCAGCTGCTCGATGCGGTCGTCGATGAACGGCTGCAGCCGCTCGTCGAGCAGGTGTTTCCGAACATGCCGCCCGTGGCCGAACCCGGAGCGCCCGCGCCGGACATCGTCGCGATGATGACCGGGCTCGCCGCGCAGCTGATTCGCGTGGCATCGGCCACGCCGTGGCTGCCGGGGCTGTGGATCCGCGAGATCGTCGGCGCCGAGGGCCAGTTGCGCGAGCGCGTGGTGCAGCGGATCGCGCTGCGGCGCGGCGCGCTCGTCACCGGCCTGCTGGCGGCCGCGCGCGAGCGGGGCGACCTCAATCCGGGACTCGAGCCACCGCTGGTGATGGTCTCGCTGATCGGGCTCACGCTGCTGCCGCTCGCGACCACGCATATCTGGCGCGGCCTGCCGGGGGCGGATGCGATCGATACCGAGACGCTCGTGCGCCATGTCGGCGCGTTGCTCGCACGCGGCCTGGCGCCCGGGTGACGGCTGCCACCCGGCACCGCGGGCGAGGCCCAGCCCCGTCAGCCGCGAATCCAACACCGCTTTCCCGCCTTTTACGCTTTACGCCTTTTACGCTTTACGCCTTCCCCGCCTTTTGCGCCTCCGCGCGCACGCGCAGAGGCCACCCACGGAGCCTGCCATGCCTTCCTCCTCCGCCCCCCTCCACACGCCTCGCCGGCGGCGCACCATCGCTGCGGCCATCACCCCCGCCGCGCTGGCGATGATGGCGCTCGCGCTGGCCGCCTGCTCGCGGGATGCGCCCACCGGGTGGCAGGGCTATGTCGAGGGCGAGTTCGTCGCCGTCGCCTCGCCGTTTGCCGGCCGCCTCGATCGCCTCGCGGTCGAGCGCGGGCAGCAGGTGGCCACGGGCGCGCCCCTGTTCGTGCTCGAGTCCGACGACGAGCGCGCCGCGCGCGATCAGGCCGCGGAGCAGGTGCGCGTGGCGGAGGCCCAGCTGACCGATATGCAGACCGGCAAGCGCCCCGTCGAAGTCGCGGTGAATCAGGCCCAGCTCGTGCAGGCACAGGCGCAGGCCACGCGCAGCGCCGCGCAACGCAAGCGCGACGAGGCGCAGTTCGAGATCGGCGGCATCTCCCGCGCGCAGCTCGACGAGAGCCGCGCCACCGCCGAGTCAGATGCCGCGCGCGTGCGCGAGATCCAGCGCGATGTCGATGTGGCCCGCCTGCCGGGCCGCACCGCGCAGATGGCCGCGCAGGCGGCACAGGTGCAGGCCGCGCGCGCCGCGCTGGCGCAGGCGGAATGGAAGCTTTCGCGCAAGGCGGTGGCCGCGACCGAAGCGGGCCTCGTCTACGACACGCCGTTCCGCAACGGCGAGTGGGTCCCGGCGGGCAGCCCCGTGGTGCGCATGCTGCCGCCCGGCAACGTGAAGGTGCGCTTCTTCGTGCCCGAGGGCGCGGTCGGGTCCATCCGGAACGGTCAGCGCGTGCAGATCCTCTGCGATGGCTGCGCGGCGCCCGTCGCGGCAACGATCACCTACGTGTCGAACGAAGCCGAGTTCACGCCGCCCGTCATCTACAGCAACGAGACGCGCCGCAAGCTCGTGTTCCTGATCGAGGCGCGTCCCACGCGCGGCGACGCGTCGAAGCTGCATCCGGGCCAGCCCGTGGAGGTGCGCGCATCATGAGCCACGCCAACCCGCCTCCCGGCGCCGCGTCGAACGGCACACCCGAACTCGCGATCGACGTGCATGGCCTGAACAAGCATTTCGGCGACAAGCACGTGGTCAACGATCTGTCGATGCAGGTCGCGCGCGGCGAGATCTTCGGCTTTCTCGGCCCCAACGGGAGCGGCAAGACCACGTCGATCCGCATGATGTGCGGCCTGCTGACGCCCGACTCGGGCTCAGGCACCTGCCTGGGGTACGACATCCTCAAGGATGCCGCCGAGATCAAGCGCAACGTCGGCTACATGACGCAGCGGTTCTCGTACTGGGAAGATCTCTCGATTCGCGAGAACCTCGACTTCGTCGCGCGTGTGTACGACATGCCCAACCGCCGCGAGGCCGTCGATCGCGCGCTCGAGGATCTCGGCCTGCAATCGCGCGCGGCGCAGCTCGCGGGATCGCTCTCGGGCGGATGGAAGCAGCGGCTCGCGCTCGCCGCCTGCCTGCTTCACGCGCCGCGGCTGCTGTTGCTCGACGAACCGACGGCCGGCGTCGATCCCAAGGCGCGCCGCGATTTCTGGGAACAGCTGCACCAGCTTGCCGCGCGCGGCATCTCGGTACTCGTCAGCACGCACTATATGGACGAGGCCGAACGGTGCCACAAGCTCGCGTATATCGCATACGGCAAGCTGCTCGCGCAGGGGACGTCGCAGGAGGTCGTCGATAGCCAGCACCTCGCCACGTGGAGCGTCGAGGGCGAGGACCTCGCCGGTCTGTCGGCCGCGCTGCAGGGCAAGCCCGGCGTCGAGCAGACCGTGGCCTTCGGCACCGCGCTGCACGTCACGGGACGCGACGGCGCGCTGCTCGGCGAAACACTGCGACAGCTTGCCGGCCCGAACCGGCGCATCGCGCAGACGCCGACGAGCCTCGAGGACGTCTTCATCCACATGATGAGCGGCGCGCAGGACAACATGGCCGCGAGCGCGGCCAGGCCGCGGGCGAAGGAGCGCACATGAACAACCCCGCCACGCCCACCCCACCGAGGCGGCGAGCCACCCGCTCGCGGTTCTCGGTCCAGCGCTGGTGGAGCATCGTGCTGAAGGAGTTCCTCCAGCTGCGGCGAGACCGCGTCACGTTCGGCATGATCGTCGGCCTGCCCATCATCCAGCTGATGCTGTTCGGCTTCGCGATCAACTCGGACCCGCGCCATATGCCCACCGCCGTCATCAGCGCGGAGCAGAGCGACTTCACGCGTTCGTTTATCGCGGCGCTGGAGAACACCACGTACTTCCGGGTCGTGGGCACGCTGCCCGACGAACGCGCGGGGCGCGAGGCGCTGATGCGCGGCGACGTGCAGTTCGTGCTGACCATTCCGACCGATTTCTCGCGCAAGCTGCTGCGCGGCGAGCGGCCCGCGATGCTCGTGGAAGCCGATGCGACCGATCCGTCCGCGACGGGTCCCGCGCTTGCCGCGCTCGCGAGCCTGCCGGACAGCGTCGCGCGCATCGACCTCAAGGGCGCGCTCGCGCCGCTGGCCGGCGGCAAGTCCGCGTTCGACGTCGATGTGCAGCGTCTCTACAACCCCGAAGGCATCACGCAGTACAACATCGTGCCGGGCCTGATGGGCGTGATCCTGACCATGACGATGGTGATGATGACGGGCCTCGCCATGACGCGCGAACGCGAGCGCGGCACCATGGAGAATCTGCTCGCCACGCCCGTGCAGCCCGTGGAGGTCATCTCCGGGAAGATCGTGCCGTATATCTTCATCGGCCTGATCCAGTCGACGATCATCCTCGCGGCCGCGTACTGGATCTTCTCGGTACCGTTCTTCGGTTCCGTCGTCGCGGTCTACCTCGCGGCGCTGCTGTTCATCGCGGCCAACCTGACGGTCGGCATCACGCTGTCCTCGCTCGCGAAGAACCAGTTGCAGGCCGTGCAGCTCACGTTCTTCTACTTCCTGCCCAATATCCTGCTGTCGGGCTTCATGTTCCCGTTCGTCGGCATGCCCGCGTGGGCGCAGTGGATCGGCAACGTGCTGCCGATGACGTACTTCAACCGCCTGATCCGCGGCATCCTGCTCAAGGGCAACGGATGGACCGAACTCTGGCCGAACGTCTGGCCGATGGCTGTCTTCACGGTCGTCGTCATGACCATCGCGGTGCGCTTCTACAAGCGCACGCTGGATTAACTTCACGATGGAGCCCGCGATGCGCACCCTCCTCATCTCCTGCGCGGCCCTGGCGCTGGCCGGCTGCGCGGTCGGCCCCGACTTCCGCTCGCCGGCCGCCACCACCGATGCGCGTTACACCACCGGCCCGCAGCCAGAGCGTACGGTGACCGCCGAAGGGCAGGCCCAGACCTTCGCCGAAGGCGACGTGCCCAAGCAATGGTGGACGCTGTTCCGCAGTCCCGCGCTCGACGAGACCGTGCGCCGCGCGCTCGACAGCAGTCCGACGCTCGCGCAGGCCAGCGCGCGGCTGCGCGAAGCGCAGGAGACGCTGATCGCGCGCACGGGCGCCACGCAGTTTCCGAGCGTCGATGCGAAGTTCAATGCCGCGCGGCAGCAGTTCGATATCAAGTCCGTCGGCATCGATGCGTTTCCGAACCCCGGACCGTTCACGCTCTATGGCGCGACGGTACAGGTCTCTTACGTGCTCGATCTGTTCGGCGGACAGCGGCGCGAGCTGGAAGGACTGCGCGCGGCGGTCGATTACCAGCGCTACGAACTCGAGGCCGCGCGCCTGTCGCTCGCGGCGAACGTCGCCACCACGGCGATCCGCGAGGCCGGTCTGCGCGCGCAGCTTGCCGATACCGTCGCCCTGGCGGATGCGCAGCAGCGGCAGGCCGGCATCATGGAGGATCGGCTAAGGGCCGGAGGCGTGGCGCGCGTGGACGTGCAGCGGCAGCGCGCCGAACTTGCGCAGACGCAGGCGCTGATTCCGGGCCTGTCGCGGCAGATCGACGCGGCGCGGCATCAGCTTGCGGTCTATACGGGCCAGACGCCGGGCAGTGCGAGCCTGCCCGAATTCCGGCTCGAGGACCTGTACCTGCCCGATACCGTGCCGGTGAGCCTGCCCGCGACGCTCGCGCGCCGCCGGCCCGATATCCGCGCGGCCGAGGCGCTGCTGCACGAAGCGTCGGCGAATATCGGCGTGGCCACGGCGAACCTGTATCCGCAGATCACGCTGAGCGCGAGCGCGGGCACGCAGGAGACGCGCATGCGCGACCTGTTCGACAGTCTCAATATCTGGAGTCTCGCGGCGGGCGTCGTGCAGCCGGTGTTCCGCGGTGGCGAGCTGCTGGCGAAGAAACGCGCATCGGAGGCCGCGTATGAGCAGTCGCTCGCCGCTTACCGGCAGGCCGTGCTGCAGGGCCTGCAGAACGTGGCGGATTCGCTGCGCGCGCTGGAGGCGGACGCCGGCACGCTGGCGGCCCGCGCCGACAACGCGCGGCAGACGCGCGACACGCTGGCGATCGTGTCCGAGCAGTACCGGCTCGGCGGTGTGAGCCAGTTCACGGTGATCGACGCGGAACGCCAGTCCCGGCAGGCGGCGCTCGACCTGGCCCAGGCGCGTGCGAGCCGGCTGGCGGATACGGCGGCGCTGATGCAGGCGCTCGGGGGTGGGTGGTCGCAGGAGGCCGTCGACGTGTCGGCTCGCTAAGCGCCCGGTAGTCCCCGGCTACCGGTCCGCGCTAGCGAGCGAGGTACTGCCGCAAACGCGCGACGCCTTCGTCGAGCCGCGCGACATCGCACGCGTAGCACCACCGCACAAACCCCTCGCCCTCGTCGCCAAACGCACTCCCCGGCGCGAGCCCGATGCGCGCCTCGCGCACGAGCCGCTTGCACAGTTCGAGGCTGTCGGTGGCACCACCCGTCTGCGCGTCGAAGCGGAAGAACACATACATCGCGCCGTCCGGCGCCCGTGCATCGACGCCGGGCAGCGACGAGAGCGCGTTCACCAGATGGTCGCGGGCCTGACGCGTGCGCGCGACCAGTTCCCGCGTGAACGACTCGCCCTCGCGCACGGCCACCACGCCCGCTTCCTGCACGAACGACGGCGCGCACGACGTGTTGTACTCGATAAGCTTGCCGAGATCCGCGGTCAGAGCGGCCGGCAGCACCATCCACCCGAGGCGCCAGCCCGTCATCAGCCATGCCTTGGAAAACGAATTGACGCTGATCACGCGCTCGTCGCGCGAGGCAATATCGAGAAACGACGGCGCGGTCGGTGCGTCGCCATCGGTGTCGCCGTAGTAGAGGCGCTCGTACACCTCGTCCGCAATGATCCAGATGCCATGACGCCGGCAGTGATCGAGCACGATCTGCTGCGCGGCGCGCGGCATCACCCAGCCGGTCGGATTGTTCGGCGAATTGATCATCACCGCGCGCGTGCCGGGCTTGAGCGCGGCAAGCAGCTTGTCGATGTCCAGCGCCCACCCCTGCGGCCCATAGTCGAGCGACACCGTTTCCACGGTGGCACCGAGAATGCGTGGAATTTCGACGAGGTTCGGCCACAGCGGCGTGACCGCCACCACATGGTCGCGGGGCCCGGCAACGAGCTGCGCGGCCAGCATCAGCGCATTGACGCCGGCGCTGGTGACCGCGACGTTATCGACCGCGGTGGCGCCATGCAGGCGCGTGGCATACGCGGCCAGCGCCTCGCGCAGCGCGGGAATGCCGAGGTTGTGCGTGTAGAACGTGGCCCCGTCGGCCAGCGCGCGGCTGGCCGCGTCGCGGATGAACGCGGGCGTGACCTGGTCCGATTCGCCGAACCAGAACGGCAGCACGTCGGGGAGGCCGATGCCAGCATTGGCCACCTCGCGGATGCGCGACGCGCGCAGGTTGTGGACGGCTTCCCGGGCTGACGGGAGGACGGGGGCGACGGACATCGGAACTCCTTGGCGGTGGATGCGATGGGCTACGGATGCATGGCAGCGCCAAGCGTACCACCGCCCGCCCCATCGCGTCCGGGCCGACGCTTACTCGAAGGCCTCGTCGCTGGGGTTCGCGTACGCGCGCTTGAGCGGCTCGCTCACCGGCAGATCGAAGCTGATGTTCTTCGGCGGCACCGGCTTGGCGAACCACTTGGCATAGAGCGTATCGATCTCGCCGCTCTTCATCAGCGACGTGATCGCGCCATCGACCACCTGCTTGAAGCCCGGATCGTCCTTGCGCATCATGAACGCATAGGCCTCGAACGATTGCGGCGTGCCGACGACGGCCCAGTCCGACGGGTTCGGCGCCAGCGTGCGCGCGCCCGAGAGCAGCACGTCGTCCATCATGAACGCGGCCACGCGGCCCGACTGCAGGATCAGGAACGACTCGCCATAGTCCTTGGCGCTCTGAATCGTGATATTTGCGCCCTTCTCGTCGTTGAGCCGGCGCAGGATGCGCTCCGACGTCGTCCCCGCGTTGGTAACCACGGACTTGCCCGACAGATCGCCGAAATCGCGGATCGGGCTGTTCTTCTTCACGAGCAGGCGCGTGCCCGCCACGAAGAACGTGGTCGAGAACGCGACCTGCTGCTGGCGGGCCTTGAGGTTGGTCGTCACGCCGCACTCGAGGTCCACGGTCCCGTTCTGCACGAGCGAGATACGGTTCTGCGACGTGACCGGCACCATGCGCACCTGCAGCGCTGCAACACCTGTTTCCTTCTTCACGGCGTCGATCACGCGGTCGCAGATGTCCTGCGAGAAGCCGATCACCTTCTGGTTCGCGTCGTAGTACGAAAACGGGATGGAAGACGTGCGGTGGCCGATCGAGATCACGCCGCCGGACTTGATCTTGCTCAGCGTGGGGCTCGCGGCCACGTCCGCGGCGCTGGCGGCCAGCGGCAGCAGGGTGGCGAACATGGCCGCAAGGGCCAGGCGATGGTGTTTCATGGTGGCACTCCTATGAGTCGAATGTTGCAACTCTAGACTCAGAGCAACAAACGTTCCATCATGGATTACCATGAAACATATGGTTTTTTCACCGAATCGGTGAAACAAATGCGCCACATCGGGGCGAAAAGGCGATCAGCTGTGATCGGCGCACTTCTCGTTGTAGACGCGCTGGAGCTGCCGGCGCGTGCGGTCGCGCTCCACGGTCGGGATGTCGGTGCCCTGGCTGTTTTCGACGTTCTGGCCCGACGGGCGATAGCTGCGGCGCGGCAAATCGCCGATCTGGGCCGCGAGCGAATCGCACTCGGCGTCGCGCGACGGCGGCTGGCTGGGCGTGGGGCGGAACTGCGGTTCGCCTTCGCGCACGGCGTTGGAGATCGCGTTATTGATGGCGGCGTCGCCCGACGGCTGCGCCCGCGCCATCGAATGGTGGAGTTGCTGTGGCAACGGCAGTGACGCGAGCAGACCGCTTGCCGTTACCAACAGCGACGTGATAACCAGACTGCGAGCGAGGCGAGGCATGGAAGCGATCTCCGGAGCGGACGTTTATCCATGGTAGTGCAAACGGCGCTCCCGCACTAACGCAACACAAACGTCTTCTGTTTCACGTTCTCGGCGTCGAGCCCGATCTGGACGTTGAACTCGCCCGGTTCCGCCACATAGTCGAGCTTCGCGTTGTAGAACTTGAGCTTGTCCTCGTCGATCGGGAACGACACCACGCGCGACTCGCCCGCCTTGAGCGGAATCTTGCGGAAGTCCTTGAGCTCCTTGACCGGCCGCACGACCGAAGCGGCAACGTCCTGCAGGTACAGCTGCAGGACCACCTCGCCGTCGCGCGCGCCCGTGTTCTTCACGGTCACGCTGGCTTCGATACGTTCCCCCGCGCGCATCGTGTCCCGCGAGAGCCGCACGTCGGACACCGCGTATTGCGTGTAGCTGAGGCCGTAGCCAAACGGGTACAGCGGGCCCGACGCTTCCTCGAAATACTGCGACGTGTAGTTCGCGGGCTTGCCCGGCGTGAACGGACGCCCGATGCGCAGTTGGTTGTAATACGTGGGAATCTGGCCGATCGAACGCGGGAACGATATCGGCAGGCGGCCCGACGGGTTGTAGTCGCCGAACAGTACGTCGGCGATGGCATGGCCGCCCTCGGTGCCCGCGTACCAGGTCTCGAGCATCGCGTCCGCGTTTTCTTTCTCCCAGTTCAGCGTGAGCGGCCGGCCATTCATCAGCACCACGACCATCGGCTTGCCGGTGGACTTCAGCGCCTTGAGCAGCGTCTGCTGCGAGCCGGGCAGCGACAGCGTGGTGCGGCTGGACGCCTCGTGCGACATGCCGCGCGACTCGCCAACGGCCACCACCACCACGTCGGCGGCACGCGCGGCCGCCACCGCTTCGGCAATCATGTCGCCGAGCGGGCGCGGATCCTGCACGAGCTCCTTCATGTCCCAGTTCAGGAAGTTCAGGTACTCGACCACGCGCGGATCGTCGGTCAGGTTCGCGCCATGCGCGTGGAGCACGCGGCCGCGATCGCCGAGCGCGTCGCGCATGCCCTGCAGCAGCGTGACCGAATGCTTGCCTTTGCCGGCCGCGGACCAGCTGCCCATGATGTCGATCGGCGCATCGGCCAGCGGGCCCACCACCGCGATCGTGCCGCCCTTCTTCAGCGGCAGCGTCTGGTTGCGGTTCTCGAGCAGCACGAGCGAGCGGCGCGCCACGTCGCGCGCGTCCTCGCGATGCAGGCGGCTGTCGGCTTCCACATCGGCGGGATCGTCGGCGGCACGGCCAATACGGCGATACGGATCGGCGAACAGCCCGAGGTCGTACTTCGCGCCCAGCACTTCGCGCACGGCCTCATCGACCACGCCGACGGGCACCGCGCCCGATTTCACGAGGCCCGGCAGCTGCTGAAGATAGAGCGAGTCATGCATGCTCATGTCCGCGCCCGCCTCGATCGCGAGCTTCGCGGCCTCGCGGCCATCCTTCGCCACGCCGTGGCGCAACAGTTCGTCGATCGCGCCATGATCGCTGACGGTCAGGCCCTTGAAGCCCCACTGCTTGCGCAGCAGGTCGCGCAGCAGCCATTTGTTCGAGGTGGCGGGCTCGCCGTTGATCGAATTGAGCGCGATCATCACGCCGCCCGCGCCCGCATCGATCGCGGCCTTGTATGGCGGCAGGTAGTCCTGGAACATCCGCATCGGGCTCATGTCCACCGTGTTGTAGTCACGGCCACCCTCCACGGCGCCATACAGCGCGAAATGCTTGACCACGGCCATCAGGCTGTCGCGATTGGCCGGCGACGCACCCTGGAAGCCGCGCACCATCGCGCGCGCGCTCTGCGACACGAGGAACGGGTCCTCGCCGAAACCTTCGGACGTGCGGCCCCAGCGCGGATCGCGCGAGATATCGACCATCGGCGCGAAGGTCATGTCGATGCCGTCGGCCGTGGCCTCGAGCGCGGACACGCGCGCCACGCGTTCCACGGCGCCCATGTCCCATGTGGAGGCCACGCCCAGGCTGATCGGGAAGATCGTGCGATGGCCGTGCACGATGTCGTAGGCGAAGAAGATGGGAATCCCGAGCCGGCTCTTGACCGCGGCCTCCTGCAGCGGACGGTTCTCGGCCGGCGTCACCGAATTGAACGTGCCGCCCACGCGGCCGGCCTCGAGTTCCTTGCGCAGTTGCGGCTGCGGCATGTCGGAGCCGATGCTGATCAGCCGCAGCTGGCCGATCTTTTCCTCGAGCGTCATGCGCGCGATGAGCCTGTCGATGAATGCGTCGCGCTCCGCGACCGACGCGGGCGAGGCCTGCGCGCCGTCGGGCGGGGCGGCGTCGGGCGGGGCGGCAAGGGCGGAAAAGGCAGGGGCGCAGAGCAGGCTGGCGGCAACAGCCAGCGAGGTGAGCAGTCTCATCGGATCGTTTTTCCGTTATGTAGGTCAGCGACGCGCTCGACTCTGCCCGAACGCGCGCCTGACGTATGCCCGACTTTGTCGGACTTTTTTACAGCGCACGCATGCCGTTGCAGGCACGCCACGCAAAAACGTAACTTTTAAGGCACTACGCCCGCAGTTTACCGTCTATACACTAGCGGTTTGCACCGCAGCACGACTGTGGCAACATTTTCCAACCCGTCTTACTGGAGGAATCGGTCTTGACAGCAGCCTTTGTCGCGACATTTACCCGGGGCGTCCTGCCCGCGCTTGCCGCCATGCTGGCCGTGCTGCACGGTGGTGCCGCATTTGCCTTCTCGCTCGACGACGTGACCGCACGCGCGAAGAGCCTGGCCGACAAGCCCTACGTGGCACCCGCGAACAATCTGCCGCCGGCGTTCCAGCAGATGCAGTTCGCCGACTACATCAAGATCCAGCCGCGCACCGACAACCTCGAGTGGAAGAATCAGGGCACGCCGTTCAAGCTCGGGTTCTACCATCAGGGCATGCAGTTCAGCTCGCCGGTGCGCATCAACGAGATCGTGGGCAACAACGTGCAGGAGATCCGCTACGACATGTCGCGGTTCGACTTCGGCGACCTCAAGCTCGACCGCTCGGCCACGAGCAAGCTCGGTTACGCGGGCTTCCGCGTGATGTACCCCGTCAACCGTCCCGACAAGCTCGACGAAGTCATGAGCGTGCTCGGCGCGAGCTACTTCCGCGTGATCGGCAAGGGTCAGGTGTATGGCCTGTCGAGCCGCGGCCTGGCCATCGACACCGGCCTGCCCGTTGCCGAGGAGTTTCCGGCGTTCCGCGAGTTCTGGATCGAGCGTCCCAACCCGCAGGACAAGAAGCTCGTGTTCTTCGCGCTGCTCGATTCGCAGCGCGCGACCGGTGCCTACCGCTTCGAGCTGATGCCGGGCGAGGACTCCACGCTGAAGGTGCAGGCGCGTGTATTCATGCGCGACAAGGTGACCAAGCTCGGCGTGGCGCCGCTGACGAGCATGTTCCTGTTCGGGCCGAACCAGATGCGCGACCCGCACAACTTCCGCCCGGCGCTGCACGACTCCAACGGCCTGTCGATCCATACCGGCGACGGCGAATGGCTCTGGCGCCCGCTGAACAATCCGCGCCATCTGGCCATCAGCCAGTTCACCGTGAACAATCCGCGCGGTTTCGGCCTGCTGCAGCGCGGCCGCGATTTCTCGTCCTACGAGGACCTCAAGGATCGCTACGACCTGCGGCCCAGCGCGTGGATCGTGCCCGAGGGCGACTGGGGACGCGGCAAGGTCGAGCTCGTCGAGATTCCCACGCCCGACGAGACCAACGACAACATCGTCGCATTCTGGACGCCCGACGCGCTGCCCGCGAAGGGGACGCCACTGGTGGCCAACTACACGATGCACTGGACGATGGACGAGCGCGCGCTCGTGCCGAAGGACGTGGCGTGGGTCAAGCAGACGCTGCGCTCGGCCGGTGAAATCATGCAGGCCAACCTGATTCGCCATCTCGATGGCAGCGTCGGGCTCCTGATCGACTTCGAGGGCGCGCCGCTCGCGAATCTCGCGCCCAGCGCGCAGATCAACCCGCAGGTCAGCCTCAGCGACAACGCCGAGCTGATCGAGCGCGTGCTGCAGGTCAATCCGGCGACCAAGGGACAGCGGCTGACGCTGCGCTTCAAGGTCAAGGACCCGAAGAAGGTGGTCGAGCTGCGCGCGGCGCTGGTCTCGGGCGACAACCGTCCGCTGACCGAGACGTGGAGCTACCAGCTGCCGCCGGACACGGCACCGAAGGCGCAGTGATCCCCTGACCCGCGTGCCCCGAAGGCGAGGGTCAGATCATCGCCTTCGGCACCCACACGCGCAGCAGCGAATACAGCTGGTCGAGGTCCACGGGCTTGGCGATATAGTCGCTGGCCCCGGCCGCAAGGCATTCCAGCCGGTCCTTCTGCATCGCCTTGGCCGTCACGGCGATGATCGGCAGGCTCTTGAGCCTGAGGTCCGCGCGAATCCGGCGCATGGCCTCGAGCCCGTCCATGCCCGGCATCATCACGTCCATCAGCACGATATCGATATCCGGCGTGCGCGCGAGGATATCGAGCGCCTCGTGCCCATTGCGGCCGATGTCCACGCGCATGCCCTGATGCTCGAGCGCGCTCGTCAGCGAGAACACGTTGCGCACGTCGTCGTCCACGACGAGGATGCGCCGCCCTTCGAGCTCGCGGCTGCGCGCCCGCGCGGCCAGCAGCATATGCCGGCGCTCTTCCGGCAGATCCGATTCCACCTGATGCAGGAACAGCGTCACCTCGTCGAGCAGGCGCTCGGGTGAGCGCGCGCCCTTGATGATGATCGACTGCGAGTACTTGAGCAGTTCGCGCTCTTCCGCACTCGACAGGTTGCGGCCCGTGTAGACGATCACGGGCGGGAACGAGCAGGCCTCGGTAATCGCCATCGAGCGCAGCAGTTCGCTGCCCTGCATGTCCGGGAGCTTGAGGTCGACGATCATGCAGTCGAACACCTCGGTCAGCAGTCGCTGCAGGGCCTGCTCGCCGGTTTCCACCGCCACGATCTCGATCTTCTCGTCGCCGATCAGCTGGACGATGCTGTCGCGCTGGCGCGCATCGTCCTCCACGAGCAGCACGCGCTTGACCTGCCGCGCGATTTTCTCCTCCAGGCGGCGGAAGATATTGGCAAGGTCCTCGCGCGAGGTCGGCTTGACCGCGAACCCGATCGCGCCGAGATGCAGCGCGGTATCGGCGCGGTCCATGGCCGAGACCACATGCACCGGGATATGGCGCGTGCGGGGGTCGCCCTTGAGCTCCTGCAGCACCATCAGGCCCGAACGGTCCGGCAGACCGAGGTCGAGTAATATCGCCTGCGGCTGGTGCTCGCGCGCCATCGCGGCGCCCTCCCCGCCCGTGCCGCAGACGATGCACTGGTACTGCATGTCGTGCGCGATATCGAGCAGGATCTGCGCGAACTGCGGTTCGTCCTCGATCACGAGCACGAGGCGCTCGCCGCTCAGCGCGTAACGGTCGTCGGGGATCACCGCGCGCGCCTCGGCGAGATCGGGAAGGTCCGCGGGAACATTCGCGGACACGCTCGCGGGCACGTGCGCCGGCACGTTCGCCACCAGCGCGGGCGCCGTCGCGGGCAGCGTGGCCCGCACCCCGGCGACCGGCGCGGCAAGCGGCGCCGCTCCAGCATCCATCGCATCGGCCTGCACTTCGGGAGCCGCCACATGCGGCGCCACATAGTGCACGGGCAGCGTCACCGAGAATGCCGACCCATGCCCCGGCGTGCTCTCGAGCGTAATCTCGCCGCCAAGCAGTTCGGCAAGACTGCGCGAGATGGACAGTCCCAATCCCGTGCCGCCGTACTGCCGGCTGGTCGTGCCATCGGCCTGATGGAACGCCTCGAACACGCGCGCGTGCTGCGCGGGCGCGATGCCGATACCGGTATCGATGACGGAGCAGCGCACGCGATCGGGCCCCGCCATGGTCCACTGCACGAAGACCTGTCCATGCTCCGTGAACTTCACCGCGTTCGACAGCAGGTTCTTCAGCACCTGTTCCAGGCGATGGCCATCGGTCGTGATCGCGAGCGGCACGTCGGGGGCCACCGCGCACTGGAACGCAAGCCGCTTCTGCCGCGCGAGCGGCTCGAACGTGCGCACGAGGTTGTTGTTGATGTGCTCGAGCGCGACGGTATCGATCACGAGCTCGACCTTGCCGGCCTCCACCTTGGCCAGGTCGAGAATGTCGTTGATCAGCACCAGCAGGTCGTTGCCCGCCGAATGGATCGTCTGCGCGTAGCGCACCTGCTCGCTCGACAGATTGCCGGCCTTGTTGTCGGCCAGCAGCTTCGAAAGTATCAGCGAACTGTTCAGCGGTGTGCGCAGTTCGTGCGACATGTTGGCGAGGAACTCGGACTTGTACTGGCTCGCGCGCTCGAGGTCCGCGGCCTTTTCCTCGAGCGTGGACTGCACGCGCATCAGCGCATCGTTCTTTTCGTCGAGCACGCGCGCCTGCGCGGACAGCTGCTCGTTGGTCTGCTCGAGCTCGGCCTTCTGGTTCGCGAGCACCGCGCGCGACTGCGAGAGCGCCGAGGTCTGCTGTTCCAGCTGCTCGTTGGCCACGCGCAGTTCTTCCTGCTGGCTTTGCAGTTCCTCGTTGAGTTGCTGCGTTTCCTCGAGGGCTTCCTGCAGACGCTCCTGCTGCTGCGCGGCGGCCACCACGTCGCCGATCGTCGCGCTCATCAGCGCGAGGAACTCATGGGTACGCGCATCGGGCGGCGCCATGAACGCGAGCTCCAGCGCGCCGATCACGACGCCGTTCGCCCGGATCGGCGCGACCACCAGCGCCGTGGGCGGCGCGGCGCCCAGCGCCGACGCGACGGACCAGTAGTCCGCCGGTACGGCGTCGATATGCAGGGACTGCGCGGACGTCACGGCACGGCCGACCAGCGTGTCGCCCACGGCGATGCGCTGGGGCAGCATGTCCTCGTTTGCCAAGCCGATGGCGCCGCGGCGCTCGAGCGTGTTGCGGCTGACCAGCACATAGAGCGTGCCGGCCGCCGCGCCAAGATAGCTCGCAAGAAACTCGAGCACGACCGGCGAGAGCCGCGCGAGCGAGTCCTGCCCCACCACCTGCGCACCGAAGCGTACCTGTCCATCGCGCAGCCACGCCTGATGCGTCAGCACGCGCGCCTGGCTCTCGTGCGCGTCCAGCGATCCGCTATAGGCATCCGACAGCTGCACCAGATCCCGGCGTCCTCGCCAGGCGACGATAAAGCTCAGCAGCACGCTGGCCACCACGGAACCGACGATCGTCACGAGCGCAAACTGGCTGCCCGAGTCCGCGCGATTGAGCCGCAGCGTCTGCTCGATACCGAGAAACGCGTCGAGCTCGCGATTCGTCGCATCGCGCTCGGCCTCGCCGCGGCCGGCCAGCGCCGATGCCTGCGTGCCATCCCCGCGGCGCCGCAGCGCAATCAGTTCGTCGGCCTTCCGATCCCACTGCTGCTGCCATGCCTTGATGCGCTGCAGCCGTTCCACCTGCGCGGCGTTGTCGCGCACGAGCGTGGAGAGCGCATCGACGTCGGCCATCAGGATCGGACGCGCGAGGTCGTAGTCGCGCGTGTAGCGCTCGTCGCCCGTCATCGCGAAGCCGCGCAACGCGGCTTCCTTGCGCCAGACCAGCCGGCCGATCTCCTGCGTATTGCCGATGACGCGCTCGGAATGCTCGATCCAGCTGTTGGCAGAGAGGAGATACAGCACGAGCCCGATGAAGATCGCCGCCGTAACCCCTCCGACCACGAGTGGCAGTGTGATATTGCGTCGAAGGATCCGCCGAAAAGCCAACTCATCGAGTCCGGTCGAGGGAGACATAGGGAACGTGGCCGAAGGGTCGGCGCCCATGGAATTGGAGGTGGCGGCATGTTACCTCACCGGCGCCAACAAAAAAGCCGTGCCCGAAGGCACGGCTCAGGGGCGGCGCGGGAAAGTCGCGCCGTTTCTCGGGGAGAGAAAGCGTCGTGGCAGCCTTTACAGCGACTGCAGGAACGCGACGATCGCGTCGCGGTCGTTCTTGGGCAGGGCCTCGAAGCGCGTGCGCGCGTCGTTGGCCTCGCCGCCGTGCCACAGGATGGCCTCGACCATATTGCGCGCGCGGCCGTCATGCAGCAAACGCACGCTTTGATCGGCATTGCCCTGTACGAAGCGCAGCGAACCGATACCCCACAGCGGCGCGGTACGCCACTGGTTCGGCGCGGCGCGGCCTTCGCTCAGCGTGTCGGCCAGGCCCGGGCCCATGTCGTGCAGCAGCAGGTCCGTGTACGGATGGATGGTCTGGTCGCGCAGTTCCACGAACGGGTGGTTGGTGCCGGTCTTCAGCGTCGCGGTGTGGCAGGCCACGCAGCGGGACTGCGTGAACAGCACGCTGCCGCGCGCGATCAGGTCCGGATTCACGTCATGCTCGGGCGATACGCGCACGCCGGCCGGGAAGCCGCTGCGCAGGCTGCGCTGTGCCGGCACCGCGATCAGCGACAGGTAGCTCGTCAGGCGTTCGATCTCGGTCTCGGAGATCGACGTGGCCGCGGCGGCCTGGCGGCAGTCGGCGGCGCCCATCTGGCAACCGCGCGTCGGGAACACTGGCGACGTCACGCCCATGTCCTTGCTCAGCGCGTCGCCGGCCTGCTGGCGGATGCTGCCCTTCGACGCCTTCCAGCCAAAGCGGCCCAGATGGGTCTTGCCGGTTTCCGGGTCGGTGACCCAGTTCGGGATGCCGCGCACGCCGTCGCCGTTCACGTCGTCCGGGTCCGCGAGCGCGAGAATCGTCTTCTCGTCCAGCGCCTCGAGCAGGCCCATGCCGATGACCTGCGCGGCCTGGCGCGCCGAGTATTGCGCCGGGGTCGGGCCCTTGAACGCATAGACCGGCTTGACCAGTTCCACCTTCTCCCCATCGGGCAGCGTGCGAACCGTGGTCTCGTACGACTTGATGCTGACGTCGTACTGCGGGGCATTGCCGTCCTGCGCGTGCTGCTGCACGTTCCAGCCGTAGGTCGGATCGGCCTTGCCATCGGCGGCGGCGGTCAGGATCGACATCGTGTCGAGCTTCACGCCGATGCCCGGCGAGATGCTGCGGCCGTTGTTCGTGTGGCACTGGATGCAGCGCGGCTGGTTGTAGCGCGGGCCGAGCTGGCCGATGTGCGCCGTGAACACGGGGTTGTCGGCGTCATGCTCCGAGTGCTTGCCGTCGAGGAACGACGTGTGGAACAGGCGGCGGCCCTCCACGAAGCGCTGCGTGTTCGCGATGCCGATATTGTTCGACATCTGCTGGAACACGCGCATCGGCTCCTCGGAGTAGTTGTACGAGAGGCTCGCCTGGCCGCCCAGCAGCGCTTCGTCCGGAATCGGTTCCGAGTCGAGGTTCGGCACGATGCCGTACCACGGCTTCATGCCCTGGCCCACCACGTACAGCTGCTCGAACGAGTAGTAGCGGCTGCCGCCGCCATCGACCACCGGATCGCGCTTGAGGCGCGGCGCCGGCGCGAGTTCGATCTTGTCGCCGATCGCCAGCTTGCTGTGCGGGTCCGTGCGCCAGTTCGAATCCACGGTCATCATGCAGTTCTCTTTGGGCTGCCCTTCGATACAGATCGGCAGTCCACCCTGCGTGGGATTGTTGAAGCCGTAGTTCAGCGACCAGCCATAGTCACGCACTTCCGGGTTCTGGATATTGCGGAACAGGCTGAACGTCGTGCCGTCGAAGATGCCCTGGTTCACGCGCAGGTAGAACGAGATCTTCTGGCGGCCCGCCGGCACTTCGTCGCGAATCTCCAGGCCGAACGTGCGATTCTGGAAGTAGAACGTCGGGAACGTGAGGTAGCGGCCCGGACCCGCGTCCGGCGCATCCCATGCCTCGCCGCGCTCGCGTGCGTGACGCTCGGTGGGCCGCATGCCCACCAGCGTCACGAGCGTGCCGTCGGCCTCGCGGTATTGGATCTGCTCCATCGCCTGCGTCGTCGCGTCATACAGCGGCGAGTAGCCCGATGCGGGCTGCACGGGCGTCGAGTTGCTGGCGTTGTTGTTGCCGGACGGCGCGGCAGCGCCATCACCGCCGCCACCGCCGCCGCAGGCGGCGACGATCGACGCGGCAATCAGGGAGACGGCAAGCGCGGCAACCGCGCCCGTGCCTCGCTTGGGGACGGGAAATTGCATGGTTTATCTGACCTTCTTTGTTGTTATCGAATGCCTTCGGCCAGTTGCTCCGCCGGCGGTTTCCACTGCATGCAGACAACAGGCCCCCCTGGACGCGCCGGGACGGCGATCCATATGGATGCAAGACTGTTGGGAAGGCTTGAATGGATGTGACAGACCTGTACCGCAATCATCGTGCCTGCCATTTCTCGGTCATGCGGTGACCTTCGGCGACGGCGCAATGGCTTCGCAGCGGACCGAAGATCGCGGCATATTCCTGCGAATTGGCGTATCCAACCAAAGGGGGATATGGGTACGAACGGAATCTGCCGAAATGCACGCAGGCGGTTATATCGCGCCGTGCCAGAAAATGGCCCATGAGGTGACATCAATTGGCAGTCGACCGCAGCAATAGGTGTCACTGCCGATGCGCTAGACTGCGCGGGTATTCGTTCGCACGCCTTACATGTCCTTCAACGACCCCGTCACGCTGCTCCTGATCATCACGCCGTTCGGGCTCATGACGATGCTGCTGCTGTGCCTGTCCTATATCGGGCTCGGCAAGGACAACGCGTCGCTGCACTGGTGGATCGCGGGCGATCTGCTGCTGGCCGCCTATCGTGTCGCGGCCCTGCTGCAGCCGGGCGTGCCGCAGGGCGTGAACCGCGACGCGCTCGCCTGGGTGCCCACGATGACGCCCCTGGCGGCGTTTATCACCGGCACGACGCTGCTGCTGGCGGCAGTGGGCGCCCACACGCTCGCGCTTTATCGGCTCGACCCTCTTTGGCCAGACCCTCTTCGGCCAGACCCTCCCCGCCTCGACCCTCCGCGCCCGGACGATGCAGCAGGCACGCGCGGCCGCGGCACGACCGTGCTGATGCGCCTCGGCCTCGCGCTCCCGCTGTTCTACGCCTGCGGCGCGGCTGCGGCCGTGCGGGCGGGCTACGCGCTGCCCTGGCACTCGCTGTTCATGGTGGCCACCATCGCGATACAGGCACGCATCACGCTGCGCCTCGCGCGCCGGTATCGCGGCGCGCTGGGCCTGCTCGCGGGGCAGCTCGTCGTCCTTGCCTATCACGCCTGGTCGGGACCCGTGCTCGTCCTGCATCCGATTCCGCCGCAGGCATTCGAGCACACGTTCCTGCCATCGGTGCAGGCGCTGACGATGGACGTGATCGTGTCGTTCCTGTTCACGCTGAGCTACGCGCTCGCGCTGCAGGAACGGCTGCGGCTGCGCATCCTGCAACTGAGCATCACGGACTCGCTGACGGGCGCGCTCAACCGGCGCGGCGCGGTGTCGATCCTCAACGACGCATGGGCGCGCGCGAGCGCCGAGCGCCATCCCATCGCCATCGCGATGGTGGACCTCGACAACTTCAAGCGCATCAACGACCAGTACGGCCACTCGGCCGGCGACGCCGCGCTCCAGGCCTTCGCGGATACCGTAACGCGGCTCAAGCGCCAGTCCGACGTGTTCGTGCGCTGGGGCGGGGAGGAATTCCTGCTGATGCTGCCGCGCACGGACCTCGGCCAGGCCCAGCACTTTCTGGCGCGCCTGCGCGACCACCTCAAGGCCCTGCCGCTGACGCCCGCGCTGCCGTTCCACCTCGAATTCAGCGCGGGGCTCGCCGACAGCCGCGCAGCCGCGGCCGCGCGCGACTTCGAGACCGCGCTGCGGGCCGTGGACAAGGCGCTGTACCGCGCCAAGGTGGATCGCAATCGCGTGGAAATCGTCTCGGAAGTCGACGTTTGAGCACTTTTCGCACGAATCAGGTGTCGCGAACGCCGGATTATTGAGGTGGCGTCAACAAGCTTTCCCACGGACTCGCCTTTTTCCCGGCCATGATGCGCCGCACAATGCCGGGATTGGATATCCGGAGATCCGGCATGACACCCACGCAACCTTCCACGGACAGCACACAACCGGCCGGCAGCGCTGGGCTGGCCCTGCTCGCCCTCGCCGTCGGCGCCTTTGGCATCGGCACCACCGAGTTCTCGCCGATGGGCCTGCTGCCCACGATCGCCGCCGGCGTGAACGTTTCCATCCCGACCGCGGGCATGCTGATCAGCGCCTACGCCATCGGCGTGATGGCCGGCGCGCCGCTGATGACGCTCGCGCTGTCGCGCTGGTCGCGCCGCACCGCGCTGATCGTGCTGATGAGTATCTTCACCATCGGCAACCTGCTGTCCGCGGTGGCCACCGACTACACGATGCTGCTGCTCGCGCGGCTCGTCACCAGCCTCAACCACGGCGCGTTCTTCGGCCTCGGTTCGCTCGTCGCGGCCAGCGTGGTCCCGCGCGAGAAGCAGGCCAGCGCGGTGGCGACGATGTTCATGGGGCTGACCATCGCCAACGTCGGCGGCGTGCCCGCGGCCACGTGGCTCGGTAACGTGATCGGCTGGCGCATGTCGTTCGCGGCCACGGCCGGTCTCGGCGTGCTCGCGATGGCCGCGCTGTGGTTCGCCCTGCCGAAGGGCAGCGCGGGCCAGCGTCCGAACGTGCGCGCGGAGCTTGCCGTGCTCACGCGTCCCGTCGTGCTCGGCGCGCTGGCGACCACCGTGCTCGGTGCCGGCGCCATGTTCACGCTCTATACCTATATCGCGCCGACACTGTCGGACCTCACGGGTGCGTCGTCGGGCTTCATTACCGCGATGCTCGTGCTCATCGGTCTCGGCTTCACGATCGGCAACGCCGCGGGCGGCAAGCTCGCGGACCGTTCGCTCGATGGCAGCCTGATCGGCTTTCTCGTGCTGCTGATCGCCGTGATGCTCGCGTTCCCGCTGCTGGCAAAGTCGCATGCGGGCGCGGCAATCGGCCTCCTGATCTGGGGCGTCGCGACGTTCGCCGTCGTGCCGCCGCTGCAGATGCGCGTGATGCGCGCGGCCGTGGAAGCGCCGGGGCTGGCGTCGTCGGTCAACGTGGGCGCATTCAACCTCGGCAACGCGCTCGGCGCGGCGGCCGGCGGCTGGGCCATCTCTGCGGGCTTCGGCTACAAGGCCGTGCCGCTCGTCGGCGCCATCATCGCGGCGGCCGGCCTGGCACTGGTGCTCGTCCAGATCTCGGTCCGCCGCAAGCCCGCGGGCCTGTCGCTGGGCGAACGATAACGGTGCCCATCGGCGGCACTCGTCAGCCGATGCCGAGCCGCCGCCGCTCGGTCTGCACCTGATCCTCACCATCGCGGCGGCCGATGATCCAGCCGTCGCCGGGCACCAGCGCGCGGTATTTCACATCGACGATCTGCTTCCAGTCCTGGATCAGATCGCGATGGGCAATGCGCCATACTCCATCCCGCCTTTCCATCCGATCGAGGTAGCGTGACGACGTGAACATGTCCATGGGCGCGTCGGCGTCGCCGGCCGCGCCGCCGGTCAGCTGCGCAAGCTGCGGCTTGGCCTCGGCCGGGTACTGCTGGATCGTGCGCACGTAGGTCTCCACCAGCGCGACGTCGTCGCTCGCGAACTCGATCAGCATGTTGCCGATAAAGTGGCTCGAGGTCGCGATCGGCCGGTGCCGCACGAGGATCCATTCGACGAGCCCTTCCGCCGGACCGATATACGGACCATGGCTGTCGATCGCGCCGGGCCAGAAGATATCGAGCATGCCCTGCCGGTCCAGCCGGTCTACCGCGCGGCACCAGCGGAACATCAGGTCCTGGATCTGCAGGCGGGAGACGATGCGTTCGGGGGTGTATTGGCTGGTCGTCATGGTCATGCGGTCTTGAACTGCACACGGGTGGAAAGCTCCTGCATCTGCGCGGCCTCCCTGCGGATCAATGTCGCGAGATCGGCTGGCGTGCCGCCGACGGGCACGATGCCGTACCCCTCCATCTTCGACACGATGGCCTTGTCGGCGAGCATGCCATTGAGCAGCGTATTGAGCCGCGCGACGATCGGCTTCGGCGTGTTCGCGGGCGCGCCCACGCAGAACCATGGCGACATCACGAACCCGGGCATCGTCTCCGACAACGTCGGCAGATCGGGCAGCAGCGGCGAGCGCTGCGCGGACGTGACCGCGAGCGCCTTGATGCGGCCCGCCTGAATGAGCTTGAACGCGGACGAGATCTGATCGATCGTGAAATCGATATTGCCCGCGATGAGGTCCGTCAGCATCTGCGAGCCGCCCTTGTACGGCACGTGCACGGCCTGCACGCCCGCGCGCTGCTTGAACACCTCGCAGCTGATCTGCGCGCTCGATGCCACGCCGGAACTCCCGTACTGGAAGTTCCCGCCTCTGGCCTTCATCAGCGCGATGAGCGCGGCCGGCGAATCGACGTCGAGCGAGGGCCGCACCATCAGCACGTTCGGCGTCTCCGCAAGATTGATCACGGGCGCGATCGAGTCGATCGTGAACGGCAGCTTCTCGTACGCGAAATGGTTCGTGACCATGGTGCCGACCGAACCCATCAGCAACGTGTAGCCATCGGGGTTCGCGCGCGAGACCGCGGCCACGCCGATGGTGCCCGTGGCACCGGGCAGGTTCTCGACCATCACGGGCTTGCCGAGCGTCTTCTGCAGATGCTCGGCAACGAAGCGGCCGAGGATGTCCGTGGATCCGCCGGGCGGGAATGGGACCACGACCTTGATCGGCTGGGCGGGCCAGCCGGTGGGCAGCGACGCGGGCGTCGCCACGGCAGGGGTCGCCTGCGCGTGTGCAAGACGGCCTGACGGCAGCGCGAAGCCCGCCGCCAGCGATCCGCCAATGCACTGCCGCACAAAGCGGCGTCTCGATGATTCCATGACATGTCTCCTCTCGTTATGGGCACCGCATCCGCCGGACTTCAGGCATGCCACGCCGCGGCGATCTCCGTCGCCATCCGCGCGGCCTGCGCCAATCCCGCCCGCGCGCTCGGCACGCAACGCGACGGATCCAGAACGTTGTCGGTCATCGCATCGAGCGACGCCGCATCGGGAACGATCACGGACACGGATGCGCCACGCGCGCGGAGCCCGTCCACCTCGGCGCGCAGATGACCGCTGACGGGATTGCCCTCTGCATACCCGAGCGGCGCGATCACGAGCACATGCTTCGCGTCCGGCGCGAGGTCGGCGTTGGTCAGCGAGCGGATGCCGCCATCCATGTAGACGCGTCCGCCGATCGGCACGGCCGGCCACGCGCCCGGCACCGCGCAACTCGCGGCAATCGCATCGACGAAGTCCACACCGCCGTCCGCATCGAACACGACGTGCGCCCCGGTCGCGGTATCCACCGCCACCACATGCAGCGCGCGTCCGGGCCATGTCGCGCGCGGCAGGCGGCCCGCGACGATGGCGCGGCGCGCGTCGAGCGGTACGGTCTCGCTGCGCAGCGCGAACGCGCCGATGCGCCGGCGCGCCGCATCGATATCGTCGCCCACGCGTTTCATGAGATGCCGGTTGCGCGCGTCCGCGTCGGCCTGCGAGTAGGGCCGCGCCTGTTCGAGCGAACCAGCGGGCGGCGCAAGCTGCTGCGCGAGCAGCGTTTCCACCGCCACACCGGACGCCAGCTGCGCACCGACCACCGAGCCGGCCGACGTCCCGACGAACGCATCGGCGTCGGCGATATCGACACCGGCCCGCGCGAGCCCTGCCGCGATGCCCGTGGCCCACGCAATGCCGGCCACCCCGCCCCCGCCCAGCACGACCGCGCGTTTCATATGACCCCCGCGTCGTTCAGCGCGGCCAGGCGCTCGGGCGACAGCCCCAGCAGATCGCCGTAGATCTCGGCGTTGTGCTGGCCCAGGTCCGGCGCGGGCTCGATCGGCTTTTCGGCGCTATCGGGAAACTTCGGCACCACGCCCGCCATCTTCACGGGACCGATATGCGGATCCGGCACGGACGCGATGGTGCCGCGCGCGCGATAGTGCGGATCGTTCATGATGTCCTCGATGCTGAAGATGAACGAGTACGCGAGCCTGGCCTCGTCGAGCGTGGCGCATAGCTCCGCCACGGGCTGCGCCTCGATCCACGCGGCCAGCGCGGTGTTCAGCTCGTCCACGTGCTGCCAGCGCTGTTCGTGCGTGACAAAGCGCGGATCGTCGAGCCAGTCCTGCCGGCCCATGGCCTGCGCCAGCCGCTGGAAGCCCGCGTCGGCGGACACGGTGAGGATCATGTAGCGGCCATCGGACGTGCGGAAGTGCTCGCCCGGCGCCGCCGCGAAGTGCTTGTTGCCGCGCCGCTCCCGCACGGTACCCAGACGGTCGTAGGCGGGCACCAGTACCTCGGTGAAACGGATGATCGATTCGTACATGGCGAGGTCGATCTGCTGGCCTTCGCCGCCGTGCATGTCGCGGCGGTAGATCGCCATCATCAGCGCGAACGCGCCGAGGATCGCGGACTGGTAATCGGCGATCGACGTGCCGATGCGCACGGGCGGACGATCGGGGAACCCCGTGATGCCCATGAGTCCGCCGAAGGCCAGCGCGATGCGGTCGTATCCCGCGCGCTCGCGATAGGGTCCCGTCTGGCCGAAGCCCGAAATCCGCAGCATGATCAGCTGCGGATTGCGCGCCTTGAGCACGTCCCATCCGCAGCCCCACTTCTCGAGCGTGCCGGGGCGAAAGTTCTCGACCACGGCATCGGCGTGTTCGACCAGATCGAGCAGCAGCTCGCGACCCTCCGGCTTGCGCAGGTCGAGCGTGATGCTCTTCTTGTTGCGGTTCTCGACGCTCCAGTACAGGCAGCGACCATCGACGAACGGGCCGAGATCGCGCACGGTGTCGCCACGGCGCGGGACCTCGACCTTGATGACCTCGGCACCGAAGTCGCCGAACAGCGTGGCCGCGACAGGACCCGCGACCATGGTGCCGAGATCGAGAATGCGCAGGCCGCTCAGCAGATGCGGGCCGGGACCGGAGGTCATCTTCATGATGCGGCCCCCTCCTTCTGCGCGCTGAGCGGGTCGCATGCGCGCGTCGCGGCATTGCCTTCGCGCACGATATAGTCGGCAAGGCCCGAGTTGCGCGTCATATGCCAGTAGTCGTCGTTGCGGAACGGCGTGGGCGCCACCACGCGGCCGCGCGCGTTGCGGTACCAGTTGGACATGCCCTTGTGCGTCCAGATCATGCGCGCGTGGGCATCCTGCACGCGCGCGTTGTACGCGTCGTGCACGTCCTGCCGCACCTCGATCTCGAACCGCTCGTGCGCGTTCAGCGCGGCCTTGAGCAGCGACATCACGTACTGCACCTGCGTCTCCAGCAGCGCGACGACGCTGCCGCCATGGCCCAGCGCCGTGTTGGGGCCGGCCAGCATGAAGAAATTCGGAAAGCCCGGCGTGGCCACGCCGAGGTAGGCCTGCGCGCCGTGCGCGTCCCAGTGCTCGCGCACGTTGCGGCCACCGCGCCCATGCAGGTTGAATGACGACAGCAGGTTCACCGCATCGAAGCCCGTGCAGACCACGACGATATCGACCTCGTGGCGCTCGCCATCGGCCGTGACGACCGCATCGCGTTCCACGCGATCGATGCCGTCATTGACGATGCGCACGTTGTCGCGCGTGGCCGTGCGGAACCAGCCGTTGTCCATCAGCATGCGCTTGCCGAACGGCGGATAGTCGGGCAACACGTCGGGCAGCAGGTCCTGGCGGTCGCCAAGCTGCTCCCGCACGTACGAGACGAAGAACTCGCGATGCTTGTCGTTGCGGCGATTGATCGCGCGCTCCGGGTGCGGCCATTCGGGATCCACCTGCAGCGAGGCATGGATACGGTCGTTGAAGATCCAGGCAAGGCGCTGGCGATACCACGGCTGGTAGTACGGCAGTTCCTTCAAAAGAAAGCGCGCGGCCGCGGGCACGGGCTTCTGAAAACGCTCGAATGGCGCGGCCCATTGCCGGGACCGCTGGAACACCGTGAGCCGCGAGACGATCGGCGCGATCGCGGGCACGATCTGCATCGCGCTCGCGCCGTTGCCGATGATGGCCACACGCTTTCCGGCCACATCGAGGCCTTCGGGCCAGCGCGCGCTGTGGAAGCATGGGCCTTCGAACGTATCGAGCCCGGAGATCGGCGGCATCTTCGGCATATTGAGCAAACCCACCGCGCTGATCACGACATCGGCCCGAATGACGTCCGCATTGCCGTCGGCATCGGAGACACGCACGGTCCAGTCCATGCTGCCTTCGTTGTACGTCGCCGCATCGACCTTCGTGCCGAAGCGCATATGCGCGCGCACGCCAAAGCGATGCGACACCTCGACGAAGTAGGCCTGGATTTCCTCGCGCAGCGCGAAGTAGCGCGTCCAGTCCGCCCTGGCAAACGAGTATGAATAGATATGGTTCGGCGTATCGACGCCCGCGCCCGGATAGCGGTTCTCGTACCACGTGCCGCCAACCTCGGCATTCTTCTCGATCACCGTATGCGGAATGCCGGCACCCTGCAGGCGGATGGAAGCGCAGAGTCCCGCCACGCCCGCGCCGATCACCACCACGTGGAAGCCTTCGGGCACGCGGTATTCGTCGCGCTGGTCGATGCGGAACGCGGGGTCGCCGCCCAGCCACGCGCCGACCATCGGACCGTAGGCTTCGGGCACGTCCTCGCCGACGCTGCGGCGCATCATCTCCACGAGTTCCCCGAGTTCGGGCAACGGCAGCGCGGCCGGCGCACCGGCCTTCCACGCGAGCACGGCATCGCGCGCGGCGTCGCGGACTTCCTGCTGGACCTCGGGCGGCAGGCCGCCGCTATCGTGATCGTCGATGCCGCGGATATGCGTGCACTGGTAGCGCTCGGACAGCCAGCGCCGGTCGCCGGTGAGATGCAACAGCATCATCAGCAGCGTGGGCACATTGGCCGCGGGCAGTGCGTGGTCGAGTTCGCGGATCCATGCGGGATCGATGGCAGGCGTGGAAGACGAGGAGGCGGTCATTGGCATTCTTTGGGCAAAAGGGGGCCCGCGGCGGGCCGCGCGCGGCCACCTTGGGCAACAAACATCGACGAGGAGAAGAAACGCTTGCCTGGGTGTCTTACTTGGGCGTCATGCCGGAGGTGCGCACGACATCGCCCCACTTCGCGTATTCGGCGGCAACGGTCTTCTGCATGAACTGCGGCGTGCCGGGCCAGGCCTCGAAGCCCAGCGCATCGAGCTTCTGCTTGACCTGCGGCATCGTGAGTACCTGCTGCAACTGCGCGCTGAGCTTCTGCACGATGGCGGGCGGCGTGCCGCGCGGGGCGACCAGCGCGGTCCAGCCCAGCGCTTCATATCCCTTTACCCCCGCCTCGATCATCGTCGGCACGTCCGGCGCGATCGAGGAGCGCGTGCTATCGAGCACGGCCAGCGCCTTGAGCTTGCCTGCCTTGATGTTCTCGTGCTGCGCGCCGATGGTGTCCACCATGAGCTGCGCGCGGCCGGACATCACATCGATGGACGCGGGCGCGCCGCCCTGGTACGAGACCGTGGTGATATCGACGTTGGCCTTGGACTTGAACAGCTGCAGCGCCAGCTCGAATGCCTGCGCGCCCGATGCGAACATCAGCTGGCCGGGCTTCTTGCGCGCGTCGCGGATCACGGCCTCCACGCTGTCATACCCGCTCGCGGGGCTGGCCAGCAGGATCATCGGTGCCTTGGCCACCATGCCGATGGGCTCGAAGTCGTTGAGCGGATCGTAGAGCCTGGTGGCCTGCAGATGCGGCCCCGTGGTCAGCGTGCCGCTGACGGCCAGGCCGAGCGTGTAGCCATCGGGCGGCGCCTTGGCAACCATGCCCATCGCGATCATGCCGCCGACCCCGGGGCGGTTCTCGATCACGAACGACTGGTTGTTGAGCTTCGACAGCTCCTGCCCGATCAGGCGGCTGATCGTGTCCGAAGCGCCGCCGGGCGGGTAACCGACCAGCAGCTTCACGGGCCGGGCGGGAAAATTGTCGGGCCCCTGCGCATAGGCGCCGCCGGGCAGCAGCAGCGCCAGACAGGTGGCGGCAATGAGGGATGCGCGAGTCATGTTGTCTCCTGATGTTCTGTTTTTTTGTGTAGCCGATAGCCACAGTATCGGTATGCGCGCGTAACGGCGTAAAACTCTCGATACCGATTCGTTCACAATGTGAACGTGCGGATTCCCCTATGCTGCACCGTAGCGGGCAGAGTGGCGATAATGGAGCGCGTCATCGTTTTGCAGGAGTTCACATTGTGAATACGGAAGCCTCCCGTACGCGCGGCGCGCAGGCCGTGTTCCGGGCGATCGACCTGCTCAAGCTCGTCGGGCTGAACCACGAGCACGGCATCTCGCTGGCTTCGCTGGTCGCGGCGACGGGGCTCGATCGGGCCACCGCCTACCGGCTGCTGAGTTCGCTCGTGCAGAGCGGCATGGTCGCGCGCGACGAGGGCAAGCTGTACCGGCTTGGCCTCGAGTCGATGCAGCTGGGCCTCGCGACGATGAGCCGCGTGCCGATCATGGAGCGCTGCCGCCCGACGATGATCCGGCTTGCCCGGCGTACCGAGGACACCGTCTACCTCGTCGTGCGCAATGGCGACTATGCGCATTGCGTGCACTACGAGCAGGGCGCATTTCCGATCAAGGCGCTCGTGCTGCAGGTCGGCGGGCTGCGGCTGCTGGGCGTGGGCTCGGCGGGCACCGCATTGATGGCAACGCTGTCAGACGCCGAACTCGAAGGCTTTCATGCGCGGCATGCGGCCGAGTTGCCGCCGGAGCGCGGTTCGCTGCCGCATCTGCTGCGCCAGGCCGCGCAGATCCGGCAACAGGGCCATGCGCTGACCGACAACCTCGTGGCGACGGGCGTGGGCGGCGTGGGCGTGGCGTTCGAGGTTACGCCGGGGACCTATGCAGCCATCAGCATCGGCGCGATTCGCTCGCGCATGGACGATGCGCGGCGCCGATGGATCGCGGACCTGATGCGCGAGGAACTGCGCGCCGCGGGATGGGCGTTGCTGCCCGAGGGATGATCCGCGTTTGCATCGCGCGCGGTCTCGCTTCACACTAGCGGGCATGGGTCATTCACAGGCATCCAAGGCGGCCACGCGCGAGCGCCTTGTCGTCACCGCCGCGCGGCGCCTGCTGCGCGAGGGCACCAATGGCGCGAGCGTCGCCGATATCGCGGCGGACGCGCACATCACGGCGGGCGCGATCTATCGGCACTTCGCGTCGCGCGACGTGCTGCTGCGGGAAGCATTCGCCACGGCGGCCACGGTACTCGGCGACTGGTCGCGCCAGTCGCCGGACTTCGATACGGCCATCTCCCTCTACCTGAGCCCCGCGCATCGCGATGCGGTCGATGCGGGCTGCCCCGTCGCCGCGCTCGCGAGCGACATGGCACACGGTACCGCCGATGATGCCCTGCGCGGCGCCTTCACCGCGCATGTACGCGGCGTCATCGACATGCTCGCCCATCGCCTCGCGCCCGAGGCCGGTGAGCGGGCCCGTGCGGAGGCCATCCTGTCGTGGTGCGCCTGCGTCGGCGCGCTGGGCCTGTCGCGCGCGATACCCGACGCATCCGCTTCCGGCGAACTGCTCGCGGATGTCGCGGCGGAACTCACGCAGTGGCCGTCGCGGTCCCCGCGAATGCCTCGGTAAGCTGCGCGGCGACCGTGTCGAGTATCTCGCGCGACAGCGCGGGATCGTCCACCGCGCGCGATAACGCGAGCGCGCCCACGCAGGCACTGAAGATCAGCCGCGCCCGCGCGCGCCGCCTCGCCCGAACCTCTTCAGGCAACAGCCGCTCGAAGAAGGCGAACATGCGCTCGATCTGGCCGGTGTAGACATCGGACGCCCGGTCCGGAACATGGCGCGGCACGTCGTTGAGCAGCGCTGTCAGCGGGCACGATCCGCAGCGATCGTCGCGATGCGCGGGCGAGAGATACCGCGCGATGGCATCGCGCAGGCTGGTCCTCGCCGCGTCGTCCCATCCCTCGAGATCGCCGAACGCGGCGGCCAGCGCCTCCACGACGAGATCTTCGCGCGACGCAAAGTGCTTGTAGAAGCCACCGACCGTCAGCCCCGCTTCCTCCATGATGTCCGCCACGCCAATGCCCGCGAACCCGCGCTCGCGAAAACGGCGCGCGGCAATCCGCACGATGCGTTGATGCGTCGCGGCCTTCTCCGCGCGTGAATGCCTCATGATGAATGCATGGTCTGAATGCGGGGTCGATTAACGCGTCGATCCTAGCACGTGCAATCGTTGGTTCCCTTAAGTCTCCTTTAAGTCTTCGTCCCTAGACTCAACCCGTACTCACCTCAAGCCGTACGAACGAACGGGACAGGAGATAGCCATGACCCCCCAGGAAACCCAAGCGCTGGAACGCTTCTTGACCCAACTGTCGCAGGCGCGCGCCGCCGCGAAAGATCCGCAGGCCGATGCCATGATCGCCGAAACGGTCGCGCGGCAGCCCGATGCCGCCTACCTGCTCGTGCAGCGCGCGCTGCTGCTCGACAATGCGCTGGCCGCCGCACGCGAGCAGAATGCCGCGCTGCAATCGCAATTGCAGCAATTGCAGGCCGCCCAGGGGGGCGGCAATCGCGGCTTTCTCGATGACAACGCGTGGGGCTACGCATCGGGCAACAACGCGGGTCGCGCGGCGGCGGCCGGCGCCGCATCCATGGCGGCACCCCAGCCGGCGCCCGTTCAGGCACCCGCTCAGGGACCCGGCCAACCACCGGTGGCGTATCAACCCGCCGCGGCACAGCCACCTGCAAGATCGGGCTGGCTCGGTGGCGGGCTGGGCGGCACGCTGGGGAGCATCGCGACCACGGCAGCCGGCGTGGCCGGTGGCGCGTTCCTGTTCCAGGGCCTCGAAAACATGTTCCATCGCAATAGCGCGAGCAATGTGCTGGGGAACCCGGATATGGCGGTGCTGGAGCAGCCCAACGAGACCGTGGTGAACAACTACTATGGCAACAACGACACGCCGTCGCTGGACACGACCAGCGCGTCGTCGGGCAACAGCTTCCTCGACGACGACGATCTCGGCAACGGGTCGTTCCTCGACGACGATTCGTCGTGGACCTGAAAGCGGAAGGGCCCGCCCCGAAACCGGGGACGGGCCCTTTCCTGACCGGGCAACCGGTCGCCCGGCCGCACAGCGGCCGGTCCGTTCAGTCGTCCAGCAGCGACAGGTCGCGCACGGCGCCCTTGTCCGCCGACATCACGAGCTTGGCGTAGGCCTTCAGCGCGGCCGTGACCTTGCGCGGACGCGGCTTCGCCGGCTTCCAGCCCTTGGCGTTCTGCGCCTCGCGGCGGCGCGCGAGTTCCTCGTCCGACACCAGCACGTTGATCGTGCGGTTCGGAATGTCGATGCGGATCCTGTCGCCATCGCGCACCAGACCGATCGCGCCGCCCGCGGCCGCTTCCGGCGAGCAGTGGCCGATCGACAGGCCCGACGTACCGCCCGAGAAGCGGCCATCCGTCAGCAGCGCGCAGGCCTTGCCGAGACCCTTCGACTTGATATAGCTCGTCGGGTACAGCATCTCCTGCATGCCGGGGCCGCCCTTCGGACCTTCGTAACGCACGATCACGATGTCGCCGGCCTTGACCTTGTCGTTCAGGATGTTCTCGACGGCCTCGTCCTGCGACTCCGTCACGTGCGCATTGCCCTCGAACACGAGAATGCTCTCGTCCACGCCGGCGGTCTTCACCACGCAGCCGTCGAGCGCGATATTGCCGGTCAGCACGGCCAGGCCGCCCTCCTTCGAGAACGCATGCTCGTACGAGCGGATGCAGCCTTCGGCACGATCGAGGTCGAGGCTCGGCCAGCGCGTGTTCTGGCTGAACGCCACCTGCGTCGGAATGCCGGCGGGGCCCGCCATATAGAACTTGCGCACCGCTTCGTCCTGCGTGCGGACGATGTCCCACTGGTCGAGCGCGTCCTTGAGCGTCGGCGTATGCACGGTCGGCACATCGGTGTGGAGCTTGCCAGCGCGGTCCAGCTCGCCGAGGATCGCCATGATGCCGCCGGCGCGATGCACGTCCTCGATGTGGTACTTGTTCGTGTTCGGCGCCACCTTGCACAGCTGCGGCACGATGCGCGACATGCGGTCGATGTCGGTCATCGTGAAGTCGATCTCGGCTTCGCGCGCGATCGCCAGCAGGTGCAGGATCGTGTTGGTCGAACCGCCCATCGCGATATCGAGCGTCATGGCGTTCTCGAACGCCTTGAAGCCGACCGAACGCGGCAGCACGCGGTCGTTCTCCTGCTCGTAGTACTCGCGCGTGAGTTCGACGATACGGCGGCCGGCGCGCTTGAACAGCTGCTCGCGGTCGGCGTGCGTGGCCACCACGGTGCCGTTGCCCGGCAGCGAAAGACCCAGCGCCTCGGTCAGGCAGTTCATCGAGTTGGCCGTGAACATGCCCGAGCACGATCCGCAGGTCGGGCAGGCGGAACGCTCCACCTCGGCCACATCGGCATCCGAGTACGACGCATCGGCCGCGATCACCATCGCGTCGACGAGGTCGAGCTTCTTGAACTCGACGGCCTTGGTGACGGGGTTCGCCAGGCGCGTCTTGCCCGCTTCCATCGGGCCACCCGACACGAAGATCACGGGAATGTTCAGGCGCATGGCGGCCATCAGCATGCCCGGGGTGATCTTGTCGCAGTTGGAAATGCACACCATCGCGTCCGCGCAGTGGGCATTGACCATGTATTCGACGGAGTCCGCAATGATGTCGCGGCTCGGCAGCGAATACAGCATGCCGTCGTGACCCATCGCGATACCGTCATCGACGGCGATGGTGTTGAATTCCTTGGCCACGCCGCCTGCCGCCTCGATCTCGCGCGCGACGAGCTGGCCGAGGTCCTTCAGGTGGACGTGTCCGGGAACGAACTGGGTGAACGAATTGACCACCGCGACGATCGGCTTCGAGAAGTCTTCGTCCTTCATGCCGGTGGCGCGCCAGAGCGAGCGCGCCCCCGCCATATTGCGACCGGCGGTGGAGGTTTTGGAACGGTATGCGGGCATCGTGGGAACTGTTTGAATCGCGGCAATTGGAATCATGGGGGGGTCGAAGACCCGGGAGCCCCGCGAGTAGGAGCCCTTCGCTCGCCCGTGCGAACAACCTCTTGAGCCGCGCCGTGGGCAAAACCCGACGATTATCCCATAACGGGCTCCGAGCGGCCCGCGCCACCCACCCCCGCCATCGCACACGTTGGCAATCTTCCATATTTCGAATATAGTCGAACAATGGAAACGAAGACCATGGAAACCGACAGCGCCCTCGAAGCGCTAAGCGCGCTCGCCCACGCCGTGCGCCTCGCCATTTTTCGCCTGCTCGTGCAGGCCGGGCCGGAGGGCCTGCCCGCGGGCCGCATTGCCGAAATCATGGACATGCCACCGTCGTCGCTGTCGTTCCACCTCAAGGAACTGCACCGAGCCCACCTGCTGGCAAGCCGGCAGGAAGGGCGGTCGATCGTCTATATGGCGCGCTTCGACACCATGGGCGGCCTGCTGGGCTATCTCACCGAAAATTGCTGCGGTGGCGCGCCGTGCGGGCCGGCGTCCGCCGGTTTGTCCGCGGGTTCGTCCGCCTGCGCGGCCCCGGTGCGGTCATGAGTGCCGCACCACCGCTCGAAGCGAGCGCGCCGGCCGCCGCCATCGGCGTGTTCGAGCGCTATCTCACGGTCTGGGTCGCCCTCTGCATCGTCGCCGGCATCGCGCTGGGCCAATGGCTGCCCGGGCTGTTCCGCGCGATCGGCGCCATGGAGATCGCGCAGGTGAACCTGCCGGTCGGCGCGCTTATCTGGGTCATGATCGTGCCCATGCTGATCCGGATCGATTTCGGCGCCATGGGCCAGGTGGCCGGACACTGGCGCGGCATCGGCGTCACGCTGTTCGTGAACTGGCTCGTCAAGCCATTTTCGATGGCGCTGCTCGGCTGGCTCTTCGTGCGGCATCTGTTCGCGGGATGGCTGCCCGCCGACCAGCTCGACAGCTATGTCGCGGGACTGATCCTGCTGGCCGCGGCGCCGTGCACGGCCATGGTCTTCGTGTGGTCGCAGCTGTGCAGGGGCGATCCGTACTTCACGCTGTCGCAGGTCGCGCTCAACGACGCGATCATGGTCGTGGCGTTCGCGCCCGTGGTCGGCCTGCTGCTTGGCCTGTCGTCGATCTCGGTGCCATGGGATACGCTGATCGCCTCCGTCGGGCTGTATATCGTCACGCCCGTGCTGATCGCGCAAGGCATTCGCCGCGTACTGCTCGCGCGTGGCGAGGCAACGTACCAGCGGGCCGTCGCCGCGATGGGACCCTACGGGATCGCTGCCCTGCTCGCCACGCTCGTGCTGCTGTTCGGCTTCCAGGGCAATGCCATCGTGGCGCAGCCGCTGATCATCCTGCTGCTCGCCGTGCCGATTCTCGTGCAGGTGTTGTTCAACTCGGGCCTCGCCTATCTGCTCAATCGCCGGCTCGGGGTCGCGCACTGCGTCGCGGGACCGTCGGCGCTTATCGGCGCGAGCAATTTCTTCGAGCTCGCCGTGGCCACCGCCATCAGCCTGTTCGGCTTCCGGTCGGGCGCCGCGCTCGCGACGGTCGTGGGCGTGCTGATCGAAGTCCCCGTCATGCTGCTGGTCGTGCGCGTGGTCAACCGCTCGCAACGCTGGTACGAATCTGCGTAGGAACCTCCAATGTCCGTCACGATCTATCACAACCCTGCCTGCGGCACGTCGCGCAACACGCTGGCCATGATCCGCAATGCTGGCATCGAGCCCGCGATCATCGAATACCTGGCCACCCCGCCCGATCGCGAGACCCTGCAGGCGATGATTCGCGGCGCCGGCCTCACCGTGCGCGAGGCCATGCGCGAGAAGGGCACGCCTTACGCCGAACTCGGCCTTGGCGACCCGGCGCTCACGGATGCCCAGCTACTCGACGCAATGCTGGCCCATCCGATCCTCATCAACCGTCCGTTTGTCGTCACCGAACGTGGCACGCGGCTCTGCCGCCCGTCGGAGGTCGTGCTCGATATCCTGCCCTCGCCGCAGCAGGGCGCCTTTACCAAGGAAGATGGCGAAGCCGTCATCGACGCGCGGGGACAGAGAATCCGATGACCGGGCTCCCCAACATCATGCCGGCGGTGTTCGACACGCCGGACCTGCGCAAGCTCGAGCCTTCGCGCGTCAGCACGCATCCGCCGCGCATCCTGCTGCTCTACGGCTCGCTGCGTACGACGTCCTACAGCCGCCTGCTCGTGCGGGAGGCCGAGCGCATTCTCCAGCAGTTCGGCGCCGAGACGCGCGTGTTCGATCCCGCAGGACTGCCGATGGCCGACAGCGTGCCCGCCGATCATCCGAAGGTCGTCGAACTGCGCGAGCTGTCCCAGTGGTCCGAGGGACAGGTCTGGTGCAGCCCCGAACGGCACGGCACGCTGACGGCCGTGTTCAAGAACCAGATCGACTGGCTGCCGCTCGAGTTCGGCGGCATTCGGCCCACGCAGGGCCGCACGCTCGCGGTGATGCAGGTCAGCGGCGGCTCGCAGTCGTTCAACGCCGTCAACGCGCTACGCGTGCTCGGCCGCTGGATGCGCATGGTGACGATCCCCAACCAGTCGTCGGTCGCCAAGGCGTATCAGGAGTTCGACGCGGACGGCCGCATGAAGCCATCTGCGTACTACGACCGCGTGGTCGATGTCATGGAGGAGCTCTACAAGTTCACGCTGCTGCTGCGCGACCGCAGCGACTACCTTACGGATCGCTACAGCGAACGCAAGGACGCCGCGCCTGCCCGGGCCGCGGCACTCGCGGCCGCGGCGATGCAACACGAGCAGGGCGCACCGGCCGAAGACAGCGACGAACTCGAATGAGCGCAGGCATGCAGACGGCACCGAGCCGGGCCGTCATCGCGCGGCTCGGTATTGCCCAGACGCTGGCATGGGGGTCCACCTACTACCTGCCCGCGATGCTGGCGACGCCCATGGCGCGCGACCTCGGCGTATCGCCGCCGACGATCTTCGCGGCATTCAGCGCGGCGCTCGTGGTCTCCGCGCTGGTCGGCCCATCGGCCGGGCGGATGATCGACCGTCATGGCGGCCGCCCGATGCTGGTTGCAATGAGCGTCGTCTTCGCGCTGGGTCTGGCGGGTCTCGGTGCCGCGCAGGGCGTGATCGGCCTGTTCGCGGCGTGGCTCGTGCTCGGTATCGGGATGGGCGCGGGCCTCTACGAGGCCGCGTTCGCGACGCTGGTCGGGCTATATGGTCATCGCTCGCGCGGCGCGATCACCGGCATCACGCTGATCGCGGGCTTCGCGAGCACCGTGGGCTGGCCGCTTTCCACGTATATGGAAGCCCATATCGGCTGGCGCGGCGCGTGTTTCGCGTGGGCGGTCCTGCACGTGACGCTGGGACTTGCGCTGAACTGCAGCATGCCGCGCCGCGAATCGGACGGCACGCCCCCCGCAGAGGCGTCCGCGCCCTCGTCCTCGCCCTCGCCCTCGCCCTCGCCCTCGCCCTCGCCCTCGCCCTCGCCCTCGTCCGCACCCGCACCCTCGTCCGCACCCGCACCCTCGTCCTCGTCCTCGTCCTCGTCCTCGTCCTCGTCCGCACCCGCACCCTCGCCCTCGTCCGCACCCGCACCCGCGCCGTCGCCGTCGTCCGCACCCTCGCCCGCGCCCGCGCCTTCGTCCTCGTCCGCACCCGCCCCCGCACCCGCGCCCTCGTCCGCACCCGCACCCGCGCCGTCGCCCGCGCCGTCGCCCCCGCCCTCGCCCGCGCCGTCGCCGTCGCCGTCGCCGTCGCCCTCGCCGTCGCCCTCGCCGGCGTCCGCGTCCGCGTCCGCGCCCTCGCGGTCGCCCTCGCCCGCGCCCGCCCAGGCACTCGCCTCCATCGCCCTGTCCTTCGTCTTCGCGGCAACGTGGTTCATCAGCACCGCCATGGCCGCCCACCTCCCGCGCCTGCTGCAGGCGGGCGGCGCCACGCTGGCCACCGCGGTCACGGTCGGCGCGCTGATCGGTCCCGCGCAGGTCGGCGCGCGCCTGCTCGAGTTCGGCTTCCTCCGCCAGATCCACCCATTGCTGTCGGCGCGCCTCGCCGCAGCCCTCCACCCCATCGGCGCCGCCGCATTCGCGATCGCTGGCGCCCCGGCCGCCGCGCTGTTCGGCGTGCTGCACGGCGCGGGCAACGGCATCCTGACCATCGCCAAGGGCACGCTGCCGCTGGTGATCTTCGGCCCCAGCGGCTATGGGCACCGTCAAGGCGTACTGATGGTCCCCGCCCGCATCGCGCAGGCCCTGGCACCGTGGCTGTTCGGCCTCTGCCTCGATGCATTCGGCATCGGCGCGCTGTGGGTCTCGTCGGCGCTCGGCGTGATGGCCGTGGTCATGCTGATGATGCTGCGCGGTATTCCACGCTGACCCCCACGCTGACCCGCTCGCCGAACCGCGTTCCCGAACGCGCGCACAGCTCGGGAATTTCCCCTGGCGCCCCGCATGCCCCGACGCCCCACGCCGGGGAATACCCGTCCTTTCACGCTTCCCGGCAAGCGTTTTTCGCACCATTCCCGCGATTTCCGCGACGGACGCGGTCAGGAATTGGGCACTGTGACATCCAGTCATGACCCGGTGAGAAATTGACAGTATCGAGCCGCTGGCTGGAATCGTAAATTCTCGGTGCCACGCAAAATCCCCGAGAAGGAACTCACCATGACCGCGTCCCCCACGATGCCGCCGGAAATCGCCCGCAAGATCAGCTGGCGACTGGGCCCCCTGATGATCCTGATGTACATGGCCAACCAGCTGGACCGCGCCAACATCGGCTACGCGGCCCTGACGATGAACCAGGAGCTCGGCATGACCGCGGCCCAGTATGGGCTCGCCGCGAGCCTCTTCTTTATCGGTTACGTGCTGTTCGAGGTACCGAGCAACCTGTGCATGTACCGCTTCGGCGCGCGGCTCTGGATGACGCGCATCATGATCACGTGGGGCATCGTCTCCTCGCTCACGTGCCTCGTGCCCAATGCGCAATGGCTCTATGTCGCGCGCTTCGTGCTCGGCGTATTCGAGGCCGGCCTCTTCCCGGGCATGGTCTTCTATCTCACGCTCTGGCTGCCCGCAAAGGACCGCGTGTGGATGATGTCGCTGTTCGTCACGGCCATTCCGCTCACGGGCGTGTTCGGCGCGCCCATTTCCACCTGGCTGATGGCGCACGTCACGCTGTTCGGCCTCAGCGGCTGGCGCGCGATGATCTTTCTCGAGGGGCTCCCTTCCATCGCGCTGGGCATCTTCGTCTTCTTCTACCTGCCCGATAGTCCGGCCAGGGCACGCTGGCTCTCGCCCACCGAGAAGAGCGCCGTGGCGTCGGTGCTCGCGCTCGAGCAGAAGCAGAGCCAAGCGAGCGCATCGCAACGCCATGACAGCGTGTGGACGACCTTGTCCAACCCGCGCGTCTGGGCGCTCGGCGCCGTGTACTTCGGCATCAATGCCGGCATCGTGTCGCTGCTGTTCTTCCTGCCGCAGGTCGTGGCTTCGTTCGAGAAGACGCTCGGCGTCAAGTACACGATCACGCAGATCGGCATGATCACCGCGATTCCGTTCGCGTTCGCCGCCGTCAGCATGCTCGTATGGGGCCGCATGATGCAGCGCCGCCAGCTGTCGAGCCGGCACGTGGCGGGCCCGCTGCTGGTCTGCGCGATTGCCCTGACCGTGGCCATGTGGATGACGTCTCCCTACGCGGCCATTGCGGCCTTCGCGGTGGGCGCCGCCGGCTGCTTCTGCACGATGACGACGTTCTGGCAACTCCCGACGAAGTTCCTCGCCGAGCGCGCCGCGGCCGCCGTCATCGCGATGATCACGAGCCTCGGGGTCTGCGCGGGATTCGTGCTGCCCTACTTCATTGGCTGGTCGAAGGACGTCACGGGGCACTTTGCCGTGGCATTCTACGGCGTGTCGATCCTGATGGTCGTCTCCGCGCTGATCGTGACCGCGCTCGAGGCGTCGCGCCGCAAGGCGGCCAGCGGATTGACCACCGCAACCTAGTATCGAAGCACGTATCGAAGGAGAAACTGTCATGCGTCGTGGCGTCCCCAGTCTGGGCCTGTTGCAGGCATTCGAAGCCTCGGCGAGGCATGAAAGTTTCTCCAAGGCCGCGGAGGAGTTGTCGCAGACCCACGGCGCCATCTGCAAGAAGGTCAACGAACTGGAAGAGGACCTCGGCGTCGCGCTGTTCGACCGCGTGCGGCAGCGCCTCGTGCTGACGCCGGCCGGCGCCGAGTATGCGCGCCGCATTCGCGTGAACCTCGACCAGATCCGCCGCGACACGCTGGAGCTCGTCCGCTCGGAAAGCGCCGTGAGCCTCGACATCGCCGTCGGCGTGTCGTTCGCGGCGCAGTGGCTCGTGCCGCGGCTGCAGGACTTCTACGACCGGCACCCCGATATCCGCGTGCATATCATCGGCCGCGATCAGCCCAACTTCTTCGACGACTCGAACTTCGATGCGACGCTCTATTTCGGTCAGCATCCATGGGCAGGCATGGCGGGGTCGGCCCTCATCGGCGACGATCGGCTGCTGCTCGTCTGCGCGCCCAAGTGGTGTCCCGCGGGGCCGCTGACGATCGAGGCGATCGCGGGCGCGCCATGGATCTACACGCGCGATCTGCCTACGGCATGGACCGACTGGGCGGAATCGCTGGTCGGCCATCCGCTCAAGCACAGCGGTGCCGCGCCACGCTACGACATGTTCGTCATGTCCATCAATGCGACGGTCGCCGGTCAGGGGCTTGCCCTGCTGCCGCGCACGCTGATCGACCAGGAGCTTGCAAACGGACAACTCGTCGTCGCGCATCCGCATACGGTCAGAAGTCCCAGCACGGTGTACTTCGCGTATCCCGAGCAGCGGCAGAACTGGGAGCCGCTGAAGCAGTTCGAAGCGTGGCTGTCGGAGACCGCGGCGCGCTATCAGGCATCGATCGCATCGCCGGTCGCGTCATCGGTGGAACGCTTCCACGACAGCACCATCCTGTGAGATTTCTTCCCTATCGTCAGGGGCAGGTCTGTCCGAGAATCGATCCGACAGACAGGAACAACGCCCCATGAACGATATCGCGCCTCTCCACCTCCAGATCCCCACGCCGATCGGCGGCCCGCTGCCCACGCCGAAGATCCACACCTCGTACGACGCCGAACGCCGCGAACGAAAGCTCCGTCTTGCGGCGGCGTTCCGCATCTTCTCGCGCTTCGGCCTCGCGGAAGGGATCGCCGGACACATCACGGTCCGCGACCCCGAGCATCACGACCGCTTCTGGGTCAATGCCTACGCACAGCACTTCTCGAGCATCCATCCCGACGACCTGATCTGCATCGACGAGGAAGGCAACGTGCATGACGGCAGCGGCGGCCCCGTCAACGCGGCGGCCGTGGCAATCCACTGCGGCATCCACGCGACCCACCAGCACGTTACCGCCGCGGCCCACACCCACTCGATCTACGGCCGCGCGTTCTCGGCACGCAAGCGCACGTTGCTGCCGATCAATCAGGAGGCCTGCCTGTTCTTCGACGACCAGGCCGCATACCAGGGCGACGTCCTGGTCCTCGACCGAAACGAAGGCCGCCGCATCGCCGCCGCCATGGGCAACCGCCGCACCGCGGTACTCGTCAACCATGGCCTGCTGACGGTCGGCACGTCGGTCGACGCCACCGCCTACCGCTTCCTCGCGATGGAACGCTGCTGCCAGATCCAGCTACTGGCCGAAGCCGCAGGCGAGTTCATCGTCATGACCGACGAGGAAGCCACCTCCATCCGCCAGCAGATCGGCTCGGACTACGTGGCATGGCTGGCGTTTCAGGGATTGCTCGGGCAACTGCTGAGAGAGAGTCCGGACCTTCGGTACTATCAGGAAACAATCGGATAAGCCGACCCGACCGATCTGCGCTACGACATATCTGCGATAAGCCGCATCTGCGACTTACCGCCAGTTCGCAACCGCCTGACCCGCAGACGCGCGACTCAACCCGTCGCGCCCTCCACGGTATCCCGCGCCCAACGCACGATGTCCCCAAACCTCGGCGGCAACAACGCCTCCGCATCGGCAAACGACACCCACCGCCACTCATGATGCTCGGGCCTGCCTAGCTCGGCACTGACCGGCAACACCACGTCGCCCTCACGCGACAACGCGAGAAAAACGCGCGCCACCTTCCCCCGCGCATAAACCGGCGTCTCGCGATACGCGTCGCCCCACGCCAACTCGAGCGCGCGCAACCCGGTCTCCTCAGCAGCCTCCCGCAACGCCGCCGCCAACGGCGCCTCCCCTTCCTCCGGCGCGCCCTTGGGCAAATCCCAGTTTCGATAGACACGCAGCACAAGACAACGCCAACGGTCATCGAACCGGCGCACTACGATAAGTCCTGCGGAGAGTTTTTGAGTGGTCATCCAGAGTGCATAGCGTGAGAGACGGACGAAGGCAGTACGTCAGCTTACATCCCGCCTAAGCCCTTCAGGGCCCAAACTGGTGATGCCCCAGCTGTAACAGAACCTCAAACTAACGCCACCCACTGGGTGGCGTTAGTCTTTCTAGTGTCCACCTCGATCGCCAGGCACTCGCGCGTGTAATCATCCACCACGTTCAGGCAACGGAATCGCCGACCATGCGCCAGTCCATCGGAGACGAAGTCCATCGTGCGGCAAAGCTCCGCGGGCCTCAGGCCCGCTTCGGCTTCCTTCAGCACGCCGATAATCTGTTCTTCGGTGAATCGCTTCTTCATGACCGCTCCTCCTGGGAACGGACTCTACATCGTCACGGTACTAAACACGGGGAGCAGGTCAATGCGCTGCTGAACTACCTTCTCGCTTTGTACGCGCTCATTCCGGCCTCATCCATTTGTGGATACACCGGCCCAGCGCCCGGCACGTAGGGTTGCACGATATGCGCTAGCACGGCATGCTCGGTTAGCAGCATCTCAAACAATCTTCCGTTGTAGCTGTGCTGGTACACCTCCAGAGTTTGGGGGCACATCCATCCCAACACAGTAAGCATCTCTGCTCTGCGCCGCCTTACACGGTCCAGCACTTCCGTCCAATGTTGCGTGGTGCTGTTGCGATACCAACCCTGCGTCCAAACCGGCTCGCAATGTGCGATCCGATTACGCCAAGCATTTACGTCCTTCAGCACAGTAATGGCAGCTTTCCGATTGTCCGGGTGATTCCAATGCTTTCGAGGATTCTTTGGGTAGTTAGCGAAGACATCAAGAAAGGTTCGGGCTTGGACCACCGGCGTTGGCAACTGCTGTTCCAGAATGTTCGGCCATACGCCAAACGTTAGCTTTGCTATAACGGAATCTGGCGACGGTTGCAGTTTGAGGCGGATCATTCTGTCATCGCAAAGCAACGCTTCGATCCTATCGAAAGTTGCCCCCTGCAACTTTCGAAGGCCGAGACAATAGTCGTACCAAGGAAACGAATCCGACGCACATCCGGACTTTTCCGTTGCTTGACGAGACAGACTCACATGAACTCGATTGCGGAGCGCCACCTCGAATGTCAACATCAACGACTGGAGCGCCATACTCATGGCTTGCCCCCACAACACAGCGCCCCCCTGTCTCTGCTGCGCTTTGCGTCCGGAACACCCGTTTATAGACGCTACTTCTTGGACCGGATTGCGTGTCTAGGAACGCTTGGTATGGCATTTGACCCCTCTCTCCTTCGCTTGCTATACTCGGCCGCGTAGACGGTTGGACCAGCCGCTCCCAACCTGACTTCGGTCAGGTGCCGCTAAGCTCGTCAGAGCCCAAACTGGTGAAGCCCCACCCGTATCCGAGCCTGAAGCCAACGCCACCCACTGGGTGGCGTTGGTCTTTCTAGAGGATGCGCACAAGGCCAGCAGCAGAATCACTGCGCGCACCATCGCAATCCTCCTAAAATCCCCCGGCCCAAATAGCAAAAGCCCCGCACAAGGCGGGGCTTCCTACCGACGTATTCCCTGACGCGACGTCAGAACGGAATATCGTCATCCATATCTTCAAACCCATTCGACGGCGATTGCTGCTGACGGCGTTGGCCACCGCCCTGGCCGCCTTGCGCGGCGCCACCACCGGCGCCGCCGCCCTGACCACGGCCGCCGCCGTAGCCACCGCCGCCACCGCCCGATGCTTCGCGGCTGTAACCACCGCCGCCGCCGCCGCCACCGCCGTAGCCGCCTTCATCGCCGCCGCCACCGCCGCCCTGACCGCGGCCGCCCAGCATTTGCATCTGGTCGGCGACGATTTCGGTGCTGTACTTGTCCTGGCCCGACTGATCGGTCCACTTGCGCGTGCGGATGCGGCCTTCGATATAGACCGACGAGCCCTTCTTCAGGTACTGGCCGGCGATTTCCGCCAGCTTGCCGAAGAACGCGATGCGGTGCCACTCGGTCGCTTCCTTGAACTCGTTGCTCTGCTTGTCCTTGTACCGATCGGTCGTTGCGAGCCGAATGTTGGTAACGGCGTCGCCGCTGGGCATGTAGCGCGTTTCCGGGTCAGCGCCCAGGTTGCCGACGAGGATGACTTTGTTGACCGATGCCATATGAATATTCTCCGAAGGACCACCTCATCCGAGGTGGCAAGTAAATCTGTAAAAACAAATCTGCAAAAACGCCATCGCGGCAAACAAAAAGCGCGCCCCGTTGCCAAGTGTTGCGTTGGCAGGCGCGCGCTCATGCTAAACCCAAATTGCTGGAATAGGTACTCGTGATTCTGCGGTTTTTCACCACCGTATCGATCACACCACGGTAGGTGCCGCAGGCGCTTCCGCCTGCCCGCGTGCAGGGGGCGGTTTCATGCGCCACGCGATTATAAGCCAGGCCAGCAACACGACCGCACAGCCGATGAACACCGCCGCCCGCCCCTCGTGCTTGAGCAGCCAGCCGCCGATCACACCGCCCAGAAACAGCCCCATCGCCTGCGTCGTGTTGTAGATGCCGAGCGCCGCGCCCCGGCTCGCCGCCGCATACCGCGACACCAGCGACGGCTGCATGGCCTCCAGCACGTTGAACGCCACGAAGAACAGCAGCAGCACCCCGACGATCGGCCACAGCCCATGCACGGCGGCAAACAGGACCTGCACCGCCGTCATCAGCGCCACCGAACTCAGCAGCACCACGCGCACGCGGCCATACCGCTCGGCCGCCATCATCGGCCCGAGCATGAGGACGAACGACACCAGCACCACGGGCAGATAGACCTTCCAGTGCTGGTCCAGCGGCATACCCGCATCGGACAGCATGGACGGCACGACCATGAACATCGCGACCTGACTTGCATGTAGCGCAAGTACCCCCACATTCAACCGGGCGAGATCGGGATTCGTCAGCACGCTGCGGAACGGCAGCTGTACCGGATGCGGAGCCGGCGGCACAGGCACGACGAAGATCGTCACGCCGATGGCCACCACGCCCAGCACCGCCATCAGCCAGAAGATGCCGGACATGCCGATGGCCTCGAGCAGCGGCGAGGCAATGACCAGCGACAGCGCAAAGGTCAGGCCGATGCTGCCCCCGACCATCGCCATCGCCTTGGTGCGATGCCGCTCGCGCGTCAGATCGGCGATGCACGCGGTAATCGCGGCCGAGATCGCGCCGGTCCCCTGCAACGCGCGGCCGATCGTGATGCCCACGAGGGTGTCCGAACACGCCGCGATGACCGCGCCTGCGACAAACAGTAGCAGCCCACCGACCATCACCGGCTTGCGTCCGACGCGATCGGACAGCCAGCCAAGCGGAATATGGAGAAACGCCTGCATCAGCCCGTAGATCCCCATCGCCAGACCCACGCGCTGCGCGTCGTGCCCGTCCGGCAAGCCGCGCGCGAACTCGGCGAAGACCGGCAGGATCAGGAACAGTCCAAGCATGCGCAGCGCAAAGATGCTGGCCAGCGACAGACTGGCACGCAACTCGCTTCGCGTCATGCGGTCGCGCACGGGCGGCGCGCTATCGGCAACGCCTGGTTCACCGGGTGCACTGGCCGCAGCGGATTGGGGGGAAGAAGGGATCGACGGCATTGCGATCGTGAGAAGTATCTGACTCGGTCGGAACGGTGGGGCTGAATTCACAGGGCTGAACCGACGGCGCTGCGCCAGGCGGTTCGCTTCAATTCTGTCGTGTTTCCCGTCCTTTTGCCGGGGAAGCCCCCGAAACCGAAGTTCGGTATATTAGCAGGTTTGCTTCTCGCGCTTTCCCGGTCACCTGCCGTCCCCGCAGGTGCCGGAGCGGTGACACTCGGCAGGCGTTTGCCCTCGTTTGGGGCATCACAGGCGTTGCTTTAGGCACTTATAAGTTTCGATGGAAGAAATCAAGATTCGTGGGGCGCGTACCCACAACCTGAAGAACATCAATCTCGACCTGCCGCGCAACAAGCTGATCGTGATCACGGGTCTGTCCGGTTCGGGCAAGTCGTCGCTCGCGTTCGACACGCTCTACGCGGAAGGCCAGCGCCGCTACGTGGAATCGTTGTCCGCCTACGCGCGCCAGTTCCTGCAGCTGATGGAAAAGCCCGACGTGGACCTCATCGAGGGCCTGTCCCCGGCGATCTCCATCGAGCAGAAGGCCACGAGCCACAACCCGCGCTCGACCGTCGGCACCGTCACGGAAATCCACGACTACCTGCGCCTGCTGTTCGCGCGCGCGGGCACGCCGTACTGCCCCGACCACGGCATCGCGCTCCAGGCGCAGAGCGTCTCGCAGATGGTGGACGCCGCGCTCGCGCTGCCCGAGGACACCAAGCTCATGATCCTCGCGCCGGTCGTGGCCGACCGCAAGGGCGAGCACTCCGACCTGTTCGACACGATGCAGGCGCAGGGCTTCGTCCGCTTCCGCATTCGCTCGGGCGGCGGTACCGCGCACGAGGCGGAAGCGAAGGTGTACGAGGTCGATCAGCTGCCCAAGCTCAAGAAGACCGAGAAGCATTCGATCGACGTGGTCGTCGATCGCGTCAAGGTGCGCGCCGACATCAAGCAGCGACTGGCCGAGTCGTTCGAGACCGCGCTGCGCCTGGCCGACGGCCGCGCCATCGCGCTGGAGATGGATAGCGGCCACGAGCATGTGTTCAGCTCTCGCTTTGCCTGCCCCATCTGCTCGTACTCGCTGCAGGAGCTGGAACCGCGCCTGTTCTCGTTCAACAACCCGATGGGCGCGTGCACGACCTGCGACGGCCTGGGCCAGATCACGTTCTTCGATCCGAAGCGCGTGGTGGCCTTCCCAAACCTGTCGCTCGCCTCGGGCGCGATCAAGGGCTGGGACCGCCGCAACCAGTTCTACTTCCAGATGCTGCAAAGCCTGGCCGCCTACTACGATTTCGATACCGAGACGGCGTTCGAGGAACTGCCGCCGAAAGTGCAGGAGGTCGTGCTGCACGGCTCGGGCGAGGAAGAAATCCCGTTCACGTATATCAACGAGAAGGGCCGCACCACGGTGCGCGCGCACGTGTTCGAGGGCATCATCCCGAACCTCGAGCGCCGCTATCGCGAGACGGACTCCATCGCCGTGCGCGAGGAACTCGCCAAGTACCAGAACAACCAGCCCTGCCCCGCCTGCCACGGCACGCGCCTGCGCACGGAAGCGCGGCACGTGAAGGTGGGCGAGGACGATCAGGCGCGCGCGATCTTCGAGATCAACGCGCAGCCGCTGCGCGACGCGCTCACGTGGTTCCTGACGCTGAACCTGCATGGCGCCAAGCGCGAGATCGCCGACAAGATCGTCAAGGAGATCACCGCGCGGCTGAACTTCCTGAACAACGTCGGCCTCGACTACCTGTCGCTTGAACGCAGCGCAGATACGCTGTCCGGCGGCGAGGCGCAGCGCATCCGCCTGGCCTCGCAAATCGGCTCGGGCCTGACCGGCGTGATGTACGTGCTCGACGAACCGTCGATCGGCCTGCACCAGCGCGACAACGACCGGCTTATCGGCACGCTCAAGCATCTGCGCGATATCGGTAACTCGGTACTCGTGGTCGAGCATGACGAGGACATGATCCGCGCGAGCGACTACGTGGTCGATATCGGCCCGGGCGCCGGCGTGCACGGCGGCATGATCGTCGCGGAAGGCACGCCCGACCAGATCGAGGAAGCCGTCGCGTCGCTGACGGGCCAGTACCTGTCGGGCCAGCGCCGCATCGAGGTGCCCGCGCATCGCGCGGCGCCCGACGAAGAGCGGCTGCTGCGCATCGTCAATGCCACCGGCAACAACCTGCGCAACGTGACGGCCGAGATTCCGGTCGGCCTGCTGACCTGCATCACGGGCGTATCGGGCTCGGGCAAATCGACGCTGATCAACGACACGCTGTATCACGCGGTGGCGCGCCATCTGTACGGCTCCACGCCGGAGCCCGCCGCGCACGACCGCATCGAAGGGCTCGAGCATTTCGACAAGGTCATCAACGTCGACCAGAGCCCGATCGGCCGCACGCCGCGATCCAATCCGGCCACGTACACGGGCCTGTTCACGCCGATCCGGGAACTGTTCGCGGGCGTGCCGTCGGCCAAGGAACGCGGCTACGATCCGGGCCGCTTCTCGTTCAACGTGAAGGGCGGCCGCTGCGAGTCGTGCCAGGGCGACGGCGTGATCAAGGTGGAAATGCACTTCCTGCCCGACGTCTACGTGCCATGCGATGTATGCCACGGGCAGCGCTATAACCGCGAGACGCTGGAAGTCCTCTACAAGGGCAAGAGCATTTCGGAAGTGCTGGACCTGACGGTCGAGCAGGCGCACGAGTTCTTCAGCGCGGTGCCCGTGGTACGGCGCAAGCTGCAGACGCTGCTCGACGTGGGCCTCGGCTATATCCGCCTCGGCCAGTCGGCAACGACGCTGTCGGGCGGCGAGGCGCAGCGCGTCAAGCTGTCGCTGGAGCTATCGAAGCGCGACACGGGCCGCACGCTCTATATCCTCGACGAGCCGACCACGGGTCTGCACTTCCACGATATCGAACTGCTGCTGAAGGTCATCCACAAGCTGCGCGACCAGGGCAATACGGTCGTGATCATCGAGCACAACCTCGACGTGATCAAGACCGCCGACTGGCTGCTGGATATGGGACCGGAGGGCGGCGCCGGCGGCGGGCAGGTGATTGCCAAGGGCACGCCGGAAACGGTGGCGAAGAGCAAGGCGAGCTTCACCGGGAAGTATCTGGCCCCGCTGCTCAAGCGCTGACAGGGCCGTCCTCTCCCCCTGGGGGAGAGGACCTGGCATTACCGGGCCTGTACCTCGGGGACGCCCGCCACATCCGTGCGTTCGTCGTCCTTGAGCCGGCTGCGATTCATCAGGCCGGCCTGTTCCAGCACCGGGTAAGCGGTCGCGCAGAACAGCGAGTTCAACCGCTTCAGTTCGCTGATCATGTCCAGATGCAGCGAACTCGTCTCGATGCTCTCCACATGCTGCACCGCCACGCGCTGCAGATGGGACCGCGAATACTTGCGTTCGAGATCGCGGAACTTGGCTTTCTCTTCCACCAGCTGCTGCGCGCTGCGCAGATCGCCGGTCAGGAACACCGACATCGCCAGCCGCAGGTTGGCCACCACGCGCCCGTGCATCTCGGCAATCTCCTGCATCCCCGCTTCCGAGAACTGGAGGTTGTGCGCAATCTTCTTGTCCTTGGCATCGAGCAGCATGCGCTCGATCAGATCCCCCGCGTGCTCGAGATTGATCGTCAGCGAAATGATCTCGGTCCACCGCTGCCCGTCGTTCTCGTCGAGCGCTTCGGTGCTGATGCGCGTGAGGTAGAGCTTGATCGCGGTGTACAGATCGTCCACTTCGTTGTCGATCCGGCACGTCGCCGTGGCCAGCCGCGCATCGTTGTTGCGCAGCACGCGCAGCAGGTTGTCGAGCATCTGCTCCACGCGATCGCCAATCCGCAGCACCTCGCGCGCCGCATTGGACAGCGCGAGCGTCGGCGTGGTCAGCGCGGCCGGGTCGAGGTGGCGCGGCGTCACCTGGCTGTCGCCGGTATTGCGCCCGGGCAGGATGGTCTCGCACAGCCGCGCCAGCGGCCCCGTCGCGCCGATCAGCAAGATTGCCAGCACCACGTTGAACATCAGGTGGAAGTTCACGATCAGCCGCTGCGGATCGGTGCTGAGCAGCTTGAGCAGATCTTCCGCATGCGAGAGCAGCGGCAAGGCGATCAGGCACCCGAGCAGCCGCGACAGCAGGTTGCCGAGCGTCACGCGCTTGCCGGGCTGGTTGTTGCCCGAGGTGGTCAGCAGCGCGGAAATGCCCGAGCCGAGGTTTGCGCCGAGCACCAGTGCCAGGGCCACGTGGATGGAGACGACCCCCGCGGACGCGAGCGCACCGCAGAACAACACGACCGCGAGGCTCGAATAGCAGAGGATGGTCAGGAACGCGCCGATCAGCATGTCGAGCGTGGCGTCGCCGGTCAGCGTGCTGAACAGCACCTTGACGCCGGCGGCCTGCACGACGGGACGCGTCGCGATGGAGATCAGTTCGAGCGCGAGCGTGATCAGGCCAAGGCCGATCAGCACGCGGCCGACGTGCCCCACACGCTGGCCCTTCCACGTGAGGTGAAGAATCACTCCCACGAAGATCAGCAGCGGCGAGAGCCAGGAGAGATCGAGCGAGAACACCTGCACCATCATCGCGGTGCCGACGTTGGCGCCCAGCATGATCGCAAGCGCCGGGGCCACGGCAATCAGGCCCTGGCCCACGAACGAACTGACGATCACCGCCGTCGCGTTGCTGCTCTGGACGAGCCCGGTCACACCGAGTCCCGCCGCAAAGGCGCTGAAGCGATTCGATACGCTGACCGAAAGAATATGGCGCAGATTTGCGCCATACACACGCAGAATGCCAACCTTGACGATATTGGTGCCCCAGACCAGGAGCGCCACGCCGGAAAGCAGATGAAGAAGAACGCCCATCGTCCGCCCTTTCGTGACCGTTAAGGAACCGCAAAGCGGCGGTTCACGCGGTCATCATGTCGTTGTCAATAGGACATTATGCGCCGCGGGGCAGTCACGGGCAAACCGAGGGGCGGTTAATGCGCTTCTTAATGCCCTTCGAAGTTGCAAACGGTGAACAAAGGCAGTCCGCTGGCCGCCAGCACCTTCGATCCGCCCAGTTCCGGCAGATCGACGATGGCCGCGCCCTCGATCACCGTGGCGCCCAGGCGCTCGAGCAGCTTGCGGCCGGCCATCATGGTCCCACCCGTGGCGATCAGGTCGTCGATCAGCAGCACGCGGTCGCCCGGCTTGCACGCATCGGCGTGGATTTCCACGGTCGCACTGCCGTATTCGAGCTCGTATTCCTCGGCCACCGTCTGGAACGGCAGCTTGCCCTTCTTGCGGATCGGCACGAAACCGAGGTTCAGCTCGTACGCGATGATCGAGCCGAGGATAAAGCCACGGGCGTCGATGCCGGCCACGAGGTCCAGTTGCTGGTCCATGTAGCGGTGGACGAATACGTCGATCAGCACGCGCAGCGTCTTGGGGTTCTGCAGCAGCGGGGTGATGTCGCGGAACATCACGCCGGCCTGGGGCCAGTCGGGCACCGTGCGGATGCGATCGCGCAGGTAACGGCTCACGTCGCCGAGTTCATCGGCCAACTTCGGTGACTGGAGGGTGGAATCTGCCATGTGGGAATTCAGTTTCTAAAGACAATGACGCACAATGGGCCGGTGCCCGCTGATAACGGGACTGGCCGGCCCAAACCCCGTAACCATACAGGAGAGTGCGATGGCGAAGAAGATTCTGATGCTCGTCGGCGATTTTGCCGAGGACTACGAAACGATGGTGCCGTTCCAGGCGCTCCAGATGGTGGGCCATACGGTCCACGCGGTCTGCCCGGACAAGAAGGCGGGCCAGCATTGCGCCACCGCCATCCACGATTTCGAAGGCGACCAGACCTATACGGAGAAGCGCGGCCACAATTTCACGCTCAATGCGACGTTCGCGGACGTCGATCCGGCCAGCTACGACGCACTCGTAATTCCGGGCGGCCGCGCACCCGAGTATCTGCGGCTCAACCCGCGCGTGATCGAGATCGTCCGGCATTTCGCCTCGGCCGGCAAGCCGATTGCCGCGGTCTGCCATGGCGCCCAGTTGCTGGCCGCCGCCGACGTGCTCGAAGGCCGCACCTGCTCGGCCTACCCCGCCTGCGCGCCCGAGGTGCGGATGGCGGGCGGGACCTACGCGGATATCCCCGTCGATCAGGCCCACACCGACGGCAACCTCGTCACCGCCCCGGCATGGCCTGCCCACGCGGCATGGCTGGCCCAGTTCCTGACCGTGCTCGGGACGACGATCTCACACTAGGAGCTCAGTCCCGGATCAGCCGCTCCTCGGCGGCTTCCAGCGCTTCCGGCGTCCCCCGAAGCACCACGATATCGCCCGGCTCCAGCACGGTGTCGGGCTCGGGATCGAATGCCGGAATCCCGCGCCGCCGCACGGCGGTCACCTCCACGCCGATCCGCTCGAGCCCCAGCAGCCCGAGCCGGCGCCCGACCGCCGTATGCTCCCCGCCCAGCGAGACCGCGTGCAGCCGCACCGTATCGCGCTCGACCATGTCTTCTTCGTCGTCGCGCCCGTGGAAGTAACCGCGCAGCAGGCTGTAGCGCGCGTCGCGGGCCTCCTGCACGCCGCGCACCACGCGGCGCATGGGCACGCCCAGCAGCACCAGCGCGTGGGAGGCCAGCATCAGGCTCCCCTCGATGATCTCGGGCACCACCTCGGTCGCGCCGGCCTTCTGCAGCGTGTCCAGTTCCGAGTCATCGACGGTTCGCACGATCACCGGCAATGCCGGCGCCAGCTCCTGCACGTGGTGGAGCACCCGCAGCGCGGACGGCGTATTGGCATAGGTGATGATCAGCGCCGCCGCCCGGTGGATACCGGCCGCGATCAGCGCCTCGCGCCGCGCGGCATCGCCATAGACGACGGTATCCCCGGCCGCCGCGGCCTCCCGCACACGGTCCGGATCCAGATCGAGCGCCACATAGGTAATGCCCTCGCGCTCCAGCAGGTGCGCGAGGTTCTGCCCGCTGCGGCCAAAGCCGCAGATGATCGCGTGCTTCTCGGTCTGCAGGCTCTGCACCGCGATGCGCGTCATGTTCAGCGACTGCATCAGCCATTCGTTGGCCGCAAAGCGCAGAACGATCGCATCGCTGTACTGGATCAGGAACGGCGCCACGAGCATCGACAGCAGCATCGAGGCCAGAATCACCTGCGTGAGCACCGGGTCCACGAGCCCCATGCCGTCGATCTGGTTCAGCAGCACGAACCCGAACTCGCCGGCCTGCGCAAGGCCAAGGCCTGTGCGGATGGCGACGCCCTGCCGCGACCCGAACGCGCGCGCGAGCAGCGCGATCAGCACGAGCTTGAAAACGATGGGCACCACCAGCAGCCCGAGCACGAGCCAGACATGGTCGTAGACCACCTGCACGTTCAGCAGCATGCCGATGGTCACGAAGAACAGCCCCAGCAGCACGTCGCGGAACGGCTTGATGTCCTCTTCCACCTGATGCCGGTACGGTGTCTCGGAGATCAGCATGCCGGCGAGGAAGGCACCCAGCGCCATGGAAAGGCCCAGCCGCTCGGTCAGCGCGGCCATGCCGAGCGTCACCAGCAGCAGGTTCAGCATGAACAGCTCCTGCGACCGGCGTGCCGCCACGATATGGAACCAGCGGCTCATGAGCCGCTGGCCCACGAAGAAGATCAGGCTCAGCGCGACCACGATCTTGACGGTGGCCAGGCCGAGCGCGGCCACGAGGTCGCCCGGGTCCCGCGACAGCGCCGGGATGATGATCAGCAGCGGCACCACGGCCAGATCCTGGAACAGCAGCACGCTGATGATGTTGCGCCCGTGCTCGCTTTCGAGCTCCATGCGCTCGGACAGCATCTTGGAGACGATGGCCGTGGACGACATGGCCAGCGCGCCGCCCAGCGCGATCGACGCCTGCCATGACAAGGGGAACAGCCAGCTGAACAGCCAGCTCGCCGGCAGCACCACGAGCATCGACAGCACCACCTGCGACCCGCCCAGCCCGAATACGAGCCGCTTCATCGCACGCAGCTTGCCGAGGCTGAACTCGAGCCCGATCGAGAACATCAGGAAGACCACGCCGAATTCGGCCAGGTATTTGGTCTGGGCCGAATCGCTGGCCAGGCCGAGCGCGTGAGGACCGATCAGGATGCCCACCGCCAGATAACCGAGCATCGGGGGCAATTGCAGCATGCGGAAGGCCACCACGCCGAACACGGCGGCGGCCAGCAGTACCAGGGTCAGTTCCAGCGGAGAATGCATGCGGCAGCGGTTCGGACGTCTTAAACAGGCGGAAACGAAACAAGCGGAAACGAGCAGGAACAACCGGGATGCGCGCGGATCGAACGGCCACGCACGCGCGCCGGACGGCACGCCAGACGCCATCGCATTCGTTGGTATACTCCGTCGCCATGATAGCCAATTTCGATGCGGATCGAGCACTTCGTCTCGGCCGCGACACCCTCCAGATCGAAGCCGACGCGGTTCGCGGGCTGATCGACCGACTGACCCCCGATTTCGCGGACGCCGTGCGCCTGTTACTGGCCTGCACCGGCCGCGTGGTCGTGTCCGGCATCGGCAAGTCGGGCCACATCGGCCGCAAGGTCGCCGCGACCCTCGCCTCCACCGGAACGCCGTCGTTCTTCGTGCATCCGGCCGAGGCCAGCCATGGCGACCTCGGCATGATCACGCGCGACGACGTGCTCATCGCGTTCTCGAACTCGGGCGAAACGGGCGAGCTGCTGTCGATCGTGCCCATCGTCAAGCGCATGGGCGCGCGGCTGATCTCGATTACCGGCAACCCGGCCTCGAATCTGGCCCGGCTGTCCGACGTGCACCTCAATGGCGCGGTGGAAACCGAGGCCTGTCCGCTGAACCTGGCCCCGACCGCCAGCACCACCGCCGCGCTCGCGCTCGGCGACGCGCTGGCCGTGGCGGTGCTGGACGCACGCGGGTTCGGCGAGGAAGACTTCGCGCGCTCCCACCCGGGCGGCGCGCTCGGCCGCAAGCTGCTGACCCACGTGTGCGACGTCATGCGTACCGGCAACGCGGTGCCCGAGGTGCGCGAGAACACCCCGCTCGCGCAGGCGCTGATGGAAATCACGCGCAAGGGCATGGCCATGACGGCCGTGGTCGACGACGCGGGCCACGCCATCGGCGTGTTCACGGACGGCGACCTGCGCCGGCTGCTGGAAACCCCGCGCGACTGGCGCGTCGTGCCCATCGGCGAGGTCATGCACGCGAATCCGCGCACGGTGCTGCAGGACGCGCTGGCCGTCGAGGCCGTACAGATCATGGAAGCCAACCGCATCAACCAGCTGCTGGTGGTGGATGGCGACGGACGCCTGACCGGGGCGCTCCATATCCATGACCTGACGCGCGCCAAGGTCATCTGACCAGGCGCCGGCCACCATGCAGGCACTCCTCGCCAAACTGACCGGGCTCGTCATGCGGCTGCTGCCGCTGCTGCTGATGGCGATCGTTGCCGGCAGCACGTTCTGGCTCGTCGAGATCAACTCGCCGCGCGAGGACAAGGCCGCGGTCACGGGCAAGCGCCACGAGCCCGACTATTACATCGACAATTTCTCGGCCACCGAGCTCGCGCAGGACGGCAGCACCAAGCTGCGGTTCACCGGCATCAAGATGATCCACTTCGAGGACGACCAGACCTACGAGGTGACGCGCCCCGCCATGCGCGCGTACGAACCGGACCGCCCGCCCGTGACCGCCAACGCCGACCGCGGCGTGATGAACAGCGAGGGCTCGATCATCGATCTCTACGGCAATGCGTTCATCGTGCGGCAGGCTGGCACGGACCTCAGCAAGGACCCGCGCATGACCGCGGCCTCGCAGTATTTCCAACTGCTGGTGAACGACGACATCGTGAAAACCAACCAGCCCGTGCAACTGGTGCGCGGCCCTTCCGTGATGAACGCAAACGGGCTGATCTTCAACAACGTCACCCGCGAAGTACAATTGCTGGGTAACGTTCGCGGCACCATCATCACGGGGCCGCCTTCGGGCCAGGCTCCGAAACCATAAGAAGCGCGCCCATGCAAGACCGTCGCCCCGCGCGCAGCCTTGCCAGGCCGTCATCCAGTCCATTTTCTAGTCCGCTATGACTTCATCCCAGACGACGCCGTCCCGTCGCCGCCCCGCCGCTGTCGCGCTGCTCGCCATGGTCGCCGCCCTCGGGCTATCGCTCGCGGGCCCCGCGCAGGCCGAACGCGCGGATCGCGACAAGCCGCTCGTGCTGGAAGCGGACAACGCCAGCTACGACGACGTCAAGCAGATCTACACGCTGACCGGCAACGTCGTGCTGACCAAGGGTACGATGGTGCTGAAGTCCGATGCGGCCGAACTGCGTACCGATCCCGAGGGTTATCAGTACGCAATCGCGACCGCCAAGCCGGGACGCCAGGCCTATATCCGCCAGAAGCGCGACGGCGTGGACGAGTACATCGACGGCTGGGGCGACCGCATCGAATACGACGGCAAGCAGGAACTGTCGCGGCTGATCGGCCATGCCCGCGCGGCGCGCGTCGCCGGCACGAAGGTCATCGACGAGATCCGCGGCGCGCTGATCACGTACGACAGCCGCAACGAGTTCTACACCGCCGCGGGCGGCGGAGACACGACCGCCGCCGGCGCGCCGTCCTCGGGCCGCGTGCGCGCGGTGCTGTCGCCGCGCGCGGACGCGAGCGCGCCCGCCGCGCCGCTGGACCTGAAGCCCTCGCCAGTCCCGTCGCCCAACTCGTCGCAGAACCCGTCGCCGGCCAAGCCCTGAGCCCCGCGCTCCGGGCCCGAAGCACCCCAACGCAGCAGTCATGAACGATACCGCCACGCTCGCCAAGCCGATCTCCACCGCCACTGTCTCCAATGGCAGCACGCTCGTCGTGCGCCACCTGAAGAAGCGCTACGGCTCGCGTACCGTCGTCAAGGACGTGTCGCTCGACGTCAAGAGCGGCGAGGTGGTCGGGCTGCTGGGCCCGAACGGCGCGGGCAAGACGACCTCGTTCTACATGATCGTGGGCCTCGTCGCGCTCGACGAAGGCGACATCGTGCTCGATGGCGACCACATCAGCGGCCTGCCGATCCACGAGCGCGCGCGCATGGGCCTGTCGTACCTGCCGCAGGAAGCGTCGGTCTTCCGCAAGCTCAACGTGGAAGAGAACATTCGCGCGGTGCTCGAGCTGCAGCAGGAGAACGGCAAGCCGCTCAAGAAGGACGAGATGAACAAGCGGCTGGACACGCTGCTCGACGATCTCCAGATCGCGCACCTGCGCAACAACCCCGCGCTGTCCCTGTCCGGCGGCGAGCGCCGCCGCGTGGAAATCGCGCGCGCGCTGGCCTCCTCGCCCCGCTTCATCCTGCTCGACGAGCCGTTCGCGGGCGTGGATCCGATCGCCGTCGGCGAAATCCAGCGTATCGTCAGCTTCCTCAAGGCACGCAACATCGGCGTGCTGATCACCGACCACAACGTGCGCGAAACGCTCGGCATCTGCGACCACGCGTACATCATCAGCGAAGGCACGGTGCTCGCCGAGGGCCAGCCCGAGGACATCATCGCCAACGAATCCGTGCGGCGCGTCTACCTGGGCGAAAACTTCCGGATGTGATGCCCCGGCCGCGAGTGCGGCCGCTCACATTCGCGCTCGGTCAGACACGATCACCGAGCCAAAGCGATAGGCGATAGCAATTTCCGTTCCATCGACGAGAAGATGCGCATAGAATAGGTCGCATGAAACCGTCGCTTCAGCTTCGCCTCTCCCAGCACCTTGCCCTTACCCCCCAACTGCAGCAGTCGATCCGGCTGCTGCAGCTCTCGACGTTGGAGCTCCAGCAGGAAGTGGAGCAGGCTCTGACGGAGAATCCCCTGCTCGAGCGCGAAAACGACTGGATCGAGAGCCCGCTGCGCGTGGCCGCCGATGGCTCCGTCAACGTGCAGAGCGCCCCCGCGCCCGCCCCGGCCGAGCCGCAGGGCAACGGCGAGGAGCGCGCGGAAGGCGCGGGCGGCAGCGACGAGGAAGGCTTCGGCGGCGATAACACCAGCGAGGACTACGGCAACGACTGGAGCCTCGACGATTTCGCGCGCCGTCCGCAGGGCGACGAGGACGAGAAGACGCCGATGCAGTTGCGCGACGCGGAACCCACGCTGCGCGAGCATCTGATGGAACAGGTCGCGCCGCTGAAGATTTCCCTGCGCGACAAGGGCCTGGCGGTGTTCCTGATCGAGTCGCTCGACGACGATGGCTATCTCGGCGCCACCCTCGAAGAAATTTTCTCGGAACTGCCCGAGGAACTCGAGTTCGAAATAGAGGAAGTGCAGTCGATGCTCACGCTGCTGCAGAGCTTCGATCCGCCCGGCGTGGGCGCGCGCAATGCGGCGGAATGTCTCACGCTGCAGCTGCGCCGCATCTCGCATCCGCAACGCGATCTTGCATCGTCGATCGTCAACCACCATCTGGAGTTACTGGCGGTGCGTGATTACACGCGCCTCAAGAAAGCGCTCCAGGTGGACGAAATAGCATTGAAGGCCGCGCACGATCTGATCCGCTCGCTAGCACCGTATCCCGGGCACGCCTATAGCAGGCCCGAGGCCGATTTCGTGGTGCCCGACGTGTTCGTGCGCAAGAGCGGAGGTGGCTGGATTGCCCAGCTGAATCCCGATGTGATGCCGCGATTACGCATCAACGACATGTACGCGCAGATCCTGCGCGGCGCGAAGGGCGAATCGGGCACTGCGGGGCTGCAGCAGAAGCTTCAGGAGGCGCGGTGGCTCATCAAGAACATACAGCAGCGCTTCGATACGATCCTGCGTGTGGCGCAGGCTATCGTCGAACGGCAGAAGAACTTTTTCACCCATGGGGAAATCGCGATGCGCCCCTTGGTTTTGAGGGAGATAGCCGATACACTCGGTTTACATGAGTCCACGATTTCGCGCGTGACCACGAACAAGTACATGGCCACGCCGATGGGGACTTTCGAGTTGAAGTACTTCTTCGGGAGCCACGTGTCCACCGAAACGGGTGGCGCAGCTTCATCCACGGCAATCCGCGCGCTGATCAAGCAACTCATAGGAGCCGAAGACCCCAAGAATCCCCTTTCCGACAGCCGCATCGCCGAACTGTTGGGCGAGCAGGGCTTTGTGGTCGCGCGGCGCACCGTCGCCAAATACCGCGAAGCGCTCAAGATCCCGGCAGTGAATCTCCGCAAGACTTTGTAGCCGAGTTGCACCGTCTGCCTGGTGTGACTCTTTCAGAAGGAGAAACGCTATGAACTTCAAGATCAGTGGACACCACCTGGACATCACGCCCCCTCTGCGTGAGTACGTGGAAACGAAACTGGAGCGTATCGTCAGGCATTTCGATCAAGTCATCGGTGTGAGCGTGCTGCTATCGGTCGACAACCACAAGGAAAAGGAACGGCGGCAGTATGCGGAAATCAATCTGCATCTGAAGGGCAAGGACATCTTCGTCGAAGCGCATCATGAAGACCTGTATGCGGCGATCGACTGTCTGGTCGACAAGCTCGACCGTCAGGTCATCCGCTACAAGGATCGCGTGCAGGGCCACGACCGCGAAGCCCTGAAGTACCAGATGGCTGCCGCGCAAATGCAGCAGCAATAAACACCGACGCGCGACGCCAACGTCGCCAAGGAGTGATACGAAGAGAGCAAAGCCGCGCAATCAGCGCGGCTTTTTTGATGGGCGCCCGATACTCGCGGCGCGTGGTCCGCCAGCCACGGGGAGTTGCAACCGTGCGGCGTCGGTGTATGCTGCGCCATACATGTACAAAGGAGACTGGCGTTCGCCGCCCGGAGTTGGCGACCGGTAGTGACCGGTATGGCGCAACGCTGCGGTGCACAAGGAACCGATGCCGCTGCTCTATAATGGCCGGACGCTTTACACCCCCAAGATACCCGCGCATCGCCCATGAATCGTTTGGCCAAACTGCTGCCACCCGGCAACATCACTCTCGACGTCAGCGTCACCAGCAAGAAGCGGGTGTTCGAGCAGGCCGGGCTCCTGTTCGAGAACAACCATGGCGTGGCACGCGCCACCGTGACCGACAATCTGTTCGCGCGGGAATCGCTCGGCTCGACCGGCCTGGGTGCCGGGGTCGCGATTCCGCACGGCCGCATCAAGGGGCTCAAGCAGCCGCTGGCCGGCTTTATGCGCCTGGCCGAGCCGATCCCGTTTGAATCGCCCGATGGCAAGCCCGTATCGCTGCTGATCTTCCTGCTCGTGCCCGAGCAGGCCACGCAGCAGCATCTGGAAATCCTGTCGGAGATCGCACAGCTGTTATCGGACCGCGAGATGCGCGACGGGCTCGCAACCCTGCCCACGCCCGAGGCGGTGCACCAGTTGCTGACCGAATGGCACCCATGAGGTCCCGCGGGAACGGCGGGGCTACCCGCTGCTGATCCGCGCGCCCGAGCGGCGCCAGCCACGGTGCCTGCCCCCTCCCAACCACCGCCCCACGTAATCGCATGGAACTCACCGGCGTCACCTCGCAGTCGATCTTCGACGACAACGCAGCCGATATCAAACTCTCGTGGGTGGCCGGACTGGAAGGCGCCGACCGTGCGTTCGACGTCGAGTTCGCGCGCGAGGCCACATCGGCGGCGGACCTCGTGGGTCACTTGAACCTGATCCATCCGAACCGCATCCAGGTGCTCGGCAAACCCGAGATCCTGTACTACCAGCGGCTCGACGACGAGCCGCGCAAGCGCCAGATGGGCGAGCTGATCCTGCTCGAGCCGCCGTTCCTCGTCGTGGCCGATGGCATGGAGCCGCCGCCCGACCTGGAACTGCGCTGCACGCGCTCTTCGACGCCGCTGTTCACCACGCCCGTGTCGTCGGCCGCGGTCATCGATCATCTGCGCCTGTACCTGTCGCGCATTTCGGCGCCGCGCGTGACCATGCACGGCGTGTTCCTCGACATTCTCGGCATGGGCGTGCTGATCATGGGCGAATCGGGCCTCGGCAAGAGTGAACTCGGCCTCGAACTGATCTCGCGCGGCCATGGCCTCGTGGCCGACGATGCGGTGGACTTCGTGCGCTTGGGCCCCGATTTCGTGGAAGGCCGCTGCCCGCCGCTGCTGCAGAACCTGCTCGAGGTACGCGGACTGGGCCTCCTCGATATCAAGACGATCTTCGGGGAAACCGCGGTCCGGCGAAAAATGAAGATCAAGCTCGTGGTGCAGCTCGTGCGCCGGAACGACGGCGAATTCGAGCGCCTGCCGCTCGATTCGCAATACCTCGACGTGCTCGGGCTGCCGATCCACATGGTGAAGATCCAGGTGGCGGCCGGCCGAAACCTCGCCGTGCTGGTGGAAGCCGCCGTGCGCAACACGATCCTGCGCCTGCGAGGCATCGACACGCTGCGCGACTTCATGGACCGTCAGCGCGCGGCCATGCAGGCCGATGTCGTATCGCGCGGGCAGGGCCGGCTGCTCTGAACGTCGCGGACAGGCGCCGCGCGGTCAACCTCGCCGGCATGGCCCACGTTGTGTGCGTTGACGGGCATGAAAAGCCCGCATGTTTTCCTGTGGTTCCACCCCCAAGGAGAGAGAAGCATGAAAAAGCTGATCGCGATGTGCGTGCTGGTAACCCCGCTGATCGCCACGGGCGCGTTTGCCCAGGGCGCTTCCGCTCCCGCGGCGGCTGCTGGCAACAGCCAGCAGGACCGGATGAAGGCATGCAACACGCAGGCCACGGGCAAGAAAGGCGACGATCGCAAGAAATTCATGAGCGATTGCCTGTCGGGCAAGCCCACGGCCGCCGCCGAGCCCAAGACGCAGCAGGAAAAGATGTCCGCCTGCAGCAAGCAGGGCAAGGGCAAGAAGGGCGACGACTACAAGGCATTCATGAAAGATTGCCTCTCCAAACCCGCCGCTTGATGTCGAATGGCGGCGTCATGTCATGACGTCGCCATCACCCGGTGCTATCCTTGCGGGTGCCATGCGAATCATTCTCATCACCGGAATCTCCGGCTCCGGCAAGTCCGTTGCGCTGAACGTCCTCGAAGATGCGGGCTATTACTGCGTCGACAACCTGCCGGCGCAGTTCATCCCCGATCTCGCGAGTTATCTGTCCTCCCAGGGCTATACGCACCTCGGCGTGGCCACCGATATTCGCAGCCGCGAATCGCTCGCGCGCTTACCCGAGACCGTACGCGACCTCGGACGCGATCATCAGGTGCAGGTGCTGTTCCTGACCGCGAACACCGATGCGCTCGTCCAGCGCTACTCGGAATCGCGCCGACGCCATCCGCTCTCCGTCCGTACCGAGGCCACGCCGTTGCTCGAGCAGCAGGCCAGCGTGGAGCCGGTGTACAACGATCGCTCGCTGATCGAGGCCATCGAGATGGAGCGCGAGCTGCTGAGTCCGCTCTCGGATTCGGCCCATCGTATCGATACCAGCAACGTGCGCACGAACACGCTGCGCAGCTGGATCAAGGATCTCATCCGCGACAGCCATATGCAGCAGCTGACGCTGCTGTTCGAGTCGTTCGGCTTCAAGCACGGCGTGCCGAGCGATGCGGACATGGTGTTCGACGTGCGCTCGCTGCCGAACCCGTACTACGACCTCGCGCTGCGCCCGCTCACGGGCCGCGACGCGCCCGTGGTGGACTTCCTGCAGAGCCAGCCGCTGGTGCTCGCCATGGCGGAAGATATCCGCGCCTATGTGGAAAAGTGGCTGCCGAGTTTCATCGCGGACAACCGCAGCTATCTCACGGTTGCCATCGGTTGCACGGGCGGGCAACATCGCTCCGTGTTCATCGCGGAAAGACTTGCCAACTACTTCCGGGCACATGGTAATGTGCTGGTCAGACACCGCGAGCTGGCACCGGGCTGATCGGCGTTTTCCGATCGACATGGGTGGCTCCGCGCGGCGCGACACGGTCCGTGCACCCATGGCTATCCATGTCCACCCATCCGCCTTCTCCTCACCGTTCCGTCCCGACGGACGACGCTGACACCGCGCGCGTCATCCTCGACGAGCTGCCGCTGTTTCCCCTCCATACGGTGCTGTTCCCCGATGGCCGCCTGCCATTGCGCGTCTTCGAGAAGCGTTACGTGGACATGGTGCGTGGCTGCCTGCGCGACGGCAGCGCATTCGGCGTATGCCTGATCGCCAGCGGTCAGGAAGTGGCGCGTCCCGAAGATCCCACCGTGCCGGAGTCGGTCGGCTGCCTGGCCGAAATCGTCGATTGCAACATGGAGCAGCTGGGCGTGCTGCTGATCGAGGCACGCGGGCGCCAGCGCTTTCGCGTGCTGTCGCACGAGACGCGCGACGACGGCCTGCTCGTGGCGCGCGCGGAAGTGCTGCCCGACGACATCATCGACTGCAAGCTCGAACTGCTTGGCGAATGCCTGTCCGCCCTGCGGCGCATCGTCTCGTCGATCCACGCGGAGTCGCCCGACAACATGCCGTTCGCGGAGCCGTACCAGTGGGACGATCCCACCTGGGTCGCCAACCGGCTGTGCGAGCTGCTACCGGTTCCGCTCAAGGCCAAGCAGATGCTGATGGAACTGCCCGACGCGGGCATGCGTATCGAGATCGTGCACCGCTATATGCGGCAGCACCATATCGTCTGAATCGTCCAGGCTAGAACAGTCCGCCGCGCGCCTGGTCTTCGAGCAGGCGGCGCACCGGCGCCGGCGTCCCGAGTGCGTCGAGATCATCGAGCGACAGCCAGCGCCGCGCGGGATCCTCGACATGCGAGACCGCGTCGAGGTCCACGCGAATCGCGCGAATCAGCAACCGGAAATGCGTGAACACATGCGTGAGCTCGCCCGCGAGCATCGCGCGCGACGGCGTGCCGAATGCGCGGGCCTGCGCGAGCGCGGCATCCTCGGCCGCTTCGATATCGAACGGCACGGTGTCCACCGGCATCTCGGGCAGGCTCCACAATCCACCCCAGATACCGCTGTCGGGCCGCAGGCCCAGCAGCACGTCGCGGCCATGCCGCATGACGAGCATGACGGTGCTGCGCTCGGGAATCGCGGCACGCGGCTTGGGCGTCGGCAGCACGGCGGTCAGCCCGTCGCGGCGCGCGACGCAGTCGGCCGCGAGCGGGCATGCGTCGGCATTGGCGAGGCACGCGGGCTTGCCGCGCGAGCACACGGTCGCGCCGAGGTCCATCAGACCCTGCGTGTACGCGATCATGTCCTCGGCCTGGTTCGGGCCCGCCGGTGGCAGCGCCTGCCCGGCCAGTTGCCACATGCGCGTCTCGATCGCGCGTTCGCCCGGATAACCCTCGATGCCGAACACGCGCGCAAAGACGCGCTTGACGTTGCCATCGAGAATGGGCGAGCGCACGCCCGCGCTGAACGCGGCAATCGCCGCGGCGGTCGAGCGGCCGATGCCGGGCAGCGTCACCAGTACATCGGGGTCGGTCGGAAACACGCCGCCGTGCTCGTCCATCACGGCCTTGGCACAGCGGTGCAGATTACGGGCGCGCGAGTAGTAGCCGAGGCCCGCCCACAGCGCCATGACCTCGTCGGCCGGGGCGGCCGCGAGCGCGGCGACGGTCGGCAACTGGGTGACGAAGCGCTGGAAATACTCGATGACGGCCGCGACCTGCGTCTGCTGCAGCATGATCTCGGACAGCCAGATGCGATAGGCGTCGCGCGTGTTCTGCCACGGCAGGTCGTGGCGGCCGTGCCGGCGCTGCCAGTTCACGACGCGCATGCCGAAATCGGTCGGCACGGAGATCGGCGCTTGCGAGGAGGGGGATAAGGGAGACGCGGACTTGCGGGGCATGCGGCGAGACAGTGCGGCAGGGGTGAGGGAGACGAGGTGGGGGAGATATTACCCCACCCCCTCCCTCGTCAGGCCGCGCGCGCGCCCGCCTCGGCCGGCGTTTCGAGAATCGCCTTGGCGAACGCCTCGATGCGCCCGCTGCGTTCGTCGAGGCCGTTGAGCACTTCCTCGAGCTGCGAGATGCGGCTCTCGAGCGTGTCGGTAGCCTCGTGGATGCGCTCGATGGAATCGACGCGGCGGCGCAGCTGCTTCTGATGCTCGCGCACCTGCGCCTCCAGCGGCGTCATCACCGACTTCAGCCAGATCTCGATATCGCGGTTGAGATCGCGGAAGTTGTCGAGCACGCGGCTCGCCATCGTCGCAAACGCGTTCTGCACGAGCTGCGGCCGCGAGCGCGTGAGCATGTTCACGGCGCCGAAGTGGTTGTTGACCAGCTGCAGCGTTTCCTGCAGGTCCATCGCATAGCGCGACGTCACGAACTGGATGGGCGCGGGCAGCGTGAAGCCATGCTCGGCGTTGAAGCGTCGGTACATGCTATCGACGAGCTGATGCAGGCCGGCAATCTTCTGGTCGGCCTCCTTGATCAGCCCCGTCAGCTGATCGAACAGCGCCTCCATGTCCTCGCGCAGGCCGCGCGAGAAGAAGCGTTCCTTCATCTGTTCGCGCGCGTCGCGCATCGTGCGGCGCACGTCGCGCAGTTGCAGGGCCTTGATGATGTCGGCGCTATGGCGGCCGAACACGAGGCGCAGCGCCTGGAACTTGGTGATGCTCTGCTCGAACTCTTCCTTCTCGCCCTGCACGCGCAGCAGCATGTGCTTGACCATCGCGTGGTTCTTGCCGCGCAGGCCGCGCAACTCGAACAACTGCTCGACGATATCGCGGCGGCGGCTCTGCAGCAGTTGCTGCGCGCCGCGCGAGACGTCGTGCACGAGGCGCTGCACCTGATCGGACACGATATCGCGGCGCTGCGGAATCAGCTGGTCCGACAGCACGTGCTCGAACTGCGCGAGATTGCTGCGCGCGAGCAGCGGCTCGTCATGCGTGACCTTGGCGACGAGACCCTTCTGCGCGGACACCGGATAGACGCGGCGTTCCTCGATGCCGAGCACCTGCGCGGTCGTGCGGACCTGGCGCGAGATCTCCATCGCGATCTCGGGCGAGGACTTCAGCGGGTCCCACAGGCCGTCGATCTTGTTGAGCACCGCGAGGCAGCCGCGGCGATGGCCGGCGCCCACATGGCTGCGCCACAGCTCGAGGTCGCTCTTGGTCACGCCGGCATCGGCGGCCAGCACGAACACGACCACGTGCGCATCGGGAATCAGCCGCAGCGTCAGTTCGGGTTCGGTACCGATCGCGTTGAGACCCGGCGTGTCGAGAATGACAAGGCCCTGGCGCAGCAGCGGATGCGGGAAGTTGATCACCGCGTGGCGCCAGCGCGAAATCTCGACCATGCCGTCCGCATCGACGGACCAGGCGGCATCGGGGTCGTTCTCGTGATACAGGCCCAGCGACTCCGCGACGGCCGGCGTCACGCGCGTGGTTTCCACCACGTGCTGGAACGCCGCAAGCATCCCCTCGGGCGAGGATGGGTCGAGCGGTACCGTGGTCCAGTGGGAGCCGCCAGCGGCGCCAGGCTCCATGAAATCGGCGGTGGAGGCTTCCTGCAGGCGCGTCTCGATCGGCAGCAGCCGGATGCTGGGCGCCTCGGCTTCGTCATAGCGCAGCTCGGTCGGACACATGGTGGTCCGGCCGGCCGACGACGGGAGAATGCGGCGGCCATAGTCGGCGAAGAAGATCGCGTTGATCAGCTCGCTCTTGCCGCGCGAAAACTCGGCGATGAACGCGACCTTGAGCCTGTCGCTCTTGAGCACGTTCTGGATGCGCTGGACGCGATCGTCGGCGGTGGCATCGTACAGGTCGTACTGCTGCAACCACGACTGGAATTCCGCTAGTGACTGGAGTACCCCCGTTCTCCAGGCGCCATACTGTTCGAATTGATGGGCAAGGCTTGTCATGGAGTGTTCGGCTGCGTTTGCTGTTTTGGGCTAGGTGTTATGGCACTGCGCGCACAAACGACGCCGACTTCGGGTGGCCCGTTGACCCTGCGGACCCGAGGCAGGCGCCTCTCGGTCAGACCCTTCCGATTTGATGGATCCGACGCTTTTTTGTAACTTTTTTTATCTGGGCACACGATACATGTTTCCGGCGCGATTTTGTGGAATTCGCGCCCCTCGATGGCTCCAAATTACGCGAGTGTTGCGCCGAGCCATCGGCCATGTCCGAGCGCCGTCCCCGCCCTGTGAAACGCGCGTGAACTGCAACAACAGGAAGCGTGCCGGAAGGCCGTCCGGCTACCGCTGGCAGTGGGGGCAGTAGAAGGTCGAGCGCTGGCCCTGAACGATCTGACGGATCGGCGTGCCGCATACGCGGCATGGCTCGCCGGTCCGGTCGTAGACAAGGCAGTCCAGCTGGAAGTAGCCCGTGTTGCCGTCGCTGCCTACGAAATCCCGCAGCGTGCTGCCGCCGCGGGCGATGGCCTCGGCCAGCGTCTCGCGTACGGCCACGGCCAGCCTGTCGTACCGCTCCCGGCTGATACGCCCGGCCGGCGTGGTCGGACGAATACCGGCCCGAAACAGGCTTTCCGATGCATATATGTTGCCGACGCCGACGACGATGTCGCCGGCCAGCAGCACGGTCTTGATGGCGGCCGAGCGGCCGCGCGTATGGCGGTGGAACCAGCCGCCGTCGAATCGCGCGTCGAACGGCTCGACACCGAGGTTGGCGAGCAGCGGATGGCTCGGCAGTTCGGACTCCGGCAGCGGGCTCCAGAGGATTGCACCAAACCGGCGCGGATCGCGAAAGCGCAGCACGATATCGCCACCCTCGCCCGTCGGCCCCGCAAGCACGAGGTCGAGGTGGTCGTGGGGTCCCGGCGCGGGCGCCTGCGGCCACACGCGCAGCGTGCCGGTCATGCCGAGGTGTACCAGCAGCCAGCCCGGCTCGGCCGCGCTCCCTTCCGCCGGCAGGCATTCGAGCAGCAGGTACTTGCCCCGGCGCTCGATGCGCGCGATCACGCGTCCGGCGAGCAATGCCTCCAGTTCCGGATCCACGGGCCAGCGCAGGCCGCGATGGCGCACCGTCACCTCCACGATGCGCCGTCCGACCACATGCGGCAGCAATCCACGGCGCGTGACTTCGACTTCCGGTAACTCGGGCATCGCGAAAAACCTCTGAAAAACCTTTTGTTGTGGAAACTGGTACAGAACCTCTTGCCCGCCGCGACGCTCCAAGTCGCAGGCCCCCGGTTTCCGATGTGCGTGCTGTCAGACGCAACGCCGCACCGCTGGCAAGCAGGGCATTGTAGCGGCAGGCTACAATGCCTCTCATCCATTCCTGACGCCGCGTGCGCCGGAGCATAGTTTGTCCCGTTCGCCGATTTGTCCCGTTCGTCCCCAAAATAGGCCATGCGCCCGGAATTCATCCCGATGATCACCACCGCCAACATCGGCGAGCCGCGTTCGCGCGCTCGCCGCATCGCCCGCGTTGCCCGCATTGCCGCCCATACGCCCCATATGCCAGTTCTGCGCCATGCCCGCGCGCTGGCCGCGGCCGCGCTCCTGGCGTTCGGATCGCTCGCGTCGCTCACGGTACCGGCACCGGCATTCGCGGCACCCCCCGCGTCGCCCGCTTCCACGTTCGCCCCGGCGGCCCCCCTGCCCGGCCTGCTCGCCCAGTCCGACGACGATGCGGAGCTCGCCCCGCCCTCGTCCGTCGCGCCGGCATCGCGCGCCCCGCGGACCCCGCTGCCCAACGTCACGCTGACGCCGGACATCATGTACCGCGTGCTCGCGGCGGAAATCTCGCTGCAGCGTGGTCTCGTCGGCACCGCCTATCGCACGTACCTGGACCTCGCGCGCTCGACGCGCGACCCCCGCCTGGCGCAACGCGCGACGGAAATCGCATTCAATGCGCGCATCTCGCAGCAGGCGCTCGACGCCTCGCGGCTGTGGGTCGAGCTCGCGCCGAAGTCGGCGGCGGCCCGTCAGGTGCTGTCGACGCTGCTGGTGCTCAACGGACGCTGGGAGGAAGCCGAGCCGCTGCTGGCGCAGCAGCTCGCGGCGGCACCCTCGGCGCATCGCGCCGAAGCGATCCTGCAGCTTCAGCAACAGTTATCGCGGACGAGCGACCCCGCCGGCGCGGTGGCCGTGCTCCAGCGCCTGACCGCGAACGACACAAAGCTGCCCGAGACGCATTTCGCGCTCGCGCGGGCCAAGGAAGCCGCGGGCGATTCGGCCGGCGCGCTGAAGGAACTCGACGAGACGCTGCGCCTGAAGCCGGACTTCGAGGCCGCGGCGCTGGCGGTCGCGGAAATGCGAGCCGAGCAGTCGCCGGACGAGGCGATCGCGGGGCTGAAGAAATTCCTCGCCAAGTCGCCGTCGTCGGTCAACGGGCATATCACGCTCGCGCGCCTGTATCTGCAGAAGAACGACATGGACGCCGCGCGCGACCAGTTCCAGGCGCTGCGCAAGGTCGCACCGAACGATCCGCGCGTGCCGCTCGCGCTCGGGCTGACCAGCCTGCAGGCGCGCAGCTATGACGACGCCGAGCGCTATCTGAAGGAATACCTGCAGATGGCCGAGAAGTCGCCGGCCGCGAACCCGGACGTCGCGTTCCAGTACCTCGCGCAGATCGCCGAGGAAAAGAAGGACTACAACGGCGCGATCCAGTGGCTCGACCGCATCGACGACGGCCGCCTCGCACCGGCCGCGCAGGCCAAGCGCGCGCAGTTGCTCGGCCGTCTCGGCAAGCTCGACGACGCGCAGGCCGTGTTCGGCGAGATGATGGCGGAGTCCGAGGACATTCCCGATCCGGCGCAACGCGCGCAGCGCATGGGCGCGATCCGTCAGGCCGAGGTGTCGATGCTGATCGACAGCAAGGCCTACGACCGCGCGCGCAAGGTGCTGACCGAACGCGTCAAGGCGGAACCCGACAACGCGGACTGGCTGTATGAACTCGCCATGCTCGACGAACGCGAGAAGCGCTACGACAGCATGGAGGTCGCCCTGCGCAAGGTCATCTCGATGCAGCCCGACCAGAAGCAGGGCTACAACGCGCTCGGCTATTCGCTGGCGGACCGCAACGAGCGGCTGCCCGAAGCGCGCAAGCTGCTCGAACGCGCGACCGAACTCGGCCCCGACGATCCGTACATCATGGATAGCCTCGGCTGGGTCAAGTTCCGCCAGGGCGAACTCCAGCCCGCCGCGGATCTGCTGCGCAATGCCTACGCGAAAGCGCCCGAGGCGGAAATCGGCGCGCACCTGGGCGAGGTGCTGTGGCAGCTCGGCCAGCAGGACGAAGCACGCAAGACCTGGAACGAGGCCGCGAAGATCGAGCCCGAGAACCAGACGCTGATCGATACGCTGCGCCGCTACAATCAGAACCTGCTGCTGTCCAAGTAATCCCGTGCGGCACGCCCGGCGCCCCAGGTGCCGGGCGTGCCGCAGTCATTCCGGCGCGCACGCTGGCGCTACCGACCCCTTATCATCCGAGATGCTCCGTTCCCGACGCCTGGCCCTGCTCTGCGTGGCCGCCCCGCTCTGGCTCGCCGCCTGCGCGAGCGTGACTCCGACCCGCACCTTCGATGCCGGCGAGACGGCCCGCACGGAAAACTATTCCGGGCGCTTTGCCGCGAACTACGTGCGCTATGGCCGCAACGAAGGCGTGCAGGGCAGCTTCCGGTGGCAGGAACAGGGCCGCAACGTGCGGCTCGATCTCGTCTCGCCGCTCGGCCAGACGCTGGCCGTGATCACATCGACGCCGTCGGGCGCGACGCTGGACCTGCCCAACGAGGCGCCGCGCAACGCGCCCGAGGTCGATAGCCTGATGGAGCAATCGCTCGGATTCGCGCTGCCCGTGTCGGGCCTGCGCGACTGGATCCACGGCCGCCCCGCCGCGGGCGCGCCCGCGAATGCCACGCGCGACACCAAGGGCCGCCTCGATACGCTGACGCAGAACGGCTGGACCGTGCGCTACGTCGATTGGCAGGAGCCGCCCGAGGGCACCGCCGTGACCACCGCGCGGCCGCGCCGCATCGACCTCGCGCGCGACACCGGCGAATCGCCGCTGACCGTGCGCCTCGTCATCGATCCGGCCGCACAATAATTCATTCCCGCATGACCGCGACTCACACCTCTTCCGCAACGCTGCCGCCGCCGGACCTGCGCGACTGCGCGGCGCCGGCCAAGCTCAATCTGTTCCTGCACGTGACGGGCCGCCGCGCCGATGGCTATCACCTGCTGCAAACGGTCTTTCAGCTGATCGACTGGAACGACACGCTGCATTTCCACCGGCGCGAGGATGGCCTCGTCGCGCGCACGACCGAGATCGCGGGCGTGCCCGCCGACACGGACCTCGTGGTGCGCGCGGCGCGCGCGTTGCAGGCCGCAACGGGGACCCCGTTCGGCGTCGATATCGCTGTCGACAAGCACCTGCCGATGGGGGGCGGCATCGGGGGCGGTTCGTCCGATGCGGCCACCACGCTGCTCGCGCTGAATCATCTGTGGGGACTGGGCCTGACGCGCGAGCGCCTGATGGAGATCGGCCTCGCGCTCGGTGCCGATGTGCCGGTGTTCGTATTCGGCCGGAACGCGTTTGCGGAAGGCATCGGCGAGGCGCTGACCGCGGTCGATTTACCCGAGAGCTGGTTCGTCGTGATTCACCCTCGCGAGCATGTCCCGACCGCTGCAATTTTTTCGGATCAGCGCTTGACAAGGAATTCTCCTATCTCCATAATTGCGGACTTCGCTGCTCACACAAACAAGTTTGCTTTCGGTCGCAACGATCTGGAAGCGGTGGCGACAGCGAAGTTCGGCGAGGTTGCCCGAGCCCTTGCATGGCTGAGACAATACAGTCCGCATGCGAGGATGACCGGATCCGGAGCCTGCGTGTTTGCCCGTTTCGACGATGAGCAGACAGCGCAGCAGGTGCTGGATCGGTTGCCGTCCGAGTGGGATGGCAGATGTGCGAAGAGTTTGTCGCAACATCCGCTCGCAGCTTTCGCATAGCAAGTTTTCGTCTGGCGTGACGTGGTAGTAGAGCGTGACGACAGGTGATGAAAGGTTGTGTAGGGGAGTCGCCAAGTTGGTCAAGGCACCGGATTTTGATTCCGGCATTCGAAGGTTCGAATCCTTCTTCCCCTGCCATTACTTCCTATAGTGTCCCCATGGACCGCAAGTCAGCTGACGTAGCCGCCGCCCCCGGCGGCCGCCAGCAACAACTCCCCCAGCAGCAAGACAGGTGCCCCGAATGAGCAGCGAAGGCTTGATGGTATTTACCGGCAATGCCAACCCCAAACTCGCGGAGGCTGTCGTACAGCACCTCGGCATTCCGCTCGGGAAGGCGCTTGTGGGCCGTTTCTCCGACGGTGAAGTCCAGGTCGAAATCCAGGAAAACGTTCGCGGCAAGCACGTCATCGTGCTGCAGTCCACCTGCGCGCCGACCAACGACAACCTGATGGAGCTGATGGTGATGGTCGATGCGCTGAAGCGCGCGTCGGCACGCAGCATCACCGCCGCGATGCCCTACTTCGGCTATGCGCGCCAGGATCGCCGTCCGCGTTCCGCGCGTGTCGCCATCTCGGCCAAGGTCGTGGCCAACATGCTCGAGGTTGCCGGTGTCGAACGCGTGCTGACGATGGACCTGCACGCGGACCAGATCCAGGGCTTCTTCGACATCCCCGTTGACAACATCTATGCATCGCCGGTGCTGCTGGGCGACCTGCGCGAGAAGAACTACGGCGATCTGCTCGTGGTCTCGCCGGACGTCGGCGGCGTGGTCCGCGCGCGTGCACTGGCCAAGCAACTGAACTGCGATCTCGCGATCATCGACAAGCGTCGTCCCAAGGCCAACGTGGCCGAGGTGATGAACATCATCGGTGAAGTCGATGGCCGCAACTGCGTGATCATGGACGACATGATCGACACCGGCGGCACGCTCTGCAAGGCGGCCCAGGTGCTGAAGGAACGTGGCGCGCAGAAGGTGTTCGCCTACTGCACGCACCCGGTGCTGTCGGGTGGCGCGGCCGCCCGTATCGCGGCGTCCGAACTCGACGAAGTGGTGGTCTGCGACACGATCCCCCTCAGCGACGAGGCGCTCAGCTCGGGCAAGATCCGTCAGGTGTCCACGGCACCGCTGCTGGCCGAGACGTTCACCCGCATCATCAAGGGCGACTCGATCATGTCGCTCTTCGCGGATTCCTGATAAGATCGCGGGCTTTACTGGTTTTTATGCATTGGGGACCGGATTTCGGTCCCCAATGTGCTTCCCAAGGCTGTCTGGTCGCGGACAGCCTTATTCACATCTGGAACATTTGGAGTTAGACAATGAAAGTTATCGCTTTCGAGCGTAGCGTACAGGGAACGGGTGCGAGCCGCCGCCTGCGCAACGCCGGCAAGACCCCCGGCATCATCTACGGCGGCGCCGCCGAACCGAAGATGGTCGAACTGGATCACAACGCGCTGTGGCACGCCCTGAAGAAGGAAGCGTTCCACTCGTCGATCCTGGACCTGGAAGTGGCAGGCAAGTCCGAGAAGGCCCTGCTGCGCGCATTCCAGCTGCACCCGTTCAAGCCGCTGGTGCTGCACGTCGATTTCCAGCGCGTGTCGGCAACCGACAAGATCCACGTGAAGGTGCCCCTGCACTTCATGAACCAGGAAACCGCTCCTGGCGTGAAGCTGGGCCACGGCATCATCAACCACATCCTGAACGACCTGGAAGTGTCGTGCCTGCCGGCCGACCTGCCCGAGTTCATCGAAGTGGACCTGGCCAACGTGGAACTGAACCAGACCGTTCACCTGTCGGACATCAAGCTGCCGAAGGGCGTGACCGTGATCACCCACGGCGACGAAAACCCGGCTGTCGCCACGATCTCGCTGCCGGCTGGCGGCGTGTCGGAAGCGGCCGAGGGCGATGCTGCCGCAGGCGAAACGCCGGCTGCCTGAGCTCCCGCTTTGCACCAGAAAAACCGCCGGCTTGCCGGCGGTTTTTTTTCGTGCCCGGTTTCACGTATGCTTTGAGGCCGCACGACACACCCACCGACATTTCGCATGATCAAGCTCATCGTGGGCCTCGGGAACCCCGGGGCCGAATACGAAGCCACGCGCCATAACGCGGGCTTCTGGCTCGTCGATCAGCTCGCCCGCATGGGCGGCACCACGCTGCGCGTGGAAGGCCGCTTCCATGGCCTGGCCGGCCGCGCGCGGCTGTGGGACCAGGATATCTGGCTGCTCAAGCCCTCGACGTTCATGAACCGCTCGGGACTCTCGGTCGTCTCGCTCGCGCGCTTCTACAAGATCCTGCCGGACGAGATCCTGGTCGCGCACGACGAGATGGACCTGCCGCCCGGCTCGGTCAAGCTCAAGCGCGGCGGCGGCTCCGGCGGCCACAACGGCCTGAAGGACATTGCCGCGCATCTGACCACGCAGGACTACTGGCGCCTGCGCCTCGGCGTGGGCCATCCGCGCAATCTGCCCGGCGGTGCCGCGGGCGGCCGCGAGGACGTCGTCAACTTCGTGCTCAAGCCGCCGCGCAAGGAAGAGCAGCAGGCGATCGACGAAGCGATCGATCGCGCCATGGACCCGCTCGGCCTGCTCGCGCGCGGCGAGTCGGAACGCGCGATGATGGCGCTCCATACCAACCGCTAACGGGGGAATTCGCATGACGGCAACACAGAAGGTAGCGATCGTGACGGCCGCGGGCAGCGGCATGGGCGCGGCGGCCGCGCGACGGCTTGCCGCGGACGGTTATCACGTCGGCATCCTGTCGTCGTCGGGCAAAGGCGAGGCGCTCGCCGCGGAGCTCGGCGGACTCGGCATCACGGGCTCGAACCAGTCCAGCGACGATCTGCAGCGCCTCGTCGACGCGGTACTCGCGCGCTGGGGCCGCATCGATACGCTGGTCAACAGCGCCGGCCACGGTCCGCGCGGCCCCATCCTCGATATCTCGGACGAGGACTGGCATCGCGGCATGGACACCTACCTGCTCAACGTCATTCGCCCCACGCGGCTGGTGACGCCCGTGATGCAGCGTCAGCAGGGTGGCACGATCATCAATATCTCCTCGGCCTGGGCGTTCGAGCCGAGCGAGATGTTCCCGACCTCGGCCGTGTTCCGCGCGGGCCTGGCGGCCTTCACGAAGATCTTCGTGGACACGCACGCGAAGGACAACATCCGCATGAACAACGTGCTGCCGGGCTGGATCGACAGCCTGCCGGCCACCGAGCAGCGCCGCGACAGCGTGCCGCTCAAGCGTTACGGCACCAGCGAGGAGATTGCCGCGACGATCGCGTTCCTCGCGTCCGATGGCGCGGCCTATATCACCGGCCAGAACCTGCGCGTGGATGGCGGGCTGACGCGTTCGGTCTAAGCGCCGCCTGAAGAAAAAAACCCCGCTCGGCATGCGCCGCGCGGGGTTTTTGCTTTGGGACGGGGATATCGTTATATCCGGTGCCGAATCGAAGGCCTTCAGGCCACATGCTTGGCTGCCGTCAGCAGCCGGTAGCGTTGCATCAGCACCTCGTGCGTCTCGACCCGGTTCGGGTCCTTCGGGATGCATGCGACGGGGCAAACCTGCTGGCATTGCGGCTCGTCGAAATGCCCCACGCATTCGGTGCATTTGTTGGGGTCGATCTGGTAGATCTCCGGCCCCATCGAAATCGCTTCGTTCGGGCACTCGGGTTCACAAACGTCGCAATTGATGCAGTCGTCGGTGATCAGTAGCGCCATGGTGTTTCCTTCCGGCAATCCGCGCGCGCCCGACTGGCCGCTTCCTCACGAATCGCAGGCTCCATTCTATTCCTATTCGGCCTTGCCGATTTTCTCCTTGAGCCACCGCTCGACGGACGGGAACACGAACTTGCTCACGTCGCCGCCCAGCACGGCGATCTCGCGCACGAACGTGCCAGAGATGAACTGGTACTGATCGGACGGCGTCAGGAACATCGTCTCGACGTCGGGCAGCAGATAGCGGTTCATGCCGGCCATCTGGAACTCGTATTCGAAGTCGGACACCGCGCGCAGGCCGCGCACGATCACGCGCGCATTGTTCTTGCGAACGAAGTCCTTGAGCAGGCCGGAGAAGCCCTCGACGCGAACGTTCGGGTAATGGTTCAGTACCTCGCGCGCGATGCCGATCCGTTCCTCGAGCGAGAAGAACGGACGCTTGTTGGGGCTGTGCGCGACACCGACCACGAGCTCGTCGAAGATGTTCGACGCACGGCGGACCAGATCCTCGTGCCCCCGGGTCATGGGATCGAACGTACCGGGGTAAACCGCGATGACCATACTTCCTCCTTGGGGAGACCGCTCTAAAGAAACAACAGCGGCGTAGTGTAACGCCAAAATCCTTGATGACAAGGTCCCCGGTCTACGCGGTCTGTCCGGGCTGGCGATGTTGCAGCAGATGGAAATGGACCGCGCCCGCGCGCGCCTGACGCACGATCTCCAGCGCCGCGGGAACCGGCGCGTCGGGGCCGATCAGCGCGCGATCGGTCTCCACATAGACGGCGCCGCCGGGCCGGGTGAGCCGGGCCGCATGTTCGAGCGCGGGCCCGAGCCAGTCTTCGGCGAACGGCGGATCCAGGAAGATCACGTCGAAGCTGGCGGCCGGCATCTGCGCGGCCACCGCGAACGCGTCGCCCTGCACCACTTTCACGCCCGCCGCGTCGAAGCGGTACTGGTTGTCGCGCAACTGGCGCGCCACGCGCGGATTGGTTTCCACGAGCGTGACCGCGGCCGCGCCGCGCGAGGCGGCTTCGAAGCCGAGCGCGCCAGAGCCCGCGAACAGGTCCAGGCAATGCCAGCCGGTCAGATCCTGACCCAGCCAGTTGAACAGCGTCTCGCGGACGCGATCGGGCGTGGGCCGGAGCCCTTCGGCCTCGAGCACGGGCAGCAGCGAACGCTTCCAGCGGCCGCCGATGATGCGGACCTGGGCTGGCGTCTGGCGGGGACGGGGTGAGGCGGTGCGCCCGCGCGGCGCTTTCGCGACAGGCGGGCGGGAGGGAGGTTCGGAGGTGGTGGAAGCGCCGGATGCGCCATCCGCACCACCCCGGGTCTGGGATGCGTTACGCGAAGTCATGACAGGATTGTAGAGCCTGTCGGCCAATCCTTTTACTTGCCCGCCGACGGATTCCCTTCCGGACCGCCCACGACCACGGTGGCAAGCCCTTCGGGATGCACATGGCGCTGGAATGCCGTGCGCACCTGGTCGCGCGTGACCTTGGCGATCTGCGCGGTCCACGTATCGAGGTAATCGAGCGGCAGACCGTACCAGCCGATATTGGCCACGTTGGTCAGCAGCTTGCGGTTGCTGTCGATGCGCAGCGGGAAGCCGTTGACGAGGTTGTCCTTGGCCGCGCGCAGTTCGGCATCGGTCGGGCCCTCGGCCACGAACTTCGCCACCACCTGGCGCACGAGCGCGAGCGCCTCGTTGGTGTTCTCCTTCTTGGTCTGCAGCGTGATGCCGAACGGGCCCGGCTGCTTGGCCGGCGCGAAGTAGCTGTCCACGCCATAGGTCAGGCCGCGCTTTTCCCGCACCTCGTCGGTCAGCCGCGAGCTGAAGCCGCCGCCGCCGAGCACGTAGTTGCCGACGAGCAGCGCGAAGTAGTCGGGATCGCCGCGCGCGATCGACGGCGCGCCGATGGCCACGCTCGCCTGCTGCGCCGGATGCGGAATACGCTGCTCGCTGGCCGCGATCTTCATCTGCACGTCGGGCAGCTTCGGCGCGGCGACGCCGGCGGGCAACCCGCGCGTGAGATCCTCGGCGATCGCCTCCGCCTGCTTGCGGTCGATCGCGCCGATCAGCGTGACCACGGCGCGGCTGGCGCTGTAGTTGTCGCGCCAGAACTTCACGATATCGTCGCGCGTGATGGACTCCACCGACGCGGGCGTGGCCGTCACGCCGTACGGATGGTTCACGTAGATCGTCTTCGACAGCGTCTTGTCGGCGATCGTGCCGGGCCGCGTGTCCGCCTCGCGGATCGCCGCGACCAGCCGCGCCTTCTCGCGCGTGATCACCGCATCGGGGTACGTCGGCGCCTTGATCAGCTGGCTCGCCAGCTTGATCGACTGGTCGCGCTCGGGCTCGGCCGTCAGCGTACGCAGCCCCACGCCGCTGCGGTCGCCGCCCGCGGAGCCGCCGAAGTCGGCGCCCGTATCGGCAAACGCGTCCGCGATCTGCGCTTCGTTGCGGGCCGGCTGGCCGTCCTGCGCGCCCGCGCCCTTGTCGAGCAGCGCCGCGGTCAGCGTGGCCAGGCCCGCCTTGCCGGGTGGATCGTAACGGCTGCCCGCATCGAAATCGACATTGACGTCGAGCATCGGAATCGACGGACTCGGCACGAAGAACACCTTCGCCCCCGTCGACGCGGTCCAGTTCTCGATGGGAATCGCGGCGTGCGCAAACGACGCGGCCGCCATCATTGCTACACCGAGCGCCGCGCGGGCAAGTTGACGCGAATATCGGGACATCACAGTTCCTTAAAGACCCGTTCCGTAAAAAAGGGAGGCTATTGCCGCGCTCAGTGGCGCAGGCCTTCTGCCGCCGGCGAAGGCTTCGGCTTGTTGGGGTCGATCGGCTGCGGCAGCAGCGTCGCCACGGTAAGGTTGTCGTCGCTGAAGTATTTCGCGGCCACGGCCTGCACCTGTGCCGGCGTGACGGCCTTGATCTTGTCCAGCATGCGGTCGATCTGCTGCCACGGAATGCCCGCGATCTCGGCCACGCCGATCTCCATGCCCTGACCGAAGACCGAGTCGCGCTTGTAGATCTGCCCCGCGATGACCTGGGCCTTCACGCGCTTGAGTTCTTCCTCCGACACGCCATCGCGCGCGATGCGCTGGACCTCTTCGCGCAACGCCTTCTCGATTTCCTCGGTCGTATGGCCGTCGGCCGGAATGCCGTCGAGCACGAAGATCGATTCGCCGCGGTTGATGCTGTCGTAGCCGACGTTCACATCGTCGGCCAGCCGTTTCTCGCGCACGAGCTCGCGGTTGAGCCGCGCGTTGTCGTAGCCATCGAGCACGGCGGAGAGCACCTCGAGCGCGTACGGATCGACGTCCTTCTCCACGTCATGCAGGCGCGGCACCTTGTAGGCGAGGACGATGTACGGGTTCTGCGCGGGCGCCTTGACCCAGATGCGCTTGATACCCTGCTGCGCCGCCTCCAGCTGCGTCTTGCGCAGCGGCAGCGCGCGCGGCTTGATCTTGCCGTAGTAGCGCTCCGCGAGCTTGCGCACCTCGTCGGTCTTCACGTCGCCGGCCACCACGAGCAGCGCGTTGTTCGGCACGTACCATTCGCGGTACCAGGCCTGCACGTCCTCCACGCGCATGTTCACGAGGTCGTCCATCCAGCCGATGACGGGGTGGCGATACGGCATGGCCGTGTACACGGTGGCGAGCAATTGCTCGTAGACCTTGCCGCGCGGCGAGTCGTCGGTACGCAGGCGGCGCTCTTCCATGACCACCTTCATCTCGCGCTCGAACTCATCCTTCTTGAAGATGACGTTCGTCATGCGGTCGGCCTCGAGCTCCATCATCTTCGGCAGGTACTGCTTGCCGATCTGCTGGTAATAGAGCGTGAAGTCGCGGTTGGTCATCGCGTTCTCGCGGCCGCCGAGCAGCGCGATCTGGCGCGAGAACTCGCCGATGGGTACCTTGGGCGTGCCCTTGAACATCATGTGCTCGAGCATGTGGGCCACGCCCGTGGTGCCGCTGAGCTCGTCCATGCCGCCCGTGCGATACCAGATCTGGTGGACGACGGTCGGCGCGCGATGGTCTTCCTTGACGATCACGCGCATGCCGTTGGACAGCGTGAATTCGGAGGTGCCCGCCTCCGAGGACTGGCCGATCGCGGCCGCGGTGCGGGCGCCCGAGGGCGGTGCCTGCGGCGCGGGCGCGTTGACCGCCTGCAAGGGTTCCGCCGCCTGGACGAACGCCGGACTGGCAAAGGCCAGGGCGATCAGGGTCGGAACGACGCGCCGCGAAAGCTTTCGGCGCAGGGTGTCGGCGTTGTTGCCGGTGCGGCCGATGGAAGGGCGGCCGACAGAAGGGACCTCGGCGGAAGACTCGGCGGCGGAAGGCTCGGCGGAAAAGACAGCGCAATGGTTCATGCGACCCCGTCTGCTAAAATTTTGGCGATTGATTCTACCGGGTATTGTGACCCCTTTCCCAATGTTTAGTTTCTGGAAGAAGCGCAAGGCCGAACCGGCTCCTGCGCCCGCCGAGCCGCCGGTCGCAGCCCCCGTCGCCCCGCCCCCCACCCTCGCACCCGCGCCGACGCCCGCGCCGGCCGTCCCACCCACGCCTGCGCCCACGCCTGCGCCCGCGCCGATCCCGGCTCCGGTGCCCGTGCCTGTTCCGACACCGACCCCGATCCCGACGCCCGCCCCGGTGCCTGCGCCAGTGCCTGCGCCAGTGCCTGCGCCAGTGCCGGTTCCCGTGCCCGTCCCGGCCCAGGTGCCGCCCCCTCCCCCGGCGCCAGTCGCCATGGTGGCTCCCGCCGCTGTGGAGGAACTCGAACTCACGCCGCCCCCGGCCCCCACCGCCGAAGCCAAGCGCGGCTGGATGACGCGGCTGCGCGCGGGCCTCTCCAAGACCAGCCGCAATATCGGCACGCTGTTCGTCGGCGTGAAGGTCGACGAGGCACTGTTCGAGGAACTGGAAACCGCGCTGCTGATGGCCGATGCGGGGGTCGAGGCCACCGAATACCTGCTGGGCGAGCTGCGCCGCCGCGTGAAGAGCGAGCGCATCGAAACGGCCGAGGGCGTCAAGGCCGCGCTGCGCGCGCTGTTGATCGACCTGCTGCGTCCGCTCGAGAAATCGATGGCGCTCGGCCGCGAGCAGCCGCTCGTGATGATGATCGCGGGCGTGAACGGCGCCGGCAAGACCACGAGCATCGGCAAGCTCTGCAAGCACTTCCAGAACTACGGACAGTCCGTGCTGCTGGCCGCCGGCGATACGTTCCGCGCCGCCGCGCGCGAGCAGCTGACGATCTGGGGCGAGCGCAACAACGTGATGGTGGTGGCGCAGGAAAGCGGCGACCCGGCCGCCGTGATCTTCGACGCGGTGAACGCAGCCCGCGCGCGCGGCATCGATATCGTCATGGCCGATACCGCGGGCCGGCTGCCGACGCAGCTGCACCTGATGGAAGAGCTCAAGAAGGTCAAGCGCGTGATCGGCAAGGCGATGCCCTCGGCCCCGCACGAGGTGCTGCTCGTGATCGACGCCAACACCGGGCAGAACGCGCTCGCGCAGACGCGCGCGTTCGACGACGCGCTCGGCCTGACCGGCCTCATCGTGACCAAGCTCGACGGGACCGCCAAGGGCGGCATCCTCGCCGCCATCGCGCGCCAGCGTCCGGTGCCGGTCTATTTCATCGGTGTCGGAGAAAAGGTCGAGGACCTGCAGCCGTTCAGGGCCGACGAATTCGCGGACGCTTTGCTAGGTTAAAAAAATCCCCGGAGAACCCGGGGATTTTTTTACTCGCTGTCCGGCTGCGCGCCGGGCGCGGCGTTGCGAAACGCCTCGAGTTCGAGGCACGCCTCGTTGATCCGCGAGATCAGCGGATAGCGCCTCATGTCCACCTTCAGCCGATTCGCGTTGAACACCTGCGGCACCAGGCACAGGTCGATCAGCGTCGGCGTATCGCCATACGCGAACTTCCCCACATGGCCGACGCGTTCGAGATTGACCTCGAGCGCGGCAAAGCCCTGCTCCACCCAGTGGCGATACCAGGTATCCCTCGCCTCGTCGCCGACGCCCAGTTCGTTCTTGAGGTACTTGAGCACCCGCAGGTTGTTGAGCGGGTGGATCTCGCACGCGATCTCCTGCGCGAGGCCCCGCACGATCGCACGCTCGAGCGGATTGCCCGGCAGCAGCGGCGGATGCGGGTGCGTTTCGTCGAGGTACTCGATGATCGCCATCGACTGGATCAGCGGCTGCTGATCCACCATCAGCGTCGGCACCACGGCATCGGCATTGATCGCGCGGTAGTCGGCCTTCAGCTGCTGGCCGCCTTCCCTGAGCAGGTGGATCGGCGCGTAGTCGTAGGGCAGGCCCTTCAACGCGAGCGCGATCCGTACCCGGAACGAAGCTGAACTGCGAAAGTAGCTGTACAGCTTCATCATGCGTCAGGCGACCTTGACCGTCAGGTCGCCCACGCCTTCGACGTGGCAGGTCATGACGTCGCCCTTGACGATCGGGCCCACACCTTCCGGCGTGCCGCTATAGATCAGGTCGCCCGGCTGCAGCTCGAACAGCTTCGACAGGTACGACACCATTTCCGGCACGGACCAGATCAGGTCCGACAGATCGCCGCGCTGCTTCTCGACGCCGTTCACCGCGAGCGTGACCGCACCCTTTTCCGGATGGCCGATCGCCGAGACCGGAACGATCGGGCCGATCGGCGCCGACTTGTCGAACGCCTTGCCCGTTTCCCAGGGTCGGCCCGTCTTCTTCGACTCGTTCTGCAGGTCGCGGCGGGTCATGTCGAGGCCCACCGCATAACCGAACACGTGGCTCGCGGCCTGCTCGACCGGAATGTCCTTGCCGCCCTTGCCGATGGCCACCACGAGTTCGATCTCGTAATGGACGTTGCTGGAGCCCGGCGGATACGGGAACGTGCCTTCGCTGTTGTCCGCCACATAGCTCACCGCGTCGGACGGCTTGCAGAAGAAGAACGGCGGCTCGCGATCGGGGTCCGAACCCATCTCGCGCGCATGCGCCGCATAGTTGCGGCCCACGCAGTACACACGACGCACGGGAAAGCTTGCGCTGCTGCCTCGCACGGGAACGCCAACGGGGGCTTGCGGGGCGAATACGAACTCGGTCATCCAACTATCTCCAGACTCTGGTCTTTTGGGTTGCAATGCGGGCTGCAATGCGGATAAGCGAACTACCTCGGGTCGCGCGACATGCACGAGCCCGCGCGGCAGTGCAAGAGCATACACCCGGTGCCGCGCCGAAACATGTCTATCGTGTTTTCCACTTCCTAAGTCGGCGCGAATCTTGCATGATGCAGTGCAACCGAAGCGACTCCATGACCCGCCGCCACCCGCCCCCTTCTGCTCCTGTCCAGCCGGCCGCCCGCCCGCTGCGCATCCTTCTGGTGCGGGACCCCCACGACGAAGATCCGCTCAACGTCGAGACCATCCGCGCCGGCCTGGCGCAGGCAGGCTTCACGGAGGTGCATACCGTCGACGCGGACCTGCGGCTGCCGGACGTCATTTCCGCGCGGCAGCCGGACCTCGTGATCATCGCGTCCGAGTCCGCCGCGCGCGACACCATCGAGCATGTGTGCGTCTCCACCCAGCACGCGCCGCGGCCCATCGTGCTGTTCACCGACAACGACGATTCCGCGCGGATCAAGGCCGCGCTGACCGCCGGCATCACCGCCTATATCGTCGATGGCCTGCGCGCCGAGCGTGTGAAGACCGTGCTCGACGTGGCCTATGCGCGCTTCGAGCTCGACCAGCAGCTGCGCGCCGAGCTCGACGCCACCAAGCTCAAGCTTGCGGAACGCAAGATCGTCGAGCGCGCCAAGGGCCTGCTGATGCAGGCGCGCGGCATCGGCGAGGACGAAGCGTACAAGCGCCTCCGCAGCATGGCGATGGAGCGCGGCATCAAGCTCGTGGAAGCCGCCCAGCGCGTGATCGACGTCATGGTCTGAGCCCGACCGGCGGCGCACGCCGCTGGTGCAATGCACAACTGTGGCGCTGCCCCGCCCACCCGCGCGCCCTCCGCGGACTGCCTTTCAGGCACCTTTCGCACGCAATTCGCCCATTCGCACGCTGGCACATCACTTGCGTTAACAGCGGTCACGGCCAACGACGGCCGCGGCTGCACCGGTTTCAACCCACACAACTCGATGGATGCGCGCGCTCAAAGGCGAGCACGCGCTCCCGGACAACGACGTCCTGAACTGCACCCGATCCTGAACAAGGCGGGCGGCGGCTCGGGACGTTTTTTATTGGAGCCTTTCTCAATGCCTTCTCGCCTCAAGATCGCCAAGCCGCTGCGCGTCACCGCGGACAACGCCACCGCCGATACCGTTCCCGCGAGCCAGGGACGGCGCCGCGCGCTGGCGACCATCGCCGGTGCCAGCGTGATGACGCTCGTCGATCCGCTCGTGCGCAGCGGGGCATGGGCAGCAGGCTCCGATGCGCCCGAGAAATCCGAGGTGAAGATCGGCTTCATTCCGCTGACCGACTGCGCGTCCGTCGTCATGGCCTCCACACTCGGCCTCGACAAGAAGTACGGCATCAAGATCACGCCGAGCAAGGAAGCCTCGTGGGCGGCCGTGCGCGACAAGCTCGTCAACGGCGAACTCGATGGGGCACACGTGCTGTATGGCCTGGTCTATGGCGTGCAGCTCGGCATCGGCGGTCCCAAGAAGGACATGGCCGTGCTGATGAGCCTGAACCACAACGGCCAGGCCATCACGCTGTCCTCGAAGCTCGCCGAGAAAGGCGTGAAGGATGGGGCGAGCCTCAAGGCGCTGATGATGAAGGAGAAGCGCGACTACACGTTCGCGCAGACCTTCCCGACGGGCACGCACGCGATGTGGCTGTACTACTGGCTCGCGGCCAACGGCATCAATCCGATGCAGGACGCGAAGGCCATCACCGTGCCGCCTCCGCAGATGGTCGCGAACATGCGCGTCGGCAATATGGACGGCTTCTGCGTGGGCGAGCCGTGGGGCGCGCGCGCCATCGCCGACAAGATCGGTTTCACGGCCGAGACCACGCAGGCGATCTGGAAGGACCACCCGGAGAAGGTGCTCGGCACCACGTCCGACTTCGCGCAGAAGAACCCGAACACCGCGCGCGCGATGACGGCCGCGATTCTCGAGGCATCGAAGTTCATCGATGCCTCGGTATCCAACCGCCGCAAGACGGCCGAGACGATCGCCGCCAAGTCGTATGTGAACACCGACATGGACATCATTCTCGACCGCATGCTCGGCCGCTACTCGAATGGCCTCGGCAAGACGTGGGACGACCCGGACTCGATGAAGTTCTATCAGGACGGCGCCGCGAACTTCCCGTTCCTCTCCGACGGCATGTGGTTCCTCACGCAGCAGAAGCGCTGGGGCCTGCTCAAGGACCACCCCGACTACCTCGCGGTGGCGAAGCAGGTCAACCGCATCGACCTGTTCAAGCAGGCCGCCACCGCCGCGCAGGTACCGCTGCCCAAGTCGGACTTCCGCACCGCCAAGCTGATCGACGGCGTGGTGTGGGATGCCACCAAGGACCCGAAGGCGTACGCCGACGGTTTCAAGATCAAGGCCTAGTTTGTAGTTCGATTTTCTCTTTGTCGTGCCCCGCCTTCAGGAGCCAGACGTGAACGCCATTGTCCAGACCGCGCCCGAGCGCGCAGAGCCGTATAACGACCCCGACGCCAAGGAGCGTGCCGCGCGGCGCGCGCAGGAGATTGCCGCGCAGGAAGCGCGTGCCGCACGGCGCGAAGCGCTGTCCGGCCTCGTGATGAAGACCGTGCCCCCGGTGCTCGGCTTCGTGCTGTTCGTACTGGTCTGGCATGGCATTGCCACGCTGATCCCGGCGATTCCGACGCCGGGCAAGACGTGGGATGCCGCGGTGCCGCTGTTCTCCGACCCGTTCTACAGCAACGGGCCGAACGACCAGGGCATCGGCTGGAACGTGCTGGCCTCGCTGGCGCGCGTGGCGGGCGGCTTCGGCCTCGCGGCGCTCATCGGCATTCCGGCGGGCTTTATCCTCGGCCGCTTTGCGTTTCTCAACGCGATGATGGCGCCCGTGATCAGCCTGCTGCGTCCGGTCTCGCCGCTCGCGTGGCTGCCCATCGGCCTGCTGCTGTTCAAGGCCGCCAACCCCGCCGCGATCTGGGCGATCTTCATCTGCTCCATCTGGCCGATGATCATCAACACGGCCGTGGGCGTCACCCGCGTGCCCCAGGACTACCTGAACGTCGCGCGCGTGCTGGACCTCTCCGAATGGCAGGTGTTCCGCCGCGTGCTGTTTCCGGCCGTGCTGCCGTACATGCTGACGGGTGTGCGCCTCTCCATCGGCACCGCGTGGCTCGTGATCGTCGCCGCGGAGATGCTGACGGGTGGCACCGGCATCGGCTTCTGGCTGTGGGACGAATGGAACAACCTGAAGGTCGAGCACATCGTGATCGCGATCTTCATCATCGGCGTGGTGGGCCTGATCCTCGAGCACCTGCTGCTCGCGCTGGCCCGCCGCTTCAGCTACGGCAACAACTGACCGCACGGTGACCGCCATGGAAAAATTCGTCAGCATCGAAAACGTCGGCCAGACCTTCAAGACGCGCAAGGGACCGTTCGTCGCGCTGCGCGACGTGGACCTCTCCATCGCCGAAGGGGAATTCATCACGCTGATCGGCCACTCGGGCTGCGGCAAGTCGACGCTGCTCAACCTGATCGCGGGCCTGACCACGCCGACCTCGGGCGCGCTGATCTGCGCGGGCCGCGAGATCGCCGGCCCCGGCCCCGAGCGCGCGGTGGTGTTCCAGAACCACTCGCTGCTGCCGTGGATGACATGCTTCGAGAATGTGCACCTCGGTGTCGAGCGCGTATTCGGCGCCACCGAAAGCAAGGCGCAGGTCAAGGCACGGACCCACGACACGCTCGCACTGGTGGGCCTCACGCACGCGGAGAACAAGTATCCGCACGAAATCTCGGGCGGCATGAAGCAGCGCGTGGGCATTGCGCGCGCGCTCGCGATGCAGCCGAAGGTGCTGCTCATGGACGAGCCGTTCGGCGCGCTCGATGCGCTCACGCGCGCGCATCTGCAGGATGCGCTGCTGAAGATCGTCGAGCGGACGCGCAGCACGGTCGTGATGGTCACGCACGACGTCGATGAGGCCGTGCTGCTGGCCGACCGCATCGTGATGATGACAAACGGCCCGGCCGCGACCATCGGCGAGATCCTGAAGGTCGATCTGCCGCGCCCGCGCGACCGCGTGGCCCTCGCCGACGACAAGGCGTATCACGCATGCCGCACCGCGGTGCTGGACTTCCTCTACCGCAAGCAGCGCAATCCGGCGCTCGCGGAGGCCGCATAGGCCCTTCCGCGCGAGCAAGTCGGGTGGAGAGGGATGGCGGGGTCCGCTATCATGAAACCCATAAGCCATTCTCTCCCCACATCATGACGTCCGCCACGCAAGCCACGAGTTTTTCCGCCGCGAAGTACATCAAGGAGATCGGCCGCGGCGTCAACGGCGCGCGCGCGCTGCCCCGCGAAGACGCGCAGGCGCTGTTCGACGCCATGCTGGCGGGCCAGGTCTCCGATATCGAGATGGGCGCCGTGCTCATGGCGTACCGGATCAAGGGCGAGGCGCCGCACGAACTCGCGGGCATGCTCGAGGCCGCGCACGGCCACTGCATGCCGATCGACGCACCGCCCGATCGTACGGTGGTGGTCATTCCCAGCTACAACGGCGCGCGCAAGCAGCCGAACCTCGTGCCGCTGCTCGCGCACCTGCTCGCGCGCGACGGCGTGCCCGTGCTCGTGCACGGCACGCGCGCGTTCCACGGGCGGGTGACCAGCATCTCGCTGTTCGAAGCGCTTGGCACGCCGCTGTGCGAGACCACGCGCGATGCGCAGGACAACCTGCGACTGCCGGCGGGCGGCGGGGCCGGCGGCAACGGACCGCTGGCCGTGCTGCCGATCGACGTGCTGTCTCCGGCCCTGACGCGGCTGCTCGACAAGCGCGCGATCATCGGCCTGCGCAATTCGTCGCACACGATCGTCAAGATGCTGCAGCCGGTGGGCGCGCATACGCCGGCCGAGGCGCTGCGGCTGTACAGCTACACGCACCCCGAATATCGCGAAACGCTGACGGATTACTTCTCGCACGAGCCGGCCAATGTCCTGCTGGCCCGCGGTACCGAGGGCGAAGTGGTGGCCGATGCCCGCCGCAGCGGCCGCATCGACTGGATGCACGACGGCCATCAGCGCACGCTGGTCGATCCGGTGGGCGGCTCCATCGGCGACGTGCCCGAACTGCCGGCCGGTACCGACGTCGATGCCACGGCCGCGTGGATCCGCAGCGTGCTCGATGGCACCGAGCCCGTGCCCGCGCCCATCGCGGCGCAGGCCGACGCGATTCGCGCCTGCCTGAACCAGGGCACGCGGGTGACGTGGGCTGACCCGGTCTGATCCAGGCCCGCCCTCAGGACTTGCGCGGGGGCAGCGGGATGCGCTCGGTCTCGCCGGGCACGCGGGGGAACTGGTCGTCCTGCCAGCGCTGCGAGGCCTCCTCGATGGCCTCCTTGCTGCTTGCGACGAAATTCCAGAAGATAAAGCGCCGGCCATCGGTCGGATCGCCGCCGAGCAGCATCACGCGCGACGGCTCGCTGGCCGTCAGCGTCACGGGCTCGCCCGGGGTGATCACCACGAGGTGCTCGGTCGGCACCGCCTCTCCATCGAGCGCGATCGTGCCCTCCACCGCATAGACGCCGCGCTGCACGTGCTCCGCCGGAATCACGAGGCTCGCGCCCGCGTCGATCTCGATCGCCACATACAGCGTGCGGCTGTAGACGCGCACCGGGGACTCGGCGCCAAACGCGTCACCCGCGATCACGGTCATGCGGACACCGGGCAATTCGATGCGGGGCAGCGTCGCGCCCGGATGGTGGTGGAACGACGGCGGATCGGCCTCGTGCGCCTGCGGCAGGGCCACCCAGGTCTGGATGCCATGGAGACGCGGCCCGGCTTCCCGCGCTGCGTCCGGCGACCGTTCCGAATGCGCGATGCCGCGTCCGGCGGTCATCCAGTTGACGTCGCCGGGGCGGATCACCTGCTCGCTGCCCAGGCTGTCGCGGTGCATGATCTCGCCCTCGAACAGGTACGTCACCGTGGCCAGCCCGATATGCGGATGCGGGCGCACATCGATACCGCGCCCCGGCTCCATGGAGACCGGTCCCATGTGATCGAAAAAGATGAACGGACCGACGGTCTGGGCCGTCGCCGCAGGCAGAAGCCGGCGCACGGTGAAATCGCCCAGGTCCCGCACATGGGGCTTGAGCAAGTGTTCGATGACAGACATTGGGGACTCCGTGGGGAATGAAAAGATACGTCTGGACAGCCCTGAGTGTAGCGAATCCCGCAATACAGAATCTCGAATTCGCGACGAAACTGGAACGGTCCTCGCCCCTCTAATCTTTCTGTGAGCGCCAGCCTGTCGTCAAACCCATATGGGGCAAGGGCTCGCGCCTGCGCTCAGGGTAGCGAGCAAGGTTAAAAACTATTTGAACCGAGATTGCAATGGCCCGGAACTATCGACCCCATTGACACTCCAACTTAGCACTCGCCCGGCATGAGTGCTAATATCCGTTGCAGTGCTGTAGCCGATCCGATGTGGAGTACGCTACACCCGGCAATTTACCGCCGGTAGCGAAAGGAGTCATAGTGAACGCAGTCCTGTCTGCTGATCAAATCGCGCTGGGTCAAGCGAGCCCAGCTGCAGGTCAATCCCCGAGCCGCCGCCTGCCGGCGCCCCAGGCCAACGCCAGCTTTGCGCTGACGCTGCCGGGGACCCTGGGGAATCTGGATGCGTACATCCAGGCGGTACACCGCATTCCGATGCTCACCCCCGAGGAAGAGCAATCGCTGGCGCGCGACCTGCGCGACACCGAGTCGGTCGATGCGGCCCGTCGCCTCGTGATGTCGCACCTGCGTCTGGTGGTGTCCGTCGCCCGTCAGTACCTGGGCTACGGCCTGCCCCACGCCGACCTGATCCAGGAAGGCAATATCGGCCTGATGAAGGCCGTGAAGCGCTTCGACCCGGATCAGGGCGTGCGTCTGGTCTCGTACGCGATCCACTGGATCAAGGCCGAGATCCACGAGTACGTGCTCAAGAACTGGCGCATGGTCAAGGTGGCGACCACCAAGGCCCAGCGCAAGCTGTTCTTCAATCTGCGCAGCCACAAGCGGGATGCGCATACCTTCACGCCCGAACAGGTGGAAGCCGTTGCGCGCGAGCTCAACGTGAAGCCCGAGGAAGTGATGGAGATGGAAACCCGCCTGTCGGGTGGCGACATGGCGCTGGAAGGACAGGTCGAGGACGGCGAGGAAGACTTCGCGCCGATCGCGTACCTGGCCGACAACCACAACGAGCCGACCCGCGTGCTCGAGGCCCAGCGTCACGACCGCATGCAGGTGGAAGGTCTGGACGACGCGCTGGCGAAGCTGGACCCGCGTAGCCGCCGCATCATCGAGGCCCGCTGGCTGCAGGTCAACGACGACGGTTCGGGCGGCTCCACGCTGCACGAGCTGGCCGACGAGTTTGGCGTGTCCGCCGAGCGTATCCGCCAGATCGAATCGGCGGCGATGAAGAAGATGAAGGGCGCGCTGCAGGCTTTCGCCTGATATCGCCAGAAGGCAGGAAAAAGGGCCGGTCTCAGACCGGCCCTTTTTTGTTTGGCTCCCCGCTTGTTACGGCTCCAGCAGCGCCTTCAGATCGTGCGCGATCGGCTCCGGGCCCTGCCCGTGGCGAATGAACAGCCGCAACTGGCCATTGGGGTCGAACACGTAGCTGCCCGCCGAATGGTCCATCGTGTAGTTGTTCGGCGAGGTGCCCGGCACCTTCGCGTAATAGACCTTGAAGTCCTGCGTGACCTTCTTGAGCGCGTCCTCGTTCTCGGGGCGCAGGCCCAGGAAGCGCGCATCGAACGCGGGCACGTACTGGCCCAGCAGCGCGGCCGTATCGCGCTCCGGATCCACGGTGACGAACAGCACCTGCACCTTGTCCGCCTCGGGGCCCATCTGTTCCATCACGGCCTTGAGTTCGGCCATCGTGGTCGGGCAGACGTCGGGGCAGTGCGTGTAGCCGAAGAACATCACCACGGCCTTGCCCTTGAAGTCCGCGAGCGTGCGCACCTTGCCCGACGGGTCGGTCAGCGCGAAATCCTTGCCGAAGCCGGTGGCGCCGGAGATATCGACATTGCGGAACGTGGGCTTGGGCTTGCCGCAGGCGGCGAGCAGGAAGGCACAGCAGATCAGGACGAACGCCTGACGGCAGATGGAACGGAAAGACGTGGGCATTGGCGGATGGTTGGCGGAAGCAGCCCCGGCAGTATCGCCGATCGCGGCACCCCCGGCGACCGAATGTGCGGGGGGCGCGTCAACATGACGCAGCGTCAGATCTGCGGCAGGAACTTGAAATAGTGGTCGATCAGCAGTGCCGCGAACAGCAGCGACAGGTACAAGATCGAGAACCGGAACATCCGACGAGCCAGGTCGTCCGAGTAGTTGCGGAACAGCTTCCAGGCGTAGCCGAGGAAGATCAGGCCCAGCACGAGCGCGGCCGCGAGGTAGATATAGCCGCACATGCCGTAGACGAACGGCAGCAGCGTGGCCGCGATCATCGTGAGCGTGTACAGCAGGATATGGAGCAGCGTGTAGCGCTCGCCGTGCGTGATCGGCAGCATCGGCAGGCCCGACTTGGCATAGTCGGCGCGGCGGTACAGCGCCAGCGCCCAGAAATGAGGCGGCGTCCACGTGAAGATGATCAGCACGAGAAACCACGCCTCGGCCGGCACGGTGCCCGCCACGGCGGCCCAGCCCAGCGCGGGCGGCATGGCGCCCGACAGGCCGCCGATGACGATGTTCTGCGGCGTGGCCGGCTTGAGCAGGATCGTGTAGACCACCGCATAGCCCAGGAACGTCGCGAACGTGAGCCACATCGTCAGGTCGTTGGCGAACACGTGCAGCAGCCACATGCCCGCCCCGCCGAGGATCGCGGAGAAGATCAGCGTCTGGATCGTCGTGATCTCGCCGGTGGCCGAGGGGCGCCACGCCGTGCGGCGCATCAGCGCGTCGATCTTCTGCTCGACGAGGCAGTTGATGGCGAACGCCGCGCCCGCCAGCAGCCAGATGCCCGCGGCGCCGCCGATCAGGACGGACCAGGGCACCATGCCCGGCGTGGCCAGGAACATGCCGATCACGGCGCAGAACACCGCGAGCTGGGTCACGCGCGGCTTGGTCAGCGCGGCGTATTGACGGGCCAGGTGTCGGAAATGACGTAACCGGCCCACGGAAGAATGGGGATGGGTAGCTGTAACCACGGGGGGAAACTTGTCCTTCATGTGGCGCGCGCGGCAACGGATGGTTGGGCGGCGGCACCAGCGGTTCGGGTCGCGAGGCCGATATTGTAGTTGAGACGGAGCAACAGTATCAGGAGCAGGGCTGCTCCGCCGTTGTGGGCGACCGCGGCGATCAGCGGCCAGTCGAACACGATGTTCGACAAACCGGTGGCCAGTTGCAGCGCCAGCACCGCCAGCAGCCATGTCGCGTGGCGGCCCAGTCCCTCGAGCCGGCGCGCGCGCAGCGCGAACCAGGCGAGGTAGCCGAGCACCACGAATGCAAAGCCGCGATGCACCCAGTGGATGGCCACGAGCGCGCTATGCGGAATGTAGTTGCCGTCGGCGGTCATGCCGAGCTGGCGCCAGAGCGTGAAGCCGTGGCGGAAGTCCATCTCGGGAATCAGCTGCCCGTTGCACAGCGGAAAGTCCGTGCACGCGAGCACCGCGTAGTTCGTGCTGACCCAGCCGCCGAGAAAGATCTGGATCACGAGCAGGCCCAGCGCGATGACGCCGGGCCAGCGCAGTCCGGCCGCCGCGGGCGCCACGGGGTGCGGCGCCTCGTTGCGCGACCCGAGCCAGATCAGCGACGCGAGCAGGCACATCGCCAGCATCAGGTGCGTGACGACGATGATCGGCTGCAGCTTCATCGTGACCGTGAACGCGCCGAACGCCCCCTGCACGCAGACGAGCAGCAGCACGCCCGTGGCGTACCACGGCGACTGCCGCAGCTCCCTGCGCTTGATCCAGGCGAGCACCATCAGCGCGATGATCAGCACGCCGACCCCCATCGCGAAATAGCGATGGATCATCTCGATCCACGCCTTGACGTGCGTGACGGGGCCGCTCGGCATCGCGGTCTGCGCCGCCGCGATCGGCTCCATGGCCGCGTGCGGATTCGAGTGGCCGTAGCAGCCGGGCCAGTCGGGGCAGCCGAGGCCGGAGTCCGTCAGGCGCGTGAAACTGCCGAACATGATCAGGTCCAGCGTCAGGAACGCCGTGATCCAGACCAGTTTGCGATATTTGTCGCGGCTGCCGCGTACGAGCACGTACGAGAGCGGCAGCAGCGCGATGAGAATGCCGATGATGGCGAGTTGAAGCAGCATGCCTGGTCAGCCGATACGCGAATACTTGAGAAGCTTCTTGAGGTCCCCGTTGATCTTCGCGGGATCCGGATCCTTCGGGAAGCGCATCATGAGATTGCCAAGCGGATCGACGAGGAACAGCGTGTCCTCGGGACGCCCGCCCGCCTCGGCCGGCAGCCAGCCGCGCACGGTCGCGGCGTCGATGCGCAGGAAGCGCACGCCCGCATACGGTTCGTTGTAGGCGGCGCCGAGCCGTTCGTCCACCGTGCCGTTGTCCGAGATCAGCCAGACCGGCGTGATGCGCTCGCGATCCTGTCCCTGCCCGGCCCGAATCTGACGGATCATGAACAGCTTGCGCGCACAGGCCTCGTCGCACGCGGAAGGGTCCGTCGTCACGAGCAGCCACTTGCCGCGGAACGCGGACAGCGGCTGCGCCTCGGCGCGCTCGTTGGACACCTGCACGGCCGGCATCGGACGCTGCGGGTCGATGAGCGTGCCGTAGTTGGTCGCGCCGCCGGTGGGCTTGACCACGTAGTACATCAGGTAGGACGCGATGACCGGCGACGCGCACACGAGCAGCAGCGCAAGCATCTGGAGGCGGCCGCGGCGTGTCCGCGCGTCAATCCGGGCGCTCAGGTCGGGCTCCTGCCCGCCGGGCTTGGCATTCGTCTTGGCCGAAGGATCTTGCGGAGACATGGATTCGGTCTGTACGGTCATCTGTTCGTTCGTTGTCAGGCGGCCTGCGGGGCGCGCGCGCGCCGCACACCGAGCACGATTACCAGCGCGAGTGTCAGCGCCGCAATCGCGAACCACTGGAATGCATAGCCGTAATGGCGGTCCGCGCCGAAGCCGGGCGACGTCCACTCGCGCGCGAGGCCGTCGCGCGTATCGGTGGTCTGCTCGATCACCAGCGGCAGCAGCGGCATGCCGATCTCGCGCGCATACTCGCCGAGGTCCACGTTCTGGCGAATCTGCCGGCCCGCCTCGGCGTCGGCCGACGCGCCGAGCCCATAGACGCGCGGCAGCGAGGCGAGCGCGGTGCCGTTCAGCGTGACATCGCCGGCAGGCGTGTCGAACGGCGCGATGCGCGCGCGGTCCTGCGCGTCGCGCGGCAGCCAGCCGCGCAGCACCAGCACGTTGGCGCCGCTCTCGAGCCGCAGCGGCGTCACCACGAGGAAGCCCGCGCGGCCATCGCTGCCGTGCGGACGGTTGTCGAGCAGCACCGTATGCGCGCGGTCGAAACGCCCACGCGCGCGCACCGTGCGGTCGCCGAGCGCACTGGTTGGAATATCGCCGGCATTGAGGTCCACGGGTCCCTGCGCCGCCAGCGTGGCGAGCCGCTGCGCGCGCGCGGTCTTTTCGTGCCCGCGCTGCAACTGCCAGTTGCCGAGCACGCACGTGACCGCGATGACGGCGGTGGCCGCGATCATCGGCAGCGTACCCGGCGAGCGCCAGATCTTCACTGGCGCCCCTCGGTGCGATAATGCACGCACGTTTCCCGCATGCTCATCCCCGCAGATCGATAAGGACGTCCTCGCCCCGTCATGCGCATCCTCATTGTCCTGGCCTTCATCCTGATCATCGGCAGCCTCGCGTCGGCGCTGTTCTTCATGATGCGCGACCGCGGCCGCACACCCAACATGATGCGATCGCTGATGTTTCGCGTCGGTTTCTCGGTGGCGCTGTTCCTGTTCATCCTGTTTTCGCACTGGATGGGCTGGATCCACAGCACCGGGATTCAGATGAACCCCTAGGCGGTCCCCGGAAGCGACCCCATAAAAGACAAAGCGCCGCAGGGGTGGTTCCGCCTGCGGCGCTTCTGTTTATGTCATCCCGGCCGTAAGGATACTCCGCTCCGGGGTCAGAGCCAGTAGACCACGACGTAGAGGCCCAGCCAGACCACGTCAACGAAGTGCCAGTACCAGGCCGCGCCTTCGAACGCGAAGTGGTGGTCCGGCGTGAAGTGGCCCTTCAGCACACGCCCCAGGATCACCGCCAGCATGATCGCGCCCATGGTCACGTGGAAACCGTGGAAGCCCGTCAGCAGGAAGAACGTGGAGCCGAACACGCCCGACGTGAGCTTCAGGTTCAGCTCGTGATACGCGTGGTAATACTCGTAGCCCTGCAGGCACATGAAGATCGCGCCCAGCAGGATCGTCAGCACGAGGCCCTGGATGACCTGGCTGCGCTTGCCGGCCAGCAGCGCGTGGTGCGCCCACGTCAGCGTGACGCCCGAGGTCAGCAGCAGCGCGGTGTTGATGGTCGGGATCGGCCACGGGCCCATGGTCTGGAACGTCTCGACCACGCCGGCGGGGCCGGTGTTCGGCCATACGGCGGCGAAGTCCGGCCAGATGATCTTGTTGTTGAGGTCGCCGAGCCACGGCATCGCGATGGAGCGCGCGTAGAACAGCGCGCCGAAGAACGCCGCGAAGAACATCACCTCGGAGAAGATGAACCAGCTCATCGACCAGCGGAACGACACGTCGATGTTCTTGCCGTACTTGCCCCCCTCCGACTCGCCGATCGCATCGGCAAACCATGCGCGCAGCACGAACAGGAACCACACGAGTCCCACGGCGACGACGTACGGGCCCCAGGGTTGTCCGTTGACCCAGCCGGCGGCGCCACCGCCCACCAGCAGCAGCCCGAAGGCCGCCGTGATCGGATGGCGCGACGGGCCCGGTACGAAGTAGTACGGAGCGTTTGCGCGGTTCGCACTCATTCTTCTATCTCCAGCTCAGAGTCTCTGATTCAATGGTTTTTATTGTGATGCCGTGTGTGCTGCCATCTCGTGCTGCTGCCCTACCCTGTTGCCTGTCCCACCACGGTGCGCACGATCACGATGAGCACACCGACGAATACCGCCGCGGCAATCAGTCCCGCGATGATCACGTGGACCGGATTGAGCCGGGCCATGTCCGACTCGTGCTCCGAACCCTTGCGCAACCCGACGAACGACCACAATACGGCCCGCATCGTCTGCAGGAACGAAGCCTTGCGGTGCGTGGCCTCCTTCAGGTCATCCATCGTCGTTTGCCTCGTTCCTCAGCTGCCGTGCGCGGCTGCGTCGATCTGTCCCTGCGGGGCCTGCGCGACCGGCGCGCCCACCTCGAAGAACGTGTACGACAGCGTGATGTTCTTCACATCCTTCGGCAGCTTCGGATCGATCACGAACACCACCGGCATCTGCCGCGCTTCATTCGCCTTGAGCGTCTGCTGCTTGAAGCAGAAGCACTCGATCTTCTTGAAGTACTCGGTGGCCTGCTTCGGCGCGTAGCTCGGAATCGCCTGCGCGGCAATATCGCGCGACTGCCCGTTGGCCACCTCGTACACGATCGTCGCCATCTCGCCCGGGTGCACTTCCATCGTGTTCTTCACCGGACGGAACGCGAACGGCCCGCGCGCGTTGGAATCGAACTCGACGGTGATCGTGCGGCTGGTATCGACCTGCGAGTTCTTCACCGATCCGCCATAGAGTTCCCGCGTGGTCACCACGTTGATGCCGGTGACCTCGCAGATCTTCTTGTACAGCGGCACCAGCGCGTAGCCGAAGCCGAACATCACGCCGACGACCACGAGCAACCGGCCCAGCATGCCGCGGTTGAAACGCTTCTCGTCTGCCCTCTCGTCTGCCTTGCCGCTCATCTACCGCTCCCGCACGAACTCCTCAGCCGCCAAAAAACTTCATCTTGGCGAAGAAGCCCAGAAAGAACACCACCACCACGGACAGCAGGATCCAGCCGAGCCGCCGGTTGGCGGCACGCTGCTGCGCCTTGCGATCGTCCATGACGTTCACTTGACCAGCGGCGGTTCTTCGAACGTATGGAACGGCGCCGGCGACGGCACGGTCCACTCGAGGCCTTCCGCGCCTTCCCACGGCTTGTCCGCCGCCTTCTCGCCGCCGCGGTACGACGGCAGCACCACGAAGAAGAAGAAGTACACCTGCATCAGGCCGAAGCCGAGCGCGCCGATCGATGCCACCGCGTTGAAGTCCGCGAACTGGGTCGGATAGTCGGCATAGCGACGCGGCATGCCGGCGAGACCCAGGAAGTGCATCGGGAAGAAGGTCACGTTGAAGAAGATCAGCGAGCCCCAGAAGTGGATCTGGCCGCGCGTCTCGTTGTACATGAAGCCGCTCCACTTCGGGCCCCAGTAGTAGAAGCCCGAGAACAGCGCGAACAGCGAGCCCGCCACCAGCACGTAGTGGAAGTGCGCGACGATGAAGTACGTGTCCTGCAGCTGGATGTCGATCGGTGCCACCGCGGGCATCAGGCCCGTGAAGCCGCCGATCGTGAACACGAAGATAAAGCCGATGGCGAACAGCATCGGCGTCTCGAACGTCATCGAGCCGCGCCACATCGTGGCGATCCAGTTGAAGATCTTCACGGCCGTCGGCACCGCGATCAGCATCGTCGCGTACATGAAGAACAGCTGGCCCGTCACCGGCATCCCCGTCGTGAACATGTGGTGCGCCCACACGATGAACGACAGGATCGCGATCGACGCGGTCGCGTAGACCATCGAGCTGTAGCCGAACAGGCGCTTGCGCGCGAACGCCGGCACCACCTGCGAGATGATCCCGAACGCGGGCAGGATCATGATGTACACCTCGGGGTGACCGAAGAACCAGAAGATATGCTGGTACATCACCGGGTCACCGCCGCCGGCGGCCGAGAAGAAGCTCGTGCCGAAGTGGCGGTCGGTCAGCACCATCGTGATCGCGCCGGCCAGCACGGGCATCACCGCGATCAGCAGGTACGCGGTAATCAGCCACGTCCAGCAGAACATCGGCATCTTCATCAGCGTCATCCCCGGGGCGCGCATGTTGAGGATGGTCACGATGATGTTGATCGAGCCCATGATCGACGAGGCGCCCATGATGTGCATGGCGAAAATGGCCATGTCCATGCCCGGACCCATCTGCACCGACAGCGGCGCGTACAGCGTCCAGCCCGCGGCCGTGGCGCCGCCCGGCACGAAGAACGAGCCGGCCAGCAGCAGCGCGGCCGGCGGCATCAGCCAGAAGCTGAAGTTGTTCATGCGCGCGAACGCCATGTCCGAGGCGCCGATCTGCAGCGGGATCATCCAGTTCGCGAAGCCGACGAACGCCGGCATGATCGCGCCGAACACCATGATCAGGCCGTGCATCGTCGTGAACTGGTTGAACAGTTCGGGACGGAAGAACTGCAGGCCCGGCTCGAACAGCTCGAGGCGGATGAACAGCGCCAGCAGGCCGCCCGACAGCAGCATGGTGAACGAGAACAGCAGGTACAGCGTACCGATGTCCTTGTGGTTGGTGGCGAACAGCCAGCGCCGCCAGCCATGCGGATGATCGTGGGCGTGATCGTCGTGACCATGGCCGTGGTCATGGTCGTGCGCATGATCGTGCGCGTGATCATGGGCAGGTTGATGCGGATGACCCAGCGTCTCCGGGGTTGCGGTACTCATCGCGATGACTCCTGAATTCCAGAATGCGGACGTGCGCGGGTCAGCCGGCGACGCGGTTGCCCGCGACGCTGGCCTGCTTGTCTTGGGTGCCGGCGTTGTTCGCCGGTGCCTGCGCCTTGGGCGCGGCTTCGCCACCGGCGGCCTGGGCTGCGCCCCCGCCTTCCGGGAACTTGCCCGCGCGCGCGTTCACAAAGTCGGCCGGCTGGATGACTTCACCGGTCTTGTTGCTCCAGCTGTTGCGCGTGAACGTCATCACGGCCGCCAGCTCGGTATCGGAAAGCTGCTTCCACGACGGCATGCCGCCCTTGCCTTCCAGCAGGATATGCATCTGGCCGGCCTTCGGGCCGTTGACGACCTTGGAGCCGTCGAGTGCCGGGAATGCGCCGCCGCCCTTGCCGTTCGGCTGGTGGCAAACCGCGCAGTTCGACACGTACACCTTCTCGCCGCGCACCTTCAGCTCGTCGAGCGTCCACGTCTTGTTGGGATCGTCGGCCGCCGCGGCCAGCGCCTTCTTCCGCTCGTCGACCCACTTCGTGTAGTCGGCGTCGGACACCACGCGCACCACGATCGGCATGAACGCGTGCTCCTTGCCGCAGAGCTCCGCGCACTGGCCGCGGTACACACCCGTCTTCTCGGCGCGGAACCACGTGTCGCGCACGAAGCCGGGAATCGCATCCTGCTTCACGCCGAAGGCGGGAATCATCCATGCGTGGATCACGTCATTGGCGGTCGTGACGATGCGGATCTTCTTGTTCACCGGCACCACGAGCTCGTTGTCCACCTCCATCAGGTAGGTGTTCGACTTCGGCTGCTCGTTGTTGATCTGCTCGCGCGGCGTGGTCAGCGTGGACACGAACGAGATGCCTTCGCCCTCGCCCTTGAGGTAGTCGTACCCCCACTTCCACTGGTAACCGGTGGCCTTGATCGTGATGTCGGAGTTCGTCGTGTCCTTCATCGCGACCACGGTCTTCGTGGCGGGCAGCGCCATCGCGATCACGATCAGGAACGGCACGATGGTCCAGACGACCTCGACGGTAATGCTCTCGTGGAACGACGCCGACTTGGCGCCCTTGGACTTCCGGTGCTTGAAGATGGAATAGAACATCACGCCGAACACGGCGACGAATATCACCGTGCAGATGATGAGCATCATCCAGTTCAGCCAGTGAATCTGTTCGGCGATCTTTGTAACGGGTTCGGCCAGGTTCAGCTGACGCACGGCGGGACCGCCCGGCATGTCACTGACCGCGGAGGCGGCCTGGCTGGCAAACAGGGACACGCCTGCCAGACATGCTGCGGATGCCTTCTTCCACATTTTCATTTGTTATCTACCTAATTTACAGATTCAAATCTGTCCCCGCTTCCACCCGGCGGCGCTTCGTTCAGAAGCGATGCAGGGCCGCAACGAGTTCCTGCGCGAACTTGCGACGCCGATACGGGTCCAGATGCGACCCCACCCGTACGACATGCTTGCCCGACCGCAGGACCACGAGCGCCCGGAACGATTCACCCAGTTCTACCCGCACCCATCGCGGGTTGAATTCTTCCCGCGTCACCCGGCTGGCGCTGGCTGTCTCCACGACCAGCATGCCGTCGGTCAAACTGACGCGTTCATAATCCGTCGCATGCCGCGCGTGCGCCAGCAGGGCAATCCCCAGCCCCAGCAGCTCCAGCCCGGCGAACGGCAGCACGAGCCAGGTCCCTTGCCATGCGAAAAACAGCGCGATGGCAGTCGATAGACATGCGATGGAGAAGTAGAACCAGCCGACCTGGCGAGGGGAAAGCGAGCAATTCCGCTTCATCAGCCAGTCGTCGCTCGGCATAGGAGGGCGTCCGTCGAGATTTCCGCCGGAGTTACCCACTGCCGTCTGGAATGCGATACCCAAGTCTTGCATCGCCAACCGCTCCGCATCGGATGCACGCCCGGGACAATAGCGCTCCACGGAAAGCACGTGCGCAACTGGAATGCGGCCTTTGCGCGATGATGCCTACGCCTGCCGGTACCGGATCCGATCGGGATGCGTATGACCGTGGAACGGTACGGCCATACGGTACTCCCGTACAAGATCCGTACATCGTACGGAGGCGTAGCGTGCTAAACCCCGAGGGGCGAGATAGTGCCAGGGGACCACTGCGACAAACTGGCGCATTATATGGCGCTTCGCATACTCAAACAAGCGCGGACTTGCCCGCAGGGCTTGCATCGGCCAAGTTTTTGTGCATGGCACAACCCGCGCGATAGTCAACACAATCGTCGTTCGCGCGGCGTCCGCCGCTGTGCCGGGCAAGCGTGTCGCGACAATCTGTCGCAGGCAATCCTGTGGGAATCAGCGGCGCGGGCGGGCGCGGCCAATCTTGTCCACCGGCACGACCGCGCGCCCCTGATCGTCGGTCGCCTGCCGCTCGCGCGGCGCCAGCTTCCATGCATGGCCGTAGACAATCTCGAACGTGAGCGGAATCACGCCGTCGGCGTTGCGGCGCCGCTCGAGCGCGTCGAGCACCGCGCGATACCAGCGCCGGCCGCGCAGGCCGCCCGGTCCGGGCCGCCGCATCCCGCCGAATGCGCGTACCTCGCGCAGCAGGGTGTCCGGCGATTCGTAGGTGACCGTCAGCGTCTCCATGTCCATGACCGGCGTGGACCAGCCGCCGTGGACCAGCATGTCCCCGATATCGTGCATATCGACGAAGCGCAGCGTGTGCGCATCGAGGTCGACGTCGGCAAACGCATCGCGCACCTCGCGCAGCGTGTCCGGGCCGAATAGCGAGAACAGCACGAGCCCGTCGTCGCGCGTGACGCGGTGCCACTCCGGAAACACCTGATGGGGCTCCGGATGCCAGTGCAGCGCGAGGTTCGACCACAGCAGGTCGAAGCTGGCGGCGTCGAAAGGCAGTGTGGCAAGATCGCCCTGCACCAGGTCGAACACGGGCCGCTTGCCGAGCATGCGGCCGAGCCAGCCCGGCTGGCGCTGCGGATCGCGCTGCACGGCCTCGCGCAGCATGGCGCCGGATACGTCGAGGCCGGCGATCTGTGCATCGGGAAACCGCGCGCGGAGCGCGGCGAGTCCCTGCCCGTGGCCGCAGCCGAGGTCGAGCGCGCGGCGCGGGGCCAGCCGGATCACTTCCATGCGCTCCTGCATGCGGCGGCCGATCTCGCCGAGCAGGAAGTCGAGCTGCCCGAAGCCGGCGCTGCGTCGGTCGAAGGCGAGACGGGTCAGCCGCGTGGGCGGCAGCCAGGCATCGGGGGTGGCGGAATGCGAGGACACGAGGGATTCGATAAGAAGGATGGCGAACGGCGGGACGGCGTGCAAACCGGGGCTGCCCGGCCGCCGCACGTGGATCGGCCGGAAATGACCCGGCCGCAAGTATACGCGCCCTCCCCCACCCGCGCAGGGCGGGCCCGGGCGCTCGCCCCGCGTGTCTATCATGGCCTCGACCGCCTGTGGCGCGCGCTGCTGCCCTCCGCGTGTGCATTGTGCGGGCGGTTGCAGGCCGAGGCGGTCTGTCCGGCCTGCATGGCGGAATATCTGACGCCCACACCGCGCTGCCCCGTCTGCGCGCTGCGGCAATCGCGCGGCCGCAGGTGCCTGCCGTGCCGGGCGGACCCGCCGCCGATCGATGCCGCGCTGACGCTCGGCGACTACGCCGCGCCGCTGGACCAGCTCGTGCTGGCCCTCAAGCGCGGTGCGGCGCTGCCTCATGCGCGCTGGTTCGCGGAGGCGCTCGCCGCACGCATCGCCGCGTCCCCGCTGCCGCGGCCGGACCTGCTCGTGGCCGTGCCGCTGACGCGCGCGCGTCTGGCGGCGCGCGGCTTCAATCAGGCATGGGAGATCGCGCGGCCGCTTGGGCGACGGCTCGGCATTCCGGTCGATGCCACACTGCTCGCGCGCCGTGGCGATGCCGCCATGCAGCACTTGCTGAACCTCAACGACCGGCTGGCCAACGTCCAGGGCGCGTTCACGGTCACCCGTCCCGCCGCGGTCTCGGGCCGGCACGTCGGCGTCGTCGATGACGTCATGACGACCGGCGCCACGCTGCGCGAGGCCGCTTACGTGCTCAAGGCCCATGGCGCCGCGCGCGTGACCGTGTTCCCCGCGCTGCGCACGCCATGATTGCCGCCCGCCGCCGCAGGCGTTAAGCTGCGCAGCGCTTACGTCCCCCTCACCGTTCCCCCGCATGTTCAACGTCGTCCTCGTCGAGCCCGAGATTCCTCCCAACACCGGCAACGTCATCCGGCTGTGCGCGAACACGGGTGCACAGCTGCATCTGGTGAAGCCGCTCGGTTTTCCGCTCGAGGATGCGCGCATGCGCCGCGCGGGACTCGACTATCACGAGTACGCCAATATGCGTGTGCACGAGAGCTGGGACGCGTTGATGGATGCCGAGACGCCCGATGTCGAGCGCATGTTCGCGCTGACCACGCATGGCTCGACGCCGTTCGGCGAGGTGACCTTCCAGCCGGGCGACTGGTTCGTGTTCGGTTCCGAGACACGCGGCCTCGCACCCGAGCGGCGCGAATGGTTTCCGACATCGCGGCGCATTCGCCTGCCGATGCGCCCCAACAATCGCAGCCTCAACCTGTCGAACACCGTCGCGGTGGTCGTGTTCGAGGCATGGCGCCAGAACGGATTCGCGGGCGGCGCCTGAGCGTCCCTGACCGCCCCTGAGCGGCCGCTATTCCGGCTGCACGTGCGCCACGCGGATCACCTTGTCCCAGCGCACCTTCTCGCTCGCCATGGTCTGGCGCAGCGACGCCGGCGCGGTGCCGGCCGGCGCGAAATACTGCGCGCGCATTTTCTCGCGCACGTCTTCCCTGCCGATGATGGCCACGAGCTCGCGATAGAGCCGATCGACGATCGGCGCCGGCGTACCCGCGGGCGCGAGCACGGCCTGCCACGAGATGGCCTCGAAACCCGGATAGCCGGACTCCGCCACCGTGGGCACCGACGGCAACAGCGACGAGCGGCCCGTGGTCGTGACCGCGAGCATCTGCAGCTTGCCCGACTGCACGAGCGGCATCGCGATCGCGGGGACCATGAAACCCGCCTGGACCTGCCCGCCGACGATGGCCGTCGTCACTTGCGGAAAGCCCGGATACGGTATGTGCTGCAGATCGATGCCCGCCATCGCCTTCAGCTGCTCCATCGCCAGATGGGCGGCGCTGCCGTTGCCGACCGAACCGTAGTTGAGGGCGCCCGGCTTCGACCTGGCAAGCGCGACGAAGTCCTGCAGCGTGCGAACGGGCAGGCGCGCATCGACGACCAGCACGTTCGGTGACGTGGCCACGAGCGTCACGGGCGCAAGCTGTCGCACGGGGTCGTAGTTGAGATTGCGCCAGAGCGTGGGCGCGGTCACGAGCGGACCGTTGATCGTGAACAGCAGCGTGTAGCCATCGGGCGTGGCGCGCGCGACCATCCCGGTACCGATATTGCCGCCGGCGCCCGGATGGTTCTCGATCACGACCGGTTGGCCGAGCACCGCGGCCAGCCGCTCGGTCAGCAGGCGCGCGATGAGGTCCGGCGACGAGCCGGCCGGAAACGGCACGATCATGCGAATGGGCCGCGCGGGCCAGTCCTGCGCGAGTGCTGCGGGTACGCGGGCCAGCGCGGACAGGCCCAGCGCGGAAGGAAGAAGCACGCCAAGCGCGCGGCGACGACGATTCATTTCGGTGTGGTGTTCAAGGGCGAGAGTCCGGAGTGCTCCGCGCACAGCTTAGTGCCAAACCTGCCCCCAGGGTTTCGACATCGGCTAACCGTGCCGTGGGCTTGTGTGCGAAGCGGGCGTTAGTGCAACACGCTCACTCCAGCGGCGACTCGTCCCGCGCATCGCGCTGCAGCAGTTGCGCCACCGCATCGGCCACGCCCAGCCCGTCGAACAGCACCGCGCAGACCGCGCGCGTAATCGGCATATCGACGCCATGCTTCGCGGCCAGCGCGGCCACGGCCTGCGCGCAGCGCACCCCTTCCGCAACGTGTCCGAGATCGGCGAGGATCTGCGCAAGCGTCTTGCCCGACGCGAGCTGCTGCCCCACCTTGCGATTGCGCGACAGATCGCCCGTCGCGGTCAGGATCAGATCGCCCACGCCGGCCAGGCCCATGAACGTATCGAGGCGTCCGCCGAGCGCGATACCAAGGCGCGTCATCTCGGCAAGCCCGCGCGTGACGAGGGCCGCGCGGGCATTGAGCCCGAGCCCGAGGCCATCGCTGGCACCGGTGGCGATCGCCAGCACGTTCTTGACGGCACCGCCCACCTCGACGCCGATCAGGTCGTCGCTGCGGTAGATACGCATGGCGCGGTGATGGAACGCGGCCTGCGCGCGCTCGCCGAGCACCGGCGATGTGCCGGCCACGGTCAGCGCGCACGGCAGGCCCTGCGCGACTTCGCGCGCGAAGCTCGGTCCCGTGAGCACACCATATTCGAGCGTGGCGGCGCCCGCGATCGCATCGCGTTCCTCGCGCACCATCTGATGCGGCATCGCATGCGTCTCGGCCTCGAAGCCCTTGCACAGCCACAGCATCGGCACGGCGGCCGTGAACGACGCGATGCGGCGCGTGGTCTCGCGCAGGCCCGAAACGGGCGTGGCCACGACGATCAGCCCGTCGGGATCCGCCGATGCGTGCGCCACGGCGCGCGCGAAGTCGGGTTCGTAGACGAGCTGGGGAGATAGCGGGATGCCGGGCAGATAGCCAGCGTTGATGCCGGTCGCGGCCATGGCCGCGAGCTGGCCGGCATCGCGGCCCCACAGCACGACGTCGTGCATGGCGGCCGCGTGGCTTGCAAGCGCGGTGCCCCATGCGCCAGCGCCAAGGATCGTGAGTTTCATGATGTCATTGACGCGGGAACAGAGCAGACCCTCTCCGTTGCGGAGAGGGTTCGGCGCATCAGTGGCGCGCCTGGCTGCCGTCGGGCATGACGATGCCCGAATTGCCTTCGCCGCCCTGCTGGCCGGCCTCGGCCATCGCGGCCTGCAGGCGCTGCTCGTACAGGGCCTGGAAGTTGATTTCCGACAGGTGGATGGCCTGGAAGCCCGCACGCGTGATCACGTCGGCGATGTTGCCGCGCAGGTACGGGTACAGGATCGTCGGGCAGGCGATGCCGAGCAGCGGGTCGAGCTGTTCCACGGGCACATTGCGGATATCGAAGATACCGGCCTGATGCGCTTCCACGAGGAACGCCACCTTGTCCTGGACCTTGGTCGTCACGGTACCGGTCACGACCACTTCGAAGATGCCTTCCTGCAGCTGGGCCGCGGCCACGTTGACCTGCACCTCGACGGCCGGCGCTTCCGACTCGAGGAAGATCTGCGGCGAGTTCGGCTGCTCGAGCGACATGTCCTTCAGGTACACGCGCTGGATGTTGAAGAAGGGCTGGTCGTCCTGCTGGGTAGCTTGTTGCTGGTCGCTCATGAGAGGCTTCCGGATTGACTAAGAAGGGTGTCCGCACACGCGCTCGCGCGGGTAGGTCCCGGTTGGAAAGCGCATATGGTACATGACGCGGGTGGCGAATTCACCCGGAAGCAGAGGAATCAGAGATTCGCGACGTGCCGCGGCGGGCAAGTCGCGAAAGTGTGACGCAAGCGTGCGAATCAGGCCGCCAGCAGCGGCACGAGGCCACCCTGGCGGTCGAGTGCGGAGAGGTCGTCGAAACCGCCCACATGACGCTCGTCGATATAAATCTGCGGCACGGTACGGCGGCCGGTGCGCGTCATCATTTCCTCGCGCTTGCCCGCCTCGCGGTCGATCATGATCTTCTCGATCGTCTCCACGCCCCGCTGGCGCAGAAGGCGCTCGGCCATCTGGCAATACGGGCAAACCACCGTGCTGTACATGACGACGCGGGCCATGCGAAATCTCCTTGTCCTGAAATGCGGCGGCGCGGATGCCAGAGGCGATCCGCGCCGCGACAGCTGAAAAATAAGGCAGCCGTGACCGGCCGCCGGGCCTGTTACTTGACGACCGGCAGACCGGCCTGCTGCCAGGCGGCCATGCCGCCCTCGAGCGCGTAGACCTCACTGTACCCCGCTTCCTTCAACGCTGCTTGAGCCTTCCCCAGGTGCTGCCCGGTCTGGCTGATCACGATGATCGGGGCGGCCTTGTCCTTGGCCAGCGTGGCGGCGCGGTTGGCGAGGTCCGCAAGTGGCGCGCTCTTCGCCTGAGGCAGGTGGCCCTTTGCATACTCGGCGGCGTCGCGCACATCCACGGCCACCGCGTTGCGCTTGTTCATCAGCTGCGTGGCGGCGACGGTATTGACGCTCTTGCCGCTCGTTCCGCGGACGATGGCCGGCCAGGCCAGCAGGCCGCCGGAGACCACCGCGATCGCGAGCAGGGCCAGGTTGTTGTAGTCGGCGAAGAAATTCACGTTGGCATTTCCGTTGGGTTGAGTCGGCGGCATTATAAAATACGCGGTTTGGCGCCACCCTTCATTTTGTGGGGTGCGGGCCGCGCCGCTTCGGCGCCGCCGCGCCGGCAGGTTTTCTACTCCCTGGAAGCAGCATGTACAAGCTCGTTCTCATCCGCCACGGCGAATCGACGTGGAATCTCGAAAACCGCTTCACGGGCTGGGTCGACGTCGATCTGACCGAAACCGGCGCCGCCCAGGCACGTCAGGGCGGCCAGCTCCTCAAGGAAGCGGGCCTGTCGTTCGACATCGCCTACACCTCCGTCCTCAAGCGCGCCATCCGCACGCTGTGGCACGTCCAGGACGAAATGGACCTGATGTGGATTCCGGTGCGCAACGAATGGCGCCTGAACGAACGCCACTACGGCGCGCTGTCGGGCCTCAACAAGGCCGAGACCGCCGCGAAGTTCGGCGACGCGCAGGTGCTGGTCTGGCGCCGCAGCTACGATACGCCGCCGCCGGCCCTGGAGCCCGGCGACGAGCGCGCATCGTTCAACGATCCGCGCTACGCGAACGTGCCGCGCGAGCAGATCCCGCTGACCGAGTGCCTGAAGGATACGGTGGCCCGCGTGATTCCGCTATGGAACGAATCTATCGCTCCAGATATCAAATCCGGCAAGCGCGTGGTGATTGCCGCCCACGGCAACAGCATCCGCGCGTTGGTGAAGTACCTGGATCAGATTTCGGATGACGACATCGTCGGCCTCAATATTCCCAACGGCACCCCGCTCGTGTACGAACTGGACGCCGACCTGCGACCCCTGCGCCATTACTACCTCGGCGACGCGGACGCCATCGCCGCTTCGCTGGCCGCCGTGGCCAACCAGGGCAAGGCACGCTGACCGTCCGGCGGGGGACTCGGGATGATCCGGCCACGCCGGCGAGCCGCCTTGCGGGTTGCCAATGTGGCCGCGCCCACCGTCACGCGGTGACGCGCAGGCCTTTTTTCCCACACCCTCTTATACTGTCGGACAAATCCGGTCCAGGCACCCGCCGTGGCATGCGCCGCGGCGCCGACCGGATTCCATCAGGCAAAATCCTCACACGTTCAGGCTGCCCTCATGCGTAAGTCGCTCAAGAACATTAGCCTCGTCTCCATCGGCGTCGTTGCCGGCGTGCTCGCCACGCTGCAGATTTCGGCGACGGCGCAGAACTCTTCCGGACCGCTGCCGCTCGACCAGCTGCGGCTGATGTCCGATATCTTCGGGCAGATCAAGCGTGAATACGTCGAGCCGGTCGATGACAAGAAACTGCTGACCGAAGCCGTCAAGGGCATGGTCGCCAGCCTCGATCCGCACTCGGCCTATCTGGACGAGAAGGACTTCAAGGAACTGCAGGAAGGCACGCGCGGCCGCTTCGCGGGCCTCGGCATCGAGATCTCGCAGGAAGAAGGCCTGGTCAAGGTCATCAACCCGATCGAGGACACGCCCGCGTTCCGCGCCGGCATCCAGCCGGGCGACCTGATCACGCGTATCGACGACAAGCCCGTGCGCGGCCTCCCGCTGGAGCAGGCGGTCAAGCGCATGCGCGGCGAGCCGGGCACCAAGGTCACGCTGACGATCTACCGCAAGAGCGAGGAACGCACGTTCCCGGTCTCGATCACGCGCGCCGAGATTCGCGTGCAGTCGGTCAAGACCAAGATGCTCGACCATGACATCGGCTGGATCCGCCTGACGAGCTTCCAGGAACGCACGGTGGCCGACCTCGGCCGCAAGCTGACCGAGATGGCGCAGAAGAATCCGAACCTGAAGGGCGTGATCCTCGATCTGCGCAACAACGGTGGCGGCGTGCTGCAGGGCGCCGTGGGCGTCGCCGCGGCCTTCCTGCCGGAAGATGCGACCGTGGTCTCGACGAACGGCCAGGTGCCCGACGCCAAGCGCGTGTACAAGGCGTCGTTCAACAACTACCGCCTGTCGTCGCTCGAAGACGATCCGCTCAAGGATCTGCCGCCGCTGTTCAAGAAGATTCCGATGGTCGTACTGACCAATGCGTACTCGGCCTCGGCCTCGGAAATCGTGGCCGGCGCGCTGCAGGATCATCACCGCGCGCTGATCATGGGCAAGACCACGTTCGGCAAGGGCTCGGTGCAGACCGTGCGCCCGCTGACGAACGACACGGGTATCAAGCTGACGATCGCGTACTACTACACGCCGACCGGCAAGTCGATCCAGGCCAAGGGCATCCGCCCCGACGTCCCGGTCGATCAGAATCCCGAGGGCGATCCCGACGACGCGCTGATCACGCGCGAAATCGACACCGAGCGCCACCTGCACAACAAGCAGGAATCGGAAGAACCTGAAATGGCCGAGCGCGAACAGCGCCGCGTGGAAGAACTGCGCCGCCTCGAGGAAGAGAACGCGAAGAAGTCGCCGGAAGAACGCGAGAAGGAACGCCGCAAGAAACCCGTGGAGTTCGGTTCGAACGACGACTTCATGCTCCAGCAGGCCATCGCGCAGCTGAGCGGCCAGCCGGTCAAGAAGTCGAAGTCGCGCCTCGAACTCGCGCAGGCTGCCGGCAAGCCCGACGAGAAGCCGGACGGCGCCAAGCCGGCCGACACGTCGAAGCCGGCCGCCAAGCCCGCGGGCAAGAGCGCACCGGCCAAGCCGGCAGCGCCGGCACAGCCGCCCGCCAGCGCACCGATCGGCGAACCGCTCGGCACGCCGACCGGCAAGGCGCGCTGATCCGGTAGCGCTGCATTCCCCCTCGCACGGCCCGCGGTTTCACGACAGCGGGCCGTTTTTGTTTTCAGCCCCGGCTCCGCCTTTGCCATGAACGACGATCAACTGCTGCGCTACTCGCGCCATATCCTGCTGGACGAATTCGGTATCGAGGGCCAGGAACGCCTGCTGGCCGCGCACGCGCTCGTGATCGGCGCCGGCGGTCTCGGGGCCGCGGCCCTCCCCTACCTGGCCTCGGCCGGTGTGGGCCATATCACGATCGTCGATGACGACGACGTCGATCTGACCAACCTGCAGCGCCAGATCGTGCACACCACGGCAAACGTCGGACGCCCGAAGGTGGAGTCGGCCCGCGAGGCGATGCTCCGCATCAATCCCGACCTCGATATCCAGCTCGTGCCAAGGCGCGTGAGCGACGCCGAGCTCGGCCCGCTCGTGGCACAGGCCGACGTGGTCCTCGACTGCACGGACAACTTCGTCACACGTCACGCGATCAACCGCGCCTGCGTCGCGCATCGCGTGCCGCTCGTCTCGGGCGCGGCGCTGCGCTTCGACGGGCAGGTCAGCGTGTACGACCTGCGCCAGCCGGACGCGCCGTGCTACGGATGCCTGTTTCCCCCGTCGGTACCGGCCCCGGAGGCCGCCTGCGCGTCGATGGGCGTATTTGCGCCGCTGGTCGGCATGGTAGGCACGGTGCAGGCGGCGGAAGCGCTGAAGCTGCTTTCCGGCGTCGGCAGGCCACTGGCCGCGCGGCTGCTGATGGTCAATGCGCTGACGATGGAATGGAACGAGATGCGGCTGGCGCGCGCGCCGGACTGCGAGATCTGCGGGGGAGCGTAGGAGGGGGTCACCGGTACCGGGCACCCTGACGGCGGAGCAAACCGCGGGGCCCGATAAACCGATGACTGGATGAAGACAAGAATCCGAATGAGAACGGTTATTGCCTCATCGCGCACAAAGCGGTGACGCCAGTCAGCGTCACGCGCCGTGCCGACCGCTGCCGGAAATCGCTTCAGCGGCTGGCGGTACGACCTTGGACCGGCGCTTATTGCTCGCCGGGCTCCATCTGCGATTGCAGATAGTTCTGCAGGCCAACCTTGTCGATCAGGTCGAGCTGCGTTTCCAGGTATTCGATGTGCTCTTCGGTATCCGTGAGGATATCGACGAGGATCTCGCGGCTGACGTAGTCGCCGACGGACTCGCAGTAGGCGATGCCTTCCTTGACCGTGGCGTGGGCCGTCTGCTCCAGCTTCAGGTCGCACTTCAGCATTTCGGGCGTGTCTTCGCCGAGCAGCAGCTTGTGCAGATCCTGCAGGTTGGGCAGGCCGTCGAGCATCAGGATGCGGTCGATCAGGCGGTCGGCATGCTTCATTTCGCCGATCGATTCCTTGTACTCCACATCGCCGAGCTTCTTCAGGCCCCAGTGGCGGTACATGCGCGCGTGCAGGAAATACTGGTTGATCGCGGTCAGCTCGTTCTTGAGCTGCGCGTTCAGATGCTGGATGACCTTCTTGTCACCTTTCATACAGGGCTCCTAAGTGTGCAAGCGGGCCCGCAGTCGAAAATGCAAAAGCACAAAAGCGCGCCGCGGAGCATCTCCGCTGGCACGCCTCACACTACAAGCAAATTCAGATGACGCAGCGTGGTCAGAACTTAAGCAACGAGCTCTGTACGCTGATCGTTCGCGACTGCCGGGTCCCGAGCGTCCATTATCGCACGTGGGGCAGCAGCCGAACAGGAAGAAATCTCCACAATCTGGATCGTGGAGATAGTGGGAGCGGGCGACATATTGCGAACCGCGGCCACGCCTTCGGCGAGGACCTCCTTCGCGCAGTCGGTGCAACGTCCGCAGCAAGTGCCAACGCCAAGCGTCTCGGCCAGCTCATCCATGGTCGAAACGCCAAGATGGGCAGCGCCGTGAATCTCGTGATCGGTGACCTGATTGCAGATGCAGACGTACACAACTTACTCCTCGGGGGCTTGCGCGACACCGGCATGTCGGCGCGTTTGAGGAAGATTAACAGAGATCGAAAATGATAACAATTCCCATTAAACACCCATGGTTTATCCGCGCAACAGAGCGCGGAAGCCGTCACTTCCGGTCAGGAAAGTGACGGCGAGTCCATCACATCAAGGTGAATAACCCTGAAGATTTCAGGGTTGTGTGACGCGCTGCAACGCGGCGCTGAGCTCGTCCGGCTCGTACGAGGCAAGCACCTGGTCGACGAGCGGACCGAGCCGTTCGCAGTCGGCATGGATGACCTCCTGCTTGACGCGAAGCAGCTGCGACGGGTGCATCGAGAACTCGCGCAGGCCCATGCCCAGCAGCAGCCGCGTCATCGCGGGGTCGCCGGCCATTTCGCCGCACACCGCCACCGGCACGCCGGCACGGTTGGCTTCGCGAATGGTGCGGGCCACCAGCTGCAGCACCGCCGGATGGCACGGATCGTAGAGGTGCGCGACGGCGTTGTCGGCCCGGTCGATCGCCAGCGTGTACTGGATCAGGTCGTTGGTGCCGATGGACAGGAAGTCCATGCGGCGCAGGAACAGCGGCAGCAGCAGCACGGCCGCGGGAATCTCGATCATCGCGCCGACCTTGACGCCCGGGTCGTACGGCAGCCCCCGCTCGTCGAGCTGGCGCTTGGCCTGCTCGATCAGGTCCAGCGTCTGGGTGATCTCGCTCGCATGCGCGAGCATCGGGATGAGCAGGCGCACAGGGCCAAACGCCGACGCGCGCAGCAGCGCGCGCAACTGCGTCAGGAACATCGCCGGCTCGGACAGCGACCAGCGAATCGCGCGCAGGCCCAGCGCCGGGTTCGGCGCGGTCTCGAAATCGTCGTTGCGGGAATCCAGCGGCTTGTCGGCGCCGATATCGATCGTGCGGATCGTCACGGGCAGGCCGTGCATCGCCTCCACGGCGCCGCGATAGGCCGCGAACTGCTCGTCCTCGCCGGGCAACTCGTCGCGGCGGTTCATGAACAGGAATTCGGAACGGAACAGGCCCACGCCGACGGCGCCGGCCGAGAGCGCGGCGCCCGCATCCTCGGCCATCTCGATGTTGGCGAGCAGTTCGATCTCGAGCCCGTCGAGCGTGACGGCGGGCGTATGCCGCAGCCGCTGCAGGCGCTTCTTCTCCAGCGCGCGCTCGCTCTGGCGATGGCGGTATTCCTCGAGGATGATCGGCGACGGATCGACGATCACGAGACCCGCGTCGCCGTCGATGATGATCCAGTCGTCCTGGCGGATCAGCTCGCTGGCGCTCTTGACGCCCACGGCGGCCGGAATGTCGAGGCTGCGCGCGACGATCGCGGTATGCGAGGTCCGGCCGCCGAGGTCCGTGACAAAGCCGTGGAAGACGGTATGGCGGAACTGCAGCATGTCCGCCGGGGAGATATCGTGCGCGACCACGATCACGCCCGGCGCGGGTTCGCCATCCGGGGCGAGCGCGGGAACGGGCGCCGGTGCGAGCACAGGCGCGCCGGCCAGCACCTTGAGAATCCGCTCGACGACCTGCTCGATATCGGCCTTGCGCTCGCGCAGGTACTCGTCCTCGATCTCGTCGAACTGGCGCATCAGCTCCTCGAGCCGCGTCGTCAGCGCCCATTCCGCGTTGTAGCGGCGGTTGCGGATCAGGGCCTCGGGCTCCTCGGACAACGCCTCGTCGTCGAGGATCATCGCGTGCACGTCGAGGAATGCGCCCATTTCCTCCGGCGCGTCGCGCGGCAGGTCCCGCTTCAGCGTGACCAGTTCCGCGCGCACCGCGGCCCGCGCATCGCGCAATCGCCCGACCTCCGCTTCGATCCGGTCTTCATCGACCAGATAGTGCGAGACGTCGAGCGCCGCGGGCGCGACAAGGTGGGCGCGCCCGATGGCGACGCCACGCGAAACCGGAATGCCGTGCAAGGCAAAGGGCATGAACCGCTCCGATCGGGAACGTTGAAGAAAGCGCTGGATACGCGCGTCGATGACGCGCGTTATTCTCCCTCGCCGAACCGATTGGCGATCAGCGCCAGCAGCGCGTCCATCGCCTCCTGCTCGTCGGGGCCGTCGGTCTCCAGCGTCACCGTCGAACCGATTCCGGCCGCAAGCATCATCACCCCCATGATGCTTTTGGCATCGACCTGCCGCCCGTTGCGGGACATCTTGACCTGACTCGAGAACTTTCCGGCGAGTTGGGTCAGCTTGGCCGAGGCCCGGGCGTGCAGCCCGAGCTTATTGATGATGGTGGTGTCCCTCTGCAGCATATTTATCGGGGTGGTTGGCTTGTTGGTTCTGAACGGTGGTGGCGCCGACCTGCAGCACGCCCTGCGCGCCGCCGGCCAAGGCCTTGGTCGCCAGCTGGTCGAGTTTCTCCGCGCGATAGCAGATGGCACGGACCAGCATGGGCAGATTGACGCCGGCCAGCACTTTGACGCGGCCGGGCTCGGCAAGGCGCGCCGCGATGTTCGCGGGCGTCGCGCCGAAGATATCGGTCAGGACGAGCGCGCCGTTGTCCTCGCAGAGCGCGGCCAGGCGTCGTCGCGCCTCGGCCAGCACGGCTGCGGGATCGGCGTCGGGAGCGACGTCGATGGCCTCGAGCTGCGGAGGCTGGCCGCAGTAGACGTGGGCAGCGCAATCGCGCAGCGCCGAAGCCAGCGGTGCATGCGCGATGATGAGAATTCCTGCCATGGTGGTGAGCGCGTTGGGATGCTCGAATTGTAGCAGGCACCCCTTCGGGCCAATCCGCTTATCCTGCCGACGGGTGCCCGCGCCCGCCAATTAGGCCGGCGCTGTGGCGCGCTAGCGTCGGTCCGTCTCCGCGACAGCTGCTTCCAGCGCGTCGATAAACATGCCCGCTACGTCGAAACCGGTCTGCTGCGTAATTTCCTGGAAACACGTCGGGCTCGTCACATTGACCTCGGTCAGGTAGTCGCCGATCACGTCCAGGCCCACCAGCAGCAGGCCCTGCTCCCACAGCCCAGGCGCCAGCGTTTCCGCGATCTCGCGGTCCCGTGCGCTGAGCTCCTGCGCGCGGCCGAGGCCGCCGGCGGCCAGGTTGCCGCGAATCTCGCTGCCCTGCGGAATGCGCGCGAGCGAGTACGGCACGGGCTTGCCGCCGATCAGCAGGATGCGCTTGTCGCCTTCCTTGATGGCCGGGATAAAGCGTTGCACCATCAGGGTGCGCGCCCCGTTTTCGCCGAGGGTCTCGACGATGGAGCCGAGGTTCATGCCGTCGGGGCCCACGCGAAAAATACCCATGCCGCCCATGCCGTCGAGCGGCTTGACGATGATGTCGCCGTGCTCGGCATGGAACGCGCGGATGCGGTCGGCATCGCGCGTGACCAGCGTCGGCGTGACGAACTGCGGGTAGCGGCCGATGGCCAGCTTCTCCGAATGGTCGCGGATGGCGCGCGGCTTGTTGAAGATGCGCGCGCCCTGCGCTTCCGCCAGTTCCAGCATCCACGTGCTGGTCACGTATTCCATGTCGAACGGCGGGTCCTTGCGCATGAGCACCGCGTCGAACGCCGCGAGCGGCTGCCGTGCCGGCTCGCCAAGGCGGAACCAGTCATGCGCGTCGTCGCGGATGTCGAGCGGACGCACGGTGGCCTCGACCACGTTGTCCGCGAGCGAAAGCTGCGACTGCAGGCAGAAGAACAGCTCGTGCCCGCGGGACGCCGCCTTGGTCATCATCGCGTAGGTGGAGTCCTTGTACGTCTTGAAGGTCTCGAGCGGATCGGTGATGAAGAGAATGCGCATGGATGTCCGAGGCTGGAATCAGGAGATCAGAATCAGAGGATCGGGTTCGGGTCGGTCTTCTCGAGCTCGATCGACGCGGCCAGCAGCGCGAGGCGCGCCACCACGCCATACATATAGAAGCGGTTCGGCACGGCCGCGCCCGGCTTGGCGTGGCTGTCCGGAATCCCGTTCGGCGCGAAGGCCAGCGGCACGAAGTGCATGCCCGGCGCGTTGAGGTTCTCGTCGTTGCCGCGGCCCGTGTGCACGCGGTAGAAGCCACCGACCACATAGCGGTCGATCATGTAGACCACCGGCTCGGCCACGGCCTCGTTGACCTTCTCGAACGTGTGCACGCCTTCCTGGATGATGACGTCGGAGACCTCGAGGCCTTCCTTGACGACGCTCATCTTGTTGCGTTCCTTGCGGTTCAGGCCCTTGACCTCGGACGGATCGCGCACGGTCATGATGCCCATGCCGTAGGTACCGGCGTCGGCCTTGACCACGACATACGGCGTTTCCTTGATGCCGTACTCGCGATACTTCTTCGCGATCTTCTTGAGCACGCCTTCCACCGCGTCCGCCAGTTCTTCCTCGCCCACGCGTTCGTGGAAGTCCACGCCCGACGTGCGCGCAAAGTACGGATTGACCATCCACGGGTCGATGTCGATCAGGCGCGCGAACTTCTTGGCCACCTCGTCATAGGCGGCAAAGTGGCTGCTCTTGCGGCGCGTGGACCAGCCAGCGTGCAGCGGCGGCAGCAGGTACTGCTCGTTGATGTTCTCGAGCACGGGCGGCACACCGGCCGACAGGTCATTGTTCAGCAGGATCGAGCAGGGGTCGAAGTTCTCGAGACCCAGGCGGCGGCCCTTGGTGCCCAGCCGCGTCAGCGGCTCGACCACGAGCGTCTGCCCGTCCGGCAGCTCGATCGGGGTCGGTTCGGTGATGTCCTCCGAAAGCGAGCCAAGCCGCACGTTGAGACCAGCCTGACGCATGATGAGCGACAATCGCGCCACGTTCTGCAGATAGAACATGTTGCGCGTATGGCGCTCGGGGATCAGCAGCAGGTTCTTGGCGTCCGGGCAAATCTTCTCGATCGCGGCCATCGCGGCCTGGACGGCCAGCGGCAGCATTTCCGGGGCGAGGTTGTTGAAACCGCCCGGGAACAGGTTCGTATCGACCGGCGCCAGCTTGAAACCGGCATTGCGCAGGTCCACCGAACAGTAGAACGGAGGCGTATGTTCCTGCCATTCCAGCCTGAACCAGCGCTCGATGGACGGTGTGGCGTCCAGTATCTTCTTTTCCAGTTCGAGCAGTGGACCGTTCAGAGCGGTGATGAGATGCGGGACCATATCCATCCTAATTGATCGTCTTTATTGTCCGCCCCGATTGTAGAGGAACGGCCAATAGCCTGCAGGCATGGTTCGCATAACATTATGCGCAGGCTGGTGAATGCAGCCCATGTGGGGACGATCGGGCGGATTTCAAACGGACGAGCGAAGCCGAAAGATCGGCGACAGCTTGGACGAAAAAAAAGCGCGGCGGGAGCCGCGCTTTGAAATGGCCTGACAGATACGGGGAGCGTTCTGCAGGTGGAGGAAACTGCCTCACTGGCACTGTATGTGCGCTACCACTTAAAGACAATTGAGACTTTTTAAGATCGGAGTTAAGCACTCTGCGAAAACTGCTCCGATCCGTTGCCGCGCCTCGCGTGGGGCGGCGCAGAAAAGAAAAAGCCCGGCACAAGGCCGGGCAAAACTCCTGAGAGAAGATTCCCAATCAGCTCTCCAGCACAACACTTTTGTGGATCACACCTCGTAAGCGGTCTCGCCGTGGGAGGTAATGTCCAGACCTTCGCGCTCTTCCTCTTCGGGGACGCGCAGGCCAATCAGCATGTCAACCAGCTTGAAGGCAACCAGGGCCACGACGCCCGACCACACCACGGTGGTCAGCACGCCTTCGAACTGGATCCAGACCTGTCCGGCGATCGAGTAGTCGTCCGACACCTTGTTGGCCACGTAGTCGTAGATGCCCACGCCGCCGAGGCTCGGTGCCGCGAACACGCCGGTCAGCAGCGCGCCGACGATACCGCCCACGCCGTGCACACCGAACACGTCGAGCGAGTCGTCCATGCCGAGCATGCGCTTCAGGCCGGTCACGCCCCACAGGCACAGCAGGCCAGCAACGAGGCCCATCACGATCGAGCCCATCGGGCCGACGAAGCCGGCGGCCGGGGTAATCGCCACGAGGCCGGCGACGGCGCCCGAGGCACCACCGAGCATCGAGGGCTTGCCCTTGCCGATCCACTCACCGAAGGTCCACGACAGCACGGCGGCGCAGGTGGCCAGCAGCGTGTTGACGAAGGCCAGGGCGGCACCGCCGTTGGCTTCCAGACCCGAGCCGGCGTTGAAGCCGAACCAGCCGAACCACAGCAGCGAGGCGCCGACCATCGTGAACGTCAGGCTGTGCGGGCGGATCGCTTCGCGGCCGAAGCCGATGCGCTTGCCGTACATGAAGGCACCCACGAGACCGGCGACAGCCGCATTGATGTGCACCACGGTACCGCCTGCGTAGTCGAGCGCGCCCTTCTGGAACAGCCAGCCAGCCTTCGCGGTTGCGGCGGTTGCGGCAGCAGCGTCGGTGTAGGCGTCAGGACCCGGCCAGAACCAGACCATGTGGGCCATCGGGATGTACGAGAACGTGAACCACAGGACCACGAACACGAGCACGGCCGAGAACTTGGCGCGCTCGGCGAAGGCGCCGATGATCAGGCCGCAGGTAATGGCCGCGAACGCGCACTGGAAGGCGAAGAAGCCCAGTTCCGGCACGACCACGCCCTTGCTGAAGGTCGCGCCGACGGCGTCGGCGTTGAGGCCCTTCATGAAGAGACGGTCAGTACCGCCGAAGAACGCATTGCCTTCGGTGAACGCGAAGCTGTAGCCGTAGATCGCCCACAGGATCGACACGAGCGAGAAGATCACCAGGCACTGCATCAGCACCGACAGCATGTTCTTCGATCGCACCAGGCCGCCGTAGAACAGCGCGAGGCCAGGCAGCGTCATCAGGATCACGAACGCCGTGCAGACCAGCAGCCAGGCCGTGTCGCCCTTGTTGGGCGCCGGGGCCGGTGCTGCGGCGGGAGCGGCTTCGGCTGCTGCCGGAGCGGCAGCGGCGGGTGCGGCGGCCGGGGCCGCGGCGGCGGCGGCTGCCGGCGCCGAGGCTTCGGCGGCGGGCTTGTCCTGCGCCACGGCATGGGTGGACAGGCCGAGTGCGGCCGTGCCGAGTGCCAGCGACATCGCGCCGGCTGTCAGGATTCGCTTGAACCAGGTTTTCATTGGATTAACCTCTTGTCTTTGTGTCTCTGTCTCACAGGGCATCGCCGCCGGTCTCGCCGGTGCGAATGCGGATGACCTGTTCGATCGGTGCGATAAAAATCTTGCCGTCACCGATCTTGCCGGTGCGCGCCGACTTCTCGATGGCTTCGATGGCGCGATCGACCACGTCGTCCGGCACGGCAACTTCGATCTTCACCTTCGGAAGGAAGTCGACGATGTATTCGGCGCCGCGATAGAGCTCGGTATGCCCTTTCTGGCGTCCGAAGCCCTTGACCTCGGTCACGGTAATGCCGGACACGCCCACGTCGGACAGTGCTTCGCGCACCTCGTCGAGCTTGAACGGCTTGATGACTGCAATGATGAGTTTCATCGGGTTTCTCCTGTTGGCGGCGCCGTGCACGGCGCCGCGCGGCCGGATGCGTGTTTAGAAAGTCTTGGTAAGCGATGCCCAGGCCGTGGCCTTGCCGACGTAGCGGCCACGGGTGTTGGTGTAGACCGACTTGTCGGCGTTCGTGTCGATGTACGCGACGGCGACCGAGAAACCCTTGCCCAGGTCCTTCGTCAGGCCGACCTTCCAGTCCGTGTACGACGCATCGCTGAAGTTCTTCACGCCCTGATAGCCCACGTGGGCGTTGAACGTCAGGTCCCAGAAGTTCAGCGGCACGTTTGCCGAGAGATCGACGTAGTAGCTGTTCTTGCTGTCGTCGAAACCGAACAGGTTGGTCACGGCGTGCGAGTACTTCAGGAACACGGGGCCCCAGCCGATGCCGGCGTAGAGTTCCGTGGTGTACGGACGCGTGGTCGTGTAGCCGCCCGGGTAGTAGTATTCGAGCACACCGACGTCGTAGTTGAACTCGAGCTCGGACACCTTGAAGGTGTTCTTGAAGCCCGCGTAGAAGTCCATTTCCACCGGCGCCGACACCGACGAATCGGCGTCCTCGAGCCAGCTGATGCTGGAGTTCCAGTTACCGACGTAGAAGCCGCTGGAATGCGAATAGTCGAAACCACCCTGGATTGCCGGACGACGATTGGTCTGGCTGATACCGCGGTAGCGATAGTCGGTCACCAGTGCCACGTTGGCGGAGAACGTGTGCGGCGACGCTTCCTCGGCGGGCGCTGCGGCGGGAGCCGCGGCATCCGGGGCGCTCTGGGCGAGCGCGGCGGATGCCGCAAGGCTCAACAGGGCCGCACTGACGCTGACTGCGAGGGTCGACTTCTTCATGGGTGATTCCTCCTTTTCCTCAATCTTCATGGGCTCGTGAAGCTACTGTTCTTGAGTTGGCCCCGCTCTGTTACGCGGTGGCTCTTTGGCCTTCACTACTGCAACAGCTGTGCCAGGGTGTCACGCGAACGAAATTTGTCGGCGATTCGGCGGTCAAATGGATAGACATGCGCCGTCAGAACCACTTTTATCGAATTCGATGGGGCCAGTCGTGCTTTCGCGAAAACACGAAAAGATGCGGGCAAACCCTTGTCACGGCTTTCATGGCGGGCGCCGAGGGGCCATAATCCGCGTCATGCGGGGGCAAAAAAGTCGTGTAACCTGCGCGCGGTCGCAAGCAGGTCGCCGATCGGGCGGTCTCTTGTGGGGCACAGGGTCTACCCGGCAAGATCGCCCCAATCGAGTGCATGACCGTGCCGGACCGATCACACTACGCCGCGCGCATGCACAAACAAGGTGCGAGCGTGCGGAACGCGGCGCAAGCCCCACGAACCGTCATCTGTTTTTAAGGAGTTTCGCCATGAAACCGACCGATCTCTTCAACGATCTGCAGAGCAAGGTCAGCGAAGCGCTGCGCAATTCGCCGGCCAAGGACATCGAGAAGAACGTCCGCAGCATGATGAGCCAGGGCTTTGCGCGCCTGGACCTCGTGACGCGCGAGGAATTCGACGTGCAGTCCCAGGTGCTGGCCCGTACGCGCGCGCGCTTAGAGGAACTGGAAGCGCGCGTGACCGAGCTCGAGCGCAAGCTCGGCTCCGGTGCGACCCCGACGGGGACCGGCGGCGTCTGACGCCCGTCCGCACCCCGTCCTACCCGCGCCCACGCGCCGAAGGCCGCCAGCAATGGCGGCCTTCTCGTTTCCGCCCCCCCAAGGAGAGTCGCCCCCCAGCCAACGCCCACCAAACCCTCCATGAGCCTCGCCGTATTGCGCAGCCGCGCGCTCACCGGCATCGACGCGCCGCCGGTATCGGTGGAAATCCACCTGGCCAACGGCCTGCCCGCGTTCCATATCGTCGGACTGGCCGAAACCGAAGTCCGGGAGGCGCGCGAACGTGTGCGGGCCGCCCTGCTCCATTGCGCGTTCGACTTTCCCAGCCGGCGCATCACCGTGAACCTGGCGCCGGCCGATCTGCCGAAGGATTCCGGGCGCTTCGATCTGCCGATCGCGCTCGGCATTCTCGCGGCGAGCGGACAGTTGCCGGCAGACCGCCTCGACGATGTCGAGTTCATTGGCGAGCTGTCGCTGTCCGGGGAACTGCGGCCCGTGCGCGGGGCGCTGGCCATGGCGATGGGCGTCGCGCAAGGGAACGCGCTGCGCGCGCGGTTCGGTTCGGACCCGCGCGCGTTCGTGGTGCCGGCCGGCAATGGCCCGGAGGCCGCCCTGATCGACGGTCTGCGTGTATTGCCGGCCGATACGCTGGCCGAGGTCTGCGCGCATCTGGCTGGCCAGCCGGAACACCAGATCGCCCCGGCGCGCGCGCCGGCACTCGCCGCGCGCCCGGCGGAAGGTCCCGATCTGGTGGATGTACGCGGCCAGTTGCAGGCGCGTCGCGCCATGGAGATTGCCGCGGCTGGCCAGCATTCGGCGCTGCTCGTGGGACCGCCGGGGACCGGCAAATCGATGCTCGCCCAGCGATTCGCGGGGCTGCTGCCGCCGATGACCCACGAGGAGGCGCTGGAGGCTGCGGCGGTTTCGAGCCTGACGGCGGCCGGATTCCAGTCATCGGCGTGGGGCCGCCGGCCGTTCCGCGCGCCGCACCATACGGCCTCGGCGGCGGCGCTCGTGGGCGGCGGCGGCAATCCGCGGCCCGGCGAGATTTCCCTCGCGCATCATGGGGTGCTGTTTCTCGACGAGCTTCCCGAGTTCGAGCGCAGGGTGCTCGAGGTCCTGCGCGAGCCGCTGGAGACGGGCCACATCACGATCTCTCGCGCGACCGCGCATGCGGACTTTCCCGCGCGCTTCCAGTTCATCGCGGCGATGAATCCTTGTCCATGCGGGTATCTCGGTCATGCGTCGCGGCCGTGCCGGTGCACGCCGGACCAGATTCGCCGCTATCAGTCGCGCGTATCCGGTCCGCTGCTGGACCGCATCGACCTGCAGATCGAGGTGCCCGCGCAGCATCACGAAGAGATGCTCGACGGGCCGGTGGGCGAGACCACCGAGGCAGTGCGCGCGCGAGTGATCGTGGCGCGCGAGCGGCAGCTTGCGCGGCAGGGCAAACCGAATGGCGACCTCGGGGGGCGCGAGATCGATGCGCTGTGTCCGCTCGAAGCGGCCGCGCGGGAACTGCTGCGCGCCGCGATGCACAAGCTGGCGTGGTCGGCGCGTGCCTATTTCCGCGTGCTCAAGGTCGCGCGGACCGTCGCCGACCTCGATGGCACGGACACGCTGGCGGTGCGGCATGTGGCGGAAGCGATTCAATACCGGCGGGCGTTGCGGAGCGGGTAGCCATGCCGCTCGGGCGCGTGACCGGTCAGTTCACCACCGGTGGTTCCAGCGGGGGCGGCGGCGGTTCCTCGATCGGAGGCAGGTCGGGTGGGATGCCGGGCGGCGGGGGCATATCCGGCGGGGGCTCGCGGTGGGCGCGGAAAGACACAAGCTGACGGACGGGTTGGCGCATGGGCGCTCCTCGGTTGGGTGCTATCCATTGAAGCAAACCGGAGCAGCGTTCGCCACCCGCGGTTTGCCGCGCCCCTCGTCCCCAGGTGCGATCAGGCGTGGTGGCGGCGCACGAAGAACAGCGCCGTGCCCACCGCCATCAGCACGCTGCCGAAGAAACGGTTCTGCCAGCGCAGCGCGCGGGCGTTGCGGAACAGCCCCTGCATGCGCGAGGCGAGCAGCGCGTAGCCATGCATGACCGTCAGATCGACCGCGCACATCGTCAGGGCCAGGATCGCGAGCTGCATGGCGAGCGGATGCGTCGTGTCGATAAACTGCGGCAGCACGGCGACCATGAACACGATGCCCTTCGGGTTGGTCGCGTTGGTCAGCACGCCCGTGGCGAACCGGCGCTCGCGGCTCATCGTCGGCACGCGCGCGGGGCCGCCGCTGCCGTCGGCCTGCACATCGACGCGCGCGCGCCATTGCTGAACGCCGAGGTAGATCAGGTACACCGCGCCGACGGTCTTGACCACGAGGAAGGCCTGCTCGGACGCGAGCAGCAGCGCACCCAGGCCGCCGCCCGCGATCAGCAGGATCATCACGAGGCCGACCTGCAGCCCCAGAATGGTCGTCGTCGCGCGGCGTACGCCGTAGGACAGGCCATGGCTCATCGACAGGACCGCGCCTGATCCCGGCGAGACCGCAATGACCCAGCATGCCGCGAAATAGGCGACCCAGACTTCCCAACGCATCTTCTGTACTCCGTTGATTTCAGGTTTCAATAAGGATGGAAGCCGGCCAGGAACTGCTCGACCTGCTCGGCCTGCCGTTGATCGCGCGCGGCATCGCCGGCCTCGAGCACCACGGCTTGATAAACGTGCCTGCCCGAGGCCACGAGCCGCGCGGTGAGGCGCCGCGGCGACTGGTCCTGCGGCGAGATACCGGCCACCTGCACCTCCACCGCGTCGAGCGCGATGGCCGGCTGCGCGGCGGTCATGACCTTGACCGCGCGGGTGCGCGCGGGCTCGGGCGCATGCGTCCCGAGATTCGCGGCAAGGCCGGTCTGCATCGATTCGAGGGCCTGCCTGCGCAGCGCGGGATCGTCCTCGGGCAGCGTGACGACGCCGACGGCGAACAGCGTGTCGTCCACGCGCGCGGCCTCCATCGTCATCGGCAGCTTGCGGCCCGCGATCGCCACGTCGCGCGCGGCGCGCGTGGGCTTGGCCGGATAGAGCGCGGCATAGCCGCCCTCGCTCGAGACCGTCGTGCGCCAGTCGTAGCGTGGCGAACAGGCCGACAGGGCCCAGACCATCAGGAGCGGCAGCAGCAGGGACGGAGTGCGTGGCATGCGTTGGGGTGGGGATGGCGGAGGTGGCGTGGACGTGGAGGTGGACGTGGACGTGGACGTGGACGTGGAGATGGCGCGCCAGCGTGTGCGATCCCACAGCGTTCGGCCGCGCAAATCGCTATTATCGGGGAAAGCCTTGTATTGGTGACGTACCGGTGACGCCATGTTTGCCCTCCCCCGCCCCTCGCCTTCCCTGATGGTGCACCTGACCGAGCACCTGACCGCGCGCACGCTTGCCACGGCCGCGCTGTGGACCACGCTGTTGACCGCGCCCCTGGCCCCCGCGGTGGCCTTCGCCGCCACCGGCGACCATCTGCCGTGGATGACCGACGTGCCCGCGCAGACGGCCGCGGCCGGCAAGGCGGGCGAGCCGCTCGTGGTGCTGGTCAGCCTGCCGGGCTGCGTCTACTGCGAGACCGTGCGCCGCAACTATCTGGCGCCGCAGGCTGCCGCCGGGGAAATTCGCGTGCGCGAGATCGATATGACGGCCGATACGCCGCTGCGCGATGCGGACGGCACGATGACCACGGCCCGCGCCTGGGCCCGCGCGCGCCAGATCAACGCGGCGCCGACCGTGCTATTTCTCGACCGCAGCGGACGCTACGCGGCCGCGCCGCTGCGCGGCATGCAGCCCGATTTCTACGGCGCCTACTTCGAGCAGGCACTCGACACGGCGCGCGACAAGGTGGCGGCGGCGCGCTGAGCGCCCATGCGACGGAATGACGCAGCCCCGCCGGGGGGCCGAACGGCGGGCGACGCACGGCCGCGCGCGGCAGTAGAATAGACGCCACTCCGGGCCCCCACCCGTGCCTATATCGGACCGCAACATGTCGACAACCGCTACTTCCGGCAGCAAGCGCCTGCCCATCGCCATCGCCGCCCTGGTCATCGTGGCCGTGCTCGGCTGGTTTGGCTTCCGCGCGCTGTCGCCGGCCAACGCCGCGCCGGCCGCCACGTTCACGCTGCTTTCCGGCGACAAGGTCGGTACCGCGGACCTCAAGGGCAAGGTCTATATCGTCAACTTCTGGGCCACGAGCTGCACGACCTGCGTGAAGGAGATGCCGGACATGGTCCGCACCTACCAGCAGTTCAAGGAAAAGGGCCTGGAATTCGTCGCGGTGGCGATGAACTACGATCCGCCGATGTACGTGATGAACTACGCCAAGACGCGCGAACTGCCATTCAAGGTGGCGATGGACTCCGACGGCACGGCCGCCAAGGCGTTCGGCAACGTGCAGCTCACGCCGACCACGTTCGTCGTGGACAAGAACGGCAAGATTCTCAAGCGCTATGTGGGCGAGCCCGAGTGGGATGCGCTGCACAAGCTGCTGGAAGGCGCGCTGGCGGCCTGAGCGGCGCCGTCCCCGCTGTCGCAAAAAAGGGTGCCGCAAGGCACCTTTTTTGTTGTGCGCTTGATTCCGCATGCTGTATGCATATACAGTGGGCGCCAGCTTTCCTTCCGCCGCCCCGCCGTGTCCATCGAACTTGCCCCCGACATCACTTCCGCGCCCGCGGCGCCGCCCGCCGAGCCGGCTGCTTACCTCACGAAGCTCAATCCCGAGCAGCGCGCGGCCGTGGAGCACGCCAGCGATGCCCCGCTGCTGATCATCGCGGGCGCGGGGTCGGGCAAGACCAATACGCTCGCGCACCGCGTCGCGCATCTGGTGCTCGGCGGCGCCGACCCGCGCCGCATCCTGCTGCTGACGTTCTCGCGCCGCGCGGCGGCCGAGATGGGACGCCGCGTCGAGCGCATCGTCGATCAGGCACTTGGCACGCAGACGGGCGCGGGCCGCGCGGCGCTGCAATGGTCGGGCACGTTCCACGCGATCGGCGCGCGGCTGCTGCGCGAATATGCGGAGACGCTCGGGCTGGCCCAGTCGTTCACGATCAGCGACCGCGGCGATTCCGCGGACCTGATGCACGTGGTGCGGCACGACCTCGGCCTCTCGGAGCAGACCTCGCGCTTTCCGCGCAAGGAGACCTGCCTTGCGATCTACTCGCGCGTGGTCAACACGCAGCTGCCGCTCGAGGTCGTGCTGAAGACGCAGTTCCCCCGCTATGCGATGTGGGCGGAGGCGCTCAACGGCCTGTTCGCGGGCTACGTGGAAGCCAAGCAGAAACAGCAGGTGCTCGATTACGACGACCTGCTGCTGTACTGGGCGCAGGCGATGCAGGAACCGGCCATCGCGCAGGACATGGGCGCGCGCTTCGACCACGTGCTCGTGGACGAGTACCAGGACACCAATGCACTGCAGGCGTCGATCCTGCTTGCGCTCAAACCCGATGGGCGCGGCCTGACCGTGGTCGGCGACGACGCGCAGTCGATCTACGCGTTTCGCGGCGCCACGGTGCGCAATATCCTCGATTTTCCGACGCACTTCACGCCGGCCGCGCATCAGGTCACGCTCTCGCAGAACTATCGGTCGACGCAACCGATCCTGACCGCGGCCAACGCGGTCATCGGCCTCGCGGCCGAACGCTTTACCAAGGACCTGTGGTCGGACCGCGCGTCCGCCGAGAAACCCGGCGTCGTGGTGGTCAACGACGAGGCCGATCAGGCGCGCTTCGTGGTGGAGCAGGTGCTCGCGCGCCGCGAGGCGGGCCTGACGCTGATGTCGCAGGCCGTGCTGTTCCGCGCGGCCGATCACAGCGCGCAGGTCGAGATCGAACTCGCGCGGCGCAATATCCCGTTCGTGAAGTTCGGCGGGTTGAAGTTCCTCGAATCGACGCACGTGAAGGATGTGATGGCCGTGCTGCGGTGGTTCGAGAATCCGCGCGATCGCATGGCCGGGTTCCGCACGCTGCAGTTGTTGCCGGGCGTCGGGCCGAAGACCGCCGGGCGCGTGCTCGACGGCCTGGAAGGCGCGATGGCGCCGCTGGATGCGCTTTCCGCCTTCGAGCCACCGCCCGCCGCCGCGCCGGCGTGGGCCGAGTTGCTGACGCTTGCCGATGCGCTGATGGCACCGGCCTCCGCATGGCCTTCCGCGTTCGAGCAGGTGATCGCATGGTACGAACCGCATCTGGAACGGCTGCACGACGATGCCGCCGCGCGGCAGGCCGATCTGCAGCAGCTCGAACGCATCGCGGCGACCTATGCCTCGCGCGAGCGCTTCCTGACCGAGCTCACGCTCGATCCGCCCAGCGCCTCGAGCGACGAATCGGGGGTGCCCTCGCGCGACGAGGACTATCTGATCCTGTCGACGATCCACTCGGCGAAGGGGCAGGAGTGGAAGGCCGTCTATGTGCTCAACGCGGTGGACGGCTGCATGCCGTCGGACCTCGCGACGGGTACCACGGAGGAGATCGAGGAAGAGCGCCGGCTGCTGTACGTGGCGATGACCCGCGCGAAGGATCACCTCGACGTGATCGTGCCGCAGCGCTTCTATGTGCATCAGCAGGTGGGCTTCGGCGACAAGCACGTGTATGCCTCGCGCACGCGTTTCCTGCCCAATCGCGTGATGACGAATTTCTACAGCCGCTCATGGCCGCCGCCGCCGATGCCCGGCGATGCGCCCGCGAAGGCGCCGCTGCCAAAGATGGATCTGGCGGGGCGCATGCGCGGGATGTGGAAGTGATGACCCGCCGCTACAGCCCGTATCGCTTGATCTTGTCGTAAAGCGTGGCCTTGCCGACCTGCAACAGGTCGGCGGCCTGGCTCACCGCGCCGCCCGTGCGCGCGAGCACGTCGGCGATGACCGCGCGCTCGTAGTGCTCCATGCGCTCGCGCAACGGCTGCGAGTCCTCGTGCGCCTCGGCCTTCGCCTGGTTGCCTTCCGGCACGCCGAGCACGAAGCGGTCTGCCGCGTTGCGCAGCTCGCGCACATTGCCCGGCCATGGCCGCTGCATCAGCGCCTGCCGCTGCATCTCCGACAGGATCGGCGCGGGCCGCTGGTAGCGCACCGCGGCCACGAGCATGAAGTGTTCGAACAGCGGCACGATGTCCTCGCGCCGGTCGCGCAGCGGCGGCAGCGGAATCGTGACGACGTTGAGGCGATAGTAGAGATCCTGCCGAAACACGCCCTGCTCGACCAGCGCTTCCATGTCGCCCTTGGCGGCCGCGACGATGCGGACGTCGATGCGGATCGATGCATTGGACCCGAGCCGCTCCAGCGTGCCTTCCTGCAGCACGCGCAGCAGCTTGACCTGCAGCGCCAGCGGCATGCTCTCGATCTCGTCGAGGAACAGCGTGCCGCCCGACGCGTGTTCGAGCTTGCCGACGCGGCGCTTGCCCGCGCCCGTGAACGCGCCGGCCTCGTGGCCGAACATCTCGCTCTCGAAGATCGACTCGGGGACCGCGCCGCAATTGAGCGCGATAAACGGCGCCTCGCGGCGCGTGGACAGCGCATGCAGGCTGCGCGCGACGAGTTCCTTGCCGGTGCCGGTCTCGCCGTTGATCATGACGGGCACGTCCGTCGCGGCGACGTTGGCGATGAGCCCGCGCACCTGCTCGATGGCCGGCGACCGGCCGATGATGCGCGTGCCCGCCGCGGGCCCGGCGAGTTCGCGGCGCAGCGCGACGTTCTCCAGTTCCAGCGCGCGGCGTTCGAGCGCGCGCCGCACGGTATCGGTCAGGCGGTCCGCGCCGAATGGCTTCTCGATAAAGTCGTAGGCGCCCTCGCGCATCGCCTGCACGGCCATCGTGATGTCGCCGTGCCCCGTGACCAGAATCACGGGCACGCCGGGCGCCGCGTTGCGGCAGTGGTGGAGCAGATCGAGCCCGCTCGCGCCGCCGAGGCGCACGTCGGTGACCAGCACGCCGGGGAAATCGGGCGCGAGGTGCGGCATCGCCGCTTCCGCGGACGGCAGCGCCAGCACGGAGAACCCGGCCAGTTCGAGGCTCTGTGCCGTGGCCTGTCGCACCAGCGGCTCATCCTCGACGAACAGCACTCGCAAACCGTCTTGCATTGTCGTTTCCTGCTTTCAGCTATGGACGGGCTGATGTGCCCGCCGCAATGTCACCACGAATTCCGCGCCCGTGACCCCCGTCATACCCGCCATCCCGGCTCCGCCTTCCACGTTGCGCGCGGCGAGCTGCCCGCCGAACTCGCGCACGATCGACGACGAGATGGCGAGGCCGAGCCCGAGGCCCTGCCCGATCTCCTTGGTCGTGAAGAACGGTTCGAACAGGCGCGGCAGTGCCTCGGCGGCGATACCGCCGCCATTGTCGCGCACGGTCACCGTGACGAGCGACTCGTTCGACCTGACCGTGATATCGATATGGCCCTCGGTATGGTCCGCCGCGCGCGCCGAAGCGATCGCGTCGAGCGCGTTGCCGACGAGGTTCAGCAGCACCTGCTCGAGCTTGAGTTCGTCGGCCCATACGGCAATGTCCTCCGCGCCGGACGCGGCGTCGAGGCCATGCACGGCGATGGCGGTGCCGCCCGTGCGCGGCGCCGTGATCGCGAGCACGTGATCGATCGCGGCGCACACGCGGACCGCATTGCGGCGCGGCCGCGCCTTGCCCGCGAACAGTTTCAGCTGGCCCGTGATCTTGCCCATGCGCTCGGTCAGGTCCGCGATGGCGGACAAGTTGCCGGTGGCCGCATCGAGCTGGCCTCGCTCCAGCAGCACGCGCGTGTTGTCGGAGAACGTGCGCAGCGCGGCCAGCGGCTGGTTGAGTTCGTGCGTGATGCCGGCCGCCATCTGGCCGAGCGCCGCGAGCTTGCTCGCCTGCACGAGTTCGTCCTGCGTCGCGCGCAGCTCCTTCTCCGCGCGCGTGCGTTCGACCACTTCGCCCTCCAGCTGCTCGTTGATCGCCATCAGGTCCGCCGTCCGCGCCTCCACGCGGCGCTCGAGTTCGTCGTAGGCGGCCTCGAGCAGGCGGCGGCTGTACTGCATGTCGCGCGCGCGCTGGCGGCGCTGGCGCAGGTTGACGAGCATCAGGCAGATGCAGGCGTACGCGAGCGCCGCGCCGATGGTCGCGTTGCGCGCGGCGGACAGCACCGGTTCCAGCGGCGCCATGACCTGCATGGTCCATCCGGCCGGGCCCACCGCGCGGCTGACCTCGAGAAAGCGCCCGCGGTCGTCCTCGAGATCGAGGCCCACGCGCTCCGCGATGGCCTCGGCGGCGGGCTTGTCCGCGCCCACGCGCACGAGCCGTGCGCCGTCGGACAGCGTGGTGCCCGCGAGCCAGCGCGTGATGGGCGACCGCAGCGGCTCCAGCGGCAGCGGCGTGACCGCCTTGTCGTGGTACTGGCGCGTGTTGTGAAGCTCGGCCTGCAGGTCTTCCGGCAGCGTTCGCAGCGTACGGTACTGCCATGCGGGCACCGAAGACAGGAAGATGACCCCATGGTCGTCGCTGACCATCAGCGGTTCCGCGCTGCCGCCGCCGGCGCGCTGGAACCATTCGAGATTGAGCTTGACCACGGTCACGCCGATGACCTTGCCGTCGGCCTCCACGGGTTGCGCGATGTAGTAGCCGGGCTCGTCGTTGGTCACGCCGATCGCGTAGAAGCGCCCGACGTCACCGCGCGAGGCGATCTGGAAATAGGGCCGGAACCGGTAGTCGGTGCCGACGAAGCTGCCGGCCTCGCCGTGGTTGCTCGCGGCCAGCGCGATGCCGTTGGCGGCAATCACGTAGGTGGCCGAGGCGTGCGCGCGGCGGTTGACGTCGACGAGGTAAGCATTGGCCGCGTCGATATGGGCACGGTCGCTGGGGTTCTGCAGCAGCCCGCGCACGAACGGATGCAGCGACACGAGCGCGGGCAGGAATTCGTAGCGGTCGAGCGTGCTTTCGAGCGTGGCCGCGTAGCGGTCCGCGCGCGTGGCCGTCGATTGCTGAAGCCCGGCAATGCCGCGCTGCACCGAGACCAGCCATGTGAGCGCGCACAACACCAGCAGGCCGGCCGCGAGCACGGCGGCGAACGCCCACCAGCGCGACATGGCGCCGGGCGTATCCGGCGCATGCGGCGCGGCCCCGTCGCGGGGAGCGGCGGGATCGTGGACTGCCAGGAAGTCGTCGGAATGGGGCATCGGCGCGCGGGGGGAATTCTGCGCCGATGATACCCGCTGGCGGCGAACGCCAGCGGACGGGGAGGATGCGGCCGGACGCGCGCCGGCCGGTCGGTTGACGTCCATGGGGTTGACGTCCGCGGGGTTGACGGCCGCGGCGGCGTGTCGCGCCGCCGGGGACACGTCAGCGGGCGCCCTGACCGGCGTCGGCGAGCCCGACGGTGTCATCTTCGCCACGCAGCACGCGCGTGAGGCGCGCGCGATCGAGTTCGCGTTCCCACGCGGACACGACGACTGTCGCCACACCGTTGCCGATGATGTTGGTCAGCGCGCGGCACTCGCTCATGAAGCGGTCGATACCGAGGATCAGCACCATGCCGGCCACCGGGATGTCCGGCACCACGGCCAGCGTCGCGGCCAGCGTGATGAAGCCCGAGCCGGTCACGCCGCTCGCGCCCTTGGACGTGAGCATGGCCACCGCGAGGATGGTCAGCTGCTGCCACAGCGTCAGGTCGATACCGGTCGCCTGCGCGATGAACACCACGGCCAGCGTCATGTAGATATTGGTGCCGTCCAGGTTGAACGAGTAACCGGTCGGCACGACCAGGCCCACCACCGGCTTGGAGCAGCCGAGGCGTTCCATCTTCTCCATCAGGTGGGGCAACGCGGCTTCCGAGGAGCTCGTGCCCAGCACGATCAGCAGCTCTTCCTTGATATACGCGACGAAGCGGATGATCGAGAAGCCCGTGAAACGCGCGATGGTGCCGAGCACCACGAGCACGAACAGGACGGCCGTGAAGTAGAACGTGCCGATCAGCTTGAGCAACGGCACCAGCGAACCGAGACCGTACTTGCCGATGGTGAAGGCCATCGCGCCGAACGCGCCGATCGGGGCGACCTTCGTGATCACGTGGACGATGTGGAAGAACACCTTCGACACCTGATCCACCATGTCGTGGATGACCTTCGCGCGGTCGCCGACGACGCCGAGCGCCGAGCCGAAGAACAGCGAGACCAGCAGGATCTGCAGGATGTCGCCGTTGGCGAATGCGCTGAAGATCGTGTCCGGAATGATGTGCATCAGGAATTCGACGCTGCTCTGGCCGTGGGCCTTCGACACGTATTGCGAGATCGACTTGGTGTCGAGCGTCGCCGGGTCGATGTTGAAGCCGACGCCGGGCTTGAGCAGGTGCGCGGCGCACAGGCCGATCAGCAGCGCGAACGTCGAGACGATCTCGAAGTACAGCAGCGCCTTGCCGCCGACGCGGCCCACCTTCTTCATGTCGCGCATGCCGGCGATACCGGAGACGACCGTACAGAAGATGATCGGGCCGATGATCATCTTGATGAGCTTGATGAAGGCGTCGCCGAGCGGTTTCATTTCGACAGCGGTACTGGGCCAGAAATGGCCCAGCACGATGCCGACGAAAATCGCGAACAGCACCTGCACGTACAGGATCTTGTAAAAGGGTTTCCTCATGATGTCGTCCTCGGTATTTGACCGTGACGGATGCCGTGGACCGGCAACCGATTTCCGCACGTCTCGGAATTGCGACGCGTCTGGTTGTAACCATTTGCAACGCGCATGCCAGTGCATACATCGCTTGTAACGCATTGATTTTTAAGCGATTTCGGATTGATGGCCGCAAAATCGCTCCAGCTTTCCGGAAATCCGGAATCCGGTCGTCCGGAAATTCGGAAGGAATAGCGATCTATCAGGCACTTACGGCACGGTCAGGTGCGCCGGGGACGTCACGCGCGGCCTCGCGGAAGGGGGAGGCGGGCGGGAGTTTCCGGAAATCCGGGCAGGCCGCGCGGGGGGATGCGGGCGCGCGTGCACGTATAATTGCGAGCTTCACTCGATCGCCCCGCCCCGCATGAGCAGCCACTTCAAACACCACGTCTTCTTCTGCCTCAACCAGCGCGAGAACGGCAAGGCCTGCTGCGCCGACCATAACGCGAAGGCGATGCAGCAGTACGCCAAGAAGCGGTGCAAGGAGCTGGGTATCTCCGGCGAGGGCCGCGTGCGGATCAATCAGGCCGGCTGTCTCGACCGGTGTGAACTCGGACCGGTGCTCGTGGTCTACCCCGAGGCCGTCTGGTACACGTTTGTCGACGAGCAGGATATCGACGAAATCATCGAGAGCCATCTGGTGAACGGCAAGCCCGTCGAGCGCCTGATGGTCGATCGCTGAGTTGCCGATCCCCGCGTTGCCGATCGCTGGATTGCCGATCGCTGTTGTTCCCGAGCGGTTCCCTGTTTTGCATCCCTGAGCCGTCCTGACGTACCGCCTGCCCCGTACTCCTGCCCGCTACCATGAACGCGCACACCGAGGTTCTTTCCATTGCCGGTCCCGTCGGCGCCATCGATATTTCGGTCGACCGCCCGCAGAACGCGCCCGTGCGCGGTCTCGCGCTGGTCTCGCATCCCCATCCGCTGTTCGCGGGCACCAAGGACAACAAGGTCGCGCAGACGCTCGCGCGCACGTTCGTGGCGCTGGGCTACGCGACCGTGCGGCCGAACTTCCGTGGCGTGGGCGGTACCGAGGGCGAGCACGACAAGGGCATCGGCGAGCAGGACGACCAGCTCGCGGTCATCGCGTGGATGCGCCAGCAGACCGCGTGGTCGCCCGACGTGGGCACCCTGCCGGTCGCGCTCGGCGGCTTTTCGTTCGGCAGCTACGTGACCACGCATGTGGCGCGCCGGCTTGCCGAAGCGGGCACGCCCGCGCAGCGCCTCGCGCTGGTCGGCACGGCCACCAGCCGCTGGGAGGTCTGCGATGTGCCGGCCGATACCATCGTGATTCATGGCGAGCTCGACGACACCGTGCCGCTTGCGAGCGTGCTCGACTGGGCACGGCCGCAGGAGTTGCCGGTGATCGTGATTCCGGGCGCCGATCATTTCTTTCATCGAAAGCTGCACCTGATCAAGCAGCTCATCGTCAACGCTTGGGCGACCACGTCTGCCTGACGTCTATTCTTTTTCGATTCTTGGGTAATACAACAATGATGAACAGAGCCATGCCGCACCTCGCGCCAATCGCCGCCGTCGCGCTCGCCGCCACCCTGGCTGCCGCGCCCATGGCCGTGCTCGCGCAGGGCGTGCCGATGCCGCAGGTTGCCGCCAAGTCCTGGATGCTCTACGACGTGACCAGCGGCCAGGCGCTTGCCTCGCAGAACGCCGACATGCGCATCGAGCCCGCGTCGCTGACGAAGCTGATGACCGCATACCTCGCGTTTGCCGCGCTCAAGGAGAAGCGCCTGACGCTCGAGCAAACCGTGGTGCCGACCTCGCTCGTGCTCAAGGTCAAGAGCGACGAGTCGCGCATGTTCATCGAACCGAACAAGCCCGTGAGCGTGCAGGACCTGCTGCTGGGCCTGATCGTGCAGTCGGGCAACGACGCCGCGCTCGCGCTGGCCGAGGCCGTGGGCGGCTCCGAGGAAGGCTTCGTCAAGATGATGAACGACGAGGCGGGCCGCATGGGCCTCAAGGGCACGCACTTCACGAACACCGACGGCATTCCCGACCCGAACCACTACACGACGGCCGTGGATCTGGCCACGCTGACCACGCGCCTGATCAACGACTTCCCCGAGTACTACCCCATGTACTCGCAGAAGGAGTTCACCTATAACAAGATCAAGCAGCCGAACCGCAACCGCCTGCTGTATATCGACCCGACCGTGGATGGCGTGAAGACGGGCCACACGAAGTCCGCCGGCTACTGCCTGATCTCGTCGGCCAAGCGTCCGCTCGCCAACGTGCCGAACGGTTCGCGCCGCCTCGTGTCGATCGTCATCGGCACCGTGAGCGAGCAGACCCGTACCGCGGAAAGCCTGAAGATCCTGAACTACGGCTTCCAGTTCTTCGACACGCTGCGCCTGTACGACAAGGGCCAGGTGCTCGCGACGCCGGACATCTACAAGGGCAAGTCGGGCACCGTGAAGATCGGTGTGGCCAACGAGACGTTCGTGACCGTGCCGAAGGGCACCGGCGGCCGCCTCAAGCCCGTGCTCGAGCGCCAGGAACTGCTGATCGCGCCGATCGCCGCCGGCCAGCAGGTCGGCACCGTCAAGCTGATGGACGGCACCACGAAGGTGGGCGAGTTCCCCGTGGTCGCGCTCGAGGAAGTGCCGGAAGCCGGCTTCTTCGGCCGCCTGTGGGACACGATCCGCTTGTGGTTCAAGCGCAAGTAATCGCTCAAGGATGACGACATGAGTACCGATTCGAACGACGATCCCCAGCAGGACCTCTCCGCCGGCCAGACCGATCCGGTCACCCCGCGCGAGTCGCTGATCGAGTATCCGAGCGACTTCCCGATCAAGGTGATGGGCGCGATGCAGGATGGCTTCGCCGAGACCATCGTGGAAGTCGTGCAGGGCTTCGATCCCGAGTTCCACGCGGGCAAGATGGAAATGCGCCCGTCGCGCAACGGCAACTACCTGGGCCTCACCGTGACGGTGCGGGCGACGAGCCGCGAGCAGCTCGACAACCTGTACCGCGCGCTGAGCTCGCACCCGATGGTCAAGGTGGTGATGTAAGTGAATGTGATCACCCTCAAGCCGGGCAAGGAAAAGTCCCTGCTCCGGCGACATCCGTGGGTCTATGCCACGGGCATCGCGACAACCAGCGGCCGCTGCGAGCCGGGCGCCACGGTGACCATCCGCGCCGCCGACGGCCGCTTTCTCGCACGCGGGGCCTATAGCCCCGAGTCGCAGATCCGCGCGCGCGTATGGACGTTCGACGAGGACGAGCCCGTCGATCACGCGCTGATCAAGCGCCGCGTGGCCGCGGCCATCGCCCATCGCGGGCAGTGGGTGCGCGACACCGACGCCGTGCGCCTCGTGTTCGGCGAATCGGACCGGCTGCCGGGCCTGATCGTCGATTACTACGGCAACGGCGAGCGCGGCCAGCTCGTGTGCCAGTTCAACTCGGCCGGCGTGGAACAGTGGAAGACCGCGATCGTGCAGGCGCTGGTCAAGGAGACCGGCTGCCCGAACCTGTACGAACGCTCGGACGCGGCCGTGCGCGAGCGCGAGGGCCTGCCGCTCGTCACCGGTGTGCTCGCGGGTGCCGAGCCCGATCCCGAACTGTCGGTGACCGAACATGGCGTGCGCTACTACGTGGACGTGCGCAACGGCCACAAGACCGGCTTCTACGTGGACCAGCGCGACAACCGCAAGCTGGTCGGCGATCTTGCGCAAGGCCGCGAGGTCCTGAACTGCTTCTGCTACACGGGCGGTTTCTCGCTGGCCGCGCTGCGTGGCGGCGCGACCGCCGTGACGTCGATCGATTCGTCGGGCGAAGCGCTCAAGATCGCCGCCAACAACGTGACGCTGAACGGCTTCGACGCGGACCGCGCGACGTGGCTGGACGCCGACGTGTTCAAGACGCTGCGGCAGTTCCGCGCCGAGGGCCGCCAGTTCGACCTGATCGTGCTGGACCCGCCGAAGTTCGCGCCGTCGGCGCAGCATATCGACCGGGCCGCGCGCGCGTACAAGGAAATCAACCTCGTCGGCATGCAGCTGCTGCGGCCCGGCGGTCTGCTGTTCACGTACTCGTGCTCGGGCGCGATCAGCATGGAACTGTTCCAGAAGATCGTGGCCGGCGCCGTGACCGACGCGCGCGCCGATGCCCGCATCCTGCGCCGCCTGTCGGCCGGGACCGATCATCCGATGTCGGCCGCGTTCCCGGAAGGCGAATATCTGAAAGGCCTGCTTCTGGAAAAGATCTGAAGGCTGTTGTCTTGGGACGGTAACAATGCCCGCCTATGATGCGTCTCGCGGTGGACGCATTGGCAGGTGCCCCACCGTCTCTTCTTATCAGTCTTCGTGGTAATTGCCCCGCAGGTTAGAACCCTGCGGGGTATTTTTTTGCGCGCGAAACTCCCTATAATCGACCGATCGTCGAACGATCGTTCGCAAAAAGGAGACCTCATGCCCGCCGCCAAGCACCTGCCACCGGCCCTGCAGAACCTGGCCCTGCCCGTCATCGCCTCCCCGATGTTCATCGTGAGCTATCCCGAGCTCGTGCTGGCCCAGTGCAAGGCCGGCATCGTCGGTTCGTTTCCGGCGCTCAACGCGCGCCCCGCGGAACTGCTCGACGAGTGGCTGACGACGATGCAGGAGGAACTGGCCGCGCACGTGGCCGCGAACCCGGGCGCGCGCGTGGGACCGATCGCGGTGAACCAGATCGTGCATGCGTCCAACGCGCGGCTCGAGCACGACGTGAAGGTCTGCGTCGAACACAAGGTGCCCATCTTCATCACGTCGCTGCGCGCGCCGGTCAAGGAGATGATCGATGCCGTCCACAGCTATGGCGGCATCGTGCTGCACGACGTGATCAACCTGCGCCACGCGGAAAAAGCCATCGAGGCCGGTGTCGATGGCCTGATCCTCGTCGCGGCCGGCGCGGGCGGCCACGCGGGCATGCTGTCGCCGTTCGCGCTCGTGGGCGAGGTGCGGCGCATCTTCGACGGCCCGATCGCGCTCTCCGGCTCGATCGCGACCGGCGACGCGGTGCTGGCCGCGCAGGCGATGGGCGCCGATTTCGCGTACGTGGGCACGCGTTTCATCGCATCGCAGGAGGCGCACGCGAGCCCCGAATACAAGCAATCGATCACGCATTCGGCGGCGGCGGATATCATCTACACCAACCTGTTCACCGGCGTGCACGGCAACTATATCCGCGAGAGCATCCTCAACTCGGGGCTGGACCCCGAGAACCTGCCCGTCGCGGACAAGACCAAGATGGATTTCTCGAGCGGCGCTTCGAAGGCCAAGGCATGGAAAGACATCTGGGGAGCAGGTCAGGGCGTGGGCCAGATCCACGATGTGCCAACCGCGGGCGAGATCGTCGCGCGCATGAAGACCGAATACGATGCCGCACGAGCCCGGCTCGCCATCCCGCAGACATCCGCGTAACGGCCCGGAAGACCTGCCGCTCGAGGCCCCGCGGGGCGGTCCGCGCCTCGTGCGCGCCGTCCGCGCGCTCTGGGTCGCGCTGGGCGTCATCAGCCTCGTGCTCGGCATCATCGGCATCTTCCTGCCGCTGCTGCCCACCACACCGTTCGTGCTGCTGGCCGCGGCATGCTTCGCGCGCGGCTCCAGACGCTTTCATACCTGGCTCGTCTCGCATCCGCGCTTCGGGCCGACCATCCTCGACTGGCAGAAGCATCGCGCGATTCCGTGGCGCGCCAAGGTATTCGCGCTCTCGACGATGTGGGTATCGATGGGCACCACCGCGTGGTTCCTGCGCGCGCGGCCCTATGCCTCGCTCACGCTGATCGGCATCGCGCTCGCGGTCAGCATCTGGATGCTGCGGCTGCCCACGCGCGCGCCCGAGGGCGCGTCCGGGCGTCAGTCGTAACGCCAGTCAGTCGTAGCGCCGCGCGTCCTCGATGGTCTTGCCGTCCTGCGGCAGCGATCCGGCCGCGACGAAGGCCACCTCTCCCCGCAGGCGCGTGACCTCCCGCAGCGACTTACCGATGGCCGCCGCCAGCGCCGCGTCCTCGCGCGTGGCATCGCAATGCAGCGTCATGACGTCCGCGCCCACCGTGCCGGTGACCACGAGCCGCGCCGCGCGAATCTCGGGATGGCGCCGCACGACCTCGGCCACCTGCCCCGGATAGACGAACATCCCCTTGACCTTCGTGGTCTGGTCCGCGCGCCCGAGCCAGCCCCTGAGCCGGATATTGGTCCGCCCGCATGGACTGGGCCGCCACGCGGAATCGGCCACGATCGCCGACAGATCGCCGGTACCGAACCGGATCAACGGATAGTCGCCATTGGCCAGTACCGTGACCACGACCTCGCCGATCTCGCCATCGGGCATCGGTCGCGTGCCGCCGGGCTCGACGATCTCCACGAGCACGCCCTCATCGACGACCCAGCCGTCACCGCCATCGGTCTCGTACGCGATGAGCCCCACGTCGGCCGTGCCGTACATCTGTCGCGCCGAAATGCCATGGTCGTGCAGCCACGCGCGCAGCGGCGGCGGGCATGCCTCGCCCGACACCAGCGCCTTGGTCAGGCTCGCGCAGCGCAGGTCCATCTCCGCGCCGCGCTCCAGCAGCAGCTTCAGGAACGATGGGGTGCCCGCGTAGGCGGAGGGCTGCAGGCTGGCCAGTGCCTCCACCTGCGATTCGGTCTGGCCCACGCCCGCCGGAAACACGCAGCAGCCAAGCTGATGCGCGCCGGTCTCCATCATCATGCCGGCGGGCGTGAAGTGGTACGAGAACGTGTTGTAGACGAGCTCGCCCGCGCGGAAGCCCGCGGCGAACATCGCGCGCGCGACGCGCCACCAGTCGCCCGAATGGCCGTCGGGTTCGTGGATCGGCCCCGGGGAGCGGAACAGATGGCGGAGCCCGCCGATCGGCGTGGCATTGAGCCCGCCGAGCGGCGGCGCAAGCTTTTGCCGCGCGGTGAGTTCGGACTTGCGCGTGACGGGCAGCTGGGCGAGCGCCTCGCGCGTGTGGATCGCGCGCGCATCGACGTGTCCGAGAATCTCCGCGAAATAGGTCGCGTGGGACTGCGCGTGTGCGACCTGCCGCGACAATGCGGCAAGCTGCGCCTGCTCGCGCGCTTCCGGCTCGCGCGTCTCCAGCGCGTCGAAGAACGCGCCGGGCGTCTGGGAGGTGTCCATGGATCGATCCTTCATGCCAGCCAGCGCTTGCGGCGGCGGTAGCTCTTGACGTCGCGGAACGACTTGCGCGCGGCGCCTTCCGCGTCGTTGGCGGCCACGCCGAGGTAGAACTCCTTCACGTCCTCGTTGGTCCGCAGCGATTCGGCGTCGCCATCCATCACGACGCGGCCGTTCTCGAGGATGTAGCCGTAGTCCGCATAGCGCAACGCGACCATCGTGTTCTGCTCGGCGAGCAGGAAGCTCACGCGTTCGCGCGCGTTGAGGTCGCGCACGATCTCGAAGATTTCCTCGACGATCTGCGGCGCGAGGCCCATCGACGGTTCGTCGAGCAGGATCATCGCGGGCTTGGCCATCATGGCCCGGCCGATCGCGCACATCTGCTGCTCGCCGCCCGACGTGTATCCGGCCTGGGACTTGCGCCGCGTCTTCAGCCGCGGGAAATAGCCATAGATCTTTTCGAGCTCGTCGCGCGTGGCCGCGCGGGACAGGCCGCGCGTGTAGGCGCCGGTCAGCAGGTTCTCCTCGATCGTCAGGTGCGCGAAGCAGTGGCGGCCCTCCATCACCTGGATCACCCCACGCCGCACGAGGTCGTTCGGCGTGAGCTGATCGACGCGATTGCCCTGATACGTGATGGAGCCCTTGGTCACATCGCCGCGCTCGGCGTGCAGCAGGTTCGAGATGGCCTTGAGCGTGGTGGTCTTGCCGGCGCCATTGGCGCCGAGCAGTGCCACGATGCGGCCCTCGGGCACCTCGAGCGAGACGCCCTTGAGCACAAGGATCACGTGGTCGTAGATGACCTCGATATTGTTGACCGTCAGCATGATGTCAGGCCCTGTCTCAGGACTTCACGCAACCCGGCGTGATGCCCTTCTCCTTGGCGTACTGCGCCGCGGTGGCCTTGAACAGCGGGTGGATCAGGTTCTTGTTGCCCTCGATCCAGTCCGACACCACGACCCACTTGCTGCCGTCCCATTGCTGGATCTTCACCTTGCCCGACCCTTCGTGGTTCTCGCACGAGGTCTTGATCTCGGGCAGCAGGCCCGTGGCGCCGAGCTGCTGCAGCCGCGCGTTGGTCACGTTGAGGTTCTCGAAGGCCCAGCGCATCTGGTCGCCGTTCATGACCTTGCCCTTGCCGAACTTGTCCTGCGCCACGCGGATGGCCTCCACGGTGACGACGGCCGCCGACACGCCGCGGTTGTAGAGCACCGAGCCGACCTTGTTGCGGTCCTGCATATTGCCCTTGTTCGCGCCGTACACCACCTTGTCGATATCGGCGATAAGGGGGACGTTGCGGCCCGCCACGTTCCACGTGGCGCTCATGTAGCCCTTGGCCGCGTCGCCGGCCGGCACCGTGTCTTCCTCGGAGCCGGCCCACCACGAGCCGATCATCTTGTCGCGCGAGAAGCCGACCTTCTGCGCGGCCTTGAGCGCGGTCTGGTTCATCACGCCCCAGCCCCAGAAGATCACGTAGTCGGGGTTCTCCTGGCGGATACGCAGCCACTGCGCGCCCTGCTCGTTGCCGGGGTGCGCCACCGGAATCTCGACGAGGTTGAACTTGTTGAGCCTGGACTCCGCCTGCAGCGCGACGATCGGCTCCTTGCCATAGGCGGAGTCGTGGTACAGGTAGACGATCTTCTTGCCCGCGAGGGAGCCGCCGTTCTTCGACTGCAGGTACTTGACGATGGCCGACACCTGCATCTGGTACGTCGTGACGAGCGGGAAGGCGTAGGGGAACACCGAACCGTCCACGGCGTCGGTACGGCCATAGCCCATCATGACCAGCGGGACCTTGTCGGCCGCGGTCTTGTCCACGAGCGCGTACGAGATACCCGTCGACATCGAGTGATAGGCGGTGCCCTTGGTCGTCGCGTTCTTGGCTTTCAGGCGCTCGTAGCACTCCACGCCCTTGGCGTTGTTGTACTCGGTCTCGCACTCTTCCCACGACAGCTTGACGCCGTTGACGCCGCCGTCCTTGAGATTCACGTAGTTGAGGTAGTCGATGAAGCCACCATAGAACGACTGGCCATTGGCGCCGTACGGGCCGACGCGATAGCTCGGCAGCGCGACGAATTGCTCACTGCTCTGGGCGAGCGCGGCACCGGCGGGTGCGAGCAGCGCCACGGCAGCAGCGGTAGCGGTAGCGGCGGCGAGCGCGGCACGCCACAAGTTGCGGATCTCGAATGCCATGACTTGTCTCCTGTTCCTGTTCGGATTTGTTATTTGCTACGACCCCTTCAATGCGGGAATGGCCACAACCGCAGTTTCTCCTTGCCGATCTGCCAGAGGCGCGCGAGGCCGTGCGGCTCGACGATCAGGAAGAAGATGATCAGCCCGCCAAACACCATCAGCTGGATATGCGACACGGTGGCGTTCGTGAACGGCAGGCTGAGCCATGCCGCCAGCGTCGGCAGCGTGTTGTCGAGAAAGATCGGCAGCAGCAGGATGAACGCCGCGCCGAGGAACGAACCGAGGATGCTGCCCACGCCGCCGATGATGATCATGAAGAGCACGCGGAACGACAGGTCCAGCGAGAAGCCGTCCGGCTCCACCGAGCCGAGGTAGCAGAACGCATAGAGCGCGCCCGCCACGCCGCAGTAGAACGAGCTGACCGCGAACGCCAGCAGCTTGGTGCGCATGAGCGGAATGCCGATGACCTCCGCGGCCACATCCATGTCGCGCACCGCCATCCATGCGCGGCCCGTGGCGGAGCGCACGAGGTTCTTGGCGAGCAGCGCAAGCACCGTCACCACGCCGAGCACGAACAGGTACTTGCGCACCGGCGTGTCGAGCGCGAAGCCGAACAGATCGAGCCGCTGCGCGGTGATCACGCCCGACGAACTGTTGTTCGAGAACCAGGGGAACTTGGTCAGCGCCCACACCACGAAGAACTGCGCGGCCAGCGTCGCCACGGCGAGATAGAAGCCCTTGATGCGCAGCGACGGCAGCCCGAACGCCACGCCGACGAGCGCGGCCGACAGACCGGCCAGCAGGAACGTGAGCAGCACCGGCAGGCCTTCGATGCGCAGCTGGAAGTTGTACGCGGCATAGGCGCCGACCGCCATGAACGCCGCGGTGCCAAGCGATAGCTGCCCCGCGTAGCCGGTCAGGATATTGAGACCGAGCGCGGCCAGCGAGAAGATCAGAAACGGGATCAGGATCGCGCTGAACCAGTATTCGCTGCCGAGGAAGGGCACGGCGACAAAGGCCACGGCCATCAGCACGGCAAAGCCGATGCGGTCCTGGCGGATGGGGAAGATCTGGCTGTCGGCGACGTAGGACGTCTTGAACTGGCCCGCTTCGCGATAGAACATGTCGGCTCCTGAACGGTCCGTTAAACGCGGTCGATGTGTTTCTCGCCAAACAGCCCTTCGGGCCGGACGAGCAGGAACAGCAGCGCGAACACATACGGGAACCAGCCCTCGATCCCGCCGAAGTTGCCGCCGAACATCGACTGGAACACGGGTGGGATATAGATCTCGGCCAGCTTCTCCGACGCGCCGATGATCAGTCCGCCCACGATCGCGCCCGGCACCGACGTGAAGCCGCCGAGGATCAACACGGGCAGCGCCTTGAGCGCGGTGAGCGTCAGCGCGAACTGCACGCCGTTGCGCGAGCCCCAGAGCATGCCTGCCACCAGCGCGACGAACCCCGCCACGCCCCACACGATGGCCCAGATATGCTGCAGCGGAATGCCGAGCGAGAGCGCGGCCTGGTGGTCGTCCGCCACCGCGCGCAGCGCGCGGCCGACCTTCGTGTACTGGAAGAACAGCGCGAGCGTGGCCACGAGCACGGCGGCGATGCCGGCGGCCGCGAGGTCGAACTTCGACACGACGATATTGAAGTGCGTGAGAATCGGCTCGATCGGTTCATCGACGATGCCAAGCTGGATCGGGCGCACCTCGTTGCCGAACAGCAGCGGGCCGAGACCTTCGAGGAAGAACGACAGGCCGATGGTCGCCATGAACAGCGTGATGGGCGGCTGGTTGACGAGCTTGCGCAGCACGAACCGTTCGGTGCCGATGCCGACGAGCACCATCACCACGAACGCGCCGATCACGGCCGCCCACATCGGCATGCCCTTGTCCATCAGGCCCACCACCGCGAGCGCGGCAAAGTACACCATCGCGCCCTGCGCGAAGTTGAACACGCCGGACGCCTTGTAGATAAGCACGAAGCCGAGCGCGACGAGCGAATACATGAGGCCCGACAGCAGCCCGCCCAGCAGGATTTCGAAGAAGAAGGTCATGGTCCGTGGCCTGCGATGCGAGCGGTTAGTGCGACGCGCCGAGATAAGCGCGGATGACGTCGGGGTTGGCCTTGACCTCTTCCGGCGTGCCGTCGCCGATCTTCTTGCCGTAGTCGAGCACGACGACGCGGTCCGAGATATCCATGACCACGCCCATGTCGTGCTCGATGAGCACGATGGTCGTGCCGAACTGCTGGTTCACGTCGAGGATGAAGCGGCACATGTCCTGCTTCTCTTCCACGTTCATGCCGGCCATCGGTTCGTCGAGCAGCAGCATGGACGGCTCCGCGGCCAGCGCGCGCGCCAGTTCCACGCGTTTCTGCAGACCGTACGGCAGGCGCCCCACCGGCGTCTTGCGAATGGCCTGGATCTCGAGGAAGTCGATGACCTCCTCGACCTTGCGACGATGGCGCACCTCCTCCGCGCGCGCGGGACCCCACCACAGCGCATGGGCGAAGATGCCCGAACGGAACAGCGTATTGCGCCCCGTCATGATGTTGTCGAGCACGGTCATGCCCTTGAACAGCGCGATGTTCTGGAACGTGCGGGCGATGCCCTGCCGCGCGGCCGCGGTCGGATGCATCTGCCGGCGTTCCTCGCCGCGGAACACGATGCGCCCCTGCTGCGGGTGATACACGCCGTTGATCACATTGAGCATCGAACTCTTGCCCGCGCCGTTCGGGCCGATGATCGCGCGGATCTCGTGCTCGCAGACGTCGAACGAAATATCGGTCAGCGCCTTGACGCCGCCGAACGACAGCGAGATATGCTGCAGGTCGAGGATCACGTCGCCACGCGTGCGCGCGTGCGCGGGCATGCGGGGGTCCAGCGCTTCGCCGGGCCGCACTTCCGCACAGGGCGTGTGAGGTGTGTGGGGATTGCCCGCGCCCTGCGCGGGCGAGGCGATCGGGCCGGTCGTAGTGTGCGCGCCCGCCGTGGGGGGGCCGTCCGCGCGGGTCCGTGCCATCTGTGTCATGCCGTCGCTCCGGTCGGGTTAGGCTGCGCGCGTGGCGCCGCGGGGCGGAAACCGTGTGGCCTCCACCAGTTTCAGCGTCGCCGACACGCTGCCCTCGCGCCCGTCCTCGAACTTGACGCGCGTCTCGATGAATTGCTCCGGTACGCCCGCGTAGAGCGCATCGACGAGCACCGCGTACTTCTCCGCGATATAGCCGCGCCGTACCTTGCGCGTGCGCGTCAGCTCGTCGTCGTCGGGGTCCAGCTCCTTGTGCAGGATCAGAAAGCGCGCGATCTGCGAGCCCGCCAGCATCGGATCGGCCGCGAGGTCCGCGTTCACCTGCGCGACGCAGTCGGCGATCATCGCGATGACGTCGGGCTGCCCCGCCAGATCGACATAACCCGCGTAGGGCAGATGGCGCCGTTCGGCCCAGTTGCCCACCGCGTCGAAGTCGATATTGATAAATGCGCAGACATGCGCGCGGTCCGCGCCGAAGGCGACCGCTTCCTTGATGTACGGAAAGAACTTGAGCTTGTTCTCGATGTACTTGGGCGCGAACATCGAGCCGTCCGCGAGCTTGCCCACGTCCTTCGCGCGATCGATGATCTTCAGGTGGCCGTCGGCATCGATGACGCCGGCGTCGCCGGTCATGAAGTAGCCCTCGTCGTTGATCGCCTCGCGCGTGGCATCGGCGCGCTTGTAGTACTCCTTGAGCAGGCCCACGCCGCGCACGAGCACTTCGCCGTTGTCGGCGATGCGGATCTCCATGCCGGGCGCGGCCGGACCCACCGAGTCGAACTTCACCTGCCCGTCGGGCTGCAGGCACACGTAGGCGCAGGTCTCCGTCTGGCCGTAGAACTGCTTGAGGTTGACGCCGATCGAACGATAGAAGCGGAACAGGTCGGGCCCGATCGCCTCGCCCGCGGTATAGGCCACACGAATGCGGCTCATGCCGAGCACGTTGCGCAGCGGGCCGTAGATCAGCAGCGCGCCCACCGCATAGCGCAGGCGGTCCGCGAAGGCGACGGGACGGCCGTCGAGCAGATCGGCGCCGCAGCGGCGCGCGACGGCCATCGCCCAGTGGAACAGCTTGCGCTTGATCCACCCCGCGTCTTCCATGCGGATCATCACCTGCGTGAGCAGGCCTTCATAGATGCGCGGCGGCGCGAAGTAGTACGTCGGGCCGATCTCGCGCAGGTCGGTCATGACGGTCTCGCGCGATTCGGGGCAGTTGACCGTGAAGCCGGCCACCATGGCCTGCGCGTACGAGAACAGGTTGTCGCCGACCCACGCCATCGGCAGATACGACAGTACGTCGTCGCCGGGGCCGAGGCCATCGAAGCCGCAACCGTTGCGCGCCGCGCCGATCAGGCCCGCGTGCGCATGACACACGCCCTTGGGCTTGCCCGTGGTGCCCGACGTGTAGAGGATGATCGCGGTATCGCCGGGCTGGCCGGCGGCCACCGCCTCGTCGAACAGGCCGGGATGCGCGCTGTCGTATTCGCGGCCGATTTCCTGCAGGCGCTCGTACGACAGCAGCGACGGATGATCGTAGTCGCGCAGCCCGCGCGGATCTTCATAGACGAGATGCCGCACGGCGCGGCCGCGCGCCGCGAGTTGCGCTTCCACTTCCAGCAGCTTGTCGACCTGCTCCTGGTCCTCGACGATCGCGAAATCGATCTCGGCGTCGTCGAGCACATAGACCATCTCGTTGGCGATCGCATCCTGATAGAGCGGCACCGGCACGCCGCCGAGCGCCTGCGCGGCGGTCATGGCCCAGTAGAGGCGCGGCCGGTTGTCGCCGATCACGGCGAGATTCATGCCGCGCCTGAAGCCCAGCGCCGCGAGGCCACAGGCGACTTCGCGCACCTCGCGCGCCACCTGTGCCCAGTCGTGGGTCTGCCAGATACCGAGGTCCTTTTCGCGATAGGCCGGATGCGCCGGCCGCTGCCGGGCATGCTCGAGCAGTAATCGTGGAAAGGTCGTTGCGGCTGACTCCTGCATCGCTCCACCTCCTGTGCCGCCTGTGCCGCCAGTGGGGGCACGCCCGGGTATCAAGCCATTGGAGCGGTGGCTATACTGGGCGATGCCGTACGTCTGCCGCACCGCATCAATTGCCCGCCGTGCCTCGTCCTGTCTGGCACGCGCCCCGCTGTCCCTGTGATGTATCCGTACGATAGCCCATGGAATTTGGCGGGGTTGTCGCGCCGGTGACAATCTCGGGTTAATCCCTACGGGAGCTTGCCGCGCCAATGCAGAATGCCAAGCCGAACGCCAACACGACGCCAGGCGATCTGATCGACCGCTGCGTATGGGCCCGCGATCTGAGCGCCGCGCAGCGCGAACATGTCCGCGCCGTGACAGTGGTGCGCGAATACGAACAGGGCGACTACGTCGTGCACAAGGGCGACCTGGCCGAGCATTGGCTCGGGGTGGTCGAGGGCATCGTCAAGATCACGACGGTGTCGCCCTCGGGCAAGTCGGTGACCTTTACCGGCGTGCCCACCGGCGGCTGGTTCGGCGAAGGGGCCGTGCTCAAGTCGGAAGTGCGCAAGTACGATGTGATGGCGCTGCGCCGCTCGCGCATCGCGTTCATTCCACGCGAGACGTTCCAATGGCTGCTTGAAACGAGCCTGCCATTCACGCGCTTTCTGCTGACGCAGTTCAACGAGCGGCTCGGGCAGTTCATCGCGGCCGTCGAATACGAACGGCTGCTCGACATCGACTCGCGCGTGGCGCGCGCGGTGTCGTCCCTCTTCAACGAACAGCTGTATCCGGGGCTCGGCAACACGATCGAGATCTCGCAGGAAGAGATCGGCCTGCTGGCGGGTATCTCGCGCCAGCGCGCGAACCAGGCGCTCAAGGTGCTGGAGCAGCAGGGACTCGTGCGCGTGGACTATGGCGTGATCGAGGTGCTCGATCTGGAAGGGCTGCGGCAGTACGGGGAGTAACGCCGTCTTCAGCGCTTGCCGCCGGCCTCGCGCAGGAATGCGAGCGCGCGCGGCTCGCTGACATAAGCGGAATTCACGCGCACCCACGGCGTGGTCTCGCCGCCCGGTCGGAAGAAATTGCCGGGCGCGATCTTGACGTCGTACCGCTCGCCGATCGCAAGCAACTCGCGCGAGTCCTCGATGCCCTGCGGGCGCGTCCACAGGAAGTTGCCGCCGGCCGGCTCGCAGAACACTTCCCACCCGCAATCGGCCAGCGTGTCGACCGCGCGCGCGGTGACCTCGCGCGTGCGCAGCCGCAGGCGGTCCACGTGCTTGCGATACGCGCCGCGCTCCAGCAGGCATGCGGTGACCGCTTCCGCGAAGTACGAACCCGCCACGCTCGTAAGTACCTTGACGTCCGCGAGCGCCTTGATCATCGGCTTGCTCGCGACGATATAGCCCACGCGCAGCGCGGCCGACACGGTCTTGGAAAAGCCGCCGATATAGATCACGTGCTCGAGCTGGTCGAGCGTGGCGAGGCGATCGGACACGTGCGTCTGGAAGTCCGAGAAGATATCGTCCTCGACGAAGCGGAAGTCGTGCTTGCGCGCGAGTTCGAGCAGGCGGAACGCGACGCGCGGCGCGAGCGTCGAGCCCGTGGGATTCTGCAGGATGCTGTTCGTGAAGAACAGCTTGGGCTTGTGCTCGCGCAGCAGCGCCTCGGCCGCGTCGGGATCGGGCCCGTCCGGCGTCTGCGGCACGCCCACGAGCTTCACGCCGTGCAGCCGCAACAGGCCGTACAGGTTGTAGTAGCCGGGGTCCTCGACGAACACGGTATCGCCCGGTTTCAGCAGATGGCGCACGACGAGATCCATCGCCTGGCTCGCGCCGTTGGTGATCAGGACCTGCGGCAGCTCCGCATCGATGCCGACCTGTCGTGCGCGGTTCAGCACGTGCTGGCGCAGGTCGGGCAGGCCCAGCGGCGTCGCGTAGTGGATGAGGCTATCGACGTTGTGGCGCGAGACGTGGCGGATGGCCGCAGTCAGTCCATCGACGTCGCGCCAAGACTCGGGCACGAAGCCGCCCGCGAGCTTGAGCATGCCGTACGGGTGGTGGAATTGCTCGATGATGTGGTCCGACAGGTCCTCGGCCAGGCTGGGATCGGACCAGCCGCGCATCGCGCGGCCCGAGAGCGGGCTGTCCGCGACATAGAAGCCCGAGCCCTGTCGCGAATCGAGCAGCCCCTGCGACACGAGGCGATCGTAGGCCTCGATGACCGGAAAACGGCTGATGCCGTGATCGGCCGCGAGCTGGCGGATCGACGGCAGCTTGGCGCCGGGGCGCGCCTCGCGCGAGCCGATCCACGCGCGCACCGAATTGACGATCTGTTCGGTCAGCGGCACACCGGTGGTGGCGTCCAGCGTCAGCTTCATGAATCCCCCCGCATTGTCGTAAAGCCCCCGAACTGTCAGCAGAAACTACTGCACAGTACATCTGAAACTGTTCGGAAGTGTGCATGGGATTGTAGTGCAGGCCATGAATAATGACAGCATGGTTCCGCTGTCGCGGTACCGACGCTGCAGAAGGAGATGGACCATGCGGGAACTCAGGACATTCGAATTGAACGAGCCGGGCCGGCTCGTGAACTGGCGCGCGCGCCACGATCAGCGCGTGCTGGCGCTGGAAGGCATGCTGTGGCTGACCATCGAGGGCGTGCCGTGCGATATCTGGCTCCGGCCCGGCGCCGAGCATCTGCTGCGCGAGGGCGAGATGGTATGGCTGTCGGGCGAGGGCGGCCCCGCCCGCTTCGTGCTGTCGGAGCCCGCGCCGCGCTGGTCGGGATGGCGCGTGCTGCGGATCGTGCGGCGCGCCGTGGCCCGGATGACGCACACGGTCGCCTATGGCGCCTGCCCGCGCGTATCGTGACCCTCACGACCGTCACGGCCACCATGACATTTCGGATTTACGTTAACGTAAGCGTCAAGTAACGTCATATAATCCACCGAGTCCGGTCAGAGCGACCCCAGATGTCGCCGGCCGGCGGTTGCCAGTCACAGACCGAGCGGTGGAGACCATGACTGATCTTTCCGATGTCAGCAAGACCGTCGGCAAGCCGGCGGAAGATGCCAGCCGGACGCCGGCCAACAAGGTGCGCTTCGTCACGGCGGCCTCGCTGTTCGACGGCCACGACGCTTCCATCAACATCATGCGGCGCATCCTGCAGTCGCACGGCTGCGAGGTGATCCACCTCGGCCACAACCGCTCGGTGCGGGAAGTGGTGAACGCGGCCTTGCAGGAAGACGCGCAGGGCATCGCGATCTCGAGCTACCAGGGCGGGCACGTCGAGTACTTCCAGTACATGATCGACCTGCTGCGCGAGCATGGCGGCGAGCATATCCAGGTCTTCGGCGGCGGGGGCGGCGTGATCGTGCCCGAGGAGATCCGCGCGCTGCAGGCCTACGGCGTCGCGCGCATCTACAGCCCCGAGGACGGCCAGCGGCTCGGCCTGGCCGGCATGATCGCGGACATGGTCCAGCGCTGCGATATCGACCTCACGCGTTATGCCCCCACCACGCTCGATGGCGTCCGGTCGGGCGACCGCCGCGCGCTGGCGCAGCTGATCACCGCGCTCGAGAACGGCAAGGCCGCGCCGGCGCTGGTCGATGCCATGCACTCCCAGGCGAAGGCCGCGAACGTCCCCGTGCTAGGCATCACGGGCACCGGCGGCGCGGGCAAGTCGTCGCTGACCGACGAACTGATCCGTCGCTTCCGCCTCGACCAGCAGGATGCGCTGTCGATCGCCGTGATCTCGATCGACCCGTCGCGCCGCAAGTCCGGTGGCGCGCTGCTTGGCGATCGCATTCGCATGAATGCCATCGATCATCCGAATATCTTCATGCGCTCGCTCGCCACGCGCGATGCGGGCTCCGAGATCTCGCAGGCCCTGCCCGATGTCGTCGCGGCGTGCCGCGTGGCGGGCTTCGACCTCGTGATCGTCGAGACCTCCGGCATCGGCCAGGGCGACGCGGCGATCGTGCCGCACGTCGATCTCTCGCTCTACGTCATGACGCCCGAGTTCGGCGCCGCGAGCCAGCTCGAGAAGATCGACATGCTCGACTTCGCCGACTTCGTCGCGATCAACAAGTTCGACCGCAAGGGCGCGCAGGATGCGTGGCGCGACGTCGCCAAGCAGGTGCAGCGCAACCGCGAGCAATGGCACGCGAAGCCCGACGAGATGCCCGTGTACGGCACGCAGGCGTCGCGCTTCAACGACGACGGCGTGACGATGCTTTATCAGGGGCTGCGCGAGGCACTGGCCGCGCACGGGTTGCCGGCACCTGCGGCCGGCACGCTGCCGAAGCCGGCGGGACGCATCTCGACGGGCCAGAACGTGATCGTGCCGCCCGCGCGCAATCGCTACCTTGCCGAGATTGCCGACAGCGTGCGCGCCTATCATCGGCGCGTGGCCGAGCAGTCGCGGCTCGCGCGCGAGCGGCAGCAGTTGCGCGAGGCGCATCGCATGCTCGGCGAGTCGAGCGGCGCCTCGGGAGACGTGTCGAGCGGCGCGTCGGGCAGCGATGGGACGGACAACGACGATCGTCTGCTGGCCCTCGCCGCCGAGCGCGACGCGGCCATGGGCGCCGTCGAACGCAAGCTGCTTTCGATGTGGCCGCAAATGCGCGCCGCCTACAGCGGCGACGAGTACGTCGTGAAGATCCGCGACAAGGAAATCCGCACGGGCCTCGTCACCACCACGCTGTCAGGGACGAAGATCCGCAAGGTCGTGCTGCCGCGCTTCGAGGACGAAGGCGAGGTGCTGCGCTGGCTCATGCGCGAGAACGTGCCGGGTAGCTTCCCCTATACGGCGGGCGTCTTCGCGTTCAAGCGCGAGAATGAGGACCCCACGCGCATGTTCGCGGGCGAAGGCGATGCGTTCCGCACGAACCGCCGCTTCAAGCTCGTCTCCGAAGGCATGGACGCCAAACGCCTGTCCACCGCGTTCGACTCGGTCACGCTATACGGCGAGGATCCGCACCTGCGGCCCGATATCTATGGCAAGGTCGGCAACTCGGGCGTGTCCATCGCCACGCTCGACGACATGAAGGTGCTCTACGACGGCTTCGACCTCACGAGCCCGAGCACCTCGGTATCGATGACGATCAACGGTCCCGCGCCGACGCTGCTCGCGATGTTCATGAACACCGCGATCGACCAGCAGCTCGACCGCTTCCGCGCCGACAACGCGCGCGAGCCCACGGCCGACGAGGAAGCGAAGATTCGCGCATGGGTGCTGCAGAACGTGCGCGGCACCGTGCAGGCGGACATCCTCAAGGAGGACCAGGGCCAGAACACCTGCATCTTCTCCACCGAGTTCTCGCTGAAGGTGATGGGCGATATCCAGGAATACTTCGTCCACCATCAGGTGCGCAACTTCTATTCGGTTTCCATCTCGGGCTATCACATCGCCGAGGCCGGCGCGAACCCGATCTCGCAGCTCGCGTTCACGCTCTCCAACGGCTTCACCTATGTGGAGGCGTATCTCGCGCGCGGCATGCATATCGACGACTTCGCGCCGAACCTGTCGTTCTTCTTCTCCAACGGCATGGACCCCGAGTACAGCGTGCTGGGCCGCGTCGCGCGCCGTATCTGGGCCGTGACGATGCGCGACAAGTACGGCGCCAACGAGCGCAGCCAGAAGCTCAAGTACCACATCCAGACGTCGGGCCGTTCGCTGCATGCGCAGGAGATCGACTTCAACGATATCCGCACCACGCTGCAGGCGCTCATCGCCATCTACGACAACTGCAATTCGCTGCACACCAACGCGTACGACGAGGCCATCACCACGCCCACGGGCGAATCGGTGCGCCGCGCGCTGGCCATCCAGCTGATCATCAACCGCGAGTGGGGCGTGGCGAAGTGCGAGAACCCGAATCAGGGCGCGTTCCTGATCGAAGAGCTCACGGACCTCGTCGAGGAGGCGGTGCTGCAGGAGTTCGAGCGCATCGCGGAACGCGGCGGCGTGCTCGGCGCGATGGAGACCGGCTACCAGCGCGGCAAGATCCAGGAAGAGTCGCTCTACTACGAACAGCTCAAGCACGACGGCACCCTGCCGATCATCGGCGTGAACACGTTCCGCAATCCGGAAGCCGATCCGGTGCCGCAGACCATCGAGCTCGCGCGATCGAGCGAGGAAGAGAAGCAGAGCCAGCTGCAGCGGCTCGATGCGTTCCAGCACGACCACGCCGCCGACGCGCCCGCGATGCTCCAGCGGCTGCGCGAGGCGGTGATCGAGAACCGCAACGTGTTCGCGGTGCTGATGGATGCGGTGCGCGTGTGCTCGCTGGGCCAGATCACGCACGCGTTGTTCGAGGTGGGCGGACAATATCGCCGCAACATGTGAAAGGCGGGTTCCGGCAAGGGGAGCGCTGCGCTACACTCGAAGGCTGCGCCCCTTGCCCCACACTCTCCGAGATTGCCATGTCTTACCAATCCCCTGAATACAACGCCGGCAACATCTTCGCCCGCATCCTGCGCGGCGAGCTTCCCTGCTACAAGGTCTACGAGGACGCGCACACCATTGCGTTCATGGACATCATGCCGCAGGCCGACGGCCACACGCTCGTGGTGCCGAAGGAAGGCGCGCCGGACATCCTCACGCTGTCGCCGGAAGCCGCGGCAGCCGCCATCCACACCACGCAGCGCATCGCGCGCGCGGTGAACAAGGCGTTCGCCCCCGACGGCCTGCTCGTCACGCAGTTCAACGGCGAAGCCGCGGGCCAGACCGTTCCGCATATCCACTTCCACGTGCTGCCGCGCTATACGGACCAGTCGTTCCGCCGCCATGCGCGGGAGCAGCAGGAAGCGGACGTGCTGAAGGAACACGCGCAGCGACTCATTACCGCGTTGTCGGAACTGAACGGCTGACGCCGCGATCGACACGCGCCTCCATCCATCGAAGGGATCCAACATGCAGATCAAGACAGTGGGCATCGTCGGTGCCGGCACCATGGGCAATGGCATCGCGCAGGCATGCGCGGTGGCGGGACTCGATGTGGTGATGGTCGATATCAACGATGCTGCCGTGCAGAAGGGCATCGCGACGGTAGCGGGCAGCCTGGACCGGCTGATCAAGAAGGAAAAGGCCACCGAGGCGGACAAGACGGCCGCGCTGTCGCGCATCCAGGGCAGCACCGCCTACGATGACCTCAAGCGCGCCGATATCGTCATCGAGGCCGCTACCGAGAACCACGAGCTCAAGATCCGGATCCTGAAGCAGATCGATGCGCTGGTGGGCGACGGCGTGATCATCGCATCGAACACGTCGTCGATCTCGATCACGAAGCTCGCCGCTGCCACCGGCCGCGCCGATCGCTTCATCGGCATGCACTTCTTCAACCCGGTGCCGATGATGGCACTGGTCGAGCTGATCCGCGGGCTGGCGACGAGCGACGCCACGCACGCGGCCGTGGAAGACCTCGCGAAGCGCCTCGGCAAGTATCCGATCACGGTGAAGAACAGCCCGGGCTTCGTCGTGAACCGCATTCTCTGCCCGATGATCAACGAGGCGTTCTGCGTGCTCGGCGAAGGCCTGGCATCGGCGGAAGAGATCGACGAAGGGATGAAGCTCGGCTGCAATCATCCGATCGGCCCGCTCGCGCTCGCCGACATGATCGGCCTCGACACGATGCTGGCCGTGATGGAAGTGCTGTACACCGAGTTCGCCGATCCGAAGTACCGGCCGGCGATGCTGTTGCGCGAGATGGTGGCGGCCGGGTATCTCGGCCGCAAGACCGGACGCGGGGCTTACGTGTATAGCAAGTAAGCAGCAAGTCATCGCCAGCTTGCCGAAAGCGCAAGGAAAGGCCGGGCGGGAGCCTCGACTCCACCCGGCCTTTTTTACGCCCCCCGCTTCAATCGACCTGCGCGTTGCTCTTCTTCACGACCTCGGTCCACTTGCGGACCTCGCCATCCACGAATCCCTGCAACTGCCCGGGCTCCAGGGTGTTCGCCTCCAATCCCTGCGCGGCCAGTTGCTGATGCACGGTGGGATCCTGCAGCACGTTCGACACGGTCTGCAGCAGCCTGGTGCGCGTGCCCGCATCGAGACCCGCGGGCGCCGCGAGGATAAACCATGCGGTCAGGTCGAAGCCCGGATAGCCCGACTCCGCGACGGTCGGCACGTTCGGTGCCGCGGACGAGCGGCGCTGGCTGCTGACAGCCAGTGCGCGCAGCTTGTTCGCCTTCAGGTACGGCAGTACCGCCACCGGATGGTAGAACATGAAATCGACCTGTCCGCCCAGCACCGCGGTCAGTGCCTGCCCACCCTCCTTGAACGGCACGTGCGTCATGTTCACGCCCGCCATCGACTTGAGCAGTTCGCCCGCGAGATGGCCCGAGGTGCCGTTGCCGGCGGACCCGAACGACAGCTTGTCCGGGTTGGCCTTCGCATATGCCACGAGTTCCGCGAGGTTCTTGTAGGGTGCCTCGGCCCGGACGACGAGCAGCGTCGGCGTGTAGCCCGGCATGCCCAGGTACGTGAAGTCCTTGTCGGGGTCATACGGCAGTTTGCGGTACAGCGCCTTGTTGATCGCGTGCGTGCCCACGGTGCCGAGCGTGATCGTGTAGCCGTCGGCCTTCGACTTGGCCACGAAGTCGGTGCCGATGGCACCGCCCGCGCCCGCGCGGTTCTCCACCACGACGGGCTGGCCGAGCTTCTTCGCCATGCCTTCGCCGACCACGCGTGCGATCAGGTCGGTCGAGGTGCCGCCGCCGAACGGAACGATCATGCGGATCGGCCGGTTGGGATAGTCGTCGGCGTGTGCCGGCAGGTGGGCAAAGCCGGTTGCCAGCAGCAATGCGGCGAGCGCCGCCCGTAGCGTCTTCGTCTTGTACATGTCTCCTCCGTCTGGCGGTGGTTTTATCGAGTCGTTCTTATTGGGTACGGCTTTTCAGCTGCGCGCGAATCTCCTCGTCATGCTCTCCCAGCAGCGGCGGCGCCGTGACGTCCAGTGCGCGCTCGCCGTCGAACGACACCGGGCTGCGCACCGTGCGGAATTCGCCTAGCGTCGGATGGTGGCCCGTGACCAGCAACTCCAGATGCCGGGCCTGCGGATCCTCGAGCGCCTCGCTCGTGTCGTACATCGGCGCATGGGGTACGTCCTCCGCTTCGAGCCGCGCGCACCATTCCGCGCGCGGATGCCGGCGGAACAGCTCGCCGAGCAGATCGATCAGTACTTCCTGATTGTCGATACGCGCCTTGCGCGAGGCGAAGCGCGGATCCTGGAAGAGGTCCGGCCGCTCGATCGCGTTGGCCAGCCCCTGCCAGAACTTCTCTGGCGACGACATATGGAGCGCCACCCATTTGCCGTCCGCGCATTCGAGCACATACGACTGCGACACGCTCGGGCGGCTATAGGGGCCCATCACCTCCCCCGCGGAATAGTAATGCGTGAAGGCGTCGAGGTTGAAGTGGCTCATCGCCTCGAGCATCGACACCTCGACCTTGCGGCCGACGCCCGTGCGCTGGCGCTCGTACAGCGCGCCGAGAATGCCATAGGTCGCGTAGAAACCCGTCATCGAATCGGCGATTGCCGGGCCCACCACGCGCGGATTGGCCGGATTCACGAGCAGGTTCAGGAAGCCGCTCGCGGCCTGGGCCACGGTATCGTAGCTCGGGCGCGTGGCGGCCGGGCCCGTCGCGCCAAACCCGCTGATGGCGCAATAGATCAGCCGCGGATTGATCTCGCGCAGGCGCGCCTCGCCAGCATTGAGCCGCTCGGCCGCGCCGGGGCGGAAGTTCTGGATATAGACGTCGGCCTCGCGAATCAGCGCGTCGAACACTTCGAGGTCGTCGGGGTTCTTGGTGTTGAGCGTGAGGCTGCGCTTGTTGCGGTTGTACGTCTGGAAGTGCGGACTGTAGAGCCCGCCCTCGAACGCGCGAAACGGGTCGCCGGTCTCGGGCTGTTCGATCTTGATGACGTCGGCACCGAGGTCGCCCAGCAGCATCCCGCATGCGGGGCCCGTGATAAAGGTGCCTTGTTCGAGGACCTTGAGGCCCGCGAGGACTTTGGTCATGAATGCTCCCCTCAGGCCTGCGGGTCGAAGCCGGCCGGCGTACTGCCCGTGTAGACGAGTTCGCGCGTGGCCTGGTACGACAGCGCGAAGCCGATCGAGTGGCGCAGCTCCTCGCTCAGGTGGGCAATCAGGCCGCCCGTACGCGCGAGGATCGGCACGCCCTTGAGCGCGTTCAGCGGAAAGCCGACGCCGAGCAGCACGGCCGGAATCGCGGCCGAAACGTTGAGGCGCAGGTCCTTGCCGACGATATCGGGAATCACGGTTTCGATCGCTTCGGCGATATCGACGTAGACGGTGTCGGCACCGGCTTCGCGTGCCACCGCGAACAGCGCGGCCACACGCGGGTCGCGCGACTTGTGCACCGGATGGCCGTAGCCGGGAATGGCGCGGCGTTCGGCGCGATAGGCCGTGATCACGGCGCGCGCGGCGTCCTCGATCGACTCCCCTTTCTGCACCCGCTGCCAGACCTCGTGGAGCATGATGCCCGCGGTCTCCGATGCGCCGAGGATGACCGAGCCGCAGCCGAGAATCCCCGCGGCCACCGCGCCCTGCAGCGCGTCCGGTGCCGCGGCAAGCGTCATGCGGCTCGCCTGCACGCTCGGCACGAGGCCGTGCTCGGCAATCGCGACGAGCGTGGCGTCGATGACGCGCACGGCCGCGCGCGTGGGGCGCTCGCCCGTGACGAGGAAGCAGAAGTATTCGGTAAAGCTCAGCTTGCCGATCAGGTCCTGGCACAGGTCGGCGCCGCGCACGACGATGGTTTCGGTGTTGGAAGTGCAGATCGCGGTACGCGGAACGGTTTCCTTGCCAATCTTCATGGCGACTGTCTCCTGATGGATCTCGTAGTAGTGGCTGCCAGTCTATGAGCTCCGATGCACAGATAACAGTGATGAATTTCTCTGCTATGCATCGACAGCATCGATAACGGCGCAGTAAGATCGCGGCATGGAACTCCGACACCTTCGCTACTTCGAGGCGCTGGCCGATACGCTGAGCTTTACGCGCGCGGCCGAGCGCATGCACGTGACGCAGTCCACGCTGTCGCATCAGATCCGGCAGCTGGAGGAAGAGATCGGGCAGGCGCTGTTCAACCGCATCGGCAAGCGCGTGACGATGACCGAGGCGGGCGAGACGCTGCTGCTCCATATCGGCCCCGCATTGCGGCAGGTCGATCTCGCCCTCCATGCGGTGCGCGACGAGCAGGGTCCCGTGGCCGGCGAGATTCGCGTGGGGGCCACGCACAGCTTCAATATCCGGCTGATTCCGCAGTGCGTGTCGTCGTTCCTCACGCGCTACCCGTCCGTGCGCGTGATCGTGGAGGAATTGTCGGCCGCGGAGATCACGGCACGGCTCGCAAGCGGGGACCTCGACCTCGGCGTGTCGTATCGTCCCGCCCAGACCGATGCGTTGCGATTCGAGCCGCTGTACAACGAGGAGCTGAAGCTCGTGGTGGGCGCGCACCACCCGATGGCGAACCGCCGGCGCGCGCGCATGGTGGAGCTGCACGGCCTGCGCATGGTGCTGCTGCCGCAGTACTTCGCCACGCGGCAACTGCTCGACGAATGCTTCCGCGCGGCGGGCGCGGAGCCACTGGTCATCGCGGAACTGAATTCGATCGCGCCGATGCTCGAGCTCGTACGGCAGGCGACGGGGGGATCGGCGGGGGGATTGGATATTGCGGCGGTGATCGGCGAGTCGGCCGACCTCGGCAACGAGGACCTGCGCTTTATACCGCTGGAGAGTCCGACGCCGCAGCGCACGCCGGGGCTGCTGTGGCGGCGCGGCGCGCCGCGTGCGGTGCCGGTGAAGTATTTCGCGACGGCCGTGCGGCGCGTCGTGGAGTCGATGGAGAAACGATAGGCCCTCTCGCGACCCTCTCGCCTCGAACGGCGGGAGGGCCTCAAGCGATCGGTCGCCCCGTCGCCCGGTCTATTACTTCGCCACGGGCATCGTGAATTCCGCGCCCTTGGCGATGCTGTCCGGCCAGCGCTGCATCACGCTCTTGTAGCGCGTGTAGAAGCGCACGCCTTCCTCGCCGTAGGCGTGGTGATCGCCGAACAGCGAGCGCTTCCAGCCGCCGAACGAGTGCCATGCCATCGGGACCGGAATCGGCACGTTGATACCGACCATGCCCACCTGGATCTGCCGCGCGAAGGCGCGGGCGATACCGCCGTCGCTCGTGTAGCAAGACACGCCGTTGCCGAACTCGTGCGCATTGATCAGCGACACGGCCTCCGCAAAGTCGTCCACGCGCACCACCGACAGCACGGGCCCGAAGATCTCTTCCTTGTAGATCGTCATGTCCGGCTTGACGTGGTCGAACAGCGTGCCGCCGACGAAGAAGCCCTTGTCGTGCCCCTCGACCTTGTGGCCGCGGCCATCGGTCACGAGCGTCGCACCCTCTTCCACGCCCTTGGCGATATAACCCTCCACCTTCGCCTTGTGCACGCCGGTCACGAGCGGCCCCATCTCGGCATCGGCCTCCATGCCGTTGCGGATCTTCAGCGCCTTCGCGCGTTCCGCCAGACGCGGCACGAGCTTGTCCGCCACGTCGCCGACGGCCACCGCGACCGAGATCGCCATGCAACGCTCGCCGGCCGAGCCGTAGGCCGCGCCGATCAGCGCATCCACGGCCTGGTCGAGGTCGGCATCGGGCATCACCACGAGGTGGTTCTTCGCGCCGCCCAGGGCCTGCACGCGCTTGCCGTGCTTCGTGCCTTCCGTGTAGATGTACTCGGCGATCGGCGTCGAGCCCACGAACGACAGCGCCTGCACGTCCGGATGCGCGAGCAGCGCATCGACGGCCTGCTTGTCGCCCTGCACGACATTGAACACGCCATCGGGCAGGCCAGCCTGCTTGAGCAGGTCGGCGATCAGCAGGCTCGGCGACGGATCGCGCTCGCTCGGCTTGAGCACGAACGTGTTGCCGCAGGCCAGCGCGACCGGGAACATCCACATCGGCACCATCACCGGGAAGTTGAACGGCGTGATGCCGGCCACCACGCCGAGCGGCTGGCGCAGGTTCCAGTTGTCGATGCCGCCGCCGATGTTGTCGGTGAAGTCGGTCTTCAGCAGATTGGGAATGCCGCACGCGAATTCCACCACCTCGATACCGCGCGTGACTTCGCCCTTCGCATCCGAGAACACCTTGCCGTGTTCACGCGTGATCAGCGCGGCCAGGTCGTCGTGATGCCTGTCGAGCAGCTCCTTGAACTTGAACAGGATGCGCGCGCGGCGCAGCGGCGGCGTCTCCGCCCATGCCGGCGCGGCGGCCTTGGCCGCAGCCACGGCCGCATCCACGTCGGCGGCGGAGCCGAGCGCGACGCGGGCCGCGACTTCACCGGTGGCCGGATTGAAGACGTCACTGAAGCGGTCGCTGCCGGCCTGCCTGATGGCACCACCGATGTAGTGATGGATCTCGGTGATCTGCTTGTTTTCTGCGATGTTCACTGCGATGTCCCCTCGGTTTCCTGATTACTTCACGTCCTGCAGCGCTTCGCGCACGGTGTCGAACAGCTGGCCGATCTCCGCTTCGGAGATGATCAGCGGCGGCGAGAACGCGAGGATGTCGCCCGTGTAGCGGATGAGCACGCCGCGCTCGAAGCATTTGACGAACGCTTCGTAGCCGCGCGCACCCGGCGCGCCCGGACGCGACTCGAGTTCGACGCCGGCCATCAGGCCAAGGTTGCGGATGTCCTTCACGTACGGCGCGCCACGCAGCCCATGCACGGCGGCCTCGAACTTCGGCGCCATCTCGGCCGCGCGTTCGAACAGCTTGTCGCGCTTGTACAGGTCGATGGCGGCAATCGCGGCCGCGCAGGCGAGCGGGTGGCCCGAGTACGTGTAGCCGTGCGGCAGCTCGATGGCGCCGGGACCGGCACCGTTGACGACCGCGTCATGCACCTCGCGGCGCACCGCCACCGCGCCCATCGGCACCGCGGCGTTGTTGATGGCCTTGGCCATCGTGATCAAGTCCGGCGTGACGTTCAGGCGCTCGGCGGCGGTGGCGGCACCGAGGCGGCCGAATGCGGTGATCACTTCGTCGAAGATCAGCAGGATGCCGTGCTTGCTCGTGATCTCGCGCAGCTTTTCCAGATAGCCGACCGGCGGGATCACCACGCCCGTGGAGCCGGCCACCGGCTCGACGATCACGGCCGCGACGTTCGACGGATCGTGCAGCGCCAGAATGCGCTCGAGGTCTTCGGCAAGGTGCGCGCCCCATTGCGGCTGGCCCTTCGAATAGCCGGCTTCGGCGATGTTCAGCGTGGCGGGCAGATGGTCCGTGTTCGGCATCACGTTGGCCGACCAGATCTTGCGGTTCGGTCCGATACCGCCAACGCCCATGCCGCCGAAGCCCACGCCGTGATAGCCGCGCTCGCGGCCGATGATCTTCACGCGCTGGCCTTCGCCGCGTGCGCGGTGGTACGCCAGTGCGATCTTCAGCGCCGTATCGACGGACTCGGAACCCGAGTTCGTGAAGAAGATGCGGTCGAGACCCTTCGGCATGAGGGCGGCGACCTTGGTCGCGGCTTCGAACTCGAGCGGATGGCCCATCTGGAACGGCGGCGCGTAGTCGAGCGTGGCGGCCTGCTGGGCGATCGCTTCCACGATCTCCTTGCGGCCGTGGCCCGCGGCCACGCACCACAGGCCCGCGCAACCGTCGAGCACCTGACGGCCGTCATGGGTCGTGTAGTACATGCCGCTCGCCGAGGCCAGCAGGCGCGGCGCGGCCTTGTACTGGCGATTGGCGGTAAACGGCATCCACAGCGCTTCGAGGTCGGGGATCACGGTCTTGGCGGCGTCCATAGCTTCTCCTGGTATCCGGTGTCGGTTCGGTTGCGGTTCGATTTCGATTCGGCCACTCTACCGGCGCGTGGCGGCCCGCAGAATATACGGTCGCGAGTTCGCGCACTCACCGTACAGTTTAGGCTTTATGAACCGTACAGGTATCTGTGCCCGCACGCTTCCCCGGCCTGGTGCACGCACGCGTTCGCACATCGCGAACCCGGCCAGCAGATGGGCCATTGCGGGCATACGGCCCGCTGCGCTGCACCATGACGATATCCTTCCCGCGCGCGCCCTAACCCCGCTAAACTGTGCAGGTCCCCAGACCGGAAAGCCGCCTTCGATGCTCGCCCTCCACCTCGCCCGCAGCCGCCGCGGCAGCGATACGCTGACCGAACAGATCGTCTCCGGCATCGTCGCGCTGATCGACAGCCGCGCGCTGCGCGCGGGGGCGGCCGTGCCATCGGTACGGCGGCTGGCGCAGCAGCATCACGTCAGCACGTTCACGGTCGCGGAAGCCTACGCACGCCTGACCGCGCTCGGATACCTGAGCGCGCGTCCGGGATCGGGCTATACGGTCGCGCACCGGCATGCGCCGGCCGGGCAGGCACGCACACCGCAGTGGCAGGCGCCCGAACTCAACGCGGCATGGCTGCTTGCCGACGTGTTCGCCGACCATTCGGTGCCGATCAAGGCCGGCGCGGGCTGGCTGCCCGGCGACTGGCTCAACGAGGAAGGCCTGCATCAGGCCATGCGCACGGCGTCGCGCGTGCCGGCCGCGCAGGTCTCGGGCTACGGCCATCCCTATGGGTTCGCGCCGCTGCGCGAGCATATCGCCACGCATCTGAGCCAGTACGGCATGCCCGTGCAGTCGCAGCAGGTGGTGCTCACGCAGGGGGCCACGCAGGCGCTGGACCTCGTGGTGCGCACGCTGCTGCGTCCCGGCGATACGGTGCTCGTGGAAGCGCCGTGCTACTGCAATCTGCTGCAGATCCTGAAGCTCGCGGGGCTACGCGTGATCGGCGTCCCGCGCACGGCCGCGGGGCTCGACACCGATGCCCTCGAGGATGCCATCCGCGCGCACGGACCGCGCGCGCTGTTCGTCAACACGGTGCTGCAGAACCCGACCGGCGCCACGCTGACGAGCATGAACGCGTATCGCGTGCTGCAGCTGGCCGAGACCCACCGGCTGCTCGTGGTGGAGGACGATATCTATCGCGAGCTCGCGCCGGCGGGCTCGCCGATGCTGGCGGCCATGGACGGCCTGTCGCAGGTGGTTTACATCAACGGATTCTCGAAGACCATCGCGCCGTCGGTGCGCGTGGGGTATCTCGCGGCGAGCCCCGACCTCGCCAAGGCGTTCGCGCAGACGAAGATGGCGGTGGGGCTGACCTCATCGGAGGTGACCGAGCGGCTCGTGTATTCGGTGCTGACCAGCGGCCATTACGCGCGCCATGTCACGGCGCTGGGCGAACGGCTGCGCGCGCAACAGGATCTCGTATCGGAAAAGCTGGAGGCGCATGGCATGGAAGTGCTGCTGCGGCCGGAAGGCGGGATGTTCACGTGGGCACGGCCGCGCTGGGACGATCGTGCCGAGGGCGGGCAGCCAGGCCAGGCGCTGGCCGCGCGGGCGCTCAGCCACGGAATCTGGCTCGCACCGGGCGTCTACTTCGAGCCCGATGGCAGCGACTCGCCGTGGATCCGCTTCAACGTGGCGACGAGCGATGCGCCGCAGTTGTGGGCGTTCCTCGGCGCCTGCCGTGCGGGGCAGGACGCCGAGTCCGCGCTGACCGCCTGATCAGAAGCGGTAGCGCACGTAGCCCGTGTAGAAGTTGGCGCCCGGGTTCGGCTCGCGGATGCCCGCGTTGGAGATGTGCTGGAAGCGGAAACCGGCTTCCATGGCGTTGTTCTTGCCGAACGCCGCACCCACGCCGATCATGTCGCCGAACTGGAACGCACTGCTCATGTTGTGCTCGTCGGACGTGTGCGTATGCGTGAGCAGGCGCAGCCCGAGGCCGCCTTCGATAAACGGCGTGAACGGGAAGCTGCCGCGCTTTTCCACACGCAGGATCGGCGTGAAGCCGAACTCCTGCAGGTTCTGCGAGTTCGTGCCGCCGCGCGACTGCCATTGCGCGATATTGAATTCGACCTGCACGCGGAGCAGCCAGCTATCGGGATTTCCGTACTGGAGCGGCGTGTTGAAGTTGATGCCGAGCTCGTACTTGTTGACGTCGTGACTCGTGTCACGGCCGTATGCAACGTGAACACCCGGGTCCGTAAACCACGGCTCGGCCTGGGCGGCGGTGCTGACCCCCGCGGCGAGCGCGGCGGCAACGAGACAACGGGCGGCGAGGGATACGGACGAAGCGCGCGAGGCAGGCGCGCACAGGGAACGCTGTTGTAGTTGTGGATGCATGAGAGAGCGTCGGCGATGAAGAGAGGACCCGGCAAAGGGACGACAAAAAGCCGGACATGCCGAGGCTCTGCGAGACATCGCGCGCGGGGAATGGGGCATGGCGAATGGCCGTGCCCCATGGCGTCAGCGCCCGGTCCCTCCCAGAATCCGGTACGTCAGGCCCAAAGCCGCTCCGCGATCCAGTTCGCGAACACACAGATCGAAAGCCAGATGGCGAGGCAGCCTGCAATAAAACGGTACGTCATGGGTATTTCTTCTTGTCAGGTTCTTCGTGAGACGCGCGATTATACATTCATTCATGAATGTATGTTTCGGGATCCCCCGGTCCGCTATCCGGTATCACGGTCGATATCGGACGGCGCAGAAACCTCACAAGGGGACGATGATGCCAGTGTGTGAGAAACCGTGCACGGCAAGGGTTCAATTCTCTTTTCAAAAAATTTGTGCATACCTGCACAAAAGCACGATGGCGCGCCCTGCGGCGCGCCATCCCGGCAACCCATTCGAAAAGCCGCGAGGCTTGCTGGTATTAGCTTCTGAGGAAAGGAAGCACTTCCTCCAGTAACCGTTCGGGAATTTCCTCGGCGATATAGTGACCGCTCGGCAAAGCATGTCCGCTGACGTGGCGTGCGACCTTGCGCCACTCCTCCAGCGGCTGGAAACACTGGCCGACCGCCCCCTCGGCGCCCCAGAGCGCGAGCATCTCGCACTCGACCTTGCGACCGGCCTCGAAGTCCGCGCGGTCGTGTTCGAGGTCGATGCCCGCGCTCGCGCGGTAGTCCTCGCAGAGCCCATGCGCGGCACCGGGCAGCTTCAGGCAACGCAGATATTCGGCCAGGGCGGCCTCCGTGAACGGCGCGAGGCCCGCGCTGCGCGTGCCCATGGTCTGGCGCAGATACAGGGCGGGATCGGCCTCGATCAGCGTTTCCGGGAACGGCGCCGGCCGGATCAGGAAAAACCAGTGATAGTAGGCGCGCGCGAACGCCTCGTTGGTCTGTGCATACATCGCGAGCGTGGGCGCGATATCGAGCGTGACCAGCTTTTCCACCGCCTGCGGGTGGTCCAGCGCGAGCCGGTGCGCCACGCGGCCGCCGCGGTCGTGCGCCAGCACGCGAAAGCGCGCAAAGCCGAGCGCCCGCATGACCGCGAGCTGGTCGGCCGCCATCGCGCGCTTGCTGTAGTTGCTGTGGTCGGGCAGGCCCGCCGGCTTGTCGCTGTCGCCGTAGCCGCGCAGGTCCGTGGCGACCACGGTGAAGTGCCGCGCCAGTTCGCCCGCGACCTTGTGCCAGATCACGTGCGTCTGCGGATGGCCATGCAACAGCAGCAGGGCCGGGCCCTGCCCGCCGACCACCGCGTGAATGTTGACGCCGTCACAGTCGAAGCTGCGTTCGGTGAATCCTTCGAACATCTCGTCTCCTTGCCGCGCCTCCGCGCGGAATACCGGACAGTGTAATCACGAAGCGCGCCGATATAATGCCCCGCATCGACTTTCATTCAGTCATCCGTTTCACGAATCGATGGATCCGTTCTCCGACGTCGCGTTCTTCGTCCTGCTCGTCAAGCGCGGCAGCCTCGCCGGTGCCGCGCAGCAGCTCGGCATCACGCCGTCCGCGGCCAGCAAGCGGCTGTCCGCGCTGGAATCGCGGCTCGGCGTGCGGCTGCTCCAGCGCACCACGCGGCGGCTGTCGGTGACCCCCGAAGGCGAGTCGTATCTGGCGCAGGGCGGGCGCATCCTCGCGGAACTCGAAGAACTGGAACAGGGACTCGGCGGCAGCCGCGTCGCGCCGCGCGGATTGCTGCGCGTCAATGCGTCGCTGGGCTTCGGACGGCGTCATCTGGCACCCGCCATCGCCGATTTCCTCGTGGCCTATCCCGACGTCGAGGTCCAGCTGCAGCTGACGGACCGCGCGCTGAACCTGGCCGAGAGCGGACACGATATCGGCATCCTCGTCGGCGAGCCGCCCGATGCGCGCCTCAACGCGCGACGGCTCGCGGCCAACCGGCGCCTGCTGTGCGCGGCGCCCGCCTATCTGGAAGCGCACGGCGAGCCCACATCGCCGCGCGCGCTGCACCGCCATCGCTGCCTCGTCATTCGCGAAAACGAATCGGCCTACGGCACGTGGCACCTGGAATCGGGCGGGCATCATGAAACCGTGAAGGTGCGCGGCCCCGCCGCGACCAACGATGGTGAAGTGGCCGTCGGCTGGGCGCTGCAGGGGCATGGGGTGCTGCTGCGATCGGAGTGGGAGGTGGCGCCGCTGCTGCGCTCGGGGCGGTTACGGCAGGTGCTGCCGGACTGGGCTTCCCCGCCCGCCGATATCCATGCCGTCTATCTGGGCGGGGACAAGCTGTCCGCCCGCGTGCGCGCATTCGTCGATTTTCTGGCGGCGCGGTTCGCGGGGCATGACGAGGGCGCGCGGTTTCACGGGTGGTGACCGGCGCCCCGCGCCGACAGACACTCGGTCAGGGGACCAGCAGGATCGCGCCCGTGGTTTCGCGGCGCTCGGCCGCTTCGTGCGCGCGCGCCACGTCGGCCAGCGGAAAACGCTGACCGATCTCCACCTTCACATGGCCGGCCGCGATCGCGTCGAACAGATCCTTAGCATTCGCGCGGAATCGCGCGGCGTCCGCGTTATGCGGAAACACCGACGGCCGCGTCAGGAACAGGCAGCCCTTCTTGGCCAGCAGCTCGGGCTCGATCGCCGGCGCGGGACCCGATGCGGCGCCGTACAGCACCACGAGGCCGAACGTCTGCGCGCAATCGAGCGAGCCGAGGAACGTCGACTTGCCGACCGCGTCGTAGACCACGCGCACGCCCGTGCCGCCGCTCGCGGCACGCACCTGTTCCACCCAGTCGTCGTTCGAATAGTCGATGGCCACGTCGCAGCCCATGCGCTTCGCGATTTCGCACTTGGCGGGCGAGCCCGCGGTGCCGATCACGAACGCGCCAAGCGCCTTGGCCCAGCTGCTCAGGATCTGGCCCACCGCACCGGCGGCCGCATGCACGAGCACCTTGTCGCCGGGCTGGATCGCGTACGTATGGCGCACGAGATATTGCGCGGTCATGCCCTTGAACAGGATTGCGGCGGCATGCTCGTCGGAGACGTTGTCGGGCAGCGCCACGAGCTTGTCGGCCGGCACGTTGCGCGCCTCGGCATAGGCGCCGAGACCGGCGTTCATGTACGCCACGCGCGCGCCGGGCGCGAAATCGGTCACGCCGGGACCGACGGCTTCGACGACACCGGCCGCCTCGTGGCCGAGCCCGGTCGGCGAAGGCAGCGGATAGGTGCCGCGGCGCTGGTACGTATCGATGAAATTGAAGCCGATCGCGGTCTGCCGGACACGCACTTCGCCGGGGCCCGGATCGGGCAGCTCGACATTCTCGAGCCGCATGACCTGCGGGGCGCCGAATTCATGAAGGCGTACGGCACGAACGGTGATCGGCATGCTGGTCTCCTCTGGATGGGGTATCGATGAGCGTTGGACTCCGGATTATCGAGTGATTCCGGAAATCCTGCCGGACCGCAAATACGGACACCGCCGACGCTGCGAGATCAGTCCAGCTGGGCGCACATGCAGAGCGCCGAACCGCTGCTCTGCCTTCGGAACGCCTCGGAGTCGCGCACCTCGGCCGGCAGCTGCGCGGCCTGGATCAGCGAGAACCCGTAGCGAGCGAAGTAATCGGGACAACTCGACGTCAGGAGCACCGCGCGCCGGCTGCCGTTCGCGCGCGCGCGCATCATCGCGGCGCGCACGAGGTGGGTGGCAATGCCCTGGTCGCGGCAGTCATGCAACACCGCCACCGAGCGGATCATCGCCGTATCGCCAAAGCGCTCGGCGCAGGCACATCCCACCACGCGCGTCTCGAGCACGGCCACATGGAAATGATCCACGAGCAACGCCACGTCGGTTGCCGGCAGGCCGCACCGCTCCAGAACGGCCTCGATGGCAGGGATATCGGCCGCCCGCGCGGCTCGGATCTGCATGTCTTTGATCATCGGGAGCCTCGTTATCGCTGAACGCTATGGACGACATTCACCATGGAAGCCCTGCATGGATACTGCTGTGTCTTTCCCTGCCCCGCGTCGTACGACGACACATGACACGGGGGTATGAAACGGGAAAGAAACGGCGGCGCCGGGCGAGCGGTGACATGCTGACAATCGCGGCGCGCGCGGGACTCACAGTAGCGCAATCGGCCGCACCTTGCCAGAGGCAAATGCACGCCTTTGGTTCATGTTCGTCCGCAGCGTATCGACGCACGGAGTGCGAGCATGAAACGCGCCAGCGAGAGGCGCCGAGGGAAAGAAAAACGGGAAGGAAAAACGGAAAGGAAAACGGAAAGGAAAACGATGGAGGCGGGGATACGGAATCGAACCGTCGTAAACGGCTTTGCAGGCCGTCGCATAACCACTCTGCCACCCCGCCCCGGATGGCGTCTCCATGGACGCGCGTTGCTTGTTGCGGGCCGCAGTGTAGCCGAAGATGGAAAAACGTGCAGCGGCTCAGTGACTTTCGCCGACCTCGCCCATCGCGGACTGCTGATAGTTCTGCAGGCCGATCTTGCGGATCAGCTCCAGCTGGGTCTCGAGCCACTCGATATGGTCTTCCGTATCGTCGAGGATCGGGGTCAGGACATCGCGCGACACATAGTCGCCCACCGACTCGCAATACTTGATCGATTCCTTGAGGCTCGTCTGCGAGATGCGCTCGAGTTTCAGATCGCAGCCGATCATCTCTTCGGTGTTTTCGCCGAGCAGCAGCTTGTCGAGGTCCTGCAGGTTGGGCAGCCCGTCGATCATCAGAATGCGCTCGATGAGCTTGTCCGCGTGCTTCATCTCCTCGATGGATTCGTCGTACTCGTGCTTGCCGAGCGCGAGGAGACCCCAATGCCGGTAGATGCGCGCATGCAGAAAATACTGGTTGATTGCCGTCAGCTCGTGCTTCAATTGCGTATTCAGCAGCTGAATGACTTTCTTATCGCCTTTCATCGTGCCTCTCCAACCATCATTACCATTTCATGGTAATCGCGGAGACCGCAATATCAAGCTGGGATTGGCGTTGCGGGCAGCACGCTGCATGTTTCGCAAATATTTTTTTACGTGAATGCATCTGATTTCGATTCACGTCCCCATTCGCGTGGCAAAAAAAAGGCGCTCCGGAGAGCGCCATTTTTTATTTAGGCACCGCTCGCGCGATACCGGTTACGCAGATCGCGAATCAGATCGTGATTGCGCAGCACACCCTGGTACTGGCGCTCGATCAGCGCGCGGATGTCGAAGCTGAGGTCCGCGTCCTGCAGCGCATCGCCATACTTCTTCTTGGCGACGTCCTCGCCCTTCTCGGTTTCTTCCAGAATGGCAAGGTCCGACCGGTCCGACACGGCGGTCCGCAGGCTCACCCAGCCGCGATGCAGGGCGCCGGCCACGCTGCCGTGGTCTTCCGGCTTGCCGCCCAGTGCGGCCACCTGGCTCTGCAACTCGCGCACGGCGGCGCCGATTTCCGCGGCACGGCTCGAGAACAGGGTCTTGAGCTCGGGGTTCTTGGCGTCCTCCGCAGCCTTGCGAAAACCTTCCTCGCCGTCGCGCGACACTTCGATCAGATCGTTCAGTACGGATACGTTGTTATCAGCCATCGCTCTCTCCTTTCTGAATTTTGCCCCTGCGTCCATCGCAGGCGCGGCATGAGTTCAAGATAGAAGAGTGGGCACACGCAAACTGTCGGGTGCCCTCGCAACCGGTTGTCGGTCTATGCCTACAACCGCGCGCGGACGGCGGAATCAGTCGAGAAGGTGACCCATGCGAGACCGCTTGGTCGCGAGATATTTCTCGTTCTCGGCGTTCGAGGGCACGATGTGACGCATTTGCTCGGCGACGACGATACCGGCGTCCTCGAGCGCGCGCTGCTTGACGGGGTTGTTGCTCATCAGGCGAATCGACTTCACACCCCACTGGCGCAGCAGATCGGCCGCGAACGCATAGGTGCGCGAGTCGATGGCCTGCCCGAGCGCGAGATTCGCATCGACGGTGTCGAGGCCGCCGTCCTGGAGCGCATAGGCGCGAATCTTGTTCGAGAGGCCGATGCCGCGGCCTTCATGGCCACGCAGGTACAGCAGGATGCCGCGGCCTTCCTCGGCAATCTTCTGCATCGCGAGGTCCAGCTGCTCGCCGCAGTCGCAGCGGCACGAGCCGAACACGTCGCCGGTCAGGCATTCGGAATGCAGGCGCGTGAGCACGTTCTCGCCGGAGATATCGCCAATGGTGAGGGCCAGGTGCTCGGTGCCCGTGTGCGCGCCCTTGAAGGCATGCGCGGTGAACTCGCCGTACCGCGTGGGCAGGCGCGCGGAGCCAATCAGCTCGCTTTCTGTGTCATTCATGTTGTCAATGTGGTGCGGTGACCGCCGAAGCGGCGCATGGCGGCAAGGATACCGCACCACGGCAGGACATGCTCGCGGCAGGGGTTACCGGCCTGCCCCGCGGCACGCCGGCATCCCTCGCGGAGAGGGAAAGCGGGAAGAACCGTGCGCCGCGGAAGAACGCGTTGCCCGCGGCACCCGCACAAGCGCCTAGACAGGCACTTGCAGCGCGTCCGGGCGATCCCACCAGCGATGCTGGCCCACGGCCTCGAGAAACGCCTTGTGGCCCGCCGCCTGGTCCTTTTCCGCCACGAGCACGCCGGCGCCGCCGAAGCCGCCGTCGAGCCCCGCGGCGCGCGCGGCAGCCGCGACGAGCAGCGCACCGGAACCGCCCGCGCCGATCGGCTTGTAGTGCTTGTAGCTCTCGCTGACGAACAGCAGCGCGGCCGCTTCGGGCACCGTCGGCGGATTGTCGCCATCGGGAACATAGACGGCATCGAACAGCACCGAGCCGACCGACGCCAGCGCGTGATCGACGGCGAGCGCGGCGCCCTTGGCCGTGGTGACCGCGCTCGCGCGCGGCCCGATGATCTTGACCACCGCGCCGCCCTGCTCCGCCAGCTTGCGCAGCGACGCGATGGCTTCATCGCGCACGCCGTCGTTGACCAGCACCGCGATCTGCCGGCCCTTGATCACGCCCTTCGGCTGCGCATCGAGGCTCAGCGCGGGGGAGGCGGCAATCCCGTAGTCGTTGATCGGAACGTCGGGGCCGACCGGCACGACCTCGATGCCGAGCTTGTCCGCGACCTGCTGGGCCAGCTCCGGCGCGATATGCACGAGCTGTCCCACCACGCGTTCGCGAATCTCGGGGCTCGACACCTTCGACAGCTCGAACGTGTATGCATCGACGATCTGCATCTGCTCCACGGCCGACTGGCTGCGCCAGAACAGGTTGGCCTGCGAGAAATGATCGGCGAACGTGTGGCTACGCATGCGGACCTTCACCGCGCCATCCTCGGCGGGCTGCGGAAAATGCTTGTAGCCGTCGGTGTCGCCCGCGAGGAACGGGCAGCCGCCGCTGATGCTGTTCGGCTGATAGCTCTCGCGGCCCTGCACGACCGTCTGGCGCATAAAGCCGTCGCGCTGGTTGTTATGCACGGGGCAGAGCGCGCGGTTGATCGGCAGTTCGTGGAAGTTGGGACCGCCGAGCCGCGTGATCTGCGTATCGGTATAGGAGAACAGCCGCCCCGCGAGCAGCGGGTCGTTCGTGAAATCCATGCCGGGGACGATATGGCCCGGGTGGAAGGCCACCTGCTCGGTCTCGGCGAAAAAATTGTCGGGGTTCCGGTTCAGCACCATCTTGCCGATACGCCGCACGGGAACGAGTTCCTCGGGAATCAGCTTGGTCGCGTCCAGCAGGTCGAAGCCGAGCTTCAGCGCATCGGTCTCGGGCACCAGTTGCACGCCCAGTTCGTACTCGGGATAGAGGCCCGCGTCGATGGAATCCCACAGGTCGCGCCGATGGAAGTCCGGGTCCTTGCCGTTGATCTTGAGCGCTTCGTCCCACACGAGCGAATGCGCGCCCCCCACGGGCTTCCAGTGGTACTTGACCAGCGTGCCGCGGCCCTCGGCATCGACGAGGCGGAACGTGTGCACGCCGAACCCTTCCATCGTGCGGAAGCTGCGCGGCAGCGCGCGACCTGACATCGTCCACAGCACCATGTGCATGGACTCGGGCTGCAGCGACACGAAGTCCCAGAACGTATCGTGCGCCGACGCGGCCTGCGGAATCTCGTTGTGCGGTTCGGGCTTCACCGCATGCACGAAGTCCGGAAACTTGATCGCGTCCTGGATAAAGAACACGGGCATATTGTTGCCGACGAGATCGAAGTTGCCCTGGCGCGTATAGAACTTGGTGGCAAAGCCTCGCACATCGCGCGCGACGTCGGGCGAGCCGCGCGAGCCCGCCACCGTCGAGAAGCGCACGAATACCGGCGTCTTCTCGCCCACGCGCGTAAAGATATCGGCGGTGGTCACGTCCTCCAGCGATTCGGTGAGTTCGAAGTAGCCATGTGCGGCCGCGCCGCGCGCGTGCACGACGCGCTCGGGAATGCGTTCGTGATCGAAGTGGGTGATCTTCTCGCGCAGATGAAAGTCTTCGAGCAGCGTCGGGCCACGCAAACCGAGCTTCAGCGAATCGTCGTCCTGCGGGAGCCGCAGACCCTGATTGGTCGTCAGCGTGCGGCCCTCGTTCGATACGAGGTTGCCGACGGAGTCGGAGCCCAGCCGCTTTGGACGCGGGTTCAGCCGGTCGGCCACCGCGCGCTCGTAGCTGCCGTCGTCGTTGTTGCCGGCGCCCTGCGGCTTGGGTGGGGTCGTGTCTGGCGGCACCTGCGACGCGGTCGAGGCCGCATCGTTGCGAGGCGGCTTTGCGGGGGAGGCTGTCTTCTTGGTCATGGCCGATTCCATCGTGAAGAGTGATCGAACCCTGTCCTCCCGCAGATTGCGTGCCACCAGCCTGCGCGCTGCCCCGTACCGGCCACATCCTCGCCGCGCCCCGCGCGCGCGGCGCATGGCCGGAACGCTGCCAGCGCGCCTGCACGCGCCAGCACGCGCCGCTTGCGCCGGTCTGCGCCGTGCGGGCTTCCGTCCCCGCTTGGCGCCTGGCGTGCCGGTGCCCCGCGCCCTGGGGGGCGACGGCCTTTTTACATCGTCGTGTAAAAGCTGCGGAGGCGCGCGTCAGCCCTTGTTGCATTGCGGCTGCGCGCGAATGCCGTCGCGCGTGGCCGCGCAGGCGCGCGCGAGGTTCTCCTTGTCGGGGATCGCGCGCCACTGTGCGCGCACCTTGTCCATCTCCTGCGGAATCGCCTCGCGCAGCGTCTTCGCCGCCGCGCTCTGGCCCAGACGGTCGTACCCGGATGCCATCGCCTCGGTACATGCACGCTGCGCGGCTTCGGCCTCGACGCACTCCTTCGGCAGGCTGTCGTCCGCGCCGGACGTGCCCGCGGTCTTGCCCTCGTCCTTGCCGCATGCGGCCATCAGCATGGTCAGCGAGGTGATCGCGAGTGCGGCACGGACGGTACGGAAGCGGTACTTGCTCATGGTTTCTCCTTGTCGTTCGAGGATTCAGGGATTCAGAGGATTCGGCAGCCGGGCCTGATAGCCGCGATACAGCGCCATCACGCGCGGCACGTATTGCTGCGTCTCCGCGTAGGGCGGGATCTGGAGGCCGTGGCGCTCCACCGCGCCTTCGCCGGCGTTGTAGGCGGCCAGCGCGAGCGGCAGGTCGCCGTAGCGGCCGATCAGGTAACGCAGATGCGCGGCACCGGCCCGCACATTGCGCGCGGGGTCGCGCGGGTCGGGCTCGCCATAGCGCCCGGCGGTTGCGGGCATCAGCTGCATGAGGCCGACCGCGCCTTTCGGCGACAGCGCGGCGGGATTGAAGCCCGATTCGGCGTGAATCACGGCGAGCAGAAGCGCGGGGTCGAGGCGATTGTCGGAGGCGGCCTGCGTGACGAATGGCAGCACGGTGCGAAGCAGGTCGCCGGTGCGGGGCGCGGGCGCCGGGAACATGCTGGCGAGGCCGGGCAGCCCGATGAAGGGGACTGCGGCGACTTCGCTATCGGCGTCGGTGTTGGGATCGCTATCGGGGTCGGTGTCGGGGTTGCTACCGGGGTCGGTGTTGGGACGGATAGCGGGGCCGTTAGGGGAGCCGCTATAGGAGCCGATGTTGTGGACGAGGTTAGGGCCGAGATTGGCGCGGATGTTGGGACCGAGGTTGGCGCGAATGTCCGGGCCGATGCTGGTGCGGATGTCCGGGCCGAGGTTGGCGCGGATGTCCGGCCCAAGGTTCGCGCGGATGTCCGGCCCGAGGTTGGCGCGGATGTTGGGACCGAGGTTGGCGCGAATGTCCGGGCCGATGCTGGCGCGGATGTCCGGGCCGAGGTTGGCGCGGATGGCCGGGCCGAGGTTCGCGCGGATGTCCGGGCCGAGGTTCGCGCGGATATCCGGCCCGAGGTGGGCGCGGATGTTGGAACCGCTAGCGGAATCAATGGCAGGGCCGCTATCAGGTCGGCCGTGGTCGCGATCGTTCCCGCGTGTCAGCGAGACCATCATCGGGCCGCCCGCCCGCGCGCGCGGCGCCGAGCGGATGGGCTGCACGGCCCCGCCGCCCTGCAGCCACGTCACCCCGTGCGCTCGCACGGTGGTCACTTCGGCACGGGCCAGCGTGGGAAACAGCAGCGCGGCACACGCCATCAGGGATGCCACCACGCGCACAGCGGCAATCCCGCGCATGGCCTCCCCACGCGTTGCCATCCCGTGCGTAGGCACACCCCGCGTTGCCATCCCACGCGTTGGCACGCCACGCGTTGGCACACCTCGCGTTGGCACACCTCGCGTTGCCATCCCACGCGTTGTCGCCCCACGCGTTGGCACACCTCGCGTTGCCATCCCACGCGTTGTCGCCCCACGCGTTGGCACACCCCGCGTTGCCATCCCACGCGTTGACACGCCACGCGTTGCCCCCCCACTCATTGCCGCGCCACCTCCACCCGCCGGTTCTGCGCGCGGCCCGCGGGATTGTCGTTTGGTGCCACCGGCCGGCTGGCGCCGAACCCCTGCGCGCCCAGATGATCGCCCGCCACGCCCGCCGCCGCGAGGTATCGGCGCACGCTCTCGGCGCGCCGCTGCGACAGGTCCTGATTGTGGGCATCGCCCCCGCTGCTGTCCGTATGGCCCTCGATCGCGAGGTGCCAGTCCGGATGCGCGCGCGCTGCCTTGACCACCGCGTCGAGCGCGGGCCGGCTCTCGGGCCGCAGCGTATCGGCATCGAGGTCGAAGTTCACGCCATAGAGCGTGACGCGCTTGTCCGCTTCCAGCGCATCGTCAACGAGATCGGTCGCGTTCGCATCGCCAGGGCAGGCATCGCGATAATCGCCGACGCGCCAGCCGATGCCATTGACCGACTGCGCCATGGTGCCGCTGCCGCCCGTCGCGCCCGGAAACTCGAGCACCGCGGTGCGCGCGCCATCGGGGCTGAAGCTCATGACGCCGCGCCACGCATCCTTGCCGCTCCCGCGCGCGTAGCGCAGATAGCCGCCGGGCTCGGCACCGCCCGCGAATTCCCCGGCAACGCGCCGGAACGTCACGCGGCCGCCCTTCTCCTCGCCGTCGCCAAAGCATCCGCGTACGGTCGCGCCATCCTGCCGGATCGCGACATACGACGCGCCGCTGAAGCCGCGCAGCAGCCGATAGACGCCCGATACGCTGCGCTCGGCCGGCGCGCCTTCGGCAGGTTGCGCAAGCGCTTCGAACTGGCGCACGGAGATCGTGCCCCCACCGCCGCCCGTGAAGTTCACGCGCACCCATCGCGCGCGCGCGGGCGTGGGCAACGCGGCCTCGTCGCTGACGCCGCGGCTGTCGCGTTGCGACGAACCGATCGCGGTCAGGTCGGCGTCGTACACGGTCTGCCATGGGCCATCCTGTCCCTGCTCGGAGACCTGCACCTGCGCGTGCTTCGCGGCCGAGATCTCCGCGGCGCGGACAAAGCGCACACGTTCGATCGTCGCGGGCGCGGCGAGCGCGATCACCGCGTCATAGCCGTCGCCATTCGCGGTAATCCCCACCGAGTCCGGCACCTCGTTGATCAGTGACAGCCAGCGCTGGTCGTCGCGCGGCTTGTTGACGACGAATGCGCCGGCGGACATGCCGGCCACATTGACCAGCTTCGGCGCGGCCGGCGCGGGTGGATCGGCGGATGCGGATGCCGAAGGTGCCGGTGCCGCGGGCGTCGCGGGCACCGATTGCTCGGTGACGGGCTTCGGCACGCCGGGCTTCGGCAGCTCGTGTTTCGACTTCTCCTTGCAACCGGCCACCATCGCGATGGCGGCAATCAGCAGAGGGAGCACGGTGGGGCGGAGGGATGATGCAGCGGACAACGAGGACTCCTTGGCAACGGAGCGTCTCGCTGCCCGCGCGGGCAGCACGCTCTCGCATTGATTCAGGGTTCGCGCGCACGCGGTGTGCGGACGAGTGTGTCGATCTGCTCCAGCGTCTGGCCGATGGCGGCCTCGAGCGGCCCGAGCGATTCGGGCGGTGCGTTCTCGAGCAGCGCACGATTGTATTCGCTAATTTGTGCTTCGAGCACCCCTTGCGCCGCGCGCAATCGCTGCGGCACGGTCGCGGCGGCCGCTTCCACCGACGCTTTCGTGGCGGGCGCGAACGTCGCCGGCTGTACGGGAGCGCCCGGCGTACCGCGCGCGGGCCGCGCCGTGGCGGGCGCCGCGGGCTGCGGTGGACGGCCGTTGATGATCTCCACACCCTCGGCACGGTGCACGTCCATCGCCGATGCCGGCGCGGCCATGCAGAGCGCCGCGGCGCCGCCCATCGTGCAGGCAAACGCGCAGCCAAACGCGCGTACGAATCGCGTGGTGCGCCTCATGTTCATCCGCCTCACTTCATCCGCCCCCCGCTTATCCACCACGATACGGGGTCTGCATACGCACGATCGCCTCCGACTCGAGCGGAATACGCCAGCTCCCTTCGACCGTCGACAGCGCGTAGCAGGTATTGGGCCGCTTCGGCAGCCCCGATCCGGGCTTGCCCGTCGCATAGATATCGTCGATGGCGTTCATCAGCGAAAAGATGGTGCGATTGGCGAAAGGCACGGCCATCGCGTAGCAATAGGTCACGCGGATCTTGAGCAGGTTCGCATCCTGGATCGAGATGCCCGAGCTGCCGCCCGCGCTCGTGCTCCGAAAGCTCAGCGTATCGTTCGGAATCTCGCGCACGGTCTGGCCCGCATACTGGTTGGTCTTGCCGAAATCCTGCAACGCGGCCGATGTCGGATTGATGACATCGATGCGATACGCGCCGGGCTTGAGCAACTCGATCGAGTTCACGTACAGCAATGCCTTCTGCTGCCCGATGAGGTCGGCCGAATGCGTGAACAGCGGCGCAAGGCCACGCGCGAGCCCGCTGCGCATCGACGCGTTGCGGCCATGGTCGAGCGCGCCCGCGCGCGCCGCCTGCAGCGCCGCATAGTCGAGCGTGGCCTTGGCCTGGTACAGCAGGCCGAACTGGACGATGCCGAGGCACAGCAGCAGCAGGATCGGCAGCACGACGATGAACTCCGCCATGCTGGCGCCACGGATGCGGTTGCGGTTCATGCCGCCGCCTCCCCGTCCCGCACACCGGCTTCCGCGAACCGCAGCCGATCGCCGGCGCGCAATGCGAGCGCCGCCGCGCGCCCCGCCGCGAGCTCCACCGTCGCGCGCGCACGCCAGTGCGCACGGAAGCGTCCGCGCGCCACGTTCGCATGGACCGCGAGCACGGTGCCCCCGCCATCCACGAAGACGACGTCGATCGGCATGCGCATGCCGAGCGTATGCACGGCATTGCACGACGGGATCCACATCGCCTGCGAGGCCTCGAGCGACGCGCGCCCGAGCAGCCCGCGCATGCGCTCGCGCGCGTGCTCGGCAAGTTCCGCGCGCGGGCACAGCGGCTCCTCGCCGCGCCACAGCGTGCCGTGCTTCACAACAACCCCTCCTGCATGAACTTCATCACGATCGGGAAGCCCAGCACGATGAACGTCACCGGGAAGATAAACACCACGAGCGGAAAGATCAGCTTGACCGGTGCTTCCATCGCCTGCTTCTCCGCGCGCTGGAACCGTTCGGTCCGGCGCTGCTCGGACTGGAAGCGCAACGTCTGCGCGAGCCCCGAACCCATGCGTTCCGCCTGGATGACCGCGCCCGCGAAGTTCGTGATCTCCTTCATGCGCAGGCGGTCGTCCATGCGCCGCAGCGCCTCCGAGCGCGAAAGGCCCGCCTTGAGATCGCGCAGCACGTGCTCGAACTCGCGCTGCAGCGTGCCGGCCGGCCCCTTCTCCACGGCCTGCGTCATCGCGCCGTTGATATTGAGGCCCGCTTCCACGGACAGCGTCAGGAAGTCGAGAAAGATCGGCAACTGCTTGGTCACCTGCGCCACGATGCGCTTGCGCACATCGCGCAGCCACAGCCGCGGATAGAAGAAGCCGCCGAGCGCGCCCAGCGCGAGCACGGGCAACGAGAACGTATGGATGCCAAGCATCGATACCCACAGCATCAGCGCGAACAGCAGCGCCGACACCAGCGACAATGCCGTGAACTGGCTCGCGGTCATCACGAACGACATGCCCGTCAGGCGCAGTTGCTCTTCGGTGCGCGCCAGTACCGCGCGCGGCACGAGCCACAGAAAGTGATGTTCGACAAAGCGGACGAGCGGCCACAGCTTGCGCAGCGACTTCGGCAGCGGGTCGAGGTAGGCGCGATTCTCCTGCGGCACCACGCCCGTGAGCCGGCGCATCGAGTAGACCAGCGCGCCGATCATCGCGATGACGGCCAGGCAGATGAGGAAAATAATCGCTATGCGCATGGCGGCTCCGTCAGACGTCGATGTGCGTGATCTTCTTGATCGCCTGATAGCCGATGAACTCCATCGTGCCGATCACCGCGAGCACGCCCCAGCCCAGCGGCGAATCGAACAACGGCGCCATCGCCTTCGGCTCCATATTGCGGAGCACGAGGATCAGGAAGATCGGCAGGCCCGTCATGACCCAGCCCTGCATCTTGCCCTGCGCGGTGAGCGATCGGATCTTGCCTTCCATCTGCTGCTTCTCGCGCAGCGTGCGCGCGACGGACTCGAGCGTCTCAGCCAGGTTCCCGCCCACCTCGCGCGAGATGGAAATCGCCGCGGTCACCATCAGAAAGTCGGGCACCGGAATGCGGCGCTCCATATGGCGCAGCGCCACCATCAGATCGACACCGAGGCGAATCTCGCGCAACAGCAGCTCGAACTCCTGCGACACCGGCGGCCGCGATTCCTGCGCCACGCTTTCCAGTGCCATCGGGAAGCTCGCGCCGGCGCGCAGCGCGCCCGACATCATCAGCAGCGAATCCGGCAACTGTTCCTCGATCTCTCGCAGCCGCCGCGTCTGCATGCGCCGGACCCACAACCGCGGCAGCATGAAGGCGAGCGGAATCGACACCGCGGTGAACAGCACGTTCTGCGACACCAGCCACACGACGAGCGGCAGCACAAAGACCGCAAGCGCCGAAATTCCCGCGAGCCGCTGCGTATTGATGAAGATGAACAGATCGGCGAGGTTCGATTCCACCTCGGTGGCCACGCGCTGCGTCCGCTGCACGAACCATGTGCGGCCGTGGAACAGCGCGCCCCACGCGAGGAACATGAGCACCGCGAAGATCAGAGCGAGTACGACGACGATTTCCATGGGAGCTTCTTACGTTGGTTACGTCCGTTGGTTGCCACCGTTACGCCGGCTGTTCGCCGAAGATCGACGTGTCGACCGAGATACCGCGGCGAATCAGGTCCTGATAGAAATCGGGGATATAGCCCGTGGAGACGAAGCGGCCGCGAATGCGCCCCTGCTCGTCATACCCGTCCTGCCGGAAATTGAACACATCCTGCAGCTGCACCACGCCCGTCTCCATGCCGCTGACCTCGGTGATGTACGTCACCCGCCGCGAGCCGCACGAGAAGCGCGTCTGCTGCACGATGATGTCCACGGCCGAGCACACCTGCTCGCGAATCGCCTGCACGGGCAGGTCCAGTCCCGCCATCAGCGTCATGACCTCGAGCCGCGACAGGCAGTCGCGCGGCGAGTTCGCGTGCGCGGTGGTCAGCGAGCCGTCGTGGCCCGTGTTCATGGCCTGGAGCATATCGAGCGCTTCGCCGCCGCGGCATTCGCCCACGACGATGCGGTCCGGCCGCATCCGCAGGCAGTTCTTGACGAGGTCGCGGATCGGCACCGCGCCCTTGCCTTCCATGTTCGCGGGCCGCGCCTCGAGCGAGACGAGGTTGGACTGCGTCAGCTGCAGTTCCGCGGCGTCTTCCACGGTGACGATGCGTTCGTCGTCGGGAATGAAGTTCGAGAGCACGTTGAGCAGCGTGGTCTTGCCCGAGCCCGTACCGCCCGAGATCACGATGTTCGCGCGACGCTCCACGGCCACGCGCAGGAACTCGACCATCTGCGGCGACATGGAGCCGAATGCGACGAGGTCGCGCGCCTGCAGCTTGCGCTTCGAGAACTTCCGGATCGTGATGTTGGGGCCCTTGAGCGCGAGCGGCGGAATGACGGCATTCACGCGCGAGCCGTCCTTGAGCCGCGCATCGACCATCGGCGACGATTCGTCGATGCGGCGGCCGAGCGGCGCGACAATGCGCTCGATCGCGCCGAGCACGGCGCGATCGTCCGTGAAGATCACCGACGATCTGGCGAGCCGTCCCGAGCGCTCGACAAAGATCTCGTCATGCCGGTTGACCATGATTTCGGTCACGGCGTCGTCGGCGAGCAGCTCCTCGAGCGGGCCCAGGCCGATCACTTCGTCGAACACGCTCTTCTTGAGCACGCCGCGCGGAATCTGCGGCGTGTTGTAGCGCTTGTCGCCGTCGAGGATGTCGTCGAGCAGGCCGCCCACGAGCTGGCGCAGTTCTTCTTCCGGCATGCGCGCGACGTTGACGCGCCGCAGATCCATCGCGCTGATCAGTGCCTGATGCGCGGCCTTGCGGAGCTCGATGCCGAATGCGCTGTTGATGGGGGCGAGGGACTCGTCCTCGTGCCGTCCGGCGGCGGGCCGTGGCGCGGCCGGTGACATCATCGTTGGTGTCGATGGGTTCGGTGGTGTCGCCGGTGTCGCCGGGGTCGGCCCGGGCACTGCGGACGGCGTCGCGGCCGCCATCTGGGGCGGTACAGTGGGGGCCGACACCCGACCCGACATGGAAGTCGGCACCGGGCGCGACATCGGGTCCGACACCGCGCCCGAAACCGCGACCGGCCCGGCGACGGTTTCGTCATTGGGACGCACGGGCGTCGCGGCCTGCGAATGCCCGTTCGCCTGGCCATTCACCGCCACCGCCAACGTATAGTTGCCGATCTCGATCCGGTCCGCCGCCGTCAGCGGCCCATAAGACGTCACGGGATTCCCGTTGATCATCGTCGAGGCAATCCCGCCCTCGTCCTCGAGGTAATAGTGCCCCTCGCGATTCTCGATGCGCGCATGCAGCTTGCCGATCAGCAGCCCCTTGAGCACGATATCGCAGGCCGGGTCCTTGCCGATGGAGCACGCGTGTCCCACCTGGTACACGTCGCTGGCGCCGTTGCGCGCCGTGATGGTCAGCTTGAGCATGACGTTACTCCTCAGCCTCCGCGGTACTGCGCGGCCGCGGCATCGGGTGCCGGTTGCTCCAGCAACTGGCCATGGCGCTTCTCGCGATCGATCTCCTGCTCGCGGCGGCGGTCGATCTCCGGCAGCGGGCTCGGATCCCCGTTCTCGTACCGGAAGTTGCGATCGATCGATTCGCCGCGGTTCATCACGTCCGCGGCCATGGGCTCCGCCGGGTCGTACAGCACCGGCGTCACGAAGATCACGAGGTCGCTCTTGTTGCTGCGGAAATTCGTCGAGCGGAACAGCTGGCCCAGCACGGGGATGTCCCCGAGCAGCGGCAGCTTGTCCACCGCACTGCTGGCCTGTGCCTGCACGAGGCCCGACATCGCGATGGTCTCGCCCGGCCGGAGCGTGAGTTCCGACGACGTGCGCCGCGTCAGGAACGCCGGATAGCCGTTGACGGACAGCGACGGGTCGATCTGGCTGATCTCGGTACCGAGCGACGTGCTGATGACGTTGTCCCCATCGACCGCGGGCTTGACGTCGAGCTTGATGCCGTACTGCTTGTAGATCACGGTCTGCGCGCCAAGCGCGCCCGCGAGCGGAATCGGCACCTCGCCGCCCGCGAGGAAGCTCGCGGTGCCGCCGCTGCGCGTGTTGAGTTCGGGCGCGGCCAGCACGTAGGCTTCGCCGCGGCTCACCGCGAGATTGATCTTCGAGAAGATCGACGTGGCGATGCCGAGGAACACCCCGCCGGCCGCGCCGTTGACCGAGCCCGGAATGGAGTCGTACGGCGAGCCGCTCTGGATCGGCGGCACCGTGCGGTAACGGCCCGTGTGCACGGCATTACCGGCCACCGACGCCTGCGGGCCGTTGATCTGCTGGTCCCACGAGATGCCGATATTCTCGAGCCCGGTCTTCGTGATCTCCATGATATGGACCTTGAACATCACGGCCTTCTTGATGGGCCCGCCGTCCTCGGTCTGGATCAGGTTGGTCGCCATGCGGAACCGCTCGACCACCGCCCGCGCATCGTCCTTGCGTTCCGGATGCACATAGCCGCGCACGATGACGGATCCGCCGCGCTGCGTGATCTCGAGCTTGCGCACGAACGGCGACAGCGCCACGCGCATCTGATCGGCCGCATCGCCGAGGTCCTGATCGGTGACGCGCACGCGCACATGCATCGCGATGCCCGCTTCGTTCCAGATCACCAGGCTCGTGACACCCGCCTTTTCCGCCAGCAGCACGAGGCGACGATCGACCACGGTGCTGCTGACGAGGCTGCCGTCGCCGACGGCCACGCGCTTGATGGTGCCCGGCACATCCACCACGCGCACTTCGCCGCGGAACAGCACGATCTCGTACTGGGCGCGCGCGCCCGCCGTCACGGGCGTTGGCGTGACCATGGCAAGCGTCGCGGCTTCTGGCTTCACGCTGCCCGGAACGCCGCGCACCACGCCGCTCGCATTGGGCTGACTCGCGCCTTCGGTTGCGGTGGCCGTGGCCGCGCGGGCCGGCAGGTACGGCGCGGCCATCGCCACGCCGATCAACCACACGAGGACCCTACCCTGGCTGGCCGCGTTGCGGGCGGCTCTGTTTTGACTGGACATGCAATCGCTCTTCTGTAATGGATGGACTCGGGGAGAGAGGGAGGCTCGCGCGGCTAGTTGCCGGTGCCGGAGACACTTCCGGGGGGGCTGCCACTGAGGGCACTGGCCAGGCGCTCCATGTTCGCCTGCTGCGCGGCCGCGAGTTTCTGCGCGGCCGCGAGCGCCGCATCGGCCTGCGCGCCGCGACCGTCATTGCCCGCCGCATTGCCGGCCACCGCGGCCGCGGGCAACTCGGGCACGGTGCCCAGCATGTTGCCGCCGCTGTTGCCGACGATGTACTGCACGGTGTCGCCGGTGTCTTCGGCGGAGAACAGCGTGCGCTCGTGCAGCGCGATGGCGGGCGTTTCGCGTTTGTCCGCCGCATTGCGCAGCACCGCGCGCAGCGCGCCGACCTTCTGCGCGAGCGCGATGCGCGCGGCCTGCTCGGAGGTGACCGACAGCGTCAGGCTGTCGTAGCCCGCGGCTTCGTCGTTGGGGTCGCCATTGCGCTGCGCCGCGCGCTGACGCTCGAATGCCTCGCCGAGGTCGCGCGGGCGCACGTCCTGGCCGGTGGCCAGCACCACCACGTTGGAGAGCAGCATGCGCGCGGTCTTGTCGGTGTCCTTCGGTCCGGGGGCTCCGCCGGCCTTGGCGCCGCCGCCGCCCGCCCCCGACGTGAGCAGATACAGGTCGATATGGTTGCCGGGCTTGAGCATCTTGGCCGCCGAGTTGGTGGCGTCGATCTCGATCGTCAGCGCGCGTTTGCCCACTTCGAGCATGTCCGAGAAGTCGCGCGCCTGCAGCGCCTCCAGATCCGCGCGGCGCACGGGACGGCCGCGGCTGACCGGGCGCACGAGCTTGAGGTTGGACACCGCGTCGAAGTCGCTCGCGCGAATCACGTCCTCGAACACGAGATCCGCGGGCACGTCGCGCGCGGCAAACGCGCTGTTGTCAACGGGCGTGCCGACCGGCAGATCTCGCGTCGGCACCATGACCGATACGCGCTGCTGGCGGTTCATCTCCTCCGCGAGCCTGGCCTTGAGCGCGTCCTCGCGCCCCTCCAGAAAGCGGTACACCCAGAACGTCAGCAGGCCGGCGGCAAGCACGGCGATCACGAGCAGGACCCAGGGATTACTGGCCAGTGACTGGACTTTTATTTTCTTCAGCATGAGAGACAGACCCGATGAAAAAACCCGATGAAGCGACAGAAGCGGCAGAGGCGGCGACGCGCTCAGGGCACGGCGATCGCGTAGCTGTACGACTGGTAGAAGGTCCTGAAGGCCGCGAGCAGTTGATTGATCACGGAGTTGTCGCCCCCCACGATGAGCAACAGGATCACGACCACGAGCATGACCACGTACTCGGCGTAGGCCTGACCGGCCTGGCCCCGCTTCACAGCGTCCTCGACACGTTGATGACCGCGCGCGTGGCGGCCCCGCGCGGCAAGAAGGTCGCGTCCAGCTTGTAGCCTTCCTTTTGCAGCGCGATGGCACGCCCGCCGCGCAGTCCGGCCGCGCGCGGGACGCCGGCATCGGCCAGCACGCGCCAGCCGCTCGCGAGCAGACTCGACAGGAAGCGCGCATGCGTGCCGCGCGCGCTGCCGTCGACATCGACGACCACGGTGCGCGCGACCGCCATCGGGTCGCGGCTCACGGTATCGGACACGACGCGTCCGCCCACGGGCAACGGCATGGCGCGCGCGCCGACTTCCGTTGGCAGATCGGCGCGCTGCAGGCGCATGGCGCTGAAGAGGCCGCCGCTCATGCCATCCGCGCCGCGCTGCGCGGGCATCTGCAGCACATAGCTGCAGTCGTTCTCGATCGCGGTGATCAGCCAGCCCTTGCGGCTGCGCAACGCGCGAGAGGGCACGCCGGCGTCCTCCCAGTAAGCGCGCCAGCGGCGTGCCACCTCGTCGGGGCTGTCCTTGTAGGAGACCGCCATCACGGTCACGGGCATGCCATCGACGAGCGTGTCCTCGCCGAGCCACGCGGCCGCGTCGGGCTTCATCGGCTTGCGCGCGCACGCGCCCGCGACGGCCGCGTGCGCGGCACACGTCATGAGTAGCGCGACCGATGCGGCGCGCATGAAGGCTGCGAAGTTCATTGACCCACCCTGTCCGCCGGGACCACGTCCGGCGCAATCTTGCCGAGATCGAGCCCCGTGATATCCGGCGCAAAGACGGCCAGCGGCATGAAGATGGCGCTGCCGAGGAATTCGCCGCGATGCAGCGGCGCGAGGTTGGTCACCTGCGCGAGCGTCCCGTCACGCCCGTCCGGTGTCCATGCATTGGTGAGCAGCACGTTGGCGTCGCTGGCCGTGAAGCCGGTCCAGCCCGGCCACAGCTTGCGCAGCGTCTGGCTGTCCGCGCCCACGGCGACGTCGATCTGCGCACGCTGCTGGTTCGTGATGGACAGGTCCGGCCCCACGCCGACCGCGCCGCCCGCATCGAGGACGCCGATCGCGGTGTCGAGCGCCGTGCCCGTGTTGGTGCGCGAGGTGCGCAGCTGTATGTCTTCGTATCGCTTGAGCAGGTCCTTGCCCGCGACGTCATGCCACATCGGCAGGCCGCCCTGCGGCAGGGCATTGCGCGTACCGTCGTCCGCGCGCAATGCCGGCGCGTCGTGGCCGAACACGCGTTGCACCGCTTCGCTGCGCAGCGCCTGCGGCGTCTTGGTGACGGACGCGCCATACTTGTTCCAGCCCGCGTCGTCGAGGTACACGGTGCGTTCCCACGCCGCATAGCGGCTGGCCATCAGCGTCTTGGTACGCACGTCGTGAAAACGGCCGAGCATCGCAAGCGCGAGGAACAGCAGCACGAGCACGCCGCCGGCGGCCGCGGCGAGTTCGACGAGGGCCTGGCCGCGTTGACGAAGACGCATCGCTCGCATCATGGCGCTCCCGCGGCCTGCGCGGCGGCGGCCGCTTCGAGCTCGACCGTCGGCGTATCGACGAGCGATGCCTGCCAGTACGGATTGAACAGGCTCGGATACTCGTAGCGGTTGTCCGAACGGTTCCACGACGCCGCGCGCAGCAGCGCGCCCGCGCCGCTGCTATTGCGCGGCCGGATGAAGTACGCGCTGGCGCTTGCGAGCGCGCGCAGCTCGCTCGACGGGGCGCCTTCCTGCAGGCCCACGCGGCCCACCCCGACCCGCAGCGTGGACGTCGTGCGCGTGCTTGCGATATTGCGCGAGACCTGCAGCGTGAGGGTCGGCGCGCGATTGAAGTCCGCGCCCTTCGCCGGCGTGGCATTGGCCGGCGTGGAAAGGTCGTAGTACTGCTGCAGGCCGGCGCGGCTGCTGTTGTCGAGCGAGGTGCCGGGGCCGGCCGAGTACTGCATGCCGGCGGCAACGGCCGCCGCGCTGGCGATCGCATCGCCGATATGGCCCGTGCCGCGATATCCGCTCGTGCCCGAGTAGCGATTGCCGGGGCCGTTCGCGGCGCCGCCGCGGCCCATCGACTCGATGATCGGGATGATCAGCGGCACCGGTTCCGGCAGGAACAGGCAGCTGATAAAGCCTTCGGCCGCGGTTGCGTCGAGCGCTTCCCAGCCCTTCATGTCCGGGCGCAGCTGCGTGGCGCCCGAATGCGGCTGGCCGACCAGCATGAACGTTACCGACGCGCCCGTGCAGCCCTTGTACGCGGTGCTGGCGACGAACGGCGTGCGGATATTGCCGCGCTCGGGCGTAAAACCGTCCATGCTCGCGTCGTCGGTCACCACGTCCGCAAAGCGGTCGCCCGTACCGCCCGCACCCTTGGCGCCGGTAGCCTGCGGGTCCGTGCGTGTCGTGAATTTCTGCCACGCCGCGATGCGTGGCGCGCCGAGCGTGGCGAGGTAGCCCTTGTCGGCATGCGTGTCGCGCTGGTTCGCCTGCGCGACTTCCTCGGCGACGAACGGCATGTTGAGCTTGGTGGCCACCGTATAGGCCTGCTGCGCGAGGGACAGGCCCTCGATCAGCACGTCGAGGCCCTTCACCGCGGTTGGCGCGACCGAATTCACGGTCGCCTTCAGCGGCGCGATGATGGGCCGCGCGACCTGCTTGGGCAGGGTCCACTGCACGGCGCCGAGGTCCGCGAAAATGTTGACCAGTTCGTCGGTGACGTGATCCTTGCCGTCAGTCTCGTCGACTTCCTCGATCCACGACTTGAGGCTCAGCAGCTGGGCCACGTGCACCTGGTTCGCGACCATTGCGCGGTTGGTGTACGCGGCAAAGTTGTAGTCCCGTGCCTGCATCACCGCCACGCTGTACGCGGCGGCATCGGCCGTGTTCTGCAGCTTGGCTTTGGCGGTGGTCAGCTGCGAAGCGTTGAACGCCACGTACAGCGCCACCGCGCCCACGGCCAGGAAGATGAGGGCGAAGGCCAGCGCCTGCCCTCGTTGCCGGGCGGGCGCGGCCGTGCGCCGGTGACGCACGCTGCACATGATATCGACACCAATCTTCTAATTATTTGCCGGTGTCGTTGCCGACGTTGAAGTTGTTCAGGCCCTTGCCCTGATTGGCCTTGCTCGTGGCCTGGCCCGAGGACTCGCCGGCGCGGTTGATGTTGTTCTGCGACTCGTCGGTCTTGCCCGACATTTCCGAGGCCAGCGCGGCGGTCTGGTTGCGGATGGTCTGGCCGAACATCGCGTACACGCCGATCGCGGACACCGCGATGAGGGCCACGATGATGATGTATTCGGTCATGCCCTGACCGGCCTGGCGGAACTTGCGGCGAAGCTGTGCGAACTTCATGACGGACTCCTTCTGCGTGGAATACGGGGAAATGGATGGCACCTGCTGGGCCAAATGGCTCGATTAAGCGGCCCCATCCCGGACACCGGTCCAATGGGACGGCGGCGAGAATCGTAGCAAAGCCACCGTTTTGTCTGAAGCAGAATAGTTTCAATGTTTTTAGCAGCATTGAAATGTCACGAATAGTTTGTAGTTTAATGCTGGTAAGCCTATTATTCGGCGTTCGCTACCGTATATGAATTCTGCGCGGATGTGTCATTTTTACATGGTCCGCGTTTGAAATTTCGTTGTATGGAACGTTCAACATGTCGTTCTTCTATCCCGCGCGGGGCCTTGCAGTACAAGGCACTGGGAGCGAGAATGGCAGGCTAAGGGGAGCGGCGGCAGGCATGCCGTTGTATTTGTCGGGAATTCAATAATAAGCAGGGAAGTATAATCCGATGGATATCAAGAACGCTGCAGATATTCTGGGAGCACTCGCCCAGGAGAATCGTCTGCGTATATTTTTATTATTAACAGAAGCCGGGCCAGAAGGTATTTCGGCGGGAATTATATCCGCCTCTTCCGATTTGACACCTTCCGCGGTGACATTTCATTTGAAGGAATTAGTCAGGACCGGTCTGGTAAAGTGCCGGCAGCAGGGTCGATTCATGATTTATTCCGCCACCTGCGAGGGCATCGCGCCCGTTCTCGATTTTCTCAATACCAAATGCGCCATGCTTTGCTGATGGCCCGATAGCCGCGCCGGAGGCGGCTTTCGGGGCATCGGCCGGGGGCCGGTCCGGGGCTGCGCCGCTCGATGACTTTCGCGTGACATATGCTCCCCTCGTCGGGAGGATGGCGGCGGCAATTCCCCCTCCGATGAGGGGTATAAGCAACATGTCCAATTGCCGACCGCTTGTCTCGATTTTGTTTCAGTTTTGAAGCATTTGCGGCACCGCGCAATCGCGCCATCCGCCCGCGGATTGTCACTCCTGTTATTTCTTTCACATTGGAATGCGCGCATTCGCACGGTTTTGCGCCAGCGTTTCGACGGCGATTGGCGACCTTCGCCTTATTACAGCGTTTACTTAATCAACGACGCTGTTCGGCGCGCCGCCCATAGCAAAGAACCTGGCCGAGAACGGGGCGAACGTCGGCTGCACGCGCGCCGCGCGTCGCCGTTCGTTTCAAACGCAATCATCCGCGCGCGAAGGCTTCCGCGAGGAAGTCGATGAACGCCCTCGCGCGTGCGGTCTGGTTACGGCGGTTGGGGTAGTAGACGAACAGGTCCGCGGACGGCAGTGTGCATTCCGGCAACACCACGCGCAGGCGACCGCTTTCGAGATACTTGGCGAGGTCCCATTCCGAGCGGATCAGGATGCCGTGGCCATCGAGCGCCCAGCCCAGCACGATGTCGCCATCGTTGCTCGACAGGCTGCCCTCCACCTTGATCGCTTCGCTATGTTCCTGATGCGTAAAACGCCAGATGCCATACGCATCGTCGTTCTGGCGATGGATGATGCAGCGGTGCCGTGCGAGGTCGGCGAGCGTGCGGGGCGTGCCGTGGCGTTCGAGGTAACCGGGCGACGCGCACAAAAAACGCCGGTTCGACATGATGCGGCGCGCGGCCAGGCGGCTGTCGGGCAGCGTGCCGAAGCGGATAGCGAGGTCGAACCCCGTCTCCACGAGGTCGATCGGGCGATCGGTCACCTGCAGCTGCACCTCGACCTCGGGGAAGCGGCGCGCGAACTCCGACACGAGCGGCGCGATGGTAGTGCGGCCGAAGCCGAGCGTGGCGTTGACGCGCAACAGGCCGCGCGGCGCCACGCCCCCGCTGGAGACGGCCTCTTCCATCGCGCGCAACTCGGCGAGGATGCGCGTGGCGTAGCGCAGGTAGGTCTCGCCCTCGTCGGTCAGGCTGACGCTGCGGGTGGTACGGTTGACCAGACGCACCCCGAGACGTGCCTCCGTCTGCGCAAGCCGCTTGGTCGCGGCGGGCGGCGTGAGGTCGAGTTCGCGCGCGGCCGCGGCAAGGCTGCCGCGGCGGGCGATCAGCACGAAGAATTCGAGTTCGGACGCGAGGTCGGACTTCATCGTCTATTCACCGTCGGTTAATAGTCAATTGACTGCCGGTGAATTCTAGGTGCGATCGTGGCTTCTATGCTACCGACTCGTTTCCGCCATCCTGTTCAGGCGGACGCCCCCGGAGACATGATGAGAATCGTTGAAATTCGCGAGAAGACGCTGCCGATCAGCTCGCCCATCCGCAATGCCTATATCGACTTCAGCAAGATGACGCTGAGCCTCGTGGCCGTGATCACCGACGTGATCCGCGACGGTAAGCCCGTGGTCGGCTACGGCTTCAATTCCAACGGCCGCTACGGCCAGGGCATGCTGATGCGCGAGCGCTTTATCCCCCGCATCATGGAGGCGGACCCCGACTCGCTGGTCGACGCCACCGGCAACAACCTCGATCCGCACAAGATCTGGGACACGATGTTCACGAACGAGAAGCCTGGCGGCCATGGCGAGCGTTCGGTGGCCATCGGCACGATCGACATGGCCGTATGGGATGCCGTCGCGAAGATCGAGGGCAAGCCGCTGTTCCAGCTGCTCGCGGACCGCTACGGCGACGGCAAGCCGAACCGCAAGGTGTTCGTCTACGCCGCGGGCGGTTACTACTATCCGGGCCAGGACCACGGCAAGCTCAAGGACGAGATGCGCAGCTATCTGGACCGCGGCTACACGGTGGTCAAGAAGAAGATCGGCGGTGCGTCGCTCGATGAGGATCTGCGCCGCATCGATTCGATCCTGAGCATCCTGCAGGACGGTCAGCGCCTTTGCGTCGATGCCAACGGCCGCTTCGATCTCGACACCGCGATCCAGTACGCCAAGGCGCTGTCGCAATACGACCTGTTCTGGTACGAGGAAGCCGGCGATCCGCTCGACTACGAATTGCAGGCCACGCTGCGCAACTACTACGACAAGCCGATGGCGACCGGCGAGAACCTGTTCTCGATGCAGGATGCGCGCAACCTCATCCGCTACGGCGGCATGCGCCCCGATCGCGACTGGCTGCAGTTCGACTGCGCGCTGTCGTATGGCCTCGTCGAGTACCTGCGCACGCTCGATATGCTCAAACAGCATGGCTGGTCGGCCAGCCGCTGCATTCCGCACGGCGGGCACCAGATGTCGCTGAACATCGCCGCGGGCCTGGGCCTCGGCGGCAACGAGAGCTACCCCGACCTGTTCCAGCCGTATGGGGGCTTCCCCGATGGCGTGAAGGTGGAGAACAGCTACGTGACCATGCCCGATCTGCCCGGCATCGGCTTCGAGGGCAAGTCCGATCTCTACAGCGTGATGCAGGCGCTGTCGGCCTGATGCTGTCGGCCTGATGCCTTCGTTCTGATCCCACGCCCCCGCCTGCGACGCAGGCGGGTTTCGCTTTTTCGCTGTACGCTTTGCACCGCAGTACCACCACAAGAATCAGGAGACAACATGCTGAACCCGCGCACGATCTTCCGTGCCGCAGGCCTCGCTGTAGCCTGTGGTATCGCTGTCACCCCCGCCATCGCCCTCGCCGACTATCCCGACAAACCCATCACGCTCGTCGTACCCTTCGCCGCTGGCGGGCCCAGCGACAAGATCGCCCGCGACGTGGCGGAGGCGCTGCGCAAGCAGCTCAACCAGACCGTCGTCGTGGAGAACACGACGGGCGCCGGCGGCACGATCGGCACCGCCCGCGTCGCGCGCGCGACGCCCGATGGCTATACGCTACTGGTCCACCATATCGGACTGGCCACCGCGCCGTCGCTCTACCGCAAGCTCGGCTACAAGAGCTCCGACCTCGAGTTTCTCGGGCTGATCAACGAAGCGCCGTCGACGCTGATCGGCAAACCCCAGCTCGCGCCGAACACGCTCGCCGACCTGCGCAAGCTGATCTCCGCGGACGGCGACAAGCTGAACCTCGCGAACGCAGGCGTAGGGTCGGCCTCGCACCTGTGCGGGCTCATGCTGCAGAGCATGCTCAAGAGCAAGATGACGTTCGTGCCGTACAAGGGTACGGGCCCGGCGATGTCGGACCTGATGGGCGGACAGGTGGACCTGATGTGCGAACAGGCCACCAACAGCACGCCGCAGATCGAAGGCAAGAAGGTCAAGGCCTACGGCGTCAGCAGCCTCCAGCGCTCCGCCGTGCCCGCGCTGGCAAGCGTCCCCACGCTGAATGAAGCGGGCCTGCCGGGCTTCAACTTCACGGTCTGGCACGGCCTCTACGCGCCACACGGCACCCCGCCCGCGGTCCTCACCAAACTCAACACGGCCCTGCGCGCCGCGCTGAAAGATCCCGAACTTATCAAACGAGAAGAGGCGCTCGGCATCACGATGGTCACCGACGACCGCCTGTCGCCGGCGGGCCACAAGAAGTTCTACGACGCGGAGGTCGCGCACTGGGGCAAGATCATCCAGGACGCGGGGATCCAGCCGGAGTGAACGAGTAAGGCGATTTCGTAGCGCGGCGATGTACGCGCTGCACGCTGTTTCATAGAGTTGCCATCACGCATCGATCGGCCTGTCGCCACGATGCGAAAGGTGAAGGGCCTCCCGTCGGGAGGCCTTTCGTTTTGCGCAGCCGACATGGAACACGCGGTTCCCATCGACGATGGTCGTCATCCTTTACGAAGAAGCGAAGGTGGATGCAGCCACCGGTACCGAGACATATCTCACCCTCGGCCACGAAGCCCACCACGGCATCGAGCAGGTGCTCCTGCCGGTCAGCCCGACCGTGGGCAATCCCATTTTCCTCACGAAGAAATTCATCGGCCACGCCGAGTACCGGTGGCAAGTCCACAGCGTTCAGTGGGAGCCATCCGCCGACCGACTGACCTATCGCGTCCGGCTCATCCGACGCACGCAGATCGACAAGCAGTACTACCTGAAGAACATCCTCGCTGCGCGCCGGAAAGGCGCCCGCGGGGTGCTGCACCCTTGGGCGCTGGTGGAGGTCGAGTTCGGCCACCACTTCAACGTTGGCGACGCGCAGGGCGAGTTCAGGGAAAGCAAGCAGTATGTCGATACGATTCAGCTGTACAGCATGCCAAAGCGACGACTCGCGGTGGTGACGCAGGTGATCGAGCGAAAGGCGGAAGACCTGGTACAGGTCATTCCGATCAGCTCGAAGTCGCCGGACGCCGATGAGAAGGCAGTCGTAGAAGTCACGTCGCAACTTTCACGAATGTCTCATTACCAGAAGCGCAGTTGGGCGATATGCACGATGATCCAAACCGTCACGGCCAGTCGCATCATTGCGCCACTCGTGGTGCATGACGGGAGACGCCATTCGCGCGATACAACTTTTAACGTCTTCATTCGAGGACAGGCTCGAGCCCAGCTGAGGGATGCCATCTTGCACGGCGTGGCGGCAGGTAGTCGTATCACGGAAGCCGAATCGCTAGCCGCGGAGAAGGCGCTGTCTGACCGCTTGCAGCAAGAGATCAGGACAATGAGATCTCAGTTGGAATTGTTCACGCTGTATGAGAAGGTCGCCGCCGATTCCAAACTGACGCTGGAAGAGATGCGGCAACTTTTCCCTGAGGACGTCTAGCACATAGGCGTTCTACGAAACGTGCGGCAGCGCATTGTTACCGGCCCTGCATCCCGCTATACTCGAACCGTTTGGTGATGGGTCCCGGCCAGGACCGGCCATCGCGACGGTTAAGAGCCTCCTGCGTAGTAACTTCTGAAAGCAAAATCCGCCCTCCGTGGCGGATTTTGTTTTTCGAGCGTGCATTTCACGCTTGCGGCATTTGCCGTGAGAGGGCGAAGGAGATGAGCACGGCATCGCGCCAGGGTCTGTTGATGAGTCCCGGGGCGGGGCCCGCCGAGCTGTCCCTTGGGCAAAGAAAATGGCCTCCAGTAGGAGGCCATTTTTTCGTACGCGATGGTCCAAAGCATTAGTGACCTGCCCCCGGTTTTAGTACGGCATGCGATTAGAGTCCGGGGTTAAAAACGCTGCCTTCCCCTGAGCGAATTGCGCAGGGGTTAGGTAGCCGAGCGAGCTATGAGGCCGCTCGGTGTTGTACTCATTGCGCCAATCTTCAATCAGCGTCTTGGCGTGACGCATCGAAACAAACCAGTGTTCGTTCAGGCATTCGTCGCGGAACCGACCGTTGAAGCTCTCGATATAAGCATTCTCCACAGGCTTGCCCGGTCGAATGAACGAGAGCGTAACGCCTGCCTCGTAGGCCCACGCATCCAGCACCTTACCAGCGAACTCCGGACCGTTGTCCACCGTGATGGACGCCGGCAAGCCGCGCGCCTCCTTCAACCGCTCGAGAACCTGCATTACTCTCATGCCCGGCAATGAGGTGTCCACCTCGATAGCCAAGCACTCGCGCGTGTAATCATCCACCACGTTCAGGCAACGGAATCGCCGACCATGCGCCAGTCCATCCGAGACGAAGTCCATCGACCAGCTCTGATTCGGGCCGGTTGTGATCGGCAACCGCGTGCGTTCAACGGCAGGAATACGCTTGCGGCGACGCCTGCGCACGCTCAGTCCAGCCTTGCTATACAGGCGCCAGATGCGCTTGTGATTGGCCAGGCAGCCTTCCCGCTTCAACAGGACGTGAATCCGGCGATAGCCATACCGGCGCTTCTGCGCGGCAATAGCCGTCATCCGCTCGGTCAGCACCTCATCGTCGATTCGGCGACGCGATTCATAGTGAAACAGCGAACGCGAAATCCCTACCAGCCCGCAGGCGCGGGTGACACCCATAGCGCGTTCGGTCACCAACATCCGGACCGCTTCACGCCTGGCCTGCGGGCTGACTATTTTCGCGACAGCAAATCCTTCAGCGCCGCGTTGTCGAGCATCGAATCGGCCAGCAGGCGTTTGAGCTTGTTGTTCTCCTGTTCCAGCTCCTTCAGACGCTGCGCGTCGGAGACAGTCATACCGCCGAATTTTGCCTTCCAATTGTAGTAGGTGGCCTCCGAGATGCCGTGTTTGCGGCAAAGCTCCGCGGGCTTCAGGCCCGCTTCGGCTTCCTTCAGCACGCCGATAATCTGTTCTTCAGTGAATCGCTTCTTCATGACCGCTCCTCCTGGGAACGGACTCTACATCGTCACGGTACTAAACACGGGGCGCAGGTCACGTCAGGCAGATTTTTCCTTTTTGGCCATGGCTCTTTCGGCAGCGGCCCTGACGTCATCACGGCTATCGCTCCGCAACTGACTAAGCATGGACGATAGCTCCTCACCCATCAACTGAACAAACTTTACATCCGGCATCTCAATACCATGGACGAGGTTATTGCGAACGCGACGCATGAACTCGATGGCGGACAATTGCTCTGCCGTGAAGACTTGGAGTGCTTCGACTAATTTTCTATTGGTAACAAACAGAATTTTGTTCTTCCGCATCCCTCGCATCTCGGCCATTTCCCTGAGGAATCTCTCCAGAGTTATCCACTGAGCCAGGAAAAACCCGATTTCCCCGTTGTCTGAACGACCATTGTCTGGATGAATGACTCCTTCATGCGCAGGAACACTGGTCGACGTATGCCCATAGATTCTCGGGGCCGCCTCCTGGGTAGTCTCCTGTTTCCGAGCAAGGGCGTATGCGTTGTATCGCTCTGGGTCTGCAGCTACAATCCGGTCAGCAATCTGTTCAGACACAGGGCGCGACTCTGACCCTGGACTTAGATTCTCTAGATATGGAGCGAGGTCATCGGGATTTGAAATGTTGAGAATCTTCAGAAGTCGAAACAGCAGCTGCACGTCACCAACGACTGGCTCTGTCGACGGGTCTTCGTCTTTTGCCCTCACATACTTAACGAGGTACGAGGCCAAATCGTAGTGGTTCTCAAAATTTGCGCCTTGCTTCGATAGCCTGACTTCCGCCGCTCGTTGAAGCCGCTCTAACGCGATTTCACCCGTTAGAACCATTCCGTTTAGCTCGTCAAGGATGGCCAACTCGTCCTCGGATAGCTCTCCCTGGAGAGGCTTGTACACAAGGTCATGTTCAACTTCAGACCATGCGTGCATCAAGACAGACGCAACTTGCACTTCAACCCGAGCCTCAGAGAAACGCTTGTTCGCATCGGCCAGCGTGCTCTCTTGAATTTGTAGCCGGTAATGTGTCGCCCAGTACCCCGTGAATCGCTTCCGGTACGATGCTGGGCCAGAGGTACCTTTGAACTCTTTCGGTTCCTCATTCAAGAAGAATTTCTCGCGGATAATCTTGTCGACCTCCGACCTCTCGGCAGGGAAATACAGGGCGACTCGAACGCCGGCCAAATCAACGATGTCTGCGAAGATGTCCTCCACAGCCGCATACTTCTTATCCACGCCACGCTGCCTAACCTTCGCCTCTAGGCGCTTTGGATTCTTTGCCCTCGAAGTGACCATCGCGCGGATACCAGAAGACTCGAGTTGGGCCTCTAGCTGTTGGGCGACGATACGTCCTGCTTGCTCGAAAAAATCGAACTCTCGGCGGTAGCGCCCAATAAACTGGGCGATGATGTCGCCGCTAGTGGAAGGATTGCTCATGAAATTCCGTGTGTGAATTTTTTTGCGTGTACGGACTCTGACGGGTGACGTCATCACTCAGCATCAGACGATAGAGCCTCAGTCCAACAATCCAAGTCTCTCTAGTTCCCGAACAACGAAAGGCGAAAGCTCTCCGCGCCAGAACCACTTCGCTTTCAGTTCCTGCCGAATGAACCCTGCATCCTTGTCCTTCGGAAGGAACTTGGACACTTCCAAGGCGGCGATTCGAGACATGCCGAGCTCCATCGCGGAGACGAGCGTTCTCTCACACGCACCAAGCTCCAAGAACAATGGAATGGGCGGCATTTCTGCTTCGTCACTGCGGCCGATTTCAAAGAGCTTGTGCGTGAGGATATCCATGTAACACCGCAGGTACTTGACGTAATGGTAGCGCAGCTTCGTCTCTACTTGCTCCATGACTGTTCTAGCGAATGACCCAATTTTTTCGGGCTCAAACGCTTCCAGTTTGGCTTTCCGGAGTTCCCATGCAACTCGGTTATCAATCAACGAGCGCAGCGAGTCACCACGCATCCAGGCGAGCGCAAACCAGCCATAGAAGAACTCCTCGTTGGTCAGCTTGCCTTCTAGATGAGTATGAATTGCCCGAAGGGCCGTTTCCAACTGCGTCTTTGCGTCCGGGTACTTGCTACGAGGATGCACAAGAATCATGCTGCTAAGCATCCTGTCGGACGCACGTTCTGTGAAGTGGTCGTACAGCGCTTGCTGGCGCAGTGGCGATATCAGATTGTTGCGCCGGAGCAGCGACGTGGGCAAGGACACACGGTCTTGTGCGGCCATCACGGCGTCCTTCAAAGCCGAGGCGCTTACGGTCGGATACCGCGCCAGTGCGCGCTCAATGGTCTGGTCGATTGTCCCGTCTCGAGCGTCCAGGAACAACCGCGTGAATACGCTTTCCGCGAGCGCCTCCTTTTTGACACCGGACTTATGGTGAAGGTCTTGCGCATAAGTCAACACCAGCTCTTGTTTGGTGCCAAGCGCGTCGCAAATGGAGGGCTCTACGTCCGTCGTTTGCTGGTCTGAAACAGGTTGAGATTCCCAATCCTCGTAATCGACCAGAAACACGTTACCGTGTGTATCACGCTTCAGCCTCCCGGCGCGGCCCGCAAGATTCCAGAACTCATTGGCCTCCAGCGGTCCTTTTGTACCCTTCTTAGGATTCTTCAGAAAGATGTTGCGCGCGGGAAGGTTCACTCCCTGGAGCAGCGTGGACGTGCAGACCAAATACTTGATATGCCCCTCGTCAAAGTACTCTTCGACCGCTTTCGATATCGTCGTCGGTAGGCGTCCGTAGTGCACGCCGACACCCTTTCTTAGTACCTTTGCAAGCTTGAACTCTGGATGGATGTGCTCCGCAACGAAACTGGAGAGCTTTTCCAGCGGCGAATCAACGAAGTTCTCAAGTTTAGGCAAGCCGTCAGCCAAATCTGAAGCAGCCTTGTCAGCAGTCGAAGGCGCCCACGCGTAGACAATGCTCTGCCCATCCTTCCCAAGTTCTAAGGCGGCTGTCACGAGCCTATCGTCCTTGGCGGTGCTTCGCTCCGTTAGGATGCTACCGACGTTCAGATTGTCTTGGCCTTGCCGATGCAGCTGAACTGAGACCATCCGACTTGGTTTCCGGCCACTGCAAGTAACGAACAGAAGATTCTGACGTACTGGTCGAACGGCGCTCCGAACTGTCTGCACCTCTTTTGCTCCGAGCAAAGGTGCGATGGTTCGCGCGTCTTTGGAACTTGGGGTGATGAACAGCATCTTGCTCTCGGGGTGCCGAGTAAGCGCGTCTTCTAGGCAACCAAGGAGCAGAATCCCTCTATCCGCGTCACCGATTTGCTGTGCCTCATCCACGATTACGACATCGAACTCAATCGTGGACTCGTTCAGAATGGTCTGTAGGCGCTCTTGCGTAAGCACAAAGACCAGACTCTTCCCCGCATGCAAGTCGTCATGAACCTGCGGAACGCTGCTAACTACCACCCTGTCTGCCAGCGGCTTCAGGGCGTGAGTGAGGCTGGCCTGCACCTCAAAAATGAGCGAACGAGAAGGTACTAGGTAGACAATGTTTCTGGTTGCCTGGGTGTTTGCCAGTTCATCCAGCAGGTACATCTGGACCAGAAAGGACTTTCCTGCGGAAGTAGGTGCGGACACATTCACGAACTGGTGTCCGTGCAGCCGCGACCAAACGTCCGCTTGGAAATCTGTGAAAACAATCTCCCGCCCGAGCACATTGACCGTGTTCTGGTCGCGGCGGGCCGCTTCGCGGACCTTCAACGTCCACGGTAGCTCTTGCTCGATGAGTGGTCGGTCGGAGACATAATCACCGGCAGGAAAGTTGCCTGTCTCAGCCAGAATGTGGCGCCATACGCCGCGGAGCCTGGAATCTGCATCGCAAGCGACCAAGGAGTACGCAATATCTTGAGCGAGACCCTGGTGCCTCGGCTCCGTCGAGCGCGCCAAAGCAATTGCTGCCTCACTCAACCTGGCTGCCCGAACCGTTTCTAAGCTAGATTGACCGCCGACCAACGGAATCAGACTTTGCTTCTGCAGGTCCGCTAGCGCTTCCTGGAACAAGGGGCTGGACTCAATGCGCTCTGCTAGCCTGAAAGCGAATTCAGCCATTCATCGCCTCCTGAAACTTGGCTCGAAACAAGTCCACTGATGGCACAGGGAAGATGAACAAATCGACGTTCTCAAGCTCAATCCCGTTGTGCTTGAGGTGGCTCCGAGCCGTACCGATTTTTTGATTCATCGCCCGCTTGTAGTAATTGAGGAACGTTTCCTCGACTTCGGCTAACGGCACGTCAGCGACCTTCGCGTAAGCGTGATAGTCGAAGCCGACAAGTATCGCGAAGCGGTCAATTCGTCGATTGCCTTCCTCGGTCTCGAACGGGTTGAGGAAGCGCAGCAGGTATTCAATACCTTGCTCAGGGAAGTTTCCTAAGTCGTGGAAGTTCGACACCAAGTCGAGCTCGCGCTCCAGGCGCCCGCCCTTGTTTGTCACAAGGGCCGCCACGGACTCCGCCGCATCTTGCATGGCACTAGCGAACTGTTGATGCATCTTTGACTCTCCGAAATAGAGAATCAGTGCATCAGTTTTTTCGCACCATCCCGCATGGAGACCATCAGCCCCATGGACCGGCATGTTAGTACTGGTCTTCAGCCGCATCTTCGAGACAATCAATGGGGCGCGGAGATAGTGCTCGATGAGCGCATACAGGAGCAGTTCTCCGGCTTCCCCGGAGCGGTCGTCCGCGTCGGGTGCCATGAAAAGGCTCCGGGCTTTCGCGGCGAGTTCTTCAACCGCGCCGGTCTCCAAGTCACCGGCTTCGTTGTCGAGACGCTTGGCTTTACGGCGGTCCGCCCGCGTTGCGCAGAACTTCGTGATCTCCTTAACCAACATCTTCGCCAACTCTTCCATTGTCGGTCGGCGGTCTTTGAAGACTGGATAAAGGAAATGCGCATTCACGCAAGGCAGAGTCGTAGACGTGAAGTCAACGCGTCTGATGCGTACATCGACGATGTGCGAATCGACAATGCTGCTTATTCTGCCCGCTCGGGACCCCGTCGGGAAAGGCTCATCTTGCATTAGGTAACACCACCTCTGAACCGGCGCCAGACGACCCTACGCCCCCGGCACAACGAAACTTAGACCAGATGTAATTGATATTAATATCTTGATTGCCGCTCGAACGCAGTTTACATCGGCATATTGTGCTGTGGAGTCTCCCCCCTTAGGAGGGGACTCGTCACCGGCTAAGCCAATGCCCCGTGTACGCTTTGCCACCGTATCTCTTTGTAAGGTCCCCAATGCATCTGTGATAGTTGTTCTGCCTCGCGAACCTGTAAAGCGAACTCGTCGAGTGTCATTTCGATGGACTGGTCCTCGCGGTCTTCCGACATGTCCCAATCGAGTGGGACAAACACTAGCAGCGGTGCAGCGTCACTTATCCTGCCGGATTCGGTAAAACGGTGCTTCCCGGGCGCCGCCCATCTCCCGTGGGCATATTCATTTCGAAATGCCCTTGCTTTGTGAGCACGGCGAAACCATAGGTCCATCTCCTGCCATCCTTTCGAGTTGCTCGCTCCCCATGCTCGTTCCAACAGCTTCTCCAACGCCTTGAGCCGCTCCTCCAGCCGGGCGATTCGGGGTCTTAGCAGCTCTTGAATCTTCGCGTCCTCGGGGTGACCCCAGTAGCGAAGCTGTAGACCCACATGCAGGTCGAGTCTCGCCACGGAATGAACGAGGCGACCTAACAGCATATGGAAGCGGTCTTCCATGGTCAGTTCTACATTACCTTGAGCCACTTCATTTCGGTCTACTGCTGGCATTTGATTTTTCTCTGCGTACCTGCTTTTTGATATTGCGCTGCATCAAGAATCACGTCCAGCCTCTTCTGCGCATCGGACCTGTCGTTTCACGGTAACAACTGCCTATTTCCCGACTAGTTTCCGTACTTCTTCGGTGCTACGTTGGCAATCACATCGCACGCCTCACTAGCATGGCGGACATCACCCAAGTGGGTCGTCGCCGATATTCATCGCCAGCGCAGAACTGCGATATCTCAGTAGCAGTTGAACAGCTACTAAGCCCCCGCGTTATGAAGCATTGTTCACGCGGCAAAAGAATACTCACAAAGCGAAGGGATAGGGACCGATGTTTGATTTCTATGAAGTCGACTTCCTACCGGTGGAAACGAGTAAAAGCGGAGACGCAATTGCCATTCGCTACCGTATCGGCGGGATTACTGGCGTCCACGTGGTTGATGGAGGCTATCTCGAAACAGGGGAAGCCATCGTCGAACACCTCAGGACCCACTACGGCACCACCCATATTGACAACGTCGTGCTCACGCACCCTGACCAAGACCATGCCAATGGGCTTCGTAAGGTGCTTGAGTCGTGCACTGTCGACACGCTCTGGATAAATCGTCCTTGGCTCTATGCTGAAGCGCTCATAGACCGCTTCGAGACCTATGAGTCGGTCGACGCGCTGCGCAGGAAGCTACGGTCCATCTACTCAGCAACCGCCGCGCTCGAGGACCTTGCCACCGAGAAGGGTATCCCCATGAAGAGTCCCCTTCAAGGCGCCGAAATTGGCCCCTTCGTGGTTCTTGCTCCCTCCATACAACGCTATGCGGACCTCATTGTCGCGTCAGAAAAGACGCCCGAGGCCGCTGAGGACAGCGCGTTCAACAGCTTGTTAGAGGAGCTTCGGAAGGCAATGAAGACGGCCTCAAATCTGGTCAAGGCGGCGTGGGGTGCTGAGACGTTTCCTGCCGATGGGACGAGCAGCGAGAACGAGATGAGCGTCGTCCAGTACGCGCTTATTAATAATCGTCGAATTCTCCTCACTGGGGATGCGGGGAGGGAAGCATTGGCGGAGGCTGCTGACTACGCGCCGTTCGTCGGCTTGGCGCTGCCAGGAATTGACGACTTCCAGGTGCCGCATCACGGAGGCCGACACAACGTCGACACTGCAATCTTGGACCGATTGCTCGGCCAGCGCCTTCCCGAGATTCCGCAGGAAACCTCGTGGCGCGCCGTATGCAGCTCAGCGAAAGCGGACGAAGACCACCCACGCAAGTCCGTAAAGCGCGCGATGATGCATCGCGGAGCCTGGTTTGGGGCAACAGAGGGCAATGGAATCTTGCTCGCGCATGGCATCAGCCGAGCAGGATGGACAGGCATGGCACAAGCAGACTACCCCACAGAGCAAGAGGACTGACTGCTATGGCGCTCAACGGGCTTCTTGAGTTGGTCCGCGACCCATACCAGCAGAAGGCCAGGGTCTTCCCCGGCCTTCTCACCGCGCTTCCCATTCTCGTGCCACTTCTATGGATTCTCGGTCCGAAGAATCCAATTTTGACCGCCTTGTTGGGCCTCGTGACGTCCTGCGGAGCAATCTACGGCTTGGCGAGCGTTGCGCGCGGCCTCGGAAAACGTCTGGAAGGGCGACTCGTGGCCAAATGGGGCGGCCTACCAACGACCATCATCTTGCGCCACCGGGACCGTCATTTGGACGACTACTCAAAGGCGCGATACCGCAGCGTAATTGAAGCGAAGTTAGGAGTGAAACTGCCAACAGTTGACGAGGAAAACGCGGAACCAGATGTCGCTGACCAAATGTATGACGGCGTAACGCGACACGTCCGCGAACTGACGCGAGGCAAAGAGCACGCGTTACTGCTCAAGGAAAACATCGCATATGGGTTCCACCGGAACATGCTGGCGATGAAGCCTCTGGGTGTCATCACCAGCCTCGTCGGTATGCTGTTCGGGGTCATGATAAGTGGGATGGTCCAGCTCTCGCCCTTCCAGATTCACGCGGACAAAGTTGCGAGCCCAGGCGCTGCTGGCGGCATCACTCTGGTTGTGTCCATTGTGGTTTTCGCCTCATGGATGTATTTCACCGAAGACCACGTGAAGCGCATTGCGTACACGTACGCGGAACGGCTTTTTGAATCTCTTACCGTCATCAAGCAGCAGCGCCGAGGTAAGGCTACGACTAGCGCTGTCTAGGCGGCTATTTCGTTCCGGTGCAGGGAACGCCACGGCCGACATCGCGCATCTCGGCCACGCCTCCGAAAAGCGCGAAAACGCCGCCGATGAAAAGCGCCGAAATCAGCACTTTAATTAGTTAGTCCGACACTTCAAGTCTTTGAATCAGCGGGGATTTCTGGAAATGTCGGACTAACTTTCTTAGGCGTCGGACTAACTAATCAAAGTCACTAGCGAAACGCTTACTGCAAGACGGCGTTACTCCACCGTCACCGACTTCGCCAGATTCCGCGGCTTGTCCACATCCGTGCCACGTGCGCATGCCGTGTGATACGCCAGCAATTGCAGCGGCACCACGTGCAGGATCGGCGACAGCGCGCCGTAGTGTTCGGGCATGCGGATGACCTGGATGCCGTCCGACGACTGGATATGCGTATCCGAGTCGGCGAAGACATACAGGCGGCCGCCGCGTGCGCGGACTTCCTGGATGTTGGACTTCAGCTTCTCCAGCAGCGCATCGTTCGGCGCCACCGTGACCACGGGCATGGCCTCCGTGACGAGCGCCAGCGGACCGTGCTTCAGTTCGCCCGCCGGGTACGCTTCGGCGTGGATATACGAGATTTCCTTGAGCTTCAGCGCGCCTTCCAGCGCGATCGGGTAGTGCAGGCCACGCCCGAGGAACAGCGCGTTCTCGCGGCGAGCGAAGTCTTCCGACCAGGCAATGATCTGCGGCTCCAGGGCCAGCACGCCGTGCAGCGCCGCCGGCAGGTGGCGCAGGTTCGTCAGCGCCCTGGCTTCGTCGTCGCCGCTCAGGTAACCGCGTACCTTCGCCAGCGCGAGCGTCAGCATGTACAGCGCCGCCAGTTGCGTGGTGAACGCCTTGGTCGATGCCACGCCGATCTCGGTGCCCGCGCGCGTCAGGAAGCGCAGTTCGGTCTCGCGCACCATCGCGCTCGTCGCGACGTTGCAGACCGCGAGCGTATGCGTATGGCCCAGCGAGCGCGCATGGCGCAGCGCGGCCATCGTGTCGGCGGTCTCGCCCGACTGCGAAATCACGACCACAAGCGCGCGCGGATTCGGCACCGTGTCGCGATAGCGGTATTCGCTGGCGACCTCGACCTGCGTCGGGATCTTCGCGATCGACTCGAGCCAGTACTTGGCCGTGCAGCCCGAGTAGTAGCTCGTGCCGCAGGCGAGAATCAGGATGCTGTCGATGCCGGCGAACACCGCCTCGGCGCCCTCCCCGAACATCTCCGGCGTGATCGCGTCCACACCCTCGAGCGTGTCGCCGAGCGCGCGCGGCTGCTCGAAGATTTCCTTCTGCATGAAGTGGCGGAACGGCCCAAGCTCCACCGCCGCGGCGTGGGCTTCCACCACACGCACTTCACGCTCGACCACATGGTCCGACCCATCGCGGATGACCACGCCATCGAGCGAGATCTCGGCGACGTCGCCCTCTTCCAGATAGACGATACGGTTCGCGGTACCGGCCACGGCCAGCGCGTCCGAGGCGAGGAACGCCTCGTTGTCGCCCAGTGCCACGACCAGCGGCGAACCCGCGCGCGCGCCAACCACGCGCTGCGGCTGGTCCTTGGCGATCACGGCAATCGCATACGCGCCATGCAGGCGCTTGGTCACCACACGCACCGAGGCGTAGAGGTCGCCGCGCGTCGCGCTGCTCGGATACGTGTAGGCCTGATGGATCAGGTGGGCCACCACTTCGGTATCGGTCTGCGACTCGAAACCGTAGCCCGCGGCACGCAGTTCTTCGCGCAGCGGCTCATAGTTCTCGATGATGCCGTTGTGCACTAGCGCGATGGTCTCGTCCGAGAAATGCGGGTGGGCATTCAGCGTATCGGGCTTGCCGTGCGTGGCCCAGCGCGTATGCGCGATGCCCGTCATGCCGGCGAGGCCCGACGATTGCGTCTGCGTGTCGAGATCGGCCACGCGCGACACGGTACGCGCGCGTTCCAGCATCTCGTCGCGCACGATGGCCACGCCACACGAGTCATATCCACGATACTCGAGGCGCCGCAGGCCCTCGATCATGACCGGTACGATATTGCGGGTAGAAACCGCGCCGACAATGCCACACATTTTTAAACCCCCGATGAATTTTGCTTGCTTTACTTCTTGGCCGGCTTGACCGGACGCGTCCAGCCCTCCAGGGTCATCTGCTTCGCGCGCGACAGCGTCAGCTTGCCCTCGGGCGCTTCCTTGGTCAGCGTCGTGCCTGCGCCGATCGTCGCGCCACGCCGCACCGTCACCGGCGCCACGAGCTGCGTGTCCGAACCGATGAACACGTCGTCCTCGATCACCGTGCGCAGCTTGTTCGCGCCATCGTAATTGCAGGTGATGGTGCCCGCGCCGATATTGACGCGCTGCCCCACCGTCGAGTCCCCCACGTAGGCGAGATGATTCGCCTTGCTGTGGTGACTGATCTGGCTGTTCTTGACCTCGACGAAGTTGCCGATATGCACGTCCTCGCCGAGTTCCGTACCCGGGCGCAGGCGCGCATACGGACCGATGCGTCCGTCCGGCCCGATTGTTGCTTCGTCGATATGGCAGAAAGGTTGCAGACGCGAACCCTTGCCGATCTTCGCATGACGAATCACGCAATGCGCGCCGATATGAACACCGTCTTCCAGATGCACGATGCCTTCGAACACGCAGCCGACATCGATCGTCACATCGCGGCCGCACGTCAGCTCGCCACGCACGTCGATCCGCGCGGGGTCGAGCAGCGTCACGCCGCTCTCGAGCAGCTTCTGCGCGATGTTGCGCTGATGGATGCGTTCGATCTCGGCAAGCTGGACCTTGCTGTTGACGCCCAGCGTCTCCCACAGCGCGGCCGGCTGTGCCGACACGACTTCCACGCCGTCCTGCACGGCGCGCTCGATGGTATCGGTCAGGTAGTACTCACCCTGCGCGTTGTCGTTGCGCAGCGTGGAGAGCCATGTGCGCAGACGCGCGGTGGGGCATACGATGATGCCGGTATTGATCTCGCGGATCGCGCGTTCGTCGTCGCTCGCGTCCTTCTGCTCGACGATGCGCGTGATGCTGCCCGCCGCGTTCCGTACGATGCGGCCGTATCCGGTAGGATCGGACATCTCGACCGTCAGCACGCCCAGGCGTTCGGTGCCCGCGGCATCGAGCAGCGCCTTGAGCGTCGCGGCGCTCGTGAGCGGCACATCGCCGTACAGCACCAGCGTCGGCTGGCTGTCGTCGATCAGCGGCAGCGCCTGCATGACCGCATGGCCCGTGCCGAGCTGCTGGGCCTGTTCGGCAAACTGGACGTCACTGGCGCCGACGGCCGCGCGAACCTGCTCGGCACCGTGGCCCACGACGACGACGAGCTTGCCCGGCGAAAGCGTGCGCGCGGTCGCAATGACGTGAGCCAGCATGGGCTGGCCTGCAACCGGATGAAGTACCTTGGGCAGCGCCGAGTTCATGCGCTTTCCCATGCCCGCGGCAAGAATGACGATATTCACAAGGAGGTCCTAAGTGAGTGTGTCCGGAGAGAAACTTGAAAATCCGCGCCACGGATCGTTTCACCATCCAATGCGGCGAAATCGTTGTCAGGACTGGGTTGCGGGACGTTCTGCGACCCCAGTAAACATGCGCGCCGATTCTAGCATGGCGGGTTATGCCCGACGCCCCGTGGTTTCCGATTCTCACAAAACGCAACATATGCAACGACAGCGCATTTTTTCATGGTTTGCAGCTATTACCGCCTGTGTGGCGCTCGTGGCACTGGGCGGCTGCAACGCGATGAAGCTTGGCTATCAGCAGGGTGACCGGCTGGCCTACTGGTGGGTGGACCGGTATGTGGACGTCTCCGACGCCCAGGAGCCGCCGACGCGCGAGGCCATCCACCGGTTCTTCAGCTGGCACCGCCGCCAGCAGCTGCCGGAGATCGCCACGGTGCTGACGCGCGTCAAGGGCGAGGTCGCCCAGCCCGTCAGCGCCGCGATGGTCCAGCAGGTCCAGCAGGACACCCAGCGGCTGGGCCGGCAGGCCTTCGAGAACGCGGTGCCGGATCTGGCCGACCTGCTGCTGACGCTGACGCCGGAGCAGATCGAGCGCATGCAGGCCAAGTTCGACGAGAGCAACGCCAAATACCGCAAGGAGTTCCTGCGCGGCAACGAGGCAGCACGCACCGATGCGCGCTTCGACAAGGTGATGGAGTACGCGAAGCTGATCTACGGCCGGTTCTCGACCGAGCAGGAAAAGGCCATCCGGGAGGCCATGGGGCCGTACATGCAGGGCGCGGAAGCCCGGTATGCCCAGCGTGTGCAGCGGCAGAAGGAATGGGTGGCGCTGGCGAAGGAAGTCCAGGGCTCGCACCCGCCCAAACCGCAGGTGGAGCAGATGCTGCGCCGCTATGCGGACCAGTGGCAGCGCCCCGGCAAGGAGAACAGCCAGCCCGGCGTGGACCTGACGGTCACGATCGCGAACCTGACGACGCCCGAGCAGAAGGCCCACGCGGTGGACCGGTTCCAGAAGTGGATCGACGATACGCGCTCGCTGATCCGGGAAGGCAACGGTCCGTCGCCGTCGCAGGCGTCCAACAATTGATCGCGCAATGGGCCGTTTGAGACGGCCGCTTCAGACGTCGGCCGGCGGTCAGGCGATGGCCGCCTCGGCCGCGACCCGCCCGGAGGCCGCACGTCCAGCCGGCGCGACCTCCCGAAGCAGCGCGAACAGATCCTTCGGATCGTCCTGCCGCGGCACCAGATCGAGCGCCTGGCCGAGGCCGAGCGCCTCCGCGCTGTCTCGCAGGTAGCGCAGCGCCGAGTAGTCCTCGAGCGCAAAGCCCACCGAGTCGAACACAGTGATCTGGCTTGCCTCGGTCCGGCCGGGCACGCTACCGGCCAGCACCTGCCAGAGCTCCGTCACCGCGAAGTCCGCCGGCATCTGCTGGCAATCGCCCTCGATGCGGCTCTGCGGCTCGTACTCGACGAACACGCTTGCCCGGCGCAGCACGTCCGGATGGAGCTCGGTCTTGCCGGGGCAATCGCCGCCCACGGCGTTCAGATGCAGGCCCGGCGCCAGCATGTCCGGCGTGATGATCGTCGCGTAGGTCTTGTCGGCGGTAACGGTGGTGACGATATCCGCGCCGCGCACGGCCTCGGCCGTACTGGCGCACGCCACGATCTCCAGACCGTCGATGCCGTGCAGGTTGCGCGCGAGCTTGCGCGTGGCGTCCGCATCCACGTCATACACGCGCAACGTGCGAATGCCGAGCAGGTAATGGAACGCCAGCGCCTGGAACTCGGCCTGCGCGCCGTTGCCGATCAGCGCCATCGTGGCCGCGTCGTGCCGCGCCAGCCGGCGCGCCGCCACCACCGACGTGGCCGCGGTACGCAGCGCCGTGGTCAGCGTGAGTTCCGACAGCAGCAGCGGCATGCCCGTCGAGACCTCGGCCAGCGTGCCGAAGGCCATCACGGTGGGCAGGCCGTCGGCGGTGTTGGCCGGATGGCCGTTCACGTACTTGAAGCTGTAGAGATCCGCGTCGGCGATCGGCATCAGCTCGATCACGCCACGCGCCGAATGGGCAGCGGTGCGCGCGGATTTGTCGAAGTCCTGCCAGCGCAGGTAGTCCTCCTCGATGTAGCGCGCCATCTGCCGCAGCACGTGCGGCAGGCCCTGGACGGCGACGATGCGGGAGACATCGGTGAGAGACAGGAAACGGGTAAACGAGCGGGTAAACGAGTGGGTAAGCGAGCGGGCCATGGTCCGGTAATCCAATGCAGTGATAACCGGATCCATTGTTCCAGCGGCCCGCGCCACGCAGAAGCCACCGTTTCGTGACGAAAACGCAGCCGCGCTGACATTTCGCCAGCACGGATCGAACGTTTCGCTCAGGAGTGCGCCTTGGCCTCGGCCCCCGCATCGCCGCGCTCGAAGCGCACGAACTCGATGCGGTTCTCCTCGGCGCTGCCCGCGAACACGAGCGGCTGCTGCGAGAACGTGGTCTCGCCGAACAGCGAGGCCTCGTCCACCTTGGCCAGGCCCGTGGCCAGCCCCGTGAACGGGAACAGATCGGTGTCGGCCAGATGGGAGGGCACGACGTTGCGCAGCGACGCGAAGATATTGTCGATGCGGCCGGGATTCTCGCGCTCCCACGACTGCAGCATCTCGCTCACCTTCTTGCGTTGCAGGTTCTCCTGCGAGCCGCACAGATTGCAAGGGATGATCGGAAAGGCCATCGCGCGCGCATAGCTCGCGATCTCCTTCTCCGGGCAGTAGGCGAGCGGGCGAATCACGATATGCTGGCCGTCGTCGGTGGCGAGCTTGGGCGGCATCGCCTTCATCTTGCCGCCGAAGAACATGTTCAGGAAGAACGTCTGGACGATATCGTCGCGATGATGGCCCAGCGCGATCTTGTTGGCCCCGAGCTCCTTCGCCGTGCGGTAGATCACGCCGCGGCGCAGGCGCGAACACAGCGAGCACGTGGTCTTGCCCTCGGGCACCTTCTCCTTGACGATCGAATACGTGTCCGCCTCGACGATCACGTACTCCACGCCGGTGGACTTCAGGTACTCGGGCAGGATGTGCTCGGGGAAACCCGGCTGCTTCTGATCGAGATTCATCGCGATCAGCTTGAACTGGATGGGCGCGCGCTTCTGCAGCGCCATCAGGACCGACAGCATGGTGTACGAGTCCTTGCCGCCGCTCATGCACACGAGCACGGTATCGCCGTCCTCGATCATGCCGAAGTCGCCAATGGCCTTGCCAGTCAGCGACTGGAGGCGCGTTTCGAGACGATAGAAGTTAGCGGAGTGACTCATAGGGCATTGCAGGGAGATCGGCGGCGGGCCCGTATTCTACTTGAGCCGCCCCGAACGTTCAGACCGGCTTGATGTGGAAGACTTCCACGCCCACCGAGTCGCAATCCGGATACACGTCCGGCTTCTCGGTGGAGACGCGCACCGCGCGCACCTGCGGATGCTGGAGCATCGCGCGCGCGAGGTCGTCGCACAGCGTTTCCTGCAGGTGGATATGGCCCTGCGCCATGCGCGCGGCCACGGTGCTGCGCATGAAGTCATAGTCCACGACCTCGTCGAGCTTGTCGGCGTGCGGCGTGCATTCGGCCAGCGGCACGAACAGGTCGATATTGACCAGCACACGCTGCTCGCCTTTCTTCTCGAATTCATGCACGCCGATATTGATCTGCACTTCATAGTTGCGCAGGAACATTCGGCGGCAATCGGTCAGGCTGGGGTGGGATAGTGCGGCGAGCATGGTCATGGGGTCATTCTGTGAGGAACATCACGTCGCGATGCAGCGGCATCAGGTGCTGCCCTCCGTCGACGTACAGCGTGGTGCCGGTCACCGCGCGGGCTGCCGCCAGATAGGCGACGGCCTGCGCGATATCCTCCGGCGTGGAAGACTTGCCGAGCGGCGTCATCTGATGCGCGCGGCTGAAGCCGGTACCGGTCTGTTCGCCGGACACCAGCGTGATGCCGGGCGCGACGCCCACCACGCGCAGGCGCGGCGCGAGCGCCTGCGCCAGCTGCATCGTGGCCGTCTGCAGCGCGGCCTTGGACAGCGTGTACGACAGGAAGTCCGGGTTCAGGTTGTCGAGTTTCTGGTCCAGCAGGTTGATCACGACACCCCTGGGACCTTCGTCGGCGTCCGTGGCCAGCGCCTTGTGCATCTCGCGCGCGAGCAGCAGCGGCGCGGCCACATTGGTGCGCATATGCGTGTCGAGCGACGCATAGGAGAAGCTCGTTGCCACGTCGTACTGGAACAGCGAGGCATTGTTGACGAGGCAGGTCGGCGTGCCGAGCGCCACCGCGCAGTCGGCGATCAGGCGGCCGGTCTCGGCCTCGTTCGCGAGATCCGCGCGCAGCACGGCCGCGCGGCGGCCCAGCGCGCGGATCTGCCCGGCCAGCGCCTCGGCCTCGGCCACCGAGCGGTTGCAGTGCACGGCCACGTCCCAGCCGTGCGCGGCCAGTTCGAGCGAGATGGCGCGGCCCAGCCGGCGCGCGCCACCGGTGACCAGCGCGACGCCGCGCGCGGTTGAGGTGTCAGGGGTCTGGGATGCGGGCATTGCTACAATTCGCGGTATGCAGAAAGTCGCTAGTCTACCCCTTCCCCCTCAGGACGCGCAGGAAGCGTCGAATGCCCTTGCCGTGTGCATTGGCGATGCGATCGACGCCGGCGGCGGCTGGATCGGTTTCGACCGCTATATGTCGATGGCGCTGTACGCCCCTCGCCTTGGGTATTACAGCGGCGGCGCCGCCAAGTTCGGCCGCGACGCGCGCGACGGCAGCGACTTCATTACCGCGCCGGAGCTCACGCCGTTCTTCGCGCGCACGCTGGCGCGCGAGTTCGCGCCACTGATCGTGCAACAGGGCCTCCCCGCGGTCATGGAATTCGGCGCCGGCACGGGCCGCCTGGCCGCCGACCTGCTGCTCGCGCTCGAGTCGGAAGGCGCGCTGCCGGCGCAATATGCGATCGTCGAGCTGTCGGGCGAGCTGCGCGAGCGCCAGCGCCAGACACTGGCCGACCGCGCGCCGCACCTCGCGGACCGCGTGATCTGGCACGACATGCTGCCCGAGCGCTTCGAGGGTGTGATCGTCGGCAACGAGGTGCTGGACGCGATGCCTGTGCGGCTGTTCGCGCGCGAGGGCGGCCGCTGGCATGAACGTGGCGTCAAGCGGGAAGGCACCGCGGGCTTCGCCTATCAGGACCGCGTGCTCGCCGACGCCGAAATCCCCGCCACGATCGCGGCCATCCCAGGCGACCACGATATGGTCACCGAAACCCATGCGGAGGCCGAGGGCTTTATCCGCGCGGTGGGCGGGCTGCTCACGCGCGGGGTCGCATTCTTCATCGACTACGGGTTTCCGGCCAGCGAGTATTACCACCCGCAGCGCTCCGGCGGCACGCTGATGTGTCACTACCGCCATCACGCGCACCCCGACCCGTTCCTCTACCCCGGCCTGCAGGACATCACCGCGCACGTGAACTTCACGGGCGTGGCCGAGGCGGCGGTCGAGGCCGGGATGCAGGTCGCGGGATTCTGCTCGCAGGCGCGATTCCTGATGAACGCCGGCATCACCGAACTGCTGATGACGCTCGATCCCAATGACACGCGGGCTTTCCTGCCGGCCGCCAATGCGGTGCAGAAGCTGCTGTCGGAGGCGGAGATGGGCGAACTGTTCAAGGTCATCGCGCTGTCGCGCGGCTTCGGTACGATCGGTGCCGATGACGACCTCCATCCCGTCCTCGCCGGATTCCAGCGCGGCGATCGCACCCATTCCCTCTGACCCATGCTGCGCTGGACGCTGACCATCTTCTTCTGCGTGATCGTGCTGTCGGCCGCGCTGCCGTGGCTGCAGAAGCTCGGCCTCGGCCGACTGCCCGGCGACGTGCGCTTCCGCCTGTTCGGCCGCGAATACGTGCTGCCGTTCGCATCGACGATCCTGCTGTCGCTGGCCGCGCTGGTGATCGGCCGGCTGTTGTAGGACGCGTCCCGCCAGACAGCGTTACGCCACGCCCAGCCGCCCGGCCACGGCCGCCACGCGTGCTTCGTGCACGCGGCTCTTGATCCGCGACACGTCATCCGCGCATTCCCGCGCGATGGCCCCCGCGTCGATGGACGACGCGGCATCCAGTGCCTCCAGCAGGCGCGCGGTCTGCGGGTAGTCGCGATCCTCGAACCCGAGCCGGCCGCGCGCATCGGCCTCGCACGCACGCAGGGCCTCCGCAAAGCGCTCGGGCTTGCGCAGCGCATCGCAACGTTCGAGCAGCCGCGTCACGGCCGCCGCGCCGAATTCCATCGAGCGATGGATATTGCCGTGCTCGCGCGCGACCACGAGTGCCAGCTCGCGGCATTCGTTGGGCACGCGCAGGCGTTTGCAGACCTGTTCGAGCAGCTTGACGCTGCGCTCCTCGTGGCCGGTATGACGCGGCAATACATCGTCGGGCGTGGTGCCCTTGCCTAGGTCGTGCACGAGCGCGGCGAACCGCACGGGCAGCGACGCGCCGACCGACGCCGCGTAGTCGAGCACCATCATCACATGCACGCCCGTATCGACCTCGGGGTGGTAGTCCGCGCGCTGCGGCACACCCCACAGACGCTCGAGCTCGGGCATCAGCCGCGCCAGCGCCCCACACTCGCGCAGCACCGCGAACATGCGCGACGGTTTCGCTTCCATCAGCCCGCGCGCGAGCTCCTGCCACACGCGTTCGGGCACCAGCGCATCGACCTCGCCCGCCTCCACCATCGCGCGCATCAGCGCGACGGTCTCCGGCACGACCGTGAAGTCATGAAAGCGCGCCGCGAACCGGGCCGCGCGCAGGATGCGCACGGGGTCCTCGGCGAATGCATCGGACACATGGCGGAACTGCTTCGCCGCAAGGTCCTGCCGCCCGTTGTACGGATCGATGACCGGACCCACGAGGTTGCCCGCGTCATCGACGGCGCGCGCCATCGCATTGATCGTGAGGTCCCGCCGCACGAGGTCGTCCTCGAGCGTCACGTCGGCGCCGCAGTAGAACGCAAACCCCTTGTAGCCCACGGCGGTCTTGCGCTCGGTGCGCGCGAGCGCGTACTCGGCCTTCGTCTGCGGATGCAGGAATACCGGAAAGTCCTTGCCCACGGGCTTGTAGCCAAGGCGCTCCATCTCTTCGGGCGTGGCGCCCACGACCACGTAGTCGCGATCCTGGCTCGGCTTGCCGAGCAGTTCGTCGCGAATGGCGCCACCCACGGCGTAGACCTGCATGTCGCGATGCCCGCTCAGAGCACGATCGCGTCGTCGCGATCGGGCGTCGTGCGATACGGCTCGTCGGCGAGCAGGAAATCGCGCTCTTCGCGCGCGGCGGCCACCCATGCCTGCATCGACGGCAGCGAAAGGATGAAGTCCGCATATGCCTTCGCGTCGTCGGGCAGGTGGATGCCGTACGTCGCAAAGCGCGACACCACGGGCGCATAGAACGCATCGGCGACCGTGAACGTGCCGAACAGGAACGGCCCCTTGCCACCGTGTCGCGCACGCAGATCGCTCCAGATGGCGGCGATGCGATCGACGTCGCGCTGCACCGACGTGTTCCACCCCATGCCGGGCAGCACCGCGGTGCAATTCATCGGCAACTGGCTCCGCACGTGCGGAAAGCCCGAATGCATCTCCGCGCAGATCGAGCGCGCATGCGCGCGCGCCGCGGTGTCGGCGGGCCACAGCCGCTTCTCCGGAAAGCGCTCGGCCACGTACTCGCTGATCGCGAGCGAGTCCCATACATGCACGTCGCCGTCGATCAGCACCGGCACCTTGCCCGCGGGCGAATGCTTGCGGATCTCGGCGTCGAACTCCGGCGTCGACAGGCGCACGGGAATCTCCTCGAACGGGATGCCCGCCTCCCGCAGCAGCAGCCACGGGCGCAGCGACCAGGACGAATATTTCTTGTTGCCGATGACGAGCTTCATGACGCAAATCCTTGGGGGAACGGTTGTGGCCTGCAGCCGGCCATTGTAGCCAGCGTCACCGGCAGCCATCAAATGAATTGCGCTCGCAACGGTGTGAGCGGGACTCACATCAGCGGTGGACGCTCCCGCGCATGACCTGTAGCTGCTCTTCGCGATTGCGGCCGGCCAGCACATCCGTCATGACCGATTCGAGGCTCGCCGGACGCAGGTTCAGCTCGTGCGCGAGCGGCGCTTCCAGGACGTTGTCGAGCCGCATCGAGTCGAGGTTGTCGCGCGTCATCACCGGCCCGCCCGGCATATGCTCCAGCACCGCGGCCTGCACGCGCGCGAGCGCGTCCGGCAGCGCGATGACGGGACGCGGATGCCCCGAGGCGCGGCCCGCGAAGCGCACGAGTTCCTCGAGCGTATAGACCTGCGGACCGCCCAGATCGTATGCATGCCCGATAGTCTGCGGCGTGACCATCGCATTCAGGAAGGCCTGCACGACGTCCTGCACGAACACGGGCTGGAAGCGCGCATGGGCGCAGGCGAGCGGCACCACGGGCGCCATCTGCTGCATCTGCGCGAAGAGGTTCAGGAAATGGTCGTCGGGACCGAACACGACGGAGGGGCGGAACACGGTCCAGTCGAGGCCCGACTCGCGCACGATGCGTTCGCCATCGCCCTTGCTGCGCAGGTACATCGAGGGGCCCGCGCTGTCCGCGCCGAGTGCGCTCATATGGAGCAGGCGGCGAACGCCGGTGCGCTGGCAGGACTCGACGATCTGCCGCGGCATCTCCACGTGCGCGGTGGCAAACGCTTCGCCGTACGGATCGCCGCGCTCGCCATGCAGCACGCCGACGAGGTTCACGACGATGCCATCGACACCGAGCGAACCGATCGCGTCGTCGAGCGCGGCGCCATCGGCGAGCCCGAGCTCCACCACTTCCACGCGCGGCAGCAGCAACAGGTGCTGCGCGTGCTCGAGGTTGCGCGACCCCGCGAGAATGCGCTCGGGCGCGATGGGACTATCGGGATTGGAGGTGGGGTCGAGCGGTGCGCCCGACGCCGAGGCCGCGCCGGCCAGGCGCGAGATGAGGTGACTGCCGATGAAACCGGCGCCCCCGATGACGAGGACATTGCTGGTCTGCATGGTTGGCTCCGTGTCGCTGGTCTACAAGACAGTCATGCGATCACGGAGCCAGCCATCAGGGCAGGCTGGTGGTCGTGACCGAAGACGGTGCAACCGAACCCAGGCGATCCTTGAGCGACTGGGAACGGCCACTCATCAATGCAGCATAGTACGTCGCATTGGAGAGCACATTCTTCACATAAGTTCGCGTTTCCGTGAACGGGATCGTCTCTGCAAAGATCGCGCCTTCCACGGTACGGTTCAGCGAACTGCGCCAGTTCTTCGGCCGTCCCGGGCCCGCGTTATAGGCCGCGGAGGCCAGCGTCCACGAACTGTCCAGATCCGTCAATACCATGCTCATGTAATTCGTACCGAGCAGGATATTGATATTGGGATCCCCCATCATCGACGGCGAGAAGTCGTTCATGCCGATCTTGCGCGCCACATACTTCGCGGTAGCGGGCATGACCTGCATCAGGCCATGCGCGCCCGCGGAGGATCGTGCATTCATGATGAAGCGCGATTCCTGGCGGATCAGGCCATACGCCCATGCCATGTCGAGGCCCACGTCGTCGGTCGCGCGCTGCATGATGTCGCGGTACGGCATCAGGAAGCGCAGCGCGAAGTCGTGCTCGGTGCGCGTGCGGTCGGCGGTGTTCACGGCGCGGTCCAGCAGCTCGATGCGGCGCGCGTAGTCGGCGGCGGCGATCAGTTCGCGGTCGCTCATACCGCGCAGCTCCCAGTTCCACTCGCGGTTGCCCTCGAAGCGCAGGTTCAGGTCATAGAACTTCTGGGCGCGCACGAAACCGGGGCGCGTGCGCATGGCCATCGCCTCGGCGTCGCTGACCGCCGTGCGGGCCGGCAGCGAGATACGATTGCCGAGTTCCTCGCTGGCCAGCTGGCCGTAGAAATTGAACTGGCCGGCAATCGACTCGAACTGCGCGCGGGCCTCGTCCGGACGCTTGTCGGCGGCCAGCGAACGGCCGTACCAGTAGGTCCATGCCGGATCCTTGGCGCGCAGCTCCGGACGCATCAGTTCGATCGACTGACGCACCTGGCGCCAGTCGCCCTGGCGCAGCGCCGCGCGCACGCGCCATTCCTGCGTTTCATCGGAAAGCCACTGGTTGCCGCCGAGGTCGATCTGGCGGCGGAAATAGCCGGCCGCCTCGGGCGCGAGCTTCTTCGCCGCATACTGGCCCACCACGCCCCATGCCGCGCCCTGCTCGTCGCGCGACAGGCTCGCCGCGCTCGCGTTCAGATAGGCGGCCGCCTGCGACGGATCGTTGCGCGCCATCTTGACGATGGTGGCCAGCGTGTCACTGTCGCCGCGCGAGTCGGGCGCGGTCGCGGCGATGCGCGCGGCCAGCGTCGTGTAGTTCTGCTCGAGCGCCTGCCGCGCCTGGAACGCGACATCGCTGCGCTGGATCTGCTGGCTCTGCGCGAGGTAGCCGATCAGATCGACGCAGCCCTCGCCGTAGTAACGCACGTCGGAGAGCGCCGCGCGCGACTCGGCCGCGACGTTCTGCCCCTTGAGCGCGCGCGACAGCAGCGCATAGCACTCCACCTGCGTGTCGTCCTTGAGCACGAACTTCGGATACTCGGCGTCGAAGTTGGCCCAGTCTCGCTTCTTGCCCAGCACCAGCAGCCAGTCGTTGCGCATGCGGTCGGCGATCGCCTCGCCCTGGTACCGCTGGAGGAACGTGCGCACCTGCTCGTCGGGCGCATCGATGCGCGCGAGGCCACTGGCATCGAACATCTGGGGCTTGATGCGGAAGTATTCGACGTACGACGGAATCGGATAGTCGACCAGCGCCGCCGACAGCGTGGCCGCGCGGTCCGCGTCGTTCTTGCGCGAGGCCTCGCGCAGCGCGACGAACGCGTCGTCGGGATTGCTCGGAATCGTGAGCACCGGAGCCGGGGCGGCGGCTGCCGGGCGTTTCTGCGCATATACCGGGGTGGTCAGCAGCGCACCCGACAGACCGCCCACGAATGCGATCCATGCGGCACGCCCCACGTGGCGCAGATATACTCCCTTGAACATGCTTCGTCTTCCTCGTCGATGGCACGCGGTCACGGGTGCTCGCTCTTGCACTCGCCGCTGACCGCGCCGCCGGAATTGGTATGGGTTCGGGTCTGCGATCGAAATCGGACCGGAACCAGACATTTGGCCGAACATTATTGCACGCCATGCCCCCCGCCAAAGCGCCAGACAACCCGCCCGACAGCCCTCTATTCCCCGCGTCCGGGCCCGTCGCGCCCGAAGACCGCCGTGCGCTGCGCGCACGGCTGCTGGCACGGCGGGCGTCGCTGCCCGACCGTGCCACCGCCGATGCACACATCGCCGAGGCACTCGCCGAACTGCTCGAGCGCCTTGCCGTGCACTGCGTGGGATTCTATTGGCCGATTCAGCAGGAATACGACGCGCGCGCGGTCGTGACGCGCTGGCTCGGCGGCATGCCCGGGCGGCGCGCGGCGCTGCCCGTGGTCAGCGCGCCGGCCACGCCGCTCGATTTCCATCTGTGGACGCCCGACACGCCGATGCGCGAGGGGCGCTACGGCATTCCGGTACCCGATGGCACCGAGGCGGCATCGCCCGACGCACTGATCATTCCCTGTGTCGGATTCAGCGCCGATAAGTTCCGCCTCGGCTATGGAGGCGGCTTCTACGACCGCACGCTCGCGGCCATGTCGCCACGACCCGTGGCGATCGGCATCGGCTTCGAGGCGTGCCGCGTGCCGCTGGAGGCAGCGGCACACGACCTGCCGATGGCGTGGATCGTCACCGAGACCGGGACGATCTGACGCGCCCCCGGGGCGGCGCGCTTACAGCTTCAGCCGTTCCCAGATCGCCTTGGTGGCGCCCGCGGTGTTCAGCGTGTAGAAATGCAGGCCCGGCACGCCGGCCGCGAGCAGGCGCTCGCACAGCGCGGTAATCACGTCGAGGCCGAACGCGCGGATCGACTCGCGATCGTCGCCGAACCCCTCGAGCCGCTTCGCCACCCAGCGCGGCACTTCGGCGCCGCACATCTCGGAGAAACGCATCAGCTGCGAGTAGTTCGTGATCGGCATGATGCCCGGCACGATCGGCACTTCCACGCCCTGCGCGCGCACGTCATCGACGAAGCGGAAATACGCGTCGGCGTTGAAGAAATACTGCGTGATCGCGGAGTCGGCGCCGGCCTTGACCTTGCGCACGAAGTTGTCGAGGTCGTGACGCGGCGAGCGCGCCTGCGGGTGGTATTCGGGATACGCCGCCACCTCGATATGGAACCAGTTGCCCGTCTCCTCGCGGATAAAGGCCACGAGCTCGTTGGCGTAGCGGAACTCGCCGATCTCGCCCATGCCGGACGGCAGGTCGCCGCGCAGCGCCACGATATGGCGGATGCCCGCCTCGCGGTAGGTATTGAGGATCTGGCGAATGCTGTCGCGCGAGGAACCCACGCACGACAGATGGGGCGCGGCATCGATGCCCTCGCGCTGGATCTCCAGCACGGCATCGAGCGTGCCCTGTTGCGTGGTGCCGCCGGCGCCGAACGTCACCGAGATGTACTTCGGCTGCAGCGGCGCCAGCTGCGCGCGCGTATTGCGCAGTTTCTCCGCGCCCTCGGCGGTCTTGGGCGGGAAGAATTCGAAGCTGTAGTAACGGTCAGTCATGGGTCAGTCTCGATCCCGCAGCAACAGGCTGGACAGGATCCACGAGATCACGCTGTACAGGATGGACCCGAGCAGCGCGGCACCGAAGCCCTGCACGACAAAGCCTTGCAGCAGATTGCCGACGAACAGGAACAGCAGCGCGTTGATGATGAAAATGAACAGGCCCAGCGTCAGCAGCGTGACCGGAAGCGTGAGGATCACGAGGATCGGCCGGATCAGCGTATTGACGAGACCCAGCACCAGCGCGGCGATCATCGCCGAACCGAAGCCACCGAGTTCGATCCCGTTGATGACGTTGCCCACGAGGAACAGCGACGCCGCATTGATGATCCAGACGGCCAGCAATCTCATATCGACTCCTTGCTAAGGGGATGCGCGAACGCGGGACTTCGGTGTGTCCGGACCGCCGCGGGCGGTCCGGACACTACGCGATCGATCGGGATCGATCAGTAGCGATAGTGGTCGGCCTTGTACGGGCCTTCCTTCTTCACGCCGATGTACGCGGCCTGCTGCTCGGTCAGCTCGGTCAGCTGCGCGTTGAGCTTCTTCAGCTGCAGGCGGGCGACCTTCTCGTCGAGGTGCTTCGGCAGCGTGTAGACGCCCACCGGGTACTTGCCGCTGTCGCGCTCCTGCCAGAGTTCGATCTGCGCGATCGTCTGGTTGGCGAACGAGCTGCTCATCACGTACGACGGGTGGCCCGTGGCGCAGCCGAGGTTCACGAGGCGGCCCTTGGCCAGGATGATGATCTTCTTGCCGTCCGGGAAGATCACGTGATCCACCTGCGGCTTGATCTCGTCCCACTGGTACTTCTCGACCGACGCGATATCGATTTCGTTGTCGAAGTGGCCGATGTTGCAGACGATGGCCTGGTCCTTCATCTTGACCATGTGCTCATGCGTGATCACGTGGTAGTTGCCCGTGCAGGTCACGAAGATGTCGCCGTGCTCGGCGGCGTAGTCCATCGTCACCACACGGTAGCCTTCCATCGCGGCCTGCAGTGCGCAGATCGGGTCGATTTCCGTGACCCACACCTGTGCCGACAGCGCGCGCAGCGCCTGGGCGCTGCCCTTGCCCACGTCGCCGTAGCCGGCCACGATCGCGACCTTGCCGGCGATCATCACGTCGGTGGCGCGCTTGATGCCGTCCACGAGCGACTCGCGGCAGCCGTACAGGTTGTCGAACTTGCTCTTGGTCACCGAGTCGTTGACGTTGATGGCCGGGAACTTGAGTTCGCCGCGCTGCGCCATCTGGTACAGGCGGTGCACGCCCGTCGTCGTTTCTTCGGTCACGCCGCGGATCGCTTCCAGGTTCCGGCTATACCAGCCCGGATCCTTGGCCAGCTTTTCCTTGATCGCGGCGAACAGGAACGTCTCTTCTTCGCTGGTCGGCTTGGCGATCAGCGAGGCATCCTTCTCCGCGCGCGCGCCGAGGTGCAGCAGCAGCGTGGCGTCGCCGCCGTCGTCGAGGATCATGTTCGGGGTGCCGCCGTCCGCCCAGTCGAAGATGCGGTGCGTGAAGTCCCAGTATTCCTTGAGCGACTCGCCCTTGAACGCGAACACCGGCGTGCCCGATGCGGCGATCGCGGCGGCGGCGTGGTCCTGGGTCGAGAAGATGTTGCACGAGGCCCAGCGCACGTCGGCGCCCAGCGCGGCCAGCGTCTCGATCAGCACGGCGGTCTGGATGGTCATGTGCAGCGAGCCGGCGATGCGTGCGCCCTTGAGCGGCTGCGCGGCGGCGAATTCGTCGCGAATGGCCATCAGGCCCGGCATTTCGGTTTCGGCGATCGCGATTTCCTTGCGGCCCCAGCCTGCAAGTTTGATATCGGCGACGATGTAATCCTGCTTGAGATCGGTCACGGCGTTCATGTTCACTCCGGGTGAAGAGTGGCGACGGTGACGAGTGGGAAAATAGCCCCGGGCAGCCAGAACTGCGGACTGCGGACTGAAATGTCGACTCGCCTCCGTGAGTGCCACGGATCAGCGAGCGCCGTTGAAGACATCCGAGCCTGGCGAATGACGCGGGGGTCATCCGTTGCAACGCTCCTCGGAGTGGCGGTATTGTAGCGTGCCCGGCGGCGCCGTGTCGCCAAACCCCTTTTTTTTTCTCCATGTCCCAGCCACCCCGCACCCTGACCATCGCCGGCTCCGATTCCGGTGGCGGCGCCGGCATCCAGGCGGACCTCAAGACCTTTGCGGCGCTCGGCTGCTTCGGCATGAGCGCGATTACCGCGATCACCGCGCAGAACACGCTCGGCGTCACGGGCGTGCACGCGATTCCGGCCGACATGGTCGCCGCGCAGATCGATGCCGTGGCCGGCGATATCGGCGTGGACGCGGCCAAGACCGGCATGCTGGGCACGGCCGCGATCGTCGAGGCCGTGGCCGATGCCGTCGATCGCCACGCGATCCGCCGGCTCGTGGTCGACCCCGTCATGATCTCCACGTCCGGGGCCGCGCTCTCCGACGACGCCACGAGCCAGGCGATGGTACGGCTGCTGTTTCCGCGCGCGATGCTCGTCACGCCGAATCTGCCCGAGGCCTCGTACCTGCTGGGCCGCCGTGTCGCGCGGCGCGCGGACATGGAGGGCGCCGCGGAAGCACTGCTGGCACTCGGCTGCCGCGCGGTGCTGCTCAAGGGCGGACACCTCGAGGATGGCGAGGGCAGCCAGCTGGACGACCTGCTGATGACCGCCGACGGCAAGGTCCGCGTGTTCTCGCATCCGCGCATCGACACGCCGAATCTGCACGGCACGGGCTGCACGCTCGCGGCGGCAACCGCCTCGCAACTCGCGCGGGGCGACAGCCTCGAGGACGCGGTGGCCACCGCGCTCGACTATGTCGCCGCCGCGATCGCGGCCGGCGCCTCGCTACGCCTCGGTACCGGCAACGGCCCGCTCAACCATTCGTTCGCGCCGCGCGCGCTGGGCTGACATCATGACCCTGCTGGACAACATCGACCTGCGGCACGACGCCGCCGCCGCGCTGTACGTGAAGGAAGAAACGGTGCGGGTGGAATTTGCCGCCGAACCCGGCGAGCTCGTCAGCCGCGAGGGACCGAACCGCTATCGCGTGGGCGACGCGATCGTCACGGGCAGCACGGGCGACCGCTGGTGCGTTTCGCGCGACCGCTTCGATGCGCGTTACGACGCGGTGCCGGACCAGCCCGGTGCCTATCGCAACAAGCCTGTCCCGGTGCTGGCGAAGGAGATGCCGGTGCCGTTCTCGATAGCGCGGTCCGCCGGCGGCGACGTGCTGCACGGGAAAGCCGGCGACTGGCTGATGCAGTACGCGCCCGGCGATTACGGCATTACCGAGCGCGCGCGCTTTCTTGCGGTCTATCGCCGCGCCTAGTTCCCGCCCGCGGACATGGGCACGAGCTTGAACGCCGCGCGCGCCACGCACACCACGTTACCGCTGGCGTCCTTCGCCTCGCCGTCGCAGAACGCGATCTTGGCGCCACGGCGGATCAGGCGGGCCTCGAAGGTCAGCTCGCCGCGCGCGCCGGCCAGAAAGTGCGTCGACATGTCGATGGTGATCACGCCGACTTCGAGCGGCGCATGCGAACGCGCGGCCCCGCTCAGCGTGAAATCGAGCACGGCCATCAGCGTGCCGCCATGCACGTCGCCCCGGCTGTTCACGATCTTGTCGCTGGCCGGCAGCCGCGTGCGGCACAGGCCCTCTTCCATATGCATCGGCTGCAGCCCGAGCAGGCGCATCAGCGGTACGTCGATACCGAAATAAGGGCGGTCGGGGGTCCCGGGCGCGGCCGGCATGATCTGCGTGTCCAAAACGTGCATCCTCTCAGAGTTCCGCGCTGCGGAACTCTGGTCCGCCTTGCGCGAGTCAGAGGATATCGCAATCGGCGCCGCGCTCCAGTACCCGGGCGCGGCGCCGCCGCAATCAGCGTTCGAACATCGCCTTGAGCCGCGTGACGGCGGCCGGCACGTCCGTGGCCTCGGTGATCGCGCGCACCACGGCCGCGCTGCCCACACCCACGTCCAGCACTTCGTGCAGGTTGCTTTCGTTGACGCCGCCGATGCCGACCAGCGCCGGCATGACGGGTTGCATCAGCTTGACGTAGGCCTGGAAGCGCCCCATGCCCTGCGGGGCGGTCGGCATGATCTTGGTGGTGGTCGGGAAGATCGCGCCGAGCGCGAGGTAGCTCGGCGAGATCGCGGCCACGCGCAGCATTTCGGCGTAGCCGTGCGTGGAAACGCCGAGCCGCAGGCCCGACGCGCGAATGGCATCGAGGTCCGCCACGTCGAGGTCCTCCTGTCCGAGGTGGATGCCGTAGATGCCGCTGTCGCCGCCCAGCTGCCTGTGCAGGTCGATGGTCACGCGCCAGTGGTCGTTGATGAACAGCCGCGAGGACGATCCCCTGGCCGCGCGCGCGGCGCGCTCCACCTCGGCGCGCACGGCCGCCTCATCGGGCGACTTGAAGCGCAGCTGCACGGTCGGCACGCCAAGCGGCACGAGCCGCTCGATCCAGTCGGCCGTCGGCACCACCGCATAGAGGCCGAGATCGGCCGGGCACGGCGCGAACGGCGGCGGCAACTGCTCTGGCGCGGCCAGCGCGGCGTGACGCACGCGCGGAAACCGCGCGAAGTCCGCCGGCCACGTTTCGGCGCTCCCCTGCCATGCGCGTGCCAGGCACAGCGCATCGTGCGCGGGGAAGTGCAGGGCGCGCGCCGCCAGCAGCACGGCGACGAACGCCGGCGCATGCGGGGCGTCGCTGTCCGCCTGCGAATCGAGCACCCACGTGCCCATCGGCGAGCGCACGGTGTCGATCCAGCGGCCGCCTTCGCGTTCGGTGGCGATCAGCGTCGCGCCGGCGGCGGCCACGCGCGCGATCACGTCGTCGGCTGGCTCGTCTTCGGCAAGCACGATATCGTGCGGCGCGAGCGCAGGCAGGGATGACGAGCGGGCCAGCGGCCATGCGCGCCACGGTGCCTCGTCACGTCCGAATGTCGCGCCGAAGCGCGCGAGCAACGCCCGGTGAAGGTCGTCGTCGATGACGGCGGCGACGCCAGCGGAAAGGGCTCCCTGTCGCGTCATGCGCGGTCCTCCGCGCCAGCCGCATGCCAGAACGGCATGCCGACCACGGGCGTGCTCGCCTGCGCGACATCGCGCTCGGGAATCGGGCCGGCGAGGTAGGCGGTGCGGCCCGCTTCCACGGCCTGCGCGAACGCGCGCGCCATGTTCACGGGATAGGCGGCCTGCGCGACCGCGGTGTTCAGCAGTACGCCGTCGTAGCCCCACTCGAGCACCTGCGCCGCGTGCGACGGCAGGCCCAGGCCCGCATCGACGATCAGCGGCGTGTCGGGCAGGCGTTCGCGCAGCGTGCGCATCGCGAGCGGATTGATCGCGCCGCGGCCCGTGCCGATCGGCGCGCCCCACGGCATCAGCGCCTGGCAGCCCACATCGACGAGGCGGCGGCACAGCACGAGGTCCTCGGTGCAGTACGGCAGCACCTTGAAGCCCTCGCGAATCAGCGTCTCGGCCACCGACGGCAGGTTCAGCGTGTCGGGCTGCAGCGTGTAGTCGTCGCCGATCAGCTCGAGCTTGATCCAGTCGGTCTCGAAGACCTCGCGCGCCATCATCGCGGTGTTGATGACTTCCTGCGCGGTAAAGCAGCCCGCGGTATTGGGCAGCACGGGCACGCCGAGCGTGCGCAGCATCTGCCAGAACGACTGGCCGCCGAGGGTCTGGCCCTCGCCGCTGCCCACGGCGCTCTGGCGGCGCAGCGCCACGGTGATCATCGCGGGACGCGAGGCCTCGATCGCGGCCTCCAGCGTCGCCGGCGACGGGTAGCGCGCGGTGCCGAGCAGCAGCCGCGACGCGAACGACTCCCCATAGAGCACGAACGGATCGCGCGCGCTATCGGAAGAATATTGGGCGGGTTCGAACGCCATGGTTCAGCCTCCGGTCACGGGTTGCACGAGGTCGATCTGGTCGCCCGCGGAGAGCGGCGTCGCCGCATGCGCGGCGCGCGGCACGAACTGGCCGTTGACCGCCGCCGCGAACGGCGGCGCAATGGCGGCCGCCGCCACCGCGTCCGCGAGGGTCGCGGCATCGGCGAGTTCGAGCGATCGGCCGTTGAGCAAAATTTCCATCATGCGTGATATCAGTGAATCGTGTCGCCGCCGTCGATGACCGATGCCGCGGGCGTGACTGCCGCGACGGCTGCCTCGTCCACCGCCTCGATCATGCCGGGCCAGCGCAGGGCGGCAGGCACCGCGTGCGCGGCCAGGTCGCCGTTCAGCATCGCGCGCACCACCTCGCACGCGGCTTCCGTCACCGCCGGCGAGATCATCCAGCCGTGCCGGTACAGGCCATTGACGCGCACCACGCGCGCCTGCTGTTCGACGCGGATCGACGGCAGATGGTCGGGGCGCGTCGGCCGGCGCTGCACGTTCAGCTCCAGCACACGCGCCTCCCCGAATGCGGGATGCAGCGAATGCGCGGCCGACAGTAGCTCCAGCGCGGAGCGCACGCTCATCGGCGACTCGTCCTCGCTCTCGATCTCCGTCGCGCCGATCACGTACAGGTCGTTCGGCTTCGGCGCGATGTAGATCGGATAGCGCGGATGCAGCAGCCGCACGGGCCGGTGCAGCGACACGTCAGGCGCATGCACGCGCACGACTTCGCCGCGCAGTCCGCGCAGGCCGGGCATGGTCCCGCCCGCGCGCTTGCCCGGCGCGTTCGGTGCCGCCACCTCGGGCCATGCGGCACGCGCGCCCAGTCCGCGGCAGTCGAGCACGACGTTCGCATGGACGCCGAACGACGGCAGCGCGTGTTCGTCGATGTCGCCCGCTTCCCAGACGCAATACAGCCCTTCGGATACGGCGCAGGCAAGCAGCGCGCGCATCGCGCCGCGATTGTCGATCTGCCCCTCGCCCTGCAGCAGCAGGCCTTGCGTGAAGCGGCCCGCGAGATCCGGTTCCACCTCGGCCACGCCGCGCCCGTCGAGCGCGCGCAGCTGCCGCGCCACCATCTCCGGCGGCGCTACCGCGCGCATACGGCTCGTGAACATCGCGAGCTCGCCGCGGTCGCGCGCATGCCACACCACGAGCGTGCCGTCCTGCTGGAAGAACACGGGTTCGGGAAGCTCCTCGACCCAGCGCCGCCACAACGTCAGGCTGGCCACGCCGAGATCGACGATGCGCCGCTCCGCGATGGCCGACTCGGCCAGCGGGGCAAGCATCGCGGCCGCGACGTGCGCGGCCGAGCCGGTTCCGTCGGGGCCGCCACGCTCGACGAGGGCCACGCGCGCGCCGGCGCGCACCAGCAGCCAGGCGGAGAGCCGCCCGGCCAGGCCACCGCCGAGAATGGCGACGTCAAAGTACTGCGGAGCGGTCATCGCGTCACGAGTAGATCTTGCCGCCCTGACGGACGAACTCGATCGACTTCTCCTCCATGCCCTTCTGCGCGGCCGGCAGGGACGCGGCGTAGTCGCGCACTTCCTGCGTGATCTTCATCGAACAGAACTTGGGACCGCACATCGAGCAGAAGTGCGCGATCTTCGCACCTTCGGCCGGCAGCGTGGCGTCGTGGAACGACCGCGCGCGCTCGGGGTCCAGGCCCAGGTTGAACTGGTCTTCCCAGCGGAACTCGAAGCGCGCCTTCGACAGCGCGTTGTCGCGCAGCTGCGCGCCGGGCCAGCCCTTCGCGAGGTCGGCCGCGTGCGCCGCGATCTTGTACGTGATGATGCCTTCGCGCACGTCTTCCTTGTCCGGCAGGCCCAGGTGCTCCTTCGGCGTGACGTAGCACAGCATCGCGGTGCCCATCCAGCCGATGTTGGCGGCACCGATACCGCTCGTGATGTGGTCGTAGCCCGGAGCGATATCGGTGACCAGCGGTCCGAGCGTGTAGAACGGGGCCTCGTAGCAGTGCTTGAGTTCCTCGTCCATGTTGGCCTGGATGCGCTGCAGCGGCACGTGGCCCGGGCCTTCGATCATCACCTGGACGTCATGCTCCCACGCCTTGGCGGTCAGTTCGCCGAGCGTGCGCAGTTCGCCGAACTGGGCGTCGTCGTTCGAGTCCGCGATGCAACCCGGACGCAGGCCGTCGCCGAGGCTGAACGACACATCGTACGCCTTCATGATTTCGCAGATCTCGTCGAAGTGCGTGTACAGGAAGTTTTCCTTGTGGTGGGCGAGGCACCACTTGGCCATGATCGAGCCACCGCGCGAGACGATGCCCGTCACGCGGTCGGCGGTCAGCGGCACATAGCGCAGCAGCACGCCCGCGTGGATCGTGAAGTAGTCCACGCCCTGCTCGGCCTGCTCGATCAACGTGTCGCGGAACATTTCCCACGTCAGGTCCTCGGCGACGCCGCCGGTCTTGTCCAGCGCCTGGTAGATCGGCACCGTGCCGATGGGTACCGGCGAATTGCGCAGGATCCATTCGCGCGTCTCATGGATGTGCTTGCCCGTGGACAGGTCCATGATCGTGTCGGCGCCCCAGCGGATCGACCACACCATCTTCTCGACTTCTTCGGCCAGCGACGACGTCACCGCCGAATTGCCGAGGTTGCCGTTGATCTTCACGCGGAAATTGCGGCCGATCGCCATCGGCTCCAGTTCCGTGTGGTTGATGTTCGCGGGAATGATCGCGCGGCCCGCGGCAATTTCCTTGCGCACGAATTCCGGCGTGATGTCTTCCGGACGCAGCGGCAGCGCGGCGCCGAGCGCATTGCCCGGATGCTGGCGCAGCAGCGCGCGGTACTCGGCCTTGTCGTACAGGGCCTGCAGGTTCAGCGACTCGCGCAGCGCCACGTATTCCATTTCCGGCGTGACGATGCCGCGACGCGCGTAGTGCATCTGCGACACATTGGCGCCGGGCTTGGCGCGGCGCGGATTGGTCAGCTGCGCGAAACGCAGGTGAGCCGTGGCGGGGTCGTTGGCACGGGCCAGGCCGTACTCGGACGACAGGCCCGGCAGCACCACCGTGTCGTTGCGCTCCTCGATCCATTTGGCCCGCACGGGGGGCAGGCCGGCCTTGAGGTCGATATGCACGTCCGGATCGCTGTACGGGCCCGAGGTGTCGTACACGGGAATCGGCGGGTTGGGCATATCGCCCTTCTCGGTCTTCGTGGACGTCTGCAGGATCGTGCGCAGCGGGACGCGGACATCGGGGCGGCTGCCCGTGATGTACGTCTTGCTGGAAGCCGGATAGGCGAATTTCTGGTCGAGATCGCTTTCGAGCGATTCGAAGGATGCGGCGGGGGCAGTGCGGGCCATGGGTATCGTCCTCTCTCTTGCGGGGATGGACGAAACCAGGAGCCCAGTGAGCCAGCCTGTGTCACCTGAGGCGTCTGACTGGGTGTCTGACCTCGGATGCCTGAGACGGGGTCCTGCGGTGCATGGACTGCCATGCGGTGCGGGACTGGAGCAGTTCGGTTCTGTTTGAAACTTCCCACGCCGGTACTAGCCGGATCGGGTTCGAAGGGACTCTCTCAGCCGCACGGCCCATCCGTACGGCACCCCTGTTTCATCCAACGGGGTGAATTTAAGCACAAGGGGCGCCGCGCCGCCACCCGGAATTTTGTTTCAACAGCATTCCACGCCGATATCGAATCCGTGACGGGGAATTGTTGCGCCGCGGCAATTCGAACGCGCCGCTTGCCGTACCATCGCTCCAGCCGCCCGCTCAGGAGACGCCATGACCACGGAAACGCACCGCGTGTTCAATCAGGTACCGGACCTTGCGCACTACAACCTGCTCGAGACCGATCCCGCGTTGCGCGCCGCGCTGGCGCGGCTCGGTGGCGACTGGCATGCCGGGGCCCTGTCCGCATATGGCGCGCGGCTCGGCGAACCGGAAGTGCAGCATTGGGCAGCCGAGGCCAATCGGCTTCCCCCCGAACTCCATACCCACGACCGCACCGGCGAACGTATCGACAGCGTCACGTTCCAGCCCGCATGGCATGCGTTGCTCGGTCTGCTGCGCGCGGAGCAATTGCAGGCGCTGCCGTTCGCGCAGCCGCGCGCGGGGGCGTGGGCCGCGCGCACGGCCGGCTACTTCCTGCAGGCACAGGTGGAGTCGGGGTCGCTTTGCCCCATCACCATGACGTTCGCGAGCATCCCGGTGCTGCGGAAGGAGCCACAGCTGTTCGGCGACCTCGCGCCGCGCCTGTTCGCGCGCGAGCACGACGCGCGCGACCTGCCGTGGCGCGACAAGGCGTCGATGATGATCGGCATGGGCATGACCGAGAAACAGGGCGGCTCCGACGTGCGGGCCAACACCACGGTGGCACTGCCGGTGCGTGGCGAGGGACGGGGCGCGGAGTATGCGCTGACGGGCCACAAGTGGTTCTTCTCGGCACCGATGTGCGACGCGCATCTCGTGGTCGCGCGCATGGGCGCCGCCGACGGCCCCATCTCGTGCTTCTTCGTGCCGCGCTTCCGCGACGACGGCAGCAAGAACCCCATCCTGATCCAGCGGCTCAAGGACAAGCTCGGCAACCGGTCCAACTCGAGCAGCGAGGTCGAGTTCCGCGATACCGCGGGCATCCTCGTCGGCGAGGAAGGCCGCGGCATTCCGACGATCATCGAGATGGCCACGAACACGCGGCTGGACTGCGTGATCGGCAGCAGCGCGCTGCTGCGCGCGGGCCTCGTGCAGGCCGTGCATCACGCGCGCCACCGCATGGCGTTCGGCCGACTGCTCGCCGATCAGCCGCTGATGCGCAACGTGCTGGCCGACCTGGCTCTCGAGAGCGAAGCGGCCACGCTGCTGATGATGGCGCTGGCCGACGCGTTCGAGCGCGCCGACGAAGATCCGCTCGCGGCCGCCTGGAAACGCGTGCTGACGCCAGCCGCCAAGTTCTGGATCTGCAAGCGCGCGCTCGAAGCCACGGGCGAGGCGATGGAAGTCTGGGGTGGCAACGGCTACGTCGAGGAAGGGCCGATGGCACGGCTTTATCGTGAAGCCCCGGTCAACTCGATCTGGGAAGGGTCGGGCAACATCATGTGCCTCGACGTGCTGCGCGCCCTGCAGCGCAATCCCGACGACGGCGCGCGCATCCTGCAGGACCTTGCGCGGCGCGCCAACGGCAACGCCGCGGTGCGCGCCGAGCTCGCCTCGCTGCAGGCGATGCTGCGCGAGGCGCCAGACCAGCTGGAGGCCGGCGCGCGGCGCTTTGCGCAGGGGCTCGTGCTGACCGCGCAGGCCGCGCTGATGATCGCGCATGCCGATGCCGAATCGGCGGAACAGTTCGTCGCCAGCCGCCTCGGCCGCCAGCATGGCCGCGTGTTCGGCACGCTCGATGCGGACCCGGCCACGCTGGACCGGATCGTCGCGCGCGCGTATCCCGCCTGACATCGCGGCGCGGGGCGCTCAAGTCCGTCCGCGCCGCAACCGTAAACATGGGAGCGTTCGCCCGGCATGTGCATGGTCATGCCGCCGGGTATCCATGGCCATCTCAGCCGTCAAACCCCCATGAACATCAGCAAACGTCTGCTCCTTACGCTCACCATCGCAATCCTGGCCCTGCTCTTCGTCGGGCTGGGCGGAATCTGGCAACTCAACAAATCCGAACAACGTTTCGAGTATTTCAACGACAACACGCTGGCTAGCGTGCGGCACCTGAACGACGTGGTCGATGCGTTCAGCGACATGCGCGTGGCCGCGCTCCACCACGCCATGACCGACGACATCGTCGCCAAGGGCGACGCCGAGAAGAAGATCGCCGCGGCCGACAAGCGTTTCGACGAAGTGCTCGCGAAATACGAGCGCGAGGATATCTCCGACGAGACGGACCGCAAGATGCTGGCGGCGGACCGCGACGCCGCGAAGGCCTACCGCGCGGCGCGCGTGAAATTCCTCGACAAGTCCAACAACAACGACTACGCGGGTTCGCAGGAAATGGCGACCACCGGCGAGCTCAACACGAGCGCCATCTCGCTGCGGAAGGCCATCGACGAACACCTGGCCTACAACGTGAAGCTCGGTGCCGACGCGGTGCTGCAGAACGAATCGCAGCATCGCTGGACGGTGCGCGTGTTCCTGGCCGTCATCGGCGTGACCGCGCTGTTCCTCGTCGCGATGGCCGTCACCCTGTACCGCCGCATTCATCGCAGCCTCAACGATATCCAGCGCACGCTCGAGTACGTGAGCGAATCGCTCGACCTCGACCGCCGCGCGCATGTCGGCCGCCTCGACGAGATCGGCCTGACCGCGCAGGCGTTCAACGCGCTGATCGCGCGCGTGTCGCACGCGATGCGCGACGTGCGCCAGTCGAGCGAATCGGTGGGCGTGGCCGCCGCGCAGATCGCGGCCGGCAATACCGACCTGTCCGCACGTACCGAACAGCAGGCCGCGTCGCTCGAGGAAACCGCGTCGAGCATGGAAGAGCTGACCACCACGGTGCGCCAGAATGCCGAGAATGCGCGGCAGGCCAATGCGCTCGCCACGAGCGCGGCGGACGTCGCCGACACCGGCAGCCTCGCCGTCAGCGAGATGGTCGGCACGATGGGCGAGATCAGCGGAAGCTCGGCGCGCATCGCCGAGATCACGAGCCTGATCGAGGGCATCGCGTTCCAGACGAACATCCTGGCGCTCAACGCCGCGGTGGAAGCGGCGCGTGCCGGCGAGCAGGGCCGCGGCTTCGCGGTCGTGGCCGGCGAGGTGCGCAGCCTCGCGCAACGTTCGTCCACGGCGGCCAAGGAGATCAAGGAGCTGATCGAGGCGTCGGCGACGACGGTGCAGACCGGTTCGGCGCAGGCGCAACGCATGGGTACGACGATGGACGAGATCCGTCAGGCGGTAAAGCGCGTGGCGGACATCATCGCGGAGATCTCGGCGGCGTCGCAGGAGCAAAGCGCCGGCATCGATCAGGTCAACCACGCGGTGGGACAGATGGACCAGGTGACGCAGCAGAACGCGGCGCTGGTCGAGGAAGCCGCGGCCGCGGCGCAGTCGCTCGACGAGCAGGCACGCCGCCTGCGTGAAACGGTCGCGCAGTTCCAGATGGCCGATGGCGTCGATGGCCCCGATGGCGTCGATTACGCCGATCACGCCCGCTTCGGCCACAGTGGCGACGCACGCGCGCTGCCGGCGCCGGCCCTCGGACGTTAGCCGCCTCGCCGCTCAATCCGCTTCCGCGACCTCGCGCAGCCTGAGCATTACGCGCGGCGCATAGCGGATGAGGTCATGCGCGCGCTCGCCGATCATGATCGCGGGCGCGTTCGTATTGCCGCCGACCAGCGTCGGCATGACCGACGCATCGACCACGCGCAGTCCCTCCACACCCCGGACCCGCAGCTGCGGGTCCACCACCGCCATCGCATCCATGCCCATGCGGCAGGTGCCCACCGGATGGTAGATCGTGTCCGCATGCGCGCGAATATGCGCGTGCGCGGCCTCGTCGTCGCTGCCGTCGAGCCGCAGCGCGCCCGAATAGAGCTCCCGCCCGCCGAAGCATGACAGCCGCGGCTGCGCGAAGATCTCGCGCACGATCCTGAGTCCGTTCAGCATGCCGTCCAGGTCCGCGGGATCCGACAGGTAACGCGGATCGATACGCGGCGCCTCGCGCATGTCGGCCGAACGCAGCCGGACCTCGCCGCGGCTGCGCGGCCGCAGCACGCACACATGGCACGAGTAGCCGTGGCCGAGGTTGAGGTGGCGCATATGGTCGTCCGCCATGCCGACGACGAAATGCAGTTGCAGATCCGGCTCGAGCAGATGCGGATGGCTGCGGACAAAGCCGCCGGCCTCGGCAAAGTTGGACGTCAGCATGCCCGAACGCTCCTGCCGGTAGCGGCGCATCTCCCCCATCAGCCGGCCGATCGCCTTGAACGACACGCCGAACAGGTCGGTCGTGGCCACGCGCTTGTGCATGGCGATATCGACATGGTCCTGCAGATTGGCGCCGACGCCGGGCAGGTCGTGCACGAGCGCGATGCCGTGCTCGCGCAGATGCGCGGCCGGACCCACGCCCGACGCCATCAGCAGCTGCGGCGACGCGAACGTGCCGGCCGAGACGATGACTTCGCGCCGCGCGCGCAAGACGTGCTCGCGGCCATCGCGCAGCACCACCACGCCCACCGCGCGGCGCCCTTCGAACAGGATGCGCCGCACCTGTGTGTCGGTCAGCACGTGCAGGTGGGACCGGCCGCCGTTGTAATGGCGGTCCGCCGCATTGCCGCCATGGAGGTAGGCGCGCGCGGCGTTCCAGCGCTCGCCGTCGTGCTGCGTGACCTGGTACCAGCCCACGCCCTCCTGCTCCACGCCGTTGAAATCGTCGTTGCGCAGATGGCCGGCCTGCTCGGCGGCCTCGATGAAATGCTGCCCGAACGGATTCGGCGTGCGCAGGTCGCTGACGTGCAGCGGACCGGTGCCGCCATGGAGGGGATCGTCGTCATGCCCGGCCACGCGCTCGTTGCACTCCGCGCGGCGGAAATACGGCAGCACGTCGTCCCACGACCAGCCGTCGCACCCGGCGCTCGCCCAGTCGTCGTAGTCGGTGGGGCGCCCGCGCGTGTAGACCATTGCATTGATCGACGAGCATCCGCCCAGACCGCGGCCGCGCGGCTGGTAGCCCCGGCGACCGTCGAGACCCGCCTGCGGGACCGTTTCGAAACCGTAGTTGCGCGCGCCCGCGCGCGGCAGGAGCACGGCACCCCCGGCCGGAATGCGCACCAGCGCGTGGTGGTCGTGTCCGCCGGCCTCGATCAGGGCGATGGTGTCGCGGCCGCTGTCGGCCAGGCGGCCGGCCAGCGCGCAGCCGGCCGATCCGGCGCCCACGACGAGATAGTCAAAGCTGGTGGTGTCCATCCGTCCCCTCGTGTGTAGTCGTCGGTCCGGCCGCAAGGAACGCGCCCCGCCACGGTTCTCTGGTCACGAAAATCCAGTGTAGGCGCTTGGCGATACGCGGTGAAGCGGTCCGCAAGCGATGCGGTGGCCGCGATGTTTGGTAGCGCTCCTCCATTGTTCTCGCGCGGCGGCTGCCTTATGGTGTCGGGCTGGAATGCCCCAGAGTGAAGCACTGCCGCCGCCCCCGCGAGAGGAGACGTCCATGATAAGAGAACTGCCCGCCATGCCTGTACTGTCGTTGCAGTTCGACGCGATGCGCGCTGCCTCGCGGCGCGACCAGTATCCGGCGTGGGCGGTGCGCGCGGACCGGCTCCGGCGGCTGCGTGCGCTCGTGCTCGACAACCAGCCCGCCATCGCCGAGGCCATCGATGCCGATTTCACGCAGCGCCCGCGCCAGGAAACCGCGCTGCTGGAGGTCTTTCCGAGCCTCGCGGGCATCGATGATGCGCTGCGGCATGGCAAGCGCTGGATGCGCATGCGGCGCGCACGCACGGGGTTCTGGTTTCTGCCGGGGCGTTCGCGGCTGCTGCCGCAGCCGCTGGGCGTGATCGGCATCGTGGTGCCGTGGAACTATCCGCTGTACCTCGCCGTGGGGCCGCTCGCGGGCGCGCTGGCGGCCGGCAATCGCGCGATGGTCAAGCTCTCGGAGTACACCCCGCGCTTCGCCGCGCTGTTCGAGGCACTGATCCGGCGCACGTTCGCGCCCGACGAAGTCGCGGTGGTCAATGGCGATGCCGAGGTGGCGCGGCAGTTCTGCACGCTCCCGTTCGATCATCTGCTGTTCACGGGTTCCACCGCCGTCGGCCACGAGGTCATGCGCGCGGCCGCCACGCATCTGACCCCGGTGACGCTCGAGCTCGGCGGCAAGTCGCCGGCGATCGTCGGCCCCGATGCGGACCTCGACCAGGCGGTGGAGCGGATTCTGGTCGGCAAGCTCGTCAACGCGGGACAGACCTGCATCGCGCCCGACTACGTGCTGGTGCCCCACGCACAGCGCGAGCGATTCGTGCAGGCAGCCATCCGCTGCGCGGCGCGGCTCTATCCGGACCTTGCGCGCAATGCCGATTACACGAGCATCGTCAGCGCGCGGCATTTCACGCGGCTGCAGTCGATGGTCGGGGCTGCCGAGGCGGCCGGCGCGCGGCGCGTCGCGCTGACCGACGCCGTGCCCGATGCCGCCGCGCGCCGCTTTCCGCCCGAGCTGCTGCTCGACGTGCCCGACGAGGCGATGGCCATGCGCGAGGAGATCTTCGGTCCGGTCCTGCCGGTAGTGGGCTACGACTCGCTCGACGCGGCCATCGCGTATGTCAACGCGCGTCCGCGCCCGCTCGCGCTGTACGTCTTCGACCGCCGCCGCGAACACCTCGATGCCGTCACGCGGCAGACGGTGGCGGGCGGTGTGACGGTGAACGACACGCTGTTTCATATCGCGCAGGACGACCTGCCCTTCGGCGGCGTCGGTGCCAGCGGCATGGGGGTCTATCACGGGGAGGCAGGCTTCGACACGTTCTCGAAGCGCAAGCCCATCTTCCTGCAGTCGCGCCTGAACGGCGCGGGACTGCTCAAGCCGCCCTACGGCAGGCGCTTCGAGGCGATGCTGAAGCTGCTGATCCGCTGAGGGCGCCGGCGGCGGCCGCTTACGCCGCCACCATCGGACGGCCCAGCATGCGCGACAGCACCGCTTCGGGCGAGTGGGTGTGGTCGCCGATGGCCTTCGGATCCAGATAGATCGTCTGTTCCATCATCGCCTTGCCGCGCATCGCGGCGTGCAGCAGCTGGTCGCTGAACACGATCCACGTGGCGCCGGGCGGAATCTGGAACTCCTGCTGCGGCACGGTCTTCTGGTAGTCGAGGTCGGCCTTGGCCAGATCGTGCAGCTGGAGCATCCGGTGGTCGTACTCGGAGCGCTCGCGCTTGGTCACATGCAGCTGTTTCATGAGCCATGCCTGCCCGGGCCACATGCCATGCGTCTTCGGCACGAAGCGCGCGGCAAAGTCCGCGAACGGCTCGCCCACGCGCCATACGCGCGGCGCTTCCGGATCGATGTTGTGAAACACGCGCAGCAGGCGCTTGCCGCGCATCGGATTCGACGGAAACGCGTCCACGTGCAGCCGCGTGTCGTCCTTGCGCCAGCTGACCGGACGCCCGGCGATCTCGCTCGGGCGCAGCGACGTGCCCGCGCGCGTCATATACGGCTTGTACTCGGGAAACAGCGAATGGATCAGCGACTCGCTCGACTCGGCATATCGCCGGATCAGCGCATGGATGTCGGCGAGGTCCTGCGGGCTGCCCGTGGCACCGCGCACCGCGGACTCGTTGGCACGCAGGTTGATGTTCTTGGACTTGCCGTCCGACCAGCGGCTGTCGAGGAAGCGTTCCTCGCCGGGCTCGAAGCGGAAATGGAGATGCGGGAAATAGAGTACCGCGCCCTGTTCGAGCTCGCGGCGCAGCCGCGCGCGCGTTTCGGCGCTGACGGCAGGGGCCCAGTCGGTATAGGGCTGCGTGCGGATCAGGTCCAGACCACCGGAAGTTGCGGCGGCGACGGTCTGGGCGCTCTGGGTGATCTCGGCGGGCGTGGCGACGGTCATGGCGAACTCGAAGACGGAAGTTGCCCGAATTCTACTACCGTCCCAGCCGCCTCAAGCAGGGAGGCCCCTCCCCCGGCGGGAGAGGGGCCGCTACCGCTGACTGACGTTTACAGACCGGCGGCGGCGCGCAGTGCGGCGGCCTTGTCGGTCGCTTCCCACGAGAATTCCGGCTCTTCGCGGCCAAAGTGGCCGTAGGCGGCGGTCTTCTGGTAGATCGGACGCAGCAGGTCCAGCATCTGCACGATGCCCTTCGGACGCAGGTCGAAGTGCTCCTGCACGAGCTCGGCGATCTTCTCGTCCGAGATCTTGCCGGTGCCTTCCGTGTACACGGTCACGTTGATCGGGCGGGCCACGCCGATCGCGTAGCTGACCTGCACCTGGCACTGGCGGGCGATACCGGCGGCCACGATGTTCTTGGCCACGTAGCGCGCGGCATAGGCAGCCGAGCGGTCAACCTTCGACGGATCCTTGCCCGAGAACGCGCCGCCGCCGTGCGGCGACGCGCCGCCGTACGTATCGACGATGATCTTGCGGCCGGTCAGGCCGCAGTCGCCTTGCGGGCCACCGATCACGAAACGGCCAGTCGGGTTCACCAGGAACTTGGTGTCCTTCAGCATTTCGGCCGGAATCACGGGCTTGATGATCTCTTCGATCACGGCTTCGCGGATCTGCGCCTGCGTGACGTCCGGGTGGTGCTGGGTCGACAGCACCACGGTGTCCACGCTGTGCGGGCGGCCGTCGACGTAACGCACGGTCACCTGCGACTTGGCGTCCGGACGGAGCCAGGGCAGACGGCCGTCGCGGCGCAGTTGCGACTGGCGCTCGACCAGACGGTGCGAATAGTAGATCGGGAACGGCATCAGTTCGGGCGTCTCGTCGCACGCATAACCGAACATCAGGCCCTGGTCGCCGGCGCCCTGGTTCAGGTAGTCGTCCGAGGCACGGTCCACGCCCTGGGCGATGTCGGGCGATTGCTTGTCGTAGGCGACGAGCACCGCGCAACCCTTGTAGTCGATACCGTAGTCGGTATTGTCGTAGCCGATGCGCTTGATGGTGTCCCGCGCGACCTGGATGTAATCGACGTTTGCCGACGTGGTGATCTCGCCGGCCAGCACGACGAGGCCGGTGTTGCACAGCGTCTCCGCGGCCACACGGGCGTACTTGTCCTGCGCAAGGATGGCGTCGAGGACGGCATCCGAGATCTGGTCGGCAACTTTGTCGGGATGGCCTTCGGAGACGGATTCCGAAGTGAAGAGGAAGTCGTTTGCCACGAGTAGTGTTCTCCAGGTTGGCAGGTTAGCTATTGCGTGCCAGCCTTGAAAACAGCTCGGCGACGCTTTAGCGGTATTTAACGGCCACGGCATGCGGTCTGTGTAGACCCATGTGCAGCAGAATCGCCCCGCAAGTTGTCAGTTAACTCGGCGATAGGCGGTATTATACGCGCCTTGCCGGCGCCAGTGCAGTGCGCCAAATGGCCCTTTTGGCATCATGACCTTTCTCTTCTGGCTGATTTCCCGTTTGCCGCTGCGCGTGCTGCATGCGCTGGGCGGCACCCTGGGCCTGCTGGTGGCGCGCCTGCCCGGCCGTTACGGCCGCCGGCTCAAGGAAAATTTCCGTCACGCTTACCCTGCCGTGACCGACGCGCAACTCGACGATGCGGCCCGGGCCACGGGCCGCATGATCGTGGAAATGCCGTACTTCTGGAGCCGCAAGCGCATCACGGTGCCGCTGCACGGCTTCGACGAATACCTGTGGGCGGAGATCGGCAAGCTCCAGGCGGCCGGCAAGGGCGTCATCATCCTGACGCCGCACCTCGGTTGTTTCGAGGTGCTGCCGCAGTCGTTCGCGGGCAACCGTCCCGTGACCGCGCTGTTCAAGCCGCCCCATCAGCCGTGGCTGCGCGAGTTCGTGGAACGCATGCGCACGCGCCACAATCTGGCGATGGCCCCGGCAACGCCGCGCGGGGTGCGCATGCTGGTCAAGGCGCTGCGCCGCGGCGAAGCCGTGGGCATCCTGCCGGACCAGGTCCCGAGCGGCGGCGAAGGCACATGGGCGCCGTTCTTCGGCAAGCCGGCCTACACCATGACGCTGGTCCAGCGCCTGCAGCAACTGACCGGCGCGCCGATCGTGATCGTCGCGGCCGAGCGGCTGCCGCGCGGCGCGGGCTATCGGGGCCATCTGCGCATCCTGCGCGAGGGCGGCCTGCTGCCCGAGGACGCGTCGGCCGCGGCAGCCGTCATCAACGCCGGGATCGAGGACCTGATCGCGGTCATGCCCACGCAGTACCTGTGGGGCTATAACCGCTTCAAGACGCCGGCCGGCGTGAGCCAGCCAGAGGCGGCGGGCGCCGCAACCGAACCCGCCCGTTATCGAGAACGCCAACAAAGCCAATGAGCCGTATCTTCACGTGGCTGGGCATCGCGTTCCTGACGCTGCTCGGCAAACTGCCGTATCCGCTCGTCGCGCGCTTCGGCGAGGCGCTCGGCGGCCTGCTCCACAAGCTGCCGCACGGCCGCCGCAAGGTGGTCGAGGCCAACCTGCGCCTGTGCTTTCCGGAAAAGACCGACGCCGAGATCGCCGCGATGTCGCGCGACGTGTTTCGGACGATCTTCCGCAGCTTTGCCGAGCGCGGCATCTTCTGGACCGGCAGCGAGGCGCAGATGCGCCGCTGGGTGCAGATCGACGACCAGGCGGACCTTGTCTCGCTGGACGGCACCCCCCATATCCTCGTGACCCTGCATCTGTCGGGCGTGGAGGCCGGGGCGATCCGGCTGACCATCCATTTGCGCGATCACGTGGGCCGATCGGGTGCGTCGCTCTATACGAAGCAGAAGAATGCGCTGTTCGACGACTTCCTCAAGCACGCGCGCGGCCGTTTCGGCGCGAACATGATCTCGCGCAACGACAGCGCGCGCGAGATCCTGCGCAGCCTCAAGAAGGGCGAGGCGCTGCAGCTGATCTCGGACATGGACTTCGGCGAGCGCGACTCCGAGTTCGTGCCGTTCTTCGGCGTGGAGGCGCTCACGCTCACGGCCGTCTCGCGGCTGGCGCGGGTGACGGGCGCCAAGGTGGTGCCCATCTACACCGAGATGCTGCCCGACTACCAGGGCTACGTGCTGCACATCCTGCCGGCCTGGGAGAACTACCCCGGCGCCAGCGTGCACGAGGACACGCGCCGCATGAACGCGTTCTTCGAGGACGTCATCCGCCCGCGCGTGACCGAGTACTACTGGGTCCACAAGCGCTTCAAGCATCGCCCCGAGGGCGAGCCGGAAATTTATTGAGACGGTAGAATCGCTGGCATGAAACTCCAGTTCACCAAGATGCACGGCGCCGGCAACGATTTCATCGTGCTGGACGGCATCCACCAGAAGCTCGACCTGACCGAGGCCCAGTGGCGCGCGCTCGCGAGCCGGCATTTCGGCATCGGCGCGGACCAGATCCTGATCGTCGAGCCGTCTTCGCGCGAGGACGTCGATTTCCGCTACCGCATCTTCAACGCGGACGGCGGCGAGGTCGAACACTGCGGCAACGGTGCACGCTGCTTCGTGCGCTTCGTCACGGACAAGGGCATGACCGACAAGCGCTCGGTGCGCGTCGAGGTCATGAACGGCGTGATCACGCTCACGCTGCAGGACGACGGACAGGTTACGGTGGACATGGGCGCGCCCGAGCTGACGCCCGCGCGCGTGCCGTTCCTCGCGGAAGGCCTGCCGACGCGCGTCGAAGGCAACGACACGGCGTTCGGGCTCGAAATCAATGGCCGCACCGCGTGGCTGTCGGTGGTGTCGATGGGCAACCCGCATGCGGTGCAGGTGGTGGACGATGTCGAAACCTTCCCGGTGCTGCAGGACGGTCCCGTGATCGAGCATCACGCGACGTTCCCCAACCGCGTGAACGCGGGTTTCATGCAGATCGACGACCGGCAGACGATCCACCTGCGCGTATTCGAGCGCGGCGCGGGCGAAACGCTCGCCTGCGGCACCGGCGCGTGCGCGGCCGTGGTCGCGGGTATCCATCGCGGCCTGCTGGACTCGCCGGTCAAGGTGCATACGCATGGCGGCGCGCTGACCATCGCCTGGGACGGCGTGGGGCAGCCGGTCCGCATGACGGGTCCGGCCACGACCGTATTCGAAGGGACCATTGACCTGACGACCCTGCCGGCCTGACCATAGGGGCGCCACCCCCGATGGAGCGCCCCCATGCCGCTGGACGATTTTCGTATCACCTCTGGCAAGCAGTTCCGCCTTGCCGACCACGACGCCGACAGCAAGCCGCTGTCGCGCGGCAGCAAGAACGCCGACCTGCAACGACTGACCGAGCTGTCCGAATGGCTCGATACCCAGCAGGACATCTTCTACGCGCAACACAACCGCAAACTGCTCGTGGTGCTCCAGGGCATGGACACCAGCGGCAAGGACGGCACCGTGCGCGGCGTGTTCCGCAGTTTCGACCCGCTGGGCCTGCGCGTGGTGAGCTTCAAGGCGCCGACCGCCGAGGAACTCGCGCGCGACTATCTGTGGCGCGTCCATGCGCAGGTGCCGCGGCTCGGCGAGATCACGGTGTTCAACCGCAGCCATTACGAGGACGTGCTGATTACGCGCGTGCATGGCTGGATCGATGAAGACGAATGCGCGCGGCGCTACAAGCAGATTCGCGCGTTCGAGACGCTGCTGACCGAGACCGGCACCACGATCGTGAAGTGCTTCCTCCATATTTCGAAGGACGAGCAGAAGGCACGGCTCGAGGCGCGCCTGGCCGATCCGCAGAAGCACTGGAAGTTCGATCCGAAGGACCTCGAGGAGCGGCAGTACTGGAAGGACTATGCGGGCGCCTACGAGGCGGCTATCGCGGCCACCAGCACGCCCGAATGCCCGTGGTACATCGTGCCGGCCGACTCGAAGACCCATCGCAACCTGATGGTCGCGGAGATCCTCGCCGAGGTGTTCCGGAAGCTCAAGCCCGAGTACCCGCCCCCGAAGCCCGAGCTCGCGAAGCTCAAGGTCGACTAGTCGCCATTCCCGCGATGCACGTCGTGGGTCACGAACGGATGGTCGGGCTCCGGCATCGCGAGCCACTGCGGATGCTTGAGCGTGTCGCGGATATCGTCGAGCCCGCTGGCCCAGTGCTCGTGCATGGTCAGCGCGCCGAACTGGTAGTCCTTCGCGCTGCCCTCGAACGACTTGTCGCGATAGATCAGCTGGATCACGTTGCGGCGCGCGTCGCACGCATGGTCGGCCGCCTTGCGATAGGCCGGATCGTCACGCTTCGCCGGCGGCACCAGCGCCATCAGCTCGCTGAGCATGCGCCGGTAGTTCTGCTGCTCGCGCATGACGTCGGTGATCGCCCGCGTGCGGCTCGAATACTGGATGTCCTTCTGGCGCTCGGCCACATCCAGCAGGCTGTGCGGCAGCTTGCCGCGCGCGCTCCACAGGTCCACCTGGAAGATCAGCGCATCGCGCCGCGGCTGCGCGGTCAGCACCTCCTGCAGCGGCGTGTTCGAGACGAGGCCGCCGTCCCAGTAGAACTCGCCGTCGATCTCGATGGCCGGAAAGCCCGGCGGCAGCGCGCCCGAAGCCATGAAATGCTCGGGCCGCAGCCGCGTGCGCGTATTGTCGAAGTACGCGAAATTGCCGGTGCGCACGTTGACGGCGCCCACCGATACGCGCATTTCCTTGGGATGGTTCAGCCGGTCGAAATCGGCAAAGCGCTCGAGCGTCGCCTTGAGCGGTGACGTGTCGTAATAGCTCGCATTGCCCGCATCGGCGCAGCGGCCCCAGATATCGGCGACCGAGCGCGGGCTGAAAAAGCCGCGCTGCCCTTCGATCAGCGCGCGCGCCGCATGGATGCTGTCGAACCAGATGCGCACAGGCTCGGGCCAGTTGGGCGCGGCCTCCGTCAGCATTTCGACGGGAAGACCGGGTAGCCATGGCTGCTGGCAGATGTATTCCCAGAACGCGCGCAGCTGCGCGACGCGGGTTTCGGGAGGATTGCCCGCGATGATGGCCGCGTTGAGCGCGCCGATGGAGATGCCGGCGATCCAGTTCGGATGGATGCCGCCCTCGGACAGCCCCTGATACACGCCAGCCTGATAGGCGCCGAGTGCGCCGCCGCCCTGCAGCACGAGCGCGCGCACGGCATACGATTCGTGGGCGGGGCCGTTGCCCGGCACGGTCTCGGGTGCACAATGCTCGGGGGGCAGGTCGTCGGCCTTGCCGCGTCTGGCGCGGGCGGTCCTGGTCGCCGCCTTGGCAGCGGTGGACCTGGCCGGCGCCCGGTCCGACTTTTCCCGGGCCAACGTCCTGTCCTTCGCCTCAGGCGCCAGCATGGCCGGCGACACCGAATCCTGCGGGGCGGGCCCCTGCTTGCCGACGGCCGCCTCGACTGCCGCCACTTCGTGCTTCTGCCCGTTTTTCTGCCGCTTGTCCGCCACGCGCCGCTCCCCTTGCTGTCACCCTCAGAACCGCGCCCGGGCCCGTTGCCCGGGCGGGATGTCCGTCAGACGCCGTAGCGCTGGCGGTAAGCCGAAACGGCCTCGCGGTGCGTGCTCAACGAAGCGTCCTGCGACGCATCGAGGTAGGCGAGCAGATCCCTGAGGCTTGCGATCGCGATCACCGGCACGCCGTATTCGCGCTGCACGTCCTGCACGGCCGAATGCGTGCCGATATTATCGGCGGTTCCGCTTTTCTCCATCCGGTCGAGCGCGATCAGCACGGCGGCCGGCTCGGCGCCCGCGGCGCGGATCATCTGCATCGATTCGCGCACCGAGGTGCCGGCCGAGATCACGTCGTCGATGATGACGACCTTGCCCTGCAGCTTCGCGCCGACCAGCGTGCCGCCTTCGCCATGGTCCTTGGCTTCCTTGCGGTTGTACGCAAAGCCCACGTCGCGGCCCATGCCGGCGAGCGCCACGGCAGTGGCCGAGGCCAGCGTAATGCCCTTGTAGGCCGGTCCGAACAGCACGTCGAACTGCACGCCCGAGGCCAGCAGGGTTTTCGCATAGAATTGCGCCACCTGACCGAGCATCGCCCCCTGGTTGAACAGGCCGGCGTTGAAGAAATACGGCGATTTGCGACCCGCCTTGGTCACGAACTCGCCGAAGGACAGCACACCCGCGTCGAGCGCAAAGCGGATGAAGGTCTGGCTCAGTTCGCCCGTCAGGGCGCCGGGGGTCGTCTGCTGCGTCATCTTTTCTCTCTGAATACGAAAATTTCCCGAGATGTTACGGATTATCAGCGCCAACCTCAACGGCATCCGCTCCGCCTCCAAGAAAGGCTTCTTCGACTGGATGGGCAAGCAGGACGCGGACATGGTCTGCGTGCAGGAGCTCAAGGCCCAGGCCGCCGACATGACCGACGCCTTCCTGGCGCCGCACGGCTATCACGGATTCTTCCACTACGCCGAGAAGAAGGGCTACAGCGGCGTCGGTCTCTACACCCGCCACAAACCCGAGCGCGTGATCACCGGCTTCGGCAACCCCGAGTTCGACAATGAAGGCCGCTATGTCGAGGTGCAGTATCCGCACCTCGCGGTCATTTCGGTCTACGTGCCTTCCGGCTCCAGTTCAGAGGAGCGCCAGCTCGCCAAGTTCCGCTTCATGGAGGCGTTTCTGCCCCATCTGCTGCAACTGAAGGCCAGCGGGCGCGAGATCGTGCTGTGCGGCGACGTGAACATCGCGCACAAGGAAATCGATATCAAGAACTGGAAGGGCAACCTCAAGAACTCCGGTTTCCTGCCCGAGGAGCGCGCATGGATCGGCGCGCTGTTCGACAGCCACGGCTACGTGGACGTGTTCCGCCAGCTGGACCCGCGCCCGGACCAGTACACGTGGTGGAGCAACCGCGGCCAGGCGTACGCGAAGAACGTCGGCTGGCGCATCGACTACCACCTGGCCACGGCAAAGATCGCGGAAACGGCCAAGGTCTGCGCGATCTACAAGGACGAGAAGTTCAGCGACCACGCGCCGCTGTCGATCGACTACGACTACCCGCTGTAAATTCGCCAAGCGCCGGCTGCGCCACAGCAAACGCGGGACAGCCGTCATGCAACGTCGTTACAATGCGGGTTCCTCGCATTTTTCAGAGTGAGACCGCCATGGTTTTCAAAGTATTCGTCGATGGTCAGGAAGGTACCACCGGTCTCCGGCTGCTCGACTATCTCTCGGGCCGCAGCGACGTCGAACTCCTGCGCATTGCCGACGACAAGCGCAAGGATCCGGCGGAGCGCGCGCGCTTCCTCAACGCCGCGGACGTGGCGTTCCTGTGCCTGCCCGACGTCGCCTCGCGCGAGGCCGTATCGCTGGTCACCAATCCGAATACCTGCGTGATCGACGCCAGCACGGCGTTCCGCACGTCGGACGACTGGGCCTACGGCCTGCCCGAACTCACGCGCGGCCAGCGCGAGAAGGTGCGCGCGAGCAAGCGTATCGCCGTGCCGGGCTGCCACGCGAGCGCGTTCGTGCTCGCCGTGCGTCCGCTCGTGGAAGCCGGCCTGCTGCCGCGCGACTATCCGGTGACCGCGTTCTCGCTGACCGGCTACAGCGGCGGCGGCAAGAAGATGATTGCCGAGTTCGAAGCCGGCGGTAACCCGAAGCTCGACAGCCCGCGTCCGTACGCGCTCGGCCTCGAGCACAAGCACCTGCCCGAAATGCGCGTGCAGGGCGGCCTGTCGCAGGCGCCGATCTTCAACCCGATCGTCGGCAACTTCCTGAAGGGCCTGGCCGTGACGGTGCCGGTGTTCCCGGCGCTGCTGTCGCGCAAGGCCGATGCCGAGGCGATTCTCGACATCTACCGCAAGCACTACGAAGGCGAGCAGTTCGTGCGCGTGCATCCGTTCAACAGCGAAGCGAACCTCGACGGCGGTTTCTTCGACGTGCAGGCGAGCAACGACACGAACCGCGTGGACCTGTTCGTGTTCGGCAACGGCGAGCGCCTGAACCTCGTCGCGCGCCTGGACAACCTCGGCAAGGGCGCCGCCGGCGCGGCCGTGCAATGCATGAACGTGCATGTGGGCGCCGACGAGGCGACCGGTCTCGCCGCCTGAGCCGCGCGTCGGTTCGCGACGACGTCCATGAAAAACGCCGGGCTCGCCCGGCGTTTTTTTATTTCGGTTTCGCGCCGGCCCCGGCAACGGGCGGCTTCCTGAGCGGATGCATGCGGTCGTCGTCGCCCTCGTCCACGGGCGCATCGCCGAGGTTCGTCATATTGGTCTGATGCTCGGGCAGCATCTCCATCGGCATGTCCTTGGCGTTCGCGTAGAGGCGCAGCGCTTCCTTCATATGCCGCTCCAGCACCGCGATCCGGCTGCGGCCCGACGGATGCGTGGACAGCATCTCCTCGCCGGGGTCGAGCATCGTGCCCATCTTGCGCCAGAGCGTGATGGACGCGCGTGGGTCGTAGCCCGCGCGCGAGGCCATGTCGAGGCCGATCAGGTCCGCTTCGGTCTCCTCGAGCCGCGAGAACTTCAGCGTGATCAGCCGCGCGCTGTTGCCGATGTCCATGTTGCCGAGATTGCCGAAGCCCGTGAGCTGCGACATCACGTTGGCACCGAGGTTGGTCACCTCGGCCTGCGCCGCGCGCTGCCGCGCGTGCTCCTCGAGCGCGTGCGAGATCTCGTGGCCCATGACCATCGCGATCTCGTCGTCGGTCAGCCTGAGCTTGTCGATGAGTCCCGAGTAGAACGCGACCTTGCCACCGGGCATGCAGAACGCGTTGATCTGGTTCGAATGGATCAGATTGATCTCCCACTGCCACTTCGCGGCGGCGGGATTCCAGCGCAACGTCTCCGGCAACAGGCGCTTGCCGATCGCGCGCAGGCGCTGCAGCTGCGGATCATTGTCCGCGGCCAGCGCGTGGCGCACGATCGCTTCCTGCTTGATCTGTTCATACTCGCGCGCGGCCTGCTGCTCGATCATGTCGCTCGGCACGATTTCCCGAATCCGCGACTTGCGCAGTTCCACCGAAACGCCGGGATCGCCGGGCATCATCGCCGCGGCGGGGACTTCGACGCCCGAGGCCGGGCCCTGCGGCATCGCCGGCGCGGCGGGCGTGGCGGGGGCGGTCGGCGTCGAGAGGGCCGAGGCCGGGCCGCCCTGCGCGAACACCGATCCCGCCGACAGCACGCACCACGCCGAGAGCGCCGCGAGCGCCGGCTTCAGGGCGGCCGCAAGCGGCCCCGGGCGTTGCAACGGGTGGGAAAACACGGCGGTGAGGCAGGGCACGGGTCGGGTCACGGGGCAGGTCACGTGTCGTGATCTCGCGGGAAATGGGGGCAGCGCGCAGGCGTGGTGCAATAATACACGGCAGCCTCGCCAGCGCTCACTCCCCACCGCCCGCGCCCATACATGACGTTTCAAGCCTACCTCGATATTTTTCGCAATCGCCGGATTGGCGCCATGCTCACGCTCGGCTTTGCCTCGGGGCTGCCACTGGCGCTCACGTCGGGCACGCTGCAGGCATGGATGACCGTGGAAGGCCTGGACATCAAGACCATCGCGTTCTTCTCGCTGGTGGGCCAGGCCTATATCTTCAAGTTCCTGTGGGCGCCGCTGATGGACCGCTTCACGCCGCCGATGCTCGGCCGGCGGCGCGGCTGGCTGCTGCTGACGCAGATCGGGCTCGTGGCCAGCATCGCGGGCATGGCGTTCTGCCCGCCGCACGAGGCGTTATGGATGCTGGCCGCGCTGGCCACGCTGGTCGCGTTCCTGTCGGCGTCGCAGGACATCGTGTTCGATGCATACAGTACCGACGTGCTGCGCACGTCCGAGCGCGGTGCCGGCGCCGCGGTCAAGGTGCTCGGCTACCGGCTCGCCATGCTGGTCTCGGGCGGCCTTGCCCTGTATCTGGCCGACCGCGTGATGGGCTGGCCGCAGATGTACCTGTTCATGGCCGCGCTGATGGGCGTGGGCCTGCTCACGCTGCCGTGGGCGCCCGAGCCCGATACGCCGTCCCGTGCGCCGCGCACGATGGAGGACGCGATCGTCGGCCCGCTGCGCGATTTCTTCTCGCGCAAGGGCGCGTGGTGGCTGCTGCTGCTGATCGTGCTGTACAAGCTCGGCGATGCCTTCGCGGGCAGCCTGTCGACGACGTTCCTGATTCGCGGCCTCGGCTTCGATCCGGGCGAGGTCGGCATCGTCAACAAGACGCTCGGGCTGGCGGCGACCATCATCGGCGCGCTGTTCGGCGGCTCGATGATGGTGCGGCTGGGGCTCTATCGCTCGCTGATGCTGTTCGGGGTGCTGCAGGCGGTGTCGAACCTCGGCTACTGGTTCCTCGCGGTCACGCCGCCCCATCTGTGGTCGATGGGCGCGACCATCGCGGTGGAGAACCTGTGCGGCGGCATGGGCACGGCCGCGTTCGTCGCGCTGCTGATGACGCTGTGCAACCGCTCGTTCTCGGCCACGCAGTATGCGCTGCTGTCGGCGCTGGCCTCGATCGGCCGCGTCTATGTGGGCCCGACCTCGGGCTATATGGTCGAGGCATGGGGCTGGGCGCCCTTCTACCTCGCCACGGTCGTGGCCGCGGTGCCCGGCGTGGCGCTGCTATGGGCCATGCGCGGCACCGTCCATCGCTACGAGGCGCAGGCGCGCGAGCCGGAGAACACCGCCGTCGCCCGCCCCGCCTGACGGGTCACTCTTTGTAGTAGACGATTTGATGCGAGGTGGCGAGTAACTCGCCGGCCGCGCTCCAGATCTGCGCGGTCTGGTCGAAGAACCCCTGCCGGAACACCTGTGCCCGCGCGCACCCCAGCACGTGCTGGTCCCCCAGCGCCGCCAGCGTGTCCGCGTCGGCATGGAAATACGTGGTCAGCGACACGGTGCCCGCCGGCACGAAGCCCGCGCGCTTGAGGAAGATGCGCGGGTAGAAGCTGTCGCACCACGACGCAATGGCCGCATAGTCGGGCGTGCGCGCCGGCGCGTCGCGCAGCCAGAACTCGGTGATGCTGTCGGGATGCTCCGTCCCCGGCGTCGTGCCCGGCTTGGCGCCGCGCACGGCGCGGATATCGTAGGCGGAGAGCCACTTCACCGGCGCGAACCCGCCGATCGGCGGCAGCGTGTCCGCGGGCGGCGCCTCGGGCATGACCGCCTCGGGCGAACTCCACGTGTCGCGCCGCACCGCGAAGACCGCGCTGCCCGTGGTCGTCACCGCGCCGTTCTGGCGTACCGTCAGCGTCCAGTGCTGGGTCGAACGATTGGTGCGCGACGGCACAGCCTCGATCTCGAACGGCCCCTCGGCGATCGGCCCCGCAAAATTCACGGTCAGCGCGATCGGATCGCCGAGGCGTTCGGGGTGTTGCAGCGCGGCCTGCAGCATCGTGGCCGCCGTGATGCCGCCGAACGGCCCGATCATGTTCCAGTAATTGGGCGTGGTACGGCCGTCGAAGCGGTGTTCGCCGACGGGCGCCAGCTGCAGCGCCTCGTCGAACGGATGGAGATCAGACGTTGAGGACATGAAAAAGCACGCTCGTTCGATAATGCTTCGAACAATAGGACGAGCGTGCGATTT